>JBBRYA010000024.1:0-45509 GCA_038238015.1 Solirubrobacterales bacterium
AAGCCGACCGAGTTCGACGACCTCGTCGCCCTCGGCGCGCTGTACCGCCCGGGCGCGATGGACCAGATCCCCACGTACGCGCGCGGCAAGCGCGACGTCAACACGGTGACGATCCCCGACGAGCGCCTCGAGTCGATCATCGGCCCCACCTACGGCGTGATCCTCTACCAGGAGCAGGCGATGCTGATCTCCAAGGAGCTGGCCGGCTTCTCGGGCGCACGCGCGGACGACCTGCGCAAGGCGATCGGCAAGAAGAACCGCGCCGCGATGGCCGAGCTCAAGCCCGCGTTCTTCGCCGGCTGCGAGGCGTCGGGCACGCGCCGCGACGTGGCCGAGTGGCTGTGGGCGACCAACGAGAAGTCGGCTGACTACTCGTTCAACCGCTCCCACGCCGCCTGCTACGCGTTGATCTCCTACCGGACCGCGTGGCTGAAGGCGAACTACCCGGCGGAGTACATGGCGGCGCTGATCTCGTCCGTGATGTCGACGAAGGACAAGGTCCCGTTCTTCGTCGCGCGGGCCGAGCAGATGGGGATCGAGATCCTGCCGCCCGACGTCAACGAGTCAGACCACGAGTTCATGGTCGTCGAGGGCAACGTGCGCTTCGGCCTGGATGCGGTCAAGGGCGTCGGCTACAGCGCGGTCGAGGCGATCAAGTGCGCCCGCGAGGAGGGCGGCCCGTTCTCGTCGCTGTGGGACTTCTGCGAGCGCGTGGACTGCCGCACGGTCAACAAGAAGGCGATCGAGGCGCTGATCAAGTGCGGGGCCTTCGGCTCGACGGGCGCTGCGCGCAGGGGCATGCTCGAGGTGCTGGAGGCCGCGCAGGGTGCGGGCGCAAAGGCCCAGCTCGACGCCCAGATCGGCCAGGGCTCGATCTTCGACCTCGCCGGCCCGGCCGACGCCGCGGGCGGTTCCCCGTTCGCCGCCCCGACGCACCCGCCCATCCCGATCCAGGAGTTCGAGCGCCCCGAGCTGCTCGCGATGGAGAAGGAGTCGATCGGCCTCTTCATCTCCGACCACCCGCTCAAGCGCGTGCGCGAGGCGCTGCTGGCGAAGGCCGACTGCACGTGCGCGGAGGTCCCTGAGCGCAAGGACCACGAGTGGGTCAAGGTCGGCGGCATGGTGACCGCCGCGAAGAAGATCCGCGCGCGCTCGGGGGCCCAGATCATGTTCGCGACGATCGACGACCTCGAGGGCTCCGTCGAGGTGATGCTGTTCGAGAAGACGCTCGCCACCGCGGAGGCGGCGATGGCGCTCGACGAGATCGTGATCGTGCGCGCCCGCGTGGACCAGAAGGAGGCGGGGAGGACGGTGCTGGTGGTGCAGGACGTCGAGCGCTTCGATCCCTCCGACGCCGAGATCGAGCGCGCCCGGGTCACGGCGGCCACGGCCGCCGAGCCTCCCAAGCCGCTGTGGCTGACCGTCGAGGCCGACCGCCTCTCGGCCGGCGTGATCGAGGACCTCAAGCGGCTCTGCGAGGACTACCCCGGCGACTGCGAGATCGTGCTCGACGTGCAGACCCGCTCGGGCCCGCGGCGTCTGAAGTTCGGAGCGGGCTACCGCGTCGCGGCGCGCAACGCGTCGCTGAAGGCCGAGCTTGACCGCTTGCTGGCGCCGGCGCGTGCGCTGCCGGTCGCGGTCCCGGCCTAGCGGCGATTCGAGTTCGCGAAGGCTCCGGGTCCGTGGTCGGCGTCATCCGGCCCGAGCGCGCCGGGAACGGGCGCTCACGGGAGCCACGGCCGCGTTGCCCATGAACGTTGCGCGCACGCGCCGGCGCCCCCGAGGCGTCACGATCCGCACGCTGAAGCTGCAGTCGCGCTTGAGCGACGCAACGCGGCGCCGAGTCCCCACGCGGACTTCCACGCGGCCGCGGCACCCGCTCCTGCGAGCGACTCCGGCCGGAAGGAGCAGCCGTCCGCGCAGCGTGAACCGGTACGGACGATGCCTGTCTCGCGCCGGTCTGACCGCGAGGGTGAGGCCGCGGGCAGCGCGGCGGAGGGCCGCCGGCTGGGCGCGGGGAGCGGCGGCTGTGGCCGGGGCGGGCGTGGCGGCCGGGACCGGAGCCGGAGCGGGCGCGGGAACGGCCGGCCCGAAGCGCTGGATGCGGTGGTTGTAGGTGTCGGCGACGTACACCGTTCCCGACGGGTCGACGGCCACCCCCAGTGGCTGGACGAACTCGCCGGGCGCGGCGCCGCGCGCGCCCAGCGTCGTCTCCAGCGCGTAGCCGTCGCCGGAGGGCGCGTAGCGCAGCACCCGATGGCGCCCGGAGTCCGCGACCACCACCCGTCCGTCGCCGTCGACCGCGACGCCCTCGGGGTGGTCGAGCCCGTCGATGCTCGCGATCGCCGCGCCGTCGGCCCCGACCACGCGCACGCGGCCGGCGCCGTACTCCGCTACGTAGCGCCGCCCCGCGCCGTCGACGGCGACCGCGGCGGGGCGATCGAAGTCGCCCTGCACAGTCCACTCGCCCGTGGCCGGGTCGCGCCGCTGCAGGCGATCGTTGTGCGTGTCGGCCACGACGAGCTCGCCGCCGGGGCCCACCGCCACGCCGAGCGGCTCGGAGAACTGGCCGGGCGCCGCGCCCGCCGCCACCCCGCCGTAGGTGGCCAGGTGCGCGCCGCCGGCGCTGAAACGCTGGACGCGGTGGTTGCCGCCCTCGACCGTGTAGATCTCGCCCGAGGCCGGGTCGATCGCCACGCCGGCCGGATCGCGGAACTCCTTCGGCCCGTTGCCCGTGGTCGGGTAGCCGAGCGAGCTCGTCTTGCCCCACTGGTCGAGGAACGAGCCGTCGGAGCGGATGCGCTCGATCCGGTCGTTGCGCGTGTCGGCCACCACCATCGTGCCCTGGGCGTCCACCGCGACCGATCGCGGGAGCGTGAAGTTCCCCGCCGAGCGGCCCGACGCACCCCAGGTGCGCACGAAGTGGTCGTCGGAGGCGAACTCGTCGACGCGGTCGTTGGAGGTGTCGCCCACGTAGACGCCGCCGGACGGCGAGGCCGCGATGCCGCTCAGCGCGCGCACGTTGGCCATCTGGCCGTCGGCGGTCCCGAAGCCGCCGAAGCCGCCGCGGAACGCGAAGGTGCTGGCCTGGAAGCGCTGCACGCGGTGGTTCTGGTTGTCGGCGACGTAGAGCTGGTCGTCGTGGTCGACGCCGACGTCGTAGGGGTTCTTGAACTGTGCGTCCCCCGACCCGAAGCTGCCGACCTGGGCCTCGTAGAGGCCGGCGGCGCTGAAGCGCTGGACGCGGTGGTTGTCGTCGTCGGCCACGAACACGTCGTGCGCGCCGCCGGGGTCGACCGCGACGCCCTGCGGCTTGCTCAGCTGCCCGTCGCCGCTGCCGCTGGAGCCGAACTGGCCGGCGAACGCCGGAGCGCCGTCCGCGCCGAGGACGAAGCGCTCGATGCGGTCGTTGTTCTGGTCGGCGACGTAGAGCTGATCGCCCTCGATCGCCACGCCGCCGTTGATTCCGGTGTCGAACCCGTCGACCGAGCGCTTGTAGGTGCCGCCGGAGCTGAACTGCTCGACGCGCCCGTTGAAGGAGTCCAGCACGTAGACGTCGCCGCCGGGACCGACGGCGATGCCGCCGATCCCGCCGACCGTGCCGCTCGTCGCCGTCGCGGTGCCGGTGCCGCTGGTGGCGCCGAAGCGCCCGGGCTCGGTGCCGTAGCCGCCCCACTCGCCCTGGAAGGTCCCGTCGGGCGAGAAGCGCTTGACCAGAAACGAGTACTGGTCGGCGACGTAGAGCACCCCGGCGGCCTCGTCATAGGCCACGGCCTGGGGGAAGCGCAGCACGCTGCCCCCGTTGGCGCCGAACACCGCCGGCGTTCCGAACGCGGCCGCCTGCGCGGCCGAGGGCGCGGCCGCGCACAGGCAGATGATGGCCACGAGCAGGCGCTTCATCGCGACGCGAGGCCCTCCGCGCGCAGCTCGCGCGCGAACGCGATGTCCTCTCCGACGATCCCCTTGCCCTCGACGCCGGGACCCTCGAGCACCACGGGCATCCCCTCGAAGCGGGGTTCGGACAGGAACGCCGCGCACCCGTCCCGCGCGAGCTCCCCTGTGGCGGGGCTGGCGTGGCGGTCGACGTTCGAGCCCAGCGGGGTCGCCGAGTCGTTGTAGTGCAGCGAGCCCAGCCGCGGCAGCCCGACGACGGCGTCGAAGTCGTCGAGCACGCCGCTCAGGCCGGCGGCGCTGCGCACGTCGAAGCCCGAGGCGAGCAGGTGGCAGGAGTCCAGGCACACGCCGAGGCGATCCTCGCCCCCCGCCAGCTCGATCAGCGTCGCGAGCTCCTCGAAGGAGCGCCCGAGCGTCCCGCCCGCGCCCGCCGTGTTCTCCAGGTGCAGCGGGCAGGCCTCCGTTTCCGCCAGCGCCTCGGCGATCGTCTCCGCCGCGCGCTCCAGGGCGGTGGGGACGTCGCCTTTGAGCGCGGAGCCCGGATGCAGCACGACGCAGTGCGCGCCGAGCGCCGCGCCGGCGCGCAGCGCGCCGATGAGCGCCGTGAGCGACTTGCCGCGGATCTCTGGGTCCTCGGAGGCGCAGTTGAGCAGGTAGACGGCGTGGATCATCAGCGCGTCGACCGCAGAGCCGGCGATCGCGGAGTGCAGGTCGGCGACCTCGGCCTCCGAGTACTCGCGAGGCCGCCAGGCGCGGGGGTTCTGGTTGAAGATCTGGATCGCGTCGCAGCTGAGGTCCACGCCGCGCTGCACCGCTATCGCGGGTCCGCCTGCGGGGGATACGTGTGCGCCGATCAGCATGGATTCTGGACGCCCGGGTCACATGGCATGCTGTGTCCAGATGCGTGTGCGATTCGCCCCTTCGCCGACGGGTGCCCTGCACATCGGGGGTGCGCGGACGGCACTGTACAACTGGCTGCTGGCCCGCGGCGCCGGTGCCGAGTTCGTGCTGCGCATCGAGGACACCGACCGCGAGCGCTCGACGCCCGAGAACGTCGAGCAGATCCTCGACTCGCTGCGCTGGCTCGAGCTCGACTACGACGGCGAGCCGGTCTTCCAGTCCCAGCGCGGCGAGCGCCACGCCGAGGTGGTGCGGGGCCTGATCGAGTCCGGCCACGCTTACCGTTCGACCGCCGGGCGCGAGCAGATCGACGCCTGGAAGGCCGAGCACGGCAACCGCGGCTACCGCGGTGCTGACGAGGGGGAGGGCGCCGTGCGCCTGCGCGTCCCAGACTCCGGCGCGACCGTGGTCCACGACGTCATCCGCGGCGAGTCGAGCTTTGAGAACGCGCTCCAGGACGACCTCGTGATCGCGCGCGCCGACGGCACCCCCGTCTACCACCTGGCGGTGGTGGTCGACGACCTCGACGCCGGCATCACCCACGTCGTCCGCGGCGCCGACCACTACTCCAACACGCCCAAGCAGATGCTGATCCTGGCCGCGATGGGCGAGCAGCCGCCGCTCTACGCCCACGTGCCGCTGCTGCACGGGCCCGACGGCAAGAAGCTCTCAAAGCGCCACGGCGCGGCCTCCGTGCAGGAGCTGCGCGCGGCCGGCTACCTGCCCGAGGCGGTGCGCAACTACGTGGCGCTGCTGGGCTGGGGCTTCGACGAGTCCCAGGAGTTCTTCACCACCGAGGAGCTCCAGCGCCACTTCTCGCTGGACCGGGTCTCCAAGTCTCCGGCGGTGTTCGATGAGCAGAAGCTGCGCCACATGAATGGGCGTTACCTGCGCGAGCTCCCGCTCGACGATCTAACCGCGCGCCTGGAGGCGTTCACCGGGCAGCCCGGGCTGCGCGACCTGGTCGCGGTCACACAGGACAAGATCTCCACGCTTGCGGAGTTCTGGCCGCTCGCGCGCTCCTTCTTCGAGGGCCCGGTCGACGATCCGGACGCCCGGCGCAAGGTGCTCGAGGCTCCGGGCGCGCGCGAGATGCTCTCCGAGGCCCGCGCGGGGCTGGAGGCCGTGCCGGAGCCATGGACGGTCGAGGACGTGGAGGTGGCGCTGCGCGGGGTGGTCGAGCGCGCGGGAGCCAAGCCCAAGCAGGTCTTCCAGCCCGTGCGGGTCGCGCTCACCGGTACGACGATCTCGCCCGGCATCTTCGAGACGGTCGCGCTGATGGGGCGCGCGGAGACACTGAAACGCCTGGAAGCGGCGTGATGGGCCACTCGCCCCTCAACCGTGCGTCCACCCCTGCCGATACGGGCTGAAGCCGGCCGTCCATGCCTGCGTCCGATCCCCCTGACCTGACCGACCCTCTCGACGTGACTCCCCCTGCCACCACTTCACGGATGCTGACCCCACGGTCCCGGCCGCGGCCTTCGCCGAGTCCGCACAACGTCGTCGGGCGCCCCCACAACGAGGGGCACGGCAAGCGCCTCACCGCGGCCTTCGAGGCGCTCGAGGTATTCCCGGCGCTGGCGGAGTCGCGCAACCGCGTGCTCGCGCTGATCGCCGAGGAGCGTCCCTCGGTCGGGGCCGTCGTGTCGGCGATCGAGTCCGACGTCGCGCTCGTGATCGCCGCGCTGCGCCTGGCCAACGCGGTCGAGGGCCCCAAGCGCGGCCAGGTCGAGAGCGTCGTGACCGCGGTCGAGGTGCTCTCGCCCGAAGCGGTCCAGGGCCTCGCGGCCGGCGCCGAGGTCTTCGAGTTCTTCGAGCGCGGCAAGACCTGGGACGCGGCGCCCGAGCGCTTCCGCCTGCACGCCGTCTCGGTCCAGCGCGCCGCCGACCGCCTCGCAGCCCAGGCCGGCTACCCGCACCGCGACCGCCTGCTCGTCACTGCCCTGCTCCACGACGTCGGCAAGCTCGTGCTCATGCACGCCTACCCCGGCTACCCGCGCCAGGTCCACGGCCCCGCGCGCACGCCCGAGGAGCGCCTGCACTACGAGCGCCGTGAGCTCGGCGTCGACCACGCGCTGGTCGGCGGCGTGCTGACCCGCCGCTGGAACCTCCCGAAGTCGATCGCCTCGGCGATCGAGCGCCACCACGCCGACGACGCCCACGGCGACGCCGCCTTCGTCCGCCTCGCCGACATGCTCGCCCACTACTCGCAGGGGCTGCCGGTGTCCTCCGTCGAGCTGCTGCGCTCCGCCCGCGCGGTCGGGTTCGGGCCCAGCGAGCTGCGCGCGGTGCTCTACGACCTGCCCTACCCGTCCTCGCAGCGCCCGCGCTCGGTCGAACCGTGCCCGCTCTCCGCCCGCGAGCTCGAGGTCCTCAAGCGCCTCGCCAAGGGCTTCGTCTACAAGCAGATCGCCCACGAGCTGTCGCTCTCGACCAGCACCGTGCGCACGCACCTGCACAACATCTACGGCAAGCTCGGCGCGGTCGACCGCGCCCAGGCCGTGCTCCACGCCACCGAGCGCGGCTGGCTGTAGGAGCGCCGCCGGCGCCTGGCGCCCGACGGCTCGCATACGATCGCGAGCGGATGCTCTCGATCACCACGAAGTCGCCCTACGCCCTGCGCGCGCTCACCGAGCTCGCGCGCATCGGCGGCGACGCCCCGGTCCCGATCGGCGAGCTCGCCCGCCGCCGCGAGATCCCGGTCCAGTTCCTCGAGCAGCTCTTCGCGGTCCTGCGCCGCGCCGGCATCCTGCGCTCACAGCGCGGCGTGAAGGGCGGCTACTCCTTCGCCCGCGAGCCGGGAGGGATCTCGGTGCTCGAGATCGTCGAGCTGCTCGACGGGCCGCTGGGGGCGGGCTCGGAGTCGATCTTCGCCGAGGCCAGCGCGGCCGCGAAGGCCGTCCTCGCCACCGCCACGATCGCCGACGTGGTCGAGCGCGAGAACACCGCGGCGGGCGCGACGATGTACTACATCTGATCGCCGGCGGCGATCGGGCGCCCGACCGTGAGCGTGTCCCGGAGCCCCGGCTCGAGCCCCGAGTACTTCACGTCGGGCTCGGCGCCCAGGCCGTCGAGCGTCTTGCTGAAGAAGCTCCGCGCGGCAGCGGCGAGCACGACGTCGAGGACCTCGGCGTCGGTGAGCCCGAGGGTTCGCAGGCGGTCGACGTCCTCCTGGGTGACGGCGGTGGCGTCGTGGGCGACCTTGTCGGCGAGCTCCATCACGGCGAGGTCGACCGGCTCGAGGTTGGCGGTTCGGAAGTCCTCCACCAGCGCTTGCACCGCCTCCGGTGCCAGGAACTTGTCCATCAGCACCGAACCGTGGGCGAGCGTGCAGTAGCTGGAGCGCAGGCGGCGCGCCGCGGCGACGGTGGCGAGCTCGTACCGGCGCAGGTCCATGTTCGCCTTGATCGCTCCGTTGAGCTGGCTCCAGACGGCGTAGACCTCCGGGCGCAGCGAGAAGGCACGGGTGAAGTTGGGCAGCTCGCCGAACGCCTCCCGGTCGGTCTCGTACAGCTCCGCGACGGCCCCCGTGGCATCGGGCTCAGGGACGCCCTCGATGTAGGTCATGGTCCTCCTCGGTCGGCTGTCACGCGCCGGAGCGTAACTCGCCGCCGACATGCGTCCACGGCTAGCGCGAAGGGCGTGGCCGCTGCCGATAGGCGGTGTGGTGGGGCGGGCACGGAACGCGCACGGATGCACTAGCCCGCCCCACCGCTTCCTCCTTTTCGGCGCCGCGCGCGTGCGGCGTGAGTCGGGTCAGTACCCCATCCGGTCGACGACCACGATGCCGTCGCTGCCGCCGCCCGACATCGCCTCGAGGGCGTCCGAGGCGTCTCCGAGCGCGATCCGCCTGCGCACCAGGCGGCCGGGCTGAACCGCCCCCGAGGCGACGAGCTGCAGCAGTGCCGGGAAATGGCGCACGGCCATCCCGTGGACCCCGAGCAGCTGGAGCTCGCGCGCGATCACCTCGGCCATCGGCACCGGCGGCTCGCGGTCGGCGCCGAAGAGCAGGCCGACCTGGACGTGACGGCCCCGGCTGCGCAGGCAGCGGATCGAGCCGGCGCAGGCCGCCGCGCTGCCGATCGCGTCGATCGAGACGTGGGCGCCGCCGCCGGTGAGCTCGCGCACCTGCTCGACCGGGTCGCCCTCGCGCGCGAGGACGGCGTGCGCGGCGCCGAGCTCGGTCGCGAGCGCCAGCGCGCGCTCGTCGAGGTCGACGGCCACCACGTGCGCGCCGAGCGCGGTGGCGAGCATCACGGCCGACAGGCCGACGCCGCCGCATCCGTGGACGGCGAGCCACTCGCCCGGCTGCAGGCGGCCACGCACGCCGAGCGCCGCGAACGCGGTCATGAAGCGACAGCCGAGCGCGGCGGCGTCGGCGAGCTCGAGGCCCTCGGGCAGCGCGACGCAGTTGAGGTCGGCCACCGGCACGGAGACCAGCTCGGCGAACGAGCCCCAGGCGGTGAAGCCGGGCTGGTAGTCGACCTCGCAGACCTGCGTGTGGCCCTCGCGGCAGGGCGCGCAGCGCCCGCACCCGCAGCAGAACGGCACCGTCACCCGGTCGCCCACCCGCACGCGAGCGACCTCGGGACCCACCGCCGCGACCACGCCCGCGAGCTCGTGGCCGGGCACGTGGGGGAGGCGGATCACGGGGTCGTGGCCCTGCCACGCGTGCCAGTCGCTGCGGCAGACGCCGGTGGCGCCCACCTCGATCACCGCGCCGTCGCGAGGCACGGCGGGATCGGGGACGTCCTCCAGGCTCAGCGGCTCGCCGAAGGCATGCATGACGGCCGCGCGCATCGCGGATAGGGTCGCAGCATGTCCGCCGAGAACGACGCGAAGCTCGCCGAGCTTCGATCGTTACCGGTCGGGGAGCTCGCTTCCCGGCTGCTCGAGCTCGTGTTCGGGCCCTACGAGGGCAGGGACCTGGGCAAGAACCACGAGCTGTCGGCGCAGCTCGTGTTCGGCAACTACAGCCGCGCCCTGCCGGTCTCGCTGGACCGGGAGGACAAGATCCTCTTCGCCGAGGCGCTGCAGCGCCTGCTGAACCGCGAGGCGATCGCCCTGTATGCGTTCGACGATCACGAGGCGAACTATGTGATCACCCGCAGTGGCCGCGCCCTGCTGGAGCGCGGCGAGCACCGGGCTGCGCTGGCCTAGCCGGCGAGCCCCTTCTTCGCCAGCTCGGCACGCGCCGCCTCGGTCTTCTCGAGGTCGCCGAGGCTCATCCCGGCCAGCACCGGCGCCGCCTTCGTGAACTGGATCTCGCCGTACTCGACGATCTCGACCGCGTTGCCCCAGGGATCGAGGAAGCGCACTCCGCGGCCCGGCATCAGCGCGACGCCCGCATCGCGCAGCGCGGCGCGCACGGCCTCGCGATCATCGACCACGAGCCCGAAGTGGCGATCGTCGTCGGGACCTTGCTCGCGACCCTCGGCGAGCGCGAGGAACTGATCGCCGAGGTCCAGGAACGCCATGCCGGGCCCGCGGCCGCGCAGCTCGAAGGAGAACAGGCGCCCGTAGAACTCCAGCGCGATGTCGAGGTCGCCGACCTCCAGCGCCACGTGGTTGATGCCGACTAGCCTCGCGCGGGCCATCGGCGGAGATTAGGGTGGCTGCGTGGATCGTGACCGCGCCCGCGCCCTGGCAGAGGACTGGTCGGCCGGCCACGCCGAGGGCGAGGTGCCGGCTCCGGACGCCGTGCAGGGCGTGGCCCGCGCGCTCGCCGAGCGCGTGCCCGACCCCGAGGCCGCCGCCGCGGTCCCCGGCGGGGACGGCAGGCCGCTCGTGGTCGCGCTCGCCGGCCGGGCGCTGTGGCAGGTCTGGACCGTCGGTGCCGCCGCGGGCACGCCGGACGCCGTGCGCTGCCGCCGCACGCCGCTCGAGCCCGCGACCACGTCGGTCGAGGTCTCCGAGCGCCTCGGCGCCGAGTCGCCGCTGCGCCACTGGTGGTTCTCCGTCGGCGAGGAGCCGCTGCTGCTGCGCACCGCGGGCGACGACGACGCCGAGCGCTTCGCGCGAGCGCTGGCAGCTGCGCTCGGGTGGCCGGACACGTCGTAGACTCGGCAGTCGGCAATGCCGCCTATCCCGATCAACATTGCGAACCACGTCGGGCGCACGCCGATGGTCCAGCTCACCCGCCTGCTTCCACCGAGCGCGAACGCCGAGTTGTTCGCCAAGCTCGAGATGTTCAACCCCGGCGGCTCGGTCAAGGACCGCATCGGGGTCTCGATGATCGAGGCCGCCGAGGCCGAGGGGCGCATCGAGCCGGGCCGCACGACCATCGTCGAGGCCACCAGCGGGAACACCGGGATCGCGCTGGCGTTCGTCTGCGCGGCCAAGGGCTATGAGCTGATCCTCACGCTCCCGCAGGGGATGAGCCGCGAGCGCGAGGGGCTGCTGCGCCTCTACGGCGCCCAGGTCCACATCACGGAGTCCCTCGGCGGAATGAACGAGGCGGTCGCGGCCGCGCAGGCGCTCGCGCGCGACGGCGACGTCTGGCTCCCCGATCAATTCTCCAACCCCGCCAATCCCGAGGCGCACCGGCGAGCGACCGGGCCCGAGATCTGGGAGGCGATGGACGGGAAGGTCGACTATCTGGTCGCCGGCGTGGGCACCGGCGGGACGATCACCGGCGCGGGCGGATACCTCAAGGAGCGCAACCCGGACCTCAAGGTGATCGCCGTCGAGCCAGCGTCGTCGCCGGTCCTCTCCGGAGGCCCGGCCGGGCCGCACAAGATCCAGGGGATCGGGGCGGGCTTCGTGCCGCCCGTCCTCGACCGAGCGCTGCTCGACGAGGTCATCGCCGTCGACGACGAGGACGCGATCGAGACCGCCCGCGCGACCGCGCGCCAGGAGGGCGTGCTGGCCGGCATCTCCTGCGGTGCCGCGCTGTGGGGCGCGCTGGAGGTCGCCGCGCGCGAGGAGGCGGCGGGCAAGCGGATCGTCGTCGTGCTGCCCGACTCGGGCGAGCGCTACGTCTCGACGCCGTTCTTCGCCCCCGAGCCCGCCGCGGCGGCGCGGTAGTGGGCCACTAGTGGCGCTGCGCGCCGCCGACGGATCGCCGGGGCCGCCGTGGGAGCGCCCGCTGCGCGGGAGGCTCGACAAGCTCACCGTGGAGTCCGAGCTGCTGGCGGGCAACCCGCTCGGCGACTCGCCGATCCGCCCGCTGTGGGTCTATCGCGCTCCGGGCGTCGAGGACGCCGAGCCGGTCCCGAGCGTCTACGTCATCCAGGGCTACACGGGCCAGGTCGACAGCTGGGCAAACCGATCGCCGTTCGAGCCCAACCTGATCGAGCGCCTCGACGAGATGTTCGCCTCCGGCCACTGCCCGCCGGCCCTGGTGGTGCTGGTGGACGCGTGGACGGCCTACGGCGGCTCGCAGTTCATCAACTCCACGAGCACCGGCCCGTACATGGACTACCTGTGCGACGAGATCGTGCCGTTCGTGGATGCGCACTATCCGGCGCTGCCCGGTGCCCGGCATCGCGGGCTGACCGGCAAGTCCTCCGGCGGCTACGGCGCGATGGTCGTGCCGATGCTGCGCCCGGACGTCTTCGGCGGGCTGGCCTCGCACTCGGGCGACGCGCTGTTCGAGGCCGCCTACCTGGCGATGTTCCCCGCGACGGTGCGCAAGCTGCGCGACGCGTTCGAGGGCTCCTGGGACGTCTTGTGGGAGCGGCTGAGGGCCGCCCACGGCTTCGACTTCGGGCGCTTCGAGGGCCTGGACCTCTACGGCTACGCGGCGGCCTACTCGCCCGACCCGCAGCGGCCCGGCAAGGCGCTGTTTCCCGTCGAGCTGGGCACGGGCCGCCTGATCGAGGACGTGTGGGCGCAATGGCTGGACTGGGACCCGGTGCGGATGGCCCCGCGCCACGCCGATGCCCTGCGCGGCATGCGCCACATCCACGTCGAGGCGGGCCGCTCCGACGAGTACTTCCTCGACCTCGGGGCGCAGGCGTTCTCCGACGAGCTCTCAAAGCTCGGGGTGCAGCACACGCTCGAGCTGTTCGACGGCAAGCACGGCGGCCTCACCTACCGCTATCCGGCGGCGATCCGCGGGCTGGTGCTGGCGCTACGGTGAATCCGTGGCCGCCCGCACGCTCGACATCACCGGCCTGACCTGCCCCATGACGTGGGTGCGGACCAAGCTCGAGCTCGAGCGGCTCGCGCCCGGCGACGCCCTGACCGTGCTCTGCCCGCCCGGCGAGGCGCTGGAGAACGTGCCGCGCTCCGCCGCGGAAGACGGGCACGCGGTGGCCGTCGAGGGCACGACCGTCCGGATCGTCCGGCGATGAAGGACCGCCGCGGCTTCCTCGGCGAGGTCGTCGGCGCCGCCGTGCGCGCCGGCCGCGACACGTCCGCGGCGCCGCCGCCCGAGGTGAGCGCGCCGGCCGCCCAGCCCGAGCGCCTGACCGGCGCCGAGCTGGAGCGCTACTCGCGCCAGCTCGTGCTGCCGCAGTGGAGCGAGGCCGCGCAGCTCGCGCTGCGCGACGCCAGCGTGCTCGTCGTGGGCATGGGCGCGCTCGGCTCGCCGGTCGCCGCCTACCTCGCGGGCGCCGGGGTCGGCCGCCTCGGCCTGGTGGACGCCGACCTCGTCGAGGTCTCCAACCTGCACCGCCAGCACCTGCACTTCACGCCGGACCTCGGGCAGCCCAAGGCCCACAGCGCGGCGGCCAAGCTCAGCTTCCTCAACCCCGAGGTGGTGATCGACCCCTACCAGGTACGCCTGGAGCCCGAGAACGCCGCGGCGCTGCTCGAGGGCCACGACCTCGTGGTCGACTGCTCGGACTCCTTCGCGACCCGCTACGCGGTCAACGCCGCCTGCTGCGCGGCGCGCGTGGCGCTCGTGGAGGCCGGGGTCAGCGGGCTGAGCGGCCTGGTGATGACGATCCGGCCGGGGCTGAGCGCCTGTTACCGCTGCGCGTTCGCAGAGCCGCCACCGGCCGGCTCGGTGCCCTCCTGCGCCCAGGCCGGGGTGCTCGGCCCGGCGGCGGGCGTGATCGGGTCGCTGCAGGCGCTCGAGGCGCTGAGGCTGCTCGGCGGGCTCGAGCCCGCCTACGCCGACGCGTTCCTCCAGGTCGATCTCGAGGCTGCGACGTTCCTGCGGGTAACGGTCACCCGACAAGCCGGCTGTCCGGACTGTGCCACCCTCTAGCCGATGCTCGGACTCGGCAACCTCGCCCGCGTGGCCGGCGAGCTGCGGCGTGACGTCGCGGCCGCCCACGAGCGCGACCCCGCCGCCCGCGGCGTCAGCTCGCTGGAGATCCTCGCTGCCTGGCCCGGCGTGCACGCCCTGCTCGCCCACCGCGTGGCCCACGCGCTCGACGCGGCCGGCGTCCCGCTCGCTCCGCGCGCCATCTCCGCGAGCGCCCGCGCGCTGACCGGGATCGAGCTGCACCCCCGGGCCCGGATCGGTGACGGCCTGTTCATCGACCACGGCATGGGCGTCGTGGTGGGGGAGACCGCGGAGATCGGCGAGGACGTGACGATGTATCAGGGCGTCACGCTCGGCGGCACGGGCTTTGCGACCGGCAAGCGCCATCCGACGGTGCAGAACAACGTGACGATCGGCTCGGGCGCCAAGCTGCTCGGCCCGATCACGATCGGCCACGGGGCGAAGATCGGCGCCAACGCGGTCGTGGTGCACGACGTCCCGCCGAACTCCACCGTGGTCGGCAACCCCGGGCACACCGTGCGCGTCGAGGGCCGGCGCCCCGAGGGGCCCGACGCCGACTGGGTCCACCTGCCCGATCCGATCGCCGACGCGCTGAAGGCGCTCTCGCGCAGGATCACCGAGCTCGAGCGCGAGCTCGCGGAGGTCAGCGGCGAGCCCGAGCGCCCCGCCACGGCCGACGTGCTGCCGCTGCGCCCGGTTCGCGGCCCGAATCCCGCCGGCGGCTAGCGGGAACACCGTGGCGATGCGACCCCTCGCGCTGCTCGCGCTCCTCGGCCTGTTGGCGCTGCTCGGCGTGGCCGCGCCCGCCGCCCGCGCGCAGTCGGGCATCCGGAAGGCTGCGACGGCGCTGCAGTCCGACGCGATCTACGTCGATCCCGCCGCCAGCCCGACGTTGAGCAGCGACGAGGTCGAGGCGCTGCGGACCGAGATCGCCCAGCGCGACGCGGGGCCGATGTACATCGCGGTCCTGCCCAAGTCGATCACGCGCGAGGCGGGCGGCTCGCTGGACGCCACGCTCTCGACGCTCGGGCGGACGGTCAACCGCCCGGGCACCTACGTCCTGGTGGCCGGGCGCAGCCTTCGGGCGGGCAGCACCGACGTGCGCGAGGGCCTCACGACGGACGCCGCCGCCGAGGCGCTCGCCGCCCACAAGAGCGAGGGCCTGCAGGCGATCCTGCTGGACTTCGTGAACCGCATGGGCGACATCCGCGCCGGCCAGTCCAACGGCAGCGGAAACGGCGGCAACGGCGGCGGTGGAGGCGGCGGCATCGGCACCGGGACGATCGTGCTCCTCGGCGCCCTGGGGCTCGGCGGCGGAGCGCTCGCGCTTCGCGGCCGGCGCCGGCGCCGCGAGTACCAGGCGGCCGCCAAGGAGGACTTCGAGGAGGCCAAGCACAACGCCCGCGACGAGCTCGTGGCCATCGGCGAGGACATCCGCGCGCTCGACCTCGACGTGCAGATGCCGGGCGCCAACGCCGAGGCCAAGGCCGACTACGAGCAGGCGGTGGCGGCGTACGACCGCGCCAACAGCGCGTGGGAGACCGCTCGGCGCCCGGAGGACCTCCAGCCCGTGGGCGCGGCGCTCGAGGAGGGGCGCTACGCGATGGCCTCGGCCAAGGCCCGCTTCGAGGGGCGGCCCGTCCCCGAGCGCCGCCCGCCGTGCTTCTTCGACCCGCGCCACGGGCCCTCCGACCGCGACGTTGAATGGTCGCCGTCCTTCGGCGAGCCGCGCCTGGTCCCCGCCTGCGAGGCCGACGCCCAGCGCGTCGAGCGCGGCGAGGACCCGCACGCCCGCGAGGTGCTCGTCGGCGGGCAGCGGATGCCCTATTGGAACGCGGGCCCGGCATACGCGCCGTTCGCCGGCGGCTTCTTCGGAGGCTTCGGGGGCGGCCTGCTGCCCGGCCTGCTGGTGGGCTCGATGCTCGGCGGCGCGTTCTCGCCCTTCGGCTTCGGCGGGATGGGCTACGGCGGCTGGGGCGGCGACATGGCCTACGGCTATGGCGGCGACAACGACGGCGGCGGGGACTTCGGCGGCGGCGGGGACTTCGGGGGAG
This sequence comes from Solirubrobacterales bacterium, assembly GCA_038238015.1. Lineage (GTDB taxonomy): Bacteria > Actinomycetota > Thermoleophilia > Solirubrobacterales > Solirubrobacteraceae > DASQFQ01. The sequence continues at coordinate 16,027 of JBBRYA010000024.1, forward strand.
GCGACTTCGGAGGCGGCGGGGACTTCGGTGGCGGGGACTTCGGCGGCGGGGGAGACTTCGGCGGCGGGGACTTCTGATCGGCCGTGGCGCGCGTCGAGCACTCGGTCGAGATCGCCCGGCCGCCCGAGGACGTCTTCCCGTGGCTGCTCGAGGAGGACAAGGTCCGGCAGTGGACGACGGGTCTGCGGGGCTATGAGCGCCTCGACGGCGGACCGGTCGGGACCGGCTCGCGCTTCCGCCAGGTGCTCGAGGTCAGCGGCGAGCACATCACCGTCGAGATGGAGGTGACGGCCTACGAGCCGCCGCGGCGCGCGGAGAGCCGCTTCGAGCTGCGCGGCATCGACGTGGTCAACACCTACGCGCTGACCGGCGCGACCACCCTCACCCAGACCCTCGACCCCTCGGGCGGCGGCTTCAAGGGCCGCCTGCTGATCCCGATCATCCAGCCTCACCTCGAGCGCAAGCTGCAGGCCGACCTGGCGGCGCTGCAGGCGCTGCTTCAGTCCAGGTAGGCGTAGGCCGGGATCGTCAGGAAGTCCGGGAAGTCGTCGGAGAGCGACACCGACTCGAAGACCTCGCGCGTCTCCTTGGGCCGGCCCTTCTCCCAGACCTCGTCGCCGACCTCCTCGTGGATGCGCTCGGTCTCCTGGTCGAGCATGTCGCGCACCAGCTCGCGCGTGATCGTCCGCCCGTCCTCGAGCTGGGCCCCGTGCTCGATCCACTGCCACAGCTGGGAGCGTGAGATCTCCGCGGTGGCCGCGTCCTCCATCAGGTTGTTGATCCCCGCCGCCCCGCGGCCGCCGAGCCAGAACGAGACGTACTGGAAGCCGACCGAGATGTCGTTGCGCAGGCCCGCCTCGGTGATGTCTCCGGGCGTGGACTTCGCGTCGAGCAGCTGTTCGGCGGCGACCTTGACGTCGTCGCGCTGCTTGTCGATCTGATTGGGCTTGTCGCCGAGCATGGCGTCGAAGGCCTCCTGCGCCACCCCGACCACGTCGGGGTGGGCGACCCAGGTGCCGTCGAAGCCGGCCTTGGCCTCGCGCTCCTTGTCCTCGCGCACCGCGGTGATCGCGCGCTCGTTGGCCTCCTCGTCCTTGCGCGAGGGGATCAGCGCCGACATGCCGCCCATCGCGAAGGCGCCGCGGCGGTGGCAGGTCGCCACCAGCAGCTCGGAGTAGGCCTTCATGAACGGCACGGTCATCTTCACGTCGTCGCGGTCGGGCAGGACGAAGTCGGGCCGGTCGCGGAAGCACTTGATCATCGAGAAGATGTAGTCCCAGCGCCCGGCGTTGAGGCCGTAGGAGTGCTCGCGCAGCTCGTAGAGGATCTCCTCCATCTGGAAGGCGGCGGGCAGCGTCTCGATCAGGACGGTCGCGCGCATCGTGCCGTGAGGCACCCCGAGCGTCTCCACGGCGAAGCTGAAGACGTCGTTCCAGAGCCGCGCCTCCAGGTAGTGCTCCATCTTGGGGAGGTAGAGGTAGGGGCGCGAGCCGTGGTCGAGCAGGCGCTGGGCGTTGTGGAAGACGTAGAGGCCGAAGTCGAGCAGCCCGCCGGAGATCTCGGTGCCCTCGACCTTGACGTGCTTGTCGTTGAGGTGCCAGCCGCGCGGGCGCACGAGCAGCGTGGCGGTCTCCTCGGCCAGCTCGTAGTGCTTGCCGTCGGCGGAGTCGTAGGTGATCGTGGCGTCGATCGCATCGATCAGGTTGGCCTGGCCGATGACCACGTTCTCCCACGTGGGGGCCGTGGAGTCCTCGAAGTCGGCCATGAAGCCCTTGGCGCCCGAGTTCAGCGCGTTGATGACCAGCTTGCGGTCGGTCGGCCCGGTGATCTCGACCCGGCGGTCGAGGTAGTCCTTGCAGGGCTCTGCGACCTGCCAGTCGCCCTCGCGGACCTCTCGCGTCTCCTCGATGAAGTCCAGCGTGCCGCCGGCCTGCAGTCGCTGCATGCGCTCGCGGCGCTTGGCGAGCAGCTCCTGGCGCCGCGGCTCAAAGCGCGTATGCAGCTCGGCGACGAAGTCGAGCGCCTCGGGGGAGAGGATCTCCTCGCCGCGCTCGTCGGGGGCGGTCTCCGCGTTCCAGGTGGCGGCGGTGCTCACGATCGGACCTCCTCGGGTCTGACGTTGCGCTGCGAGAGGTCCAGCAGCGTCATCGGGTGATAGACGGGGATCGGGCTCTCGAGGTGAGCGGCGATCTGCAGTGCGCAGCCGGGGTTCGCCGCGGCGATCGCCTCGGCGCCGGTGGCCGCGAGGTTTCCGGCCTTGCGCCGGCCCAGCTTGGCGGCGGCCTCGGGCTGGACCAGGTTGTAGATCCCGGCCGAGCCGCAGCAGATCTGCCACTCGTCGGGCTCGACGAGCTCGAGCTCGGGGATCGAGCGCAGCAGCTCGCGCGGCTCGTCGCGGATGCCCTGGGCGTGGGCGAGATGGCAGGCATCGTGGTAGGCGACCTTCAGCGCCAGCGGATGGCGCACCACGCGCGGCTCGACGCCGGCGAGCAGCTCCGAGACGTCCTTGACCTTCGCCGAGAAGGCCTCGGCGCGCTCGGCCCACTCGCGGTCGTCGGAGAGCAGGTGCGCGTAGTCCTTCATCCCCGATCCGCAGCCCGCGACGTTGACCGCGATCGCGTCGAAGCCCTCGTACGCGGCGATCGTCTGCTTGGCGAGCTCGAGCGCCTCCGGCTCGAGGCCCGCGTGCATCTGCAGCGAGCCGCAGCAGCGCGGCGCCCGCGGGGCATGGACCTCGAAGCCCTCGGCGGCGAGCACGCGCACGGTGGCGGCGTTGACGTCGCCGAAGAACACGCGCTGGATGCAGCCCTGCATCAGCGCGATGCGCCCGCGCGCGGGCCCGCGGGCCGGGGTGAGCTCGGGCAGCTGGGTGACCGCGTCGCGCGGGCTGACCGGCGGGGCGAGCTGGAGCATCGAGTGCATGCGCGTTCCGAGCGGGAGCTTGGCGAGCGCGGCGTTGACCCCGAGCTTCTGCTGCGCGGCGAGCACCGGCGCGAGCGCCCGCAGGCGCCCCGGGTGGGTGAAGAGCTCGAAGATCGCGCGGCGCAGGGCGCGCTCGCGCAGCGGCCGGTCGCCGTGGCGCTCGACCTGCGGGCGTGTCTGCTCGATCAGCTTGTCGTACTGCACCCCGGACGGGCACGCGGTCACGCAGGCCATGCAGCCCAGGCAGCGATCGAAGTGGGTGCGCATCTCGCCGGAGACCTCGGCGCCCTCCTCGTGGCCGACGCGCATCAGCACGATGCGCCCGCGCGGGGAGTCCATCTCGTCCTCGAAGGCCAGGTAGCTGGGGCACGTCGGCAGGCAGAACCCGCAGTGCACGCAGTCCTTGATCAGCTCGGGGTCGGGCGGGCGGTGCTCGTCCCAGGCTCCGTCCAGCAGGTCGATCAAGGCCACCTCTAGATCCCTCCCACGAAGGCGCCCGGGCGGAAGGTCCGCGTCGGGTCGAAGCGTTCCTTTACCCGCCGCATGACCGCCAGCGCGCCCGGGTCGACCGCGCCCCAGGCGTCGACCGCGGCGCGCACGTGATCGGGCGCGTCGAGCAGTACGCAGGCGCGCGGCTCCAGCGCGTCGCGCACCAGCGCCACGCGCTCGCCGAGGCCCTCGCCCTCGAGCGCGATCCAGTACAGCCCGTGGGCGGCGCGGCCGACCAGCGCGCCGCCGGCGTCGCGCGCCGCGCGGATCACGGCGATGAGGTCGGTCGGGCGGCCCGAGACCTTCAGCACCGCGCCGTCGCCCGCTGCGCGCTGGCCGGTGCGCTGGCGCTCCCAGGTCTCCGCGTCCTCCTCCTCGGCCTGAACGCCGATGAGCCCGGCCTCGCGCATGTGGCCGGCGGCGGTCTCGGCCTGCCGGTCGGCGGCGGCGCCGGCGAAGCGCACGAGCACGCGGCCACCCTCCTCGCTCCAGGCCACGTCGAGGCAGTCGGCCTCCAGCGGAAGGCGGGCGAGCTTCGCGGAGGCCGAGGCCAGGCGCTCCGGGTCGCCCGTCGTGCCGGAGGCGGTCGCGGTCGCGGTCTGCATCGGGTGCAGGCGCACGCTGACGCCGACGATCAGCCCGAGCGTGCCGTAGGACCCGGCGAACAGCTTGGCGAGGTCATAGCCCGCGACGTTCTTGATCACCTTGCCGCCCGCCTTGGCCAGCGTGCCGTCGGCCAGCGCGAGGTTGATACCGACCACGAGGTCGCGCACGCCGCCGTAGCGGTGGCGCAGCGGGCCGGAGTCCGCCGTGGCGACGAGCCCGCCGACGGTGGCGGCGTCACCCGCGCCCAGGGGCGGGTCGAGGGCCAGCATCTGCTGCTTGGCGCCGAAGGCGGCCTGGGCGTCGGCGAGCGACACGCCAGGCTCGAGCACCGCGGTGAGGTCGCCCTCGTTGTGCTCGAGGATGCGGTTCATGGCGCCGGTCTCGAGCTCGACCGCGACCGGCTCCCCGGCGCCGCCCCAGCTCAGCTTCGTGCCGCCGCCGCGGGGACGAACCGTGCGCCCGTCGCCCGAGAGGCCGCGCAGCAGTTCGGCGGCCTCCTTGGGCGAGGCCGGCCGCTCCGTTACCGCTGGAGCCTGCGTCGCCACTAGTGGTCCGTCTCGTGACCTGGCGCACGAGAGGACGCTGCCTGGCGGTGATCGGCGAGCGCCGATCTCGGGTGGCAGGTTGCGGGAAGGGCCACTAGAACCGCTCGGCGAGCCCGGCGGCCTCGAGCGGGTGCTGCCGGTAGGGGCCGGGCACCTCGCCGCACAGGCGCGGCGTGGGCATCACCTTGTCGGGGTTGGCCAGGCCGGCCGGGTCAAAGGCGCAGCGCAGGCGCTGGAACGTCGCGAGGTCGGGCTCGTCGAACATCTTTGGCATGTGCTTCTTCTTGTCCAGGCCGACCCCATGCTCGCCGGTGATCGAGCCGCCGGCCTCCAGGCACGCGTCGAGGATCAGGCCCGAGAGCTCCTCGGCCTTCTCGGCCTCGCCCTCCTTGCGCCCGTCGTAACAGACCAGCGGGTGCAGGTTGCCGTCGCCGGCGTGGAAGACGTTGGCCACCCGCATCCCGTACTCCTCCGAGAGCTGGTCCATGCGCTCGAGCACCTCGGGGAGCTTGGTGCGCGGGATCACGCCGTCCTGCACGAAGTAGTTGGGCGACAGGCGGCCCATCGCGGGGAAGGCGGCCTTGCGGCTCTTCCAGAACAGCGCGCGCTCGGCCTCGTCACGCGCGACGCGGACGTCGTCGGAGCCGCAGTCCTCGCAAATCTGCACGACCTCGTCGAAGCGCGCCTCGCACTCGCGCTCGGCACCGTCGAGCTCGACCAACAGCGCCGCGCCGCGACCGACGGGGTAACCGGCGTGGGCCATCTGCTCGGAGGCTTCGATCGCGAGCTTGTCCATCATCTCGATCGCGCCGGGAACCACCCCGGCCTTGACGATCGCGGAGACCACCTCGCCGGCCTGCCGGGTGGAGTCGAAGAAGGCCACGAGCGTCTTGGTCGTCTCCGGCGCGGGCATGACGCGCAGCCACGCCTTGGTCGCTACCCCGAGCGTGCCCTCCGAGCCCACGAAGGCGCCGAGCAGGTCATAGCCCGGCGGATCGAGCTCCTTGCCGCCGATCTGGATCATCTCGCCGTCGGGCAGGACGAGCTCGAGGCCGACCACGTAGTTGGTGGTGAAGCCGTACTTGAAGCAGTGCGCGCCGCCGGAGTTCTCGGCCAGGTTGCCGCCGATCGTGCAGACGATCTGGCTCGACGGGTCGGGCGGGTAGAAGAAGTCCGGCGCCACGGCCGCGGTGACCGCGATGTTTGTGACCCCCGGCTCGACGCACACCCGCTGGTTGGCGAGGTCGACGTCGAGGATGCGTTTCATGCGCGAGAGCACGATCAGGATCCCGTCCCCGATCGGCACCGCGCCGCCCGACAGGCCCGAGCCCGCGCCGCGCGCCACGAACGGCACGTCGGCGCGCGCGCACGCCCGCACCACGGCCTGGACCTCCTCGGCGGTGCCCGGCAGCACCGCCGCGCCGGGGATCACGTGGTACTGGAGCAGGCCGTCGGACTCATAGGTCCGCAGCTGGTGCTCCTGCGTGTAGACCCACTGCTCGCCCACCGCCTCGCGCAGCTCGGCCACCACTGGCGTGAGGTCGCGCGGGGGCGCCTCGGCGAGCGGGGCCGGCTCGCCGGTGTGCGACATCTCGGGTACGGCGCTCACTTCGGTTTGACCGTCATCCACTCCAGCACGGAGGTCGACTGCAGGTAGACCAGCACGCACATGATCAGCACCAGCAGGATGCTCCATCCGACCACCTTTCGGAAGAGCTCGCCCTCGCGGCCGCCCATTCCGACCGCGGCGGCGCCGATCGCGAGGTTCTGCGGCGAGATCATCTTGCCGAGCACGCCTCCCGAGGAGTTCGCCGAGGCGAGCAGGATCGGGTTGTAGCCGGCCTTCTGCGCCGCGGCGACCTGCAGCGTGCCGAACAGCGAGTTCGACGAGGTGTCAGAGCCGGTCACCGCCACGCCGAGCCAGCCGATGATCGAGGACAGGAAGCCCAGTGCCCCGGCGGCGCCCGCGATCCACGACCCGAGCGTGATGGTCTGCCCGGAGAGGTTCATCACGTAGGCGAGCGCGAGCACCGAGGCGACGGTGAGCGTCGCGAACTTCAGCTCGTCCAGGGTGCGCAGGAACACGCGCAGCGCGCGCAGCGGGTTGAAGCGCAGCACCAGCATGGTCAGCAGCCCCGAGACGAGCAGCAGCGTGCCGGCCGCCGAGCCCCAGCCGAACTTGTAGGTGAGCGAGGTCGGGACCTTGCCCTTGGAGTTCAGGACGTCGAGCCCCGGCCACTGGAACTCCGTGGCGCGCGCCGCCAGGAAGTCCTTGATCGGCCCCCACTGCGCCAGCGAGAAGACCACGATGATGATCAGGTAGGGCGCGAACGCCGCGAGCTTCTCGGCGCCGGTGTCCCGGGTGTCGTCGCTGCGGCGGCGGACCTCCTTTTCGTGGCCCGCGTCGGCGACGGCCGCCCCGGCGATGGCCGGGCGCCCGGCCCCTGCGGCCGCCTCGCCGTGCAGCGGCTCGGACGGGTGCCAGACCTGCAGCAGCGCGACGATCGAGCCGGCCGAGAGCAGCGAGGCGACGATGTCGGTCAGTTCGACGGAGATGTAGTTCGAGCAGACGAACTGGCCGACGGCGAAGGTCAGGCCGCCGATCAGCGCCGCGGGCCAGGCCTGGCGGATCCCGCGCATGCCGTCGACCATGCCGACCAGGATCAGCGGGACGAACAGCGCGAGCAGCGGCGTCTGGCGGCCGACCATCGCGCCGAGGTCCTCCTTGGGAAGGCCGGTGATCGTCGACAGGGTCACGATCGGGATCGCGATCGCCCCGAACGCCACGGGGGCGGTGTTGGCCACGAGCGCCACCGAGGCGGCCTTGATCGGCTGGAAGCCGACGGCGATCAGCATCACGGCGGTGATCGCCACCGGCGTGCCGAAGCCCGCCAGCGCCTCGAGCAGCGCGCCGAAGGAGAACGCGATGATGACCGCTTGCACGCGCTGGTCGTCCGAGATCGAGTTGAAGGCGCGGCGCAGCACGGCGAAGTGCCCCGTCTCCACCGTCATGTTGTAGATCCACAGCGCGGTGAAGACGATCCACATGATCGGGAAGAGCCCGAACACGGCGCCCTCCAGGCCGGCGTCGAGGGCCTGACCGACCGGCATCGAGTAGACCGCGACGGCGATGATGATCGCCAGCACCAATGCGATCAGCGCGGCCAGATACGCCTTCATCTTCAGCCCGCCCAACAGCACGAACAGGGCCAGGATTGGTATCGCAGCGAAGATCGACGTCAGGCCGAGCGAGTTGCTGACCGGGTCAAGGACCTGCTTGTACATGCGCGCTCCTCCTCCTCAGGGGGCTCCTCCCCCAAGGCGTACCCCAGGCGTCACAATGCGGAACCGGGCATGCGAGCGGCGCTGTTCATCACCTGCTTCAACGACACGCTGTTTCCCGGTACGGGCCGCGCGGTGGTCGGCCTGCTCGAGCGCCTTGGCGTGCAGGTCGAGTTCCCCGAGGCGCAGACCTGCTGCGGGCAGATGCATATGAACTCCGGCTTCGCCGAGGACGGAACGGCGCTGGCGCGGCGCTTCGAGCGCGTGTTCGCCGACGCTGAGCGGGTCGTCTCGCCGTCGGCGTCGTGCGTGGCGATGGTCCGCGAGCACTGCCCCGCGGTCGCCGACCGCGTGTTCGAGCTGACCGAGTTCCTCGTCGACGTACTCGGCGTGGAGGACGTCGGCGCCACCTACCCGCACCGCGTCGCCTACCACCCGACCTGCCACTCGCTGCGGCTGCTGAAGGTCGGCGAGCGCCCGCTGGCGCTGCTGCGCGCCGTGCAGGGCATCGACCTCGTCGAGCTCGAGGACGCGCGCGAGTGCTGCGGCTTCGGCGGGACCTTCGCCGTCAAGAACGCCGACACCTCGATGGCGATGCTCTCCGACAAGCTGCGGCGGGTGCTCGACAGCAAGGCCGAGGTGTGCACCGCCGCCGACAACTCGTGCCTGATGCACATCGGCGGCGCGCTGCGACGCCAGCGCACCGGCGTGCGGGCGGTCCACATCGCCGAGATCCTGGCGGCTCAGGAGTGAAGGGCTTTCCGGCCGCGGCCCGCGAGACGCTGCGCGACTCCCAGCTGCGCCGCAACCTCGGCAGGGCGACCGCGACGATCCGGGCCAAGCGCCTGGCCACGATCGCCGAGGTCGACGATTGGGAGGCGCTGCGTGACGCGGGCTCGGCGATCAAGGCGCGCGCGATGGCGACGCTGCCCGAGCAGCTCGAGCGCCTGGAGGCGGCGGTGGCGCGGGCCGGAGGGACCGTGCACTGGGCGCGTGACGGCGCCGAGGCCAACCGGATCGTCGCGGACGTGGCGCGGGCGCACGGCTCGCAGGAGGTGATCAAGGTCAAGTCGCTGGCCACGGACGAGATCGGGCTCAATGAGGCGCTCGCCGCCGAGGGCATCGAGGCGATCGAGACCGACCTGGCCGAGCTGATCGTCCAGCTCGACCCGGAGGACCGCCAGTCGCACATCCTGGTGCCCGCCATCCACAAGAACCGTGCGGAGATCCGGGCGCTGTTCGAGCGAACGATCGCCAAGGGCCAGCACCTCGGGCTGGACGCCGGCGCGATCGCCGAGGCCGCGCGCACGCACCTGCGCGAGAAGTTCCTCAGCGTGCCGGTGGCGGTGTCGGGGGCGAACTTCGGGATCGCCGAGACCGGCACGGTCTGCGTCGTCGAGTCCGAGGGCAACGGGCGCATGTGCACGACGCTGCCCGAGGTGCTCGTCACGGTCATGGGCATCGAGAAGGTGCTGCCGCAGTGGCGCGACCTCGAGGTCTTCCTGCAGCTGCTCCCGCGGTCCTCCACGGCGGAGCGGATGAACCCGTACACCTCGTTGTGGACGGGCGTGCGCGAGGGCGACGGTCCGCGCGAGTTCCACCTGATCCTGCTCGACAACGGCCGCACCGACACGCTCGCCGACGAGGTCGGGCGCCAAGCGCTGCACTGCATCCGCTGCTCGGCATGCCTCAACGTCTGCCCCGTCTACACGCGGACGGGCGGCCAGGCCTACGACTCGGTCTATCCCGGGCCCATCGGCGCGATCCTCACCCCTCAGCTGAAGGGCCTCGGCCAGGCCCCGACGCTCCCGTGGGCCTCGAGCCTGTGCGGCGCCTGCTTCGAGGCCTGTCCGGTGAAGATCGACATCCCCTCGGTGCTCGTGCACCTGCGCGGCCGGGTCGTGCGCGAGCAGCGCAGCCGCATGGACCCCGAGCGCCTGGCGATGGGCGCGGTCGGGGCCGTGTTCGCCTCCCAGCGGCGCTACGAGGGCGCGCAGCGGCTCTCGCGCCTGGGCCGCGGCCCGCTCGGGAGGGTGCCGCTGCCCGGCTGGTCGGCGATGCGCGAAGCGCCCGAGGTGCCCGAGCAGACCTTCCGGGAGTGGTGGCGTGAGCGACGCGCGGGCTGAGGTCCTGCGGCGCGTGAGCGCCGCGCTCGGCGAGTCGCCGGCGATCCCCGCGCTGCCGCGCGGCTATCGCGGCGCGCAGCAGGCGCAGGCCGATGTGGGCCTGTTCTGCGAGCGCGTGGCCGACTACCGCGCGGAGGTCCACCGGGTGGCGAGGGAGGACCTGACGGGCGCGCTGGCCGCGGCCTGTGAGCGCCTCGGGCTGCGCCGGGTCGCGACGACCTTCGAGCACTCCCTGGACGGGGTCGAGCTGGTGCTCGACGACCCGCCCCTCGCGGTGGCCGAGCTCGACGGGCTCGACGGCGTGCTCACCGGCTGCGCGCTGGGGATCGCCGAGACCGGCACGCTCGTGCTCGACAGCGGCGAGAGCTCGGGCCGCCGCGCGCTCACGCTCATCCCCGACGTTCACCTCTGCGTCATCGCCGAGTCCCAGGTCGTCGCATCGGTGCCCGATGCCGTCGCGCGGCTGGCCGAGGCCGCGGCGGCGGGACGCCCGATCACGCTCGTCTCCGGCCCCTCCGCCACGTCGGACATCGAGCTCGACCGGGTCGAGGGCGTGCACGGGCCGCGCACGCTCGAGGTGTTCGTGGTGGCGGGTTAGCGAGCGCTGAAGCGCTCGATCTGCTCGAGCGAGACGTCGCGACCGTCGCGGTCGGCGAGGTACCACTCGGCGGTGGCGTCGATCGCGGCCGCGAGGTCCCACGGCGGGTTCCAGCCCAGGCGGGTGTGGGCGCGGGTGGAGTCCACGCGCGGCACGGCCGCCTCGGGCACCGCCGCGCGGTCGCCAGCGACGATGTCGAGCTCGCCCGGCCAGCGCGAGCGCAGGCGCTCCACGACCCAGCCGACGGGGTGGGAGTCCGACTGCTCGGGGCCGAAGTTCCACGCGGTCGCGAAGCTGCGGTCCTCCCACAGCCGCTCGGCGAGCAGCAGGTAGCCCTGGAGCGGGTTGAGCACGTGCTGCCACGGGCGCACGGCGTCAGGCGCGCGCAGGCGCAGCGGCTCGCCGGCCAGCGCCGCGCGGATCAGATCGGGCACGAGCCGGCCCGGCGTCCAGTCCCCGCCGCCGATCACGTTGCCGGCGCGGGCGCTCGCCACCGCCACCCCGCGCGGCGCGAGCAGCGAGTCGCGCATCGCGGCGATCACGAGCTCCTGGCAGGCCTTCGACGCGGAGTAGGGGTCGAAGCCGCCGAGCCGGTCCTCCTCGCGGTAGCCGCGCTCGAGGCCCTGGTCGAGGTAGCACTTGTCCGAGGTGACGCCGACCACCACGCGGACGTCGTCTGACTCGCGGACCGCCTGCAGGACGTTCGCCGTGCCGACCACGTTGACCGCGTAGGTCGCCGCCGGGTCGGCCAGCCCGCTCTGGACGGTCGATTGCCCGGCGAGGTGGAACACCACCTCCGGGTGCGCCCGCCGCAGCACCGAGCGGACTCCCTCGGCGTCGCGCACGTCGCCGCCCGAGGCTCGCGAGAAGCCCGTGACCTCGGCTCCGAGCGCCTCCAGCCAGCGGGTGAGCCAGCGGCCCTTGAACCCCGAGTGGCCGGTGACCAGGACACGCCGGCCCGCCCAGAACGTGTCGGAGATCGAGCTCACCCGGCGGCGAGGCTATCTTCCCCGCCTGATGACCGACGTGACCATCCTCGGGGGCGGCGGCTGGATCCCCACCGCCGAACGGGCGACCTGCACGGCGCTGCTGCGCAGCGGCGATCGCGCCGTCCTGATCGACGCCGGGACGGGGGTGGAGCGGATCGTCGCCGATCCGTCGCTGCTCGACGGCGTGGCCGAGCTCGAGCTCGTGCTCACCCACTTCCACCTCGACCACGTCGCCGGCCTCGCCTACCTGCCCGGCCTGCGCGCCGTCGCCTCGACGCCGCCGCGGATCTGGGGCCCGGCGCAGGCCCTGTTCGGCAGCTCGAGCGAGGAGGATCTGCGCCGCCTGGCCTCGCCGCCGTTCTACGACGCCGACTTCAGCCTGATCGCCTCCGAGGTCCGAGAGCTCGCCGAGGGCGACCAGCAGGTCGGCCCGTTCACCCTGCGCGTGCGCGTCCAGCCGGGCCACAGCACGCCGACGCTGGCGCTGCGCTTCGACGACCTTCTGACCTACTGCACCGACACGCCCTACGACGCCGGCAACGCCGAGCTCGCCGCCGGGTCGCGCATGCTGATGCACGAGGCCTGGTACTCCGAGGACGCGCCGGACGTCCCCGAGATCCACTCCTCCGGGCGCGAGGCCGCGAGCGTCGCCCGCGAGGCAGGGGTGCAGGAGCTGGTGCTGATCCACCTGCATCCGCACCGCCCGCTGGCGGCGGTCCTGGCCGAGGCGCAGGCCGTGTTCGAAGCCGCCGAGCTGGGGGAGGACGGGCTGCGCCGGGAGCTCTAGCCCTCCCAGACCTTCCAGGGGGCGTCGCCCGCCGCCCACAGGCGGTTGAGCTCGGAGAACTCGCGGTAGGTGTCCATCCCCATCCAGAAGCCCTCGTGGGGGAACACGGCGAGCTGGCCGTCGCGGGCGAGGCTGCGCAGCGGGCGGCGCTCGAAGATCAGCTGCGGGTCCTCGTCCAGGTAGTCGAAGATCTCGCGCTGGAAGACGAAGAAGCCGCCGGAGACGAAGCCCTCGCCGGTGGTGAGCTTCTCGTTGAACTCGGTGACGGTGTCGCCGCTCACGCTCATCTCGCCGTAGCGCGAGCTGGGGTGCACGCCGGTGACGGTGCCGATGCGGTCGTGGGAGCGGTGGAACTCGAGCAGCGCCGCGATGTTCACCGCGCCGATGCCGTCGCCGTAGGTGAACATGAAGGTGTCGCAGTCGACGTAGTCGCGCACCCGCCAGAGGCGGCCCCCGGTCGCCGTCTCCAGCCCCGTCTCGGCCATCGTGACCTCCCAGTCCTCCTCGGCGCGGCCGTTGTGCACGACCGGCGCGCGGTCCTCGCCGAGGTGCACGGTGAGGTCGGCGATCTGCTCGCGGTAGCGCAGGAAGTACTCCTTGATGCTCCAGCTCTTGTAGCCCAGGCAGAGCACGAAGCGCCGCGCCTCGTGGTGGCCGTAGAGCTTCATGATGTGCCACAGGATCGGGCGCTCGCCGATCTCCACGAGCGGCTTGGGGACGCGCTCGGTCTCCTCGCGCAGGCGTGTGCCGAGCCCGCCGGCCAGGATCACCACCGGCATCCGCTGGATCGGGGTGTCGCGCGAGCTCATGGCGTGCGCCGGCGCAGGTCGTCGTCGAGCTCGCCGGCGTCGATCAGCTCGCGGATGCGTCGGATGCGCTGAAAGCGCGAGGACAGGAAGTCCTCGATCGTGAGCCCGGCGGCGCGGTAGGCGGCGTGCATCTCCTGGATCCCGCGCTGCACCGTCCAGCGCGGCGCGAAGCCCGGCAGCCGCTCGGCCGCCTTGGCGAAGGAGACGCGATAGGAGCGCTTGTCGGGGCTCGCTCCCGCGGCGAAGCTGATGGTGCTGTCGGGCACGGTGGCCTCGATCATCGCCGCGATGTCGCGGATCTGATGGTTGTCCTCGTCGCGGCCGATGTTGAACGCCTCGTCGTGGACGGCCTCGCGCGGCGCGTCGAGCGCGGCGAGGAACGCGCCCGCGATGTCCTGAACGTGGGCGAGCGGGCGCCACGGCGAGCCGTCGCTCTGCATCCGGACCTCGCCGGTGGCGAACGCGTAGGCGACGAGGTTGTTGACGACGATGTCGCCGCGCATCCGCGGCGAGACGCCGTAGGCGGTCGCGTTGCGCAGGTAGACGGGGCTGAAGTCCTCGCCGGCGAGCGCCGACAGGTCGCGCTCGGCGAGCACCTTGGACTCCCCGTAGGGCGTGACCGGGTGGAAGGCGGCGTGCTCGTCGAGCGCCGCCTCGCCGCCCGCCGCGCCGTAGGTGCTGCACGAGGAGGAGTAGAGGAAGCGCGCCACGCCCGCCTGCTTGGCCTGCTCGGCGAGGTGCACGCTCGCGTGGTGGTTGATCGCGTAGGTCGCGGCGGGGTTGAGGTCGCCGATCGGGTCGTTGGAGACCGCGGCGAGGTGCATCACCGCGTCGAAGCCCGCGAGCTCGGCGGCGGTGACGTCGCGCACGTCGGCACGGCGCGCGCTCAGCTCGGGCACCGGCCCGAACGAGCAGTCGGCGAACAGGCCGCTGTCGAGGCCCACCGGCTCGTGGCCGGCGGCGGCGAGCATGGGGGTCAGCACGGTGCCGATGTAGCCGTCGTGGCCGGTGACGAGGACCCTCACGGGGCGGGGAGTGTAGGTCTCAGTACGCCGTGGTGCGGGCGCGGTGGCGCGGGCGGGCCTTGTAACGGGCGAGGGCGCCGCGCTGCCACAGCGCGTTGTCGACCGCCGTGGCGGTGCTCGCGCCGTGGGCGGTGACCAGCAGCTCGACCGCGTGCAGCGCGCAGGCCCGGATCTCGACCTCCTCGGCGCCGCCGTGCTCGAGCAGCTGCCCGCCGTCGATCCGGCTCACCAGCGCGTCGTCGAACTCGAGCACGCCGTCGAGCCGCAGCACGTGCGGGACCAGGTTGTCGGCGAACAGCGTCAGCCGCCCGGCGTCGTGCGCGGGTGCGAGCCCGGCGAGGTGCAGGTCGGCGGCTGCGATCTGGGCGCGCTTGAAGAACGGGACGCGGACGCCGTCGTAGGTGGAGACGTCCTGCCAGCCCGGCCACGCGGCGAGCAGCTCGGCCAGCGCGACGGCCGAGCCGCCGCCGGCGCGCGCGAGGGTCAGGAAGGCGCCGCCGTGCTCCTCCTGCACCCGGGCGCCGAGCTCGCGCAGCGCGCGGGCGAAGAGCGTCATCAGCTCGTGGCCGGGGTCCTGGCCGAAGACGGCGGCGACCTCCGAGGTCTCGATCGCCGCGAGCTCGCGAGCGCTCCAGGGCCCGCGCGAGCGCAGGGCGGCCTCGACGGTGCGAAAGCCCGACAGGCCGGGCGGCTTGCGCAGGGTGGGAAACCAGCCCGAGCCGAAGTTGATCGCGTTGAGCGTGAGCGAGAACGCCGCGCGCGCCTCGAGCGTGGCGCCCTCGAGGTCGGGAGTGGGCGGCGAGCCGGCCGGCAGCGTGCGCGCGTAGGCCTCGATCGCCGCCTCCACGATCCGCACGTGGCGCGCGCGGCGCGCGACCTCGGCGCAGGCGCGGCGGAGCTCGTCCACGAGCGCCACCTAGGTGACGTCGTGCGTGGCCACGAAGGCCGCGCTGGTGAGCGCGCGGTCGATCCCGGCCTCGGCCAGCAGCCCGCCCAGGTCCGGCGAGGACGCGGTCCACTGGACCTTCCCGTCGCGCACCCGGTGCAGCCAGTACATGCGCGAGTCCTCGATCACGCCGCCCTGGCGCACGCGCAGGCGCCCGCGGACGACCACGACGTCCTCGTGGGACCAGATCCCGGCGCGGACGGAGTCCACGCGGATCCCGCGCACCGCCGCGGCTTCCATGTGCTCGCGGTACTCACTGGTGCTGTTGAACGTGCGCCGCTCCCCGGAGTGCGGGCGCCACCCGGCGTCCTCGGCCGCCCACTTCAGGATCCCCGGCAGCCCCTCGCGGTCGTAGTCGGCCCACATCGCCAGCACCACGGCCTCGTTGTCGGGGGATCGCACGCGCGACGACTCTAACGGCGACCGAGCGGCGCGGTACCGTGGATCGTCCATGCCCCAGGCCGCTCAGGACCCCCGGATCGAGGAGCTCCTGGCCGGGCTGAACCCGCCCCAGCGCGACGCGGTCACCCATGGCGAGGGGCCGCTGCTGATCCTCGCCGGCGCGGGCTCGGGCAAGACCCGCGTGCTGACCCATCGGATCGCGTACCTGTTGCGCACCGGCCAGGCCCGCGCCGACGAGATCCTCGCGATCACCTTCACCAACAAGGCGGCGCAGGAGATGCGCGAGCGCGTCGAGCTGCTCGTCGGGCGCGCCACCCGCGCAATGTGGGTGATGACCTTCCACTCCGCCTGCGCCCGCATGCTGCGCGCTGACGCGCACCGCCTCGGCTACACGCGCCAGTTCACGATCTACGACGCAGCCGACCAGCGGCGCCTGCTCAAGCGCTGCCTCGACGACCTCGACATCGACGCCAAGCGCTTCACCCCGCGCGCGATGCAGGCCCAGATCTCCGACGCCAAGAACAAGCTGCGCTCCTCCGAGGACTACCGCCAGCTCGTCGGCTCCTACTTCGAGCAGACCGTCGCCGACGTCTACGACCAGTACGAGCGCGAGCTGCACCGCATGAACGCGATGGACTTCGACGACCTGCTCGTGCGCTCGGTCAACCTGCTCGAGCTCTTCCAGGAGGTCCGCGACCGCTACGCCAGCGCCTTCCGCTGGATCATGGTCGACGAGTATCAGGACACCAACCACGCCCAGTACCGGTGGCTGCAGCTCCTGTCCTCCGAGCACCGCAACCTGGCGGTGGTCGGCGACGACGATCAGTGCCTGGTCGAGGGGACGCCGATCACGATGGGGGATGGTTCGACTCGGCCGATCGAGGCGATTCGGCCGGGCGACGAGGTGCTCTCCTGCTACGGCAGCGGGGACTTCCGGCCGGCGCGGGTGTTGCAAAGTACGAGGTCGGAGCGGAAGTGGGGCGTCGAGGTCTCCACTGGTGCCGGCCGAAGAATCGTCTCGACTCCCGAGCACATGCACTTCGCGGGGTTCAAGCAGGGCCACACCCCCGACCTTCACTTCACCTACCTGATGTGGCGGGCCGACATGGGCTTTCGCGTTGGTACTACCAAGGTCTACTCATCCGCGGCCCCGTCGGGCACGCACTTCCCGGTCAGCGGCGTAGCTCTCCGCGCGATGCAGGAGCGTGCGGACGCCGCCTGGGTGGTGAGCACTCACGACTCGGACGCGGAGGCGCGACTGCAGGAGAGCGTCCTGTCCCTCCGTTTCCAGCTGCCGACGCTGCCGTTCCGTGCGCGACCGACCGCAAAGAGCCCGAACTCGGTCGTCGGAAACCAGCAGATGATCGACCGCGTGTTCTCCGGCGTTGACAGTGAGGCGGGGGGTCGGGAGGTCCTCGCCCTCTACGGCTTGAGCTTCGACCATCCGCACCACGTGCCCAGGGGCTTCGAGGGACGTCGCCGGAACGTGACCGTGACCCTCTGTGGCGACCGCCGTGGCAAGACGCCGATGCACACCGTGGCCGTCGGTGGCCGCGATCCCAATGTGCGAGCGCGCCTAGAGCTGGAAGGCCTCAACGTCCGGCCAGCAAAGTCGGGATCTGGGAGCTGGCGCTACGAGTCGTGCTTCAGGGATTTCGGTGATGCGGTGAGGGCCGTCGACCGCGTTCGCTCCGCCACCCAAGCGAACATCAGGCCCGTCGCACGGCTGGGCCGCAACGGCGGAGAACGAATTGGCGGTAACACGCTGCCCTTCATCCCGGCTGAATCGATTCGGCGGGGAATGGTGATGTTCACTGGAGACGGCGGATACGACGTGGTCGAGAGCGTCGGTCAGATTCCGCTTGATCGGCCTGTGTTCGACATCGACATCGAGAACACACACAATTTCATCGCGGGCGGGCTCATCACCCACAATTCGGTGTACGGGTTCCGCGGAGCCGACATCAAGAATATTCTGGACTTTCAAGACCACTTCCCGGACGCCCACGTGGTCAAGCTCGAGCAGAACTACCGCTCGACGCAGACCATCCTCTCCGCCGCCAACACGGTCGTCGCCAACAACCGCGGGCGGATGGACAAGGCGCTGTGGACCGAGATCGGGGAAGGGGACAAGGTCCGCGTCCGGGAGCTCTCCGACGAGCACGCGGAGGCGCGCTTCGTCGCCGCCGAGATCGAGCGGATGGTCGACGAGGGCGGCTCCCGCGAGGAGATCGCGGTCTTCTACCGGACCAACGCGCAGTCACGGGTGCTCGAGGACATGCTGGTGCGGGCGCAGATCGGCTACCAGGTGATCGGCGGCACGAAGTTCTACGAGCGCGCGGAGATCCGCGACGCCGTTGCCTACCTGACCTTCCTGACCAACCCTCAGGACGCCGGGGCGTTCACGCGCGTGGCCAACTCGCCCAAGCGCGGGCTCGGGCAGACCTCGCTCTCGCGCGTGCTCTCCCACGCGGACACGCTCGGGATCCCGGTCTGGGAGGCGGCGGAGGACCCGGAGGCGATCGGCGGGCTCGGCACCGCTGCGCGCAAGGCGCTCGGGCGCTTCATGTCCACGATGGTCCGCCTGCGCGAGCGCGTGGAGGGCGCGACGTCGGTCGGGGACCTGCTCGACGAGACGCTGCGCGAGACCGGGTACCTCGACGCGCTGCAGGTCGAGCGCACGATCGAGGCGCAGGGCCGGATCGAGAACCTCGACGAGCTGGTGCGGGTGGCGCGCGAGTACGACGCGACCACCGAGGGAGGCTCGCCGGGCGAGTTCCTGCAGCAGATCTCGCTGCTCGCCGACGCCGACTCGCGCTCGGACGACGAGGGCCTGGTGACGCTTATGACCCTCCACAACGCCAAGGGCCTGGAGTACCCGATCGTGTTCATCATCGGCCTGGAGGACGGCGTCTTCCCGCACTCGCGCGCGCTCGACGAGGGCAGCGTCGAGGAGGAGCGGCGCCTGGCCTACGTCGGGATCACCCGTGCGATGCGCGACCTCACGCTGACCTATGCGCGCCGGCGCAACGCGTTCGGGGCGGCGTCGGTCGGGCTGCGCTCGCGCTTCATCGACGAGATCCCGCGCGAGCTCACCGACCAGGACGACCGCGCCGTGGCCGCCGGCGGCTTCGCGCCCGGGCGGGTCGCCTCCTGGACGCACGCCGCCGCGGCCACGGCAGCCATCGGCCCAGGGGGCGGGCGGCGAGAGCCCGCGGGGGACGGCGCCGGCGCGGTCTTCCGCCTCGGCGACGACGTCATCCACGCCGCCTTCGGCGAGGGCGTCGTGACCGGCGTCGAGCCCGGCGGCATCGTGGTCGTGCGCTTTGCCGGCGACGGCTCCGAGCGCAAGCTGATGGCCGACTACGCGCCGATCAAGCGCCGCTGAGGCGCGGCCGGGCATGGGTGCCGCGATGCGCCGGCTGGTGCTGCTGGCGTCGGCGATCGTGTTCCTCGACACGGTGTTCTACGCGGCGATCACGCCGCTGCTGCCTCATTACGCGGCCGCCTTCGGCCTGACCAAGTCCGGCGCCGGCGTGCTCTCGGGGGCCTACCCGGCGGGGACCTTCGTGGCCTCGCTGCCGGCCGGGTGGCTGGCGGCGCGCGCCGGGACGCGGCCCACCGTGGTCGTGGGACTGACGCTGATGGTCGTCTCGAGCGTCGCCTTCGCCTTCGCGCCGAGCATCGAGATGCTCGACGGCGCGCGCTTCCTGCAGGGCGTCGGCGGGGCCGCGTCGTGGACGGGAGCGCTCGGGTGGCTGATCGGCGCTGCACCGCGCGAGCGTCGGGGCGAGCTGCTCGGCTCGGCCATGGGCATGGCCGTCGTCGGCGCGCTGTTCGGCCCGGCGCTCGGTGGCGCCGCGGCCTCGCTCGGGTCCGAAGGCGTGTTCAGCGGCGTCGCGGTGCTGGGGCTCGGGCTCCTGGCCTGGGCGCTGCGGACCCAGCCCCAGCCCCGCGCGGCCGACTCGAGCCTGCGCCACCTCGCGCGCGCGGCGCGCGACCGGCGGGTGTTCACCGGGATGGGGCTGGTCGCGATGCCGGGGGTGCTGTTCGGGACGATCTCCGTGCTGGGCTCCCTGCGGCTCGGCGCGCTCGGCGCCGGCGCCGCGACGATCGCGGGCGCGTTCCTGGGGGGCGCGGCGCTCGAGGCGGTCGTGAGCCCCGTCGTCGGCCGCGTGGCCGACCGCCGCGGACGCCTGCTCCCGAGCCTGGTCGGCCTGGGCTCCGCCGCCGTGATCATGGCGCTGCTGCCGTGGCCGGGCACCATGGCGCTGCTGTTCGTCCTCGTGGTGCTCGCCGCGCCGCTGATCGGGATCCTGTGGGCGCCTGCGATGGCGATGCTCGCCGACGGAGCCGATGCCCGGGGCCTTGACCAGGGCTTCGCGTTCTCGCTGATGAACCTCGCCTGGGCGACCGGCCAGACCGCCGGCTCCGCGGGCTCGGCGCGGCTCGCGGCGGCCTTCGGGGACCGCGTGCCCTACCTGCTGCTCTCGGCGCTGTGCGTCGCCGTCCTGCTCATCCTGCGCGGCGGGCGTTACGCGGAGCGGGCGAACGGGCATGGCCTGATGCATGTCGACCACACCCGGACCTCAGCGTGAGGGCAAGCAGAAGGGGACCGGCGCGCGCCTGATCGGCGTCGGCCTCGTCCTGATCGTCATCGGCCTGGCGATCGTGCTGCTGGTCGACAGCGGGACCCCCAAGGGCATCGGCGTCGCGCTGATGCTGCTGGGCGCGCTCCCCGCCATCGCGGGGGCCGTGATCGCGGGCAGCGCGATGATCTCTGCGCGCTCGCGCAAGGGCAAGCCGTTCGCCTGAGCGTCCTCTAGCCTGCGCGCCGATGTCCGCCCAGATCATCGACGGCAAGGCGATCGCCGCCCAGGTACGCGCCGAGGTGGCCCGCGACGTCGCCGAGTGGGTCCAGGCCGGAAACGAGGCTCCCGGGCTGGCGACAGTGCTGGTCGGTGACGATCCGGCGTCAGCGGTCTACATCGGCAACAAGCAGAAGGCCACGGCGGAGGCGGGGATCGCCGGCTTCGACCACCGGCTCGCCCAGGACACGCCGCAGGCCGAGGTCGCGGCGCTGCTGGGCGAGCTCGCCGCCGATCCGCGCGTGTCGGGGATACTGCTCCAGCTGCCGACGCCGCCGCAGGTCGACGGCCAGGCGATGACCGCGCTGATCCCTGCGGCCAAGGACGTCGACGGGCTGACCCCGGTCAGCGCCGGGCTGCTCGCCCAGGGCCGCCCGGGGCTGCGGTCCTGCACGCCCGCGGGCGTGATGGAGCTGCTGCGCCGCCACGACGTGGGCCTCGAAGGGGCGGAGGCGGTCGTGCTCGGGCGCTCCGACCTCGTCGGCCGCCCGATCGCCGCGCTGCTGCTCGCCGCCAACGCCACCGTGACCGTCTGCCACTCGCGCACGCGCGACCTGGCCGGGGTGTGCCGCCGCGCCGACGTCCTGGTCGCCGCCGTCGGGCGCCCCCGCATGGTCCAGGGCGACTGGGTCAAGCCGGGGGCGACGGTCATCGACGTGGGCATCAACCGCACCGAGGCGGGCCTGGCCGGCGACGTCGACTTCGCCGCCGCCGCCGAGCGCGCGGCGCTGATCACCCCGGTCCCGGGGGGCGTCGGCCCGATGACGGTCGCGATGCTGATGCGCAACACGCTGCTGGCCGCGCAGGCCGCGGCCACGGCGGATAGCGTCTCGGCGACATGGACCTGAGCCGGCTTCGCCGACCGGAGATCACCGCAGCCGCGGGCGGCGTCGCGCTGCTGGTGGTGATGTTCCTGCGCTGGTACTCCGTCGCCGGCGTCGCGGGGGTTCGCGGTGAGAGCGCGTGGGAGGCGTTCTCGGTGCTCGACGTGTTCCTCGCCCTCCTGGCGCTGCTGGCCATCTCGATTGCGGTGCTCGCCGCCACGCGCGACAGCCCGGCGCTGCCCACCGCCGCCGCCACGATCACCGCCGCGCTGGGAATCGTCGCGACCCTGCTGGTGCTCTACCGGATCCTCAACCAGCCCGGGCCCAACGAGTTCGTGCAGGTCAGGTGGGGCGCGTTCCTGGGCTTCGTGAGCGTGCTGGCCATCGCCGCGGGCGGCTGGTCGTCCATGAGCGTGGACGACACCCCCGACCCCGCGCGCATCCCGGCGCGACCCGCTCCGCCGCCCGGCGCGGCCGACGAGCCCGCCTAGACTTCCCCACCGCATGCTGACCCGCGAGCAGGTCCTCCACGTCGCGCGCCTCGCCCGCCTCGAGCTCACCGACGAGGAGCTCGAGCGCATGGGCGAGGAGCTCTCCGGAGTCCTGGACCACATCGAGAAGATCGGCGAGCTCGAGCTCGACGACGTCGCGCCCACCTCGCACGTGGTGGCGCTCGAGAACGCGCTGCGCGCCGACGAGCCACGCCCGTCGCTCGCACGCGATCTCGTGCTGGCCGAGGCGCCGGACCCGACCGAGACCGGCTTCAGGGTCCCGAGCCCCGGCGCGGGCTCATGACCGGCGTGCTCGACCTCACGGCCGCCGAGGCGGCCGCGCGCATCCGCTCGGGCGAGCTCGACCGCGAGGCGCTCTGGAGCGCCTACCACGAGCGTGCCCTCAGCGACCGGCTGCACGCGCTGTCGTGGGTGTCGGATGAGCTCAACGCGCCCCCGGTCGAGGACGAGGCGCCGCTCGCGGGCGTGCCGGTCGCGGTCAAGGACCTCTTCTGCACGAACGGGATCCCGAGCCAGGCGGGCTCGAAGATCCTCGAGGGCTACAAGCCGCCCTACACCGCGACCGTGGTCGAGCGCCTGATCTCCGCCGGCGCGCCGCTGCTGGCCAAGACCCACCAGGACGAGTTCGCGATGGGCTCGTCGACCGAGAACTGCGCCTTCGGGCCGACGCTCAACCCGTGGGACACCGGTCGCGTCCCCGGCGGCTCCTCGGGCGGGTCGGCCGCCGCGGTCGCGGCGGGCCTGGCGCCGTGGGCGATCGGGACCGACACCGGCGGCTCCATCCGGCAGCCGGCCGCGCTGTGCGGGATCGTCGGGCTCAAGCCGACCTACGGCGCGGTCTCGCGCTACGGGATGATCGCCTTCGCCTCCTCGCTTGACCAGGCCGGACCGTTCACCCGCGACGTGACCGACTCCGCGCTGCTGCTCAGCGCGATGGTCGGCAAGGATCCCTGCGACTCGACGTCGCTCGGGCTGCCCGAGCCCGTCCTCCTGCCGAGCGCCGCCGACCTGCGGGGGATTCGCCTCGGGGTGCCGGAGGAGCTCACAGGGGAGGGGATCGAGCCGGGCGTGCTCAAGGCCTTCGAGGCCACGCTCGCGCTGGCCGAGGAGCTCGGGGCCAGCGTGAAGCGCACACGCCTCCCGCACGCCCCGCACGCGCTCGCCGCCTACTACCTGATCGCGCCCGCCGAGGCCTCCTCCAACCTCGCGCGCTACGACGGCGTCCGCTACGGGCTGCGCGAGCCCGCCGAGAACCTGACCGAGCTCTACACGCGCACGCGCTCGGCCGGCTTCGGCGCCGAGGTCAAGCGGCGCGTGATGCTCGGCACCTACGCGCTGTCCTCGGGCTACTACGACGCCTACTACGGCCGCGCCCAGAAGGTCCGCACCAAGATCGCCGAGGACTTCGACCGCGCCTGGGGCGAGTTCGACTTCATCGTCAGCCCCACCAGCCCGGGCGTGGCCTTCGAGCTGGGCGCCAAGACCGACGACCCGTGGGCGATGTACCTCAACGACTACTGCACCGTGCCGGTGTCGCTCGCCGGGCTGCCGGCGATCTCGATCCCCAACGGCCTCTCTGACGGCCTGCCCACCGGCTTCCAGATGGCCGGCCCCGCGTTCAGCGAGAACCGGATCCTCGACGCCGCGCACGCGCTCGAGGGCGCGATCGGCTTCGACGGCTCGAAGGCGCGTCAATGAGCAAGACCACCGAGTACGAGGCTGTCATCGGCCTCGAGATCCACGTCCAGCTCGCCACGAAGACGAAGATGTTCTGCTCCTGCGCCAACGTCTTCGGCGAGGAGCCCAACACGCTCACCTGCCCGGTCTGCCTCGGGCTCCCGGGCGCGCTGCCGGTGGTCAACGCGCGGGCGATCGAGTACGGGCTGATGATGGGGATGGCGCTGGAGTGCGAGCTCGCCGAGCACTCGATCTTCCACCGCAAGAACTACTTCTATCCCGACTCGCCGAAGGCGTACCAGATCTCCCAGTACGACATGCCCCTGTGCTCGGGCGGCCGCCTGGGCGACGTGCGCCTGCACCGCATCCACCTCGAGGAGGACGCCGCGAAGCTCGTGCACGTCGGGGCCTCCGGGCGCATCCACGGCTCGGACTCGAGCGTGGTGGACTTCAACCGCTGCGGTACGCCGCTGGCCGAGATCGTGACCGAGCCCGACCTGCACTCGGCCGAGCAGGCGCGCGACTGGCTGACGCTGCTGCGGGTCACGCTGCGCCAGATCGGCGTGTCGGACGTGAACATGGAGGAGGGCTCGCTGCGCTGCGACGCCAACGTCTCCGTGCGCCCGAAGGGCAGTAGCAAGCTCGGCACCAAGACCGAGCTGAAGAACATGAACTCGTTCCGCTTTCTGATGCAGGGCATCAACGCCGAGGTGGCGCGCCAGACCGAGCTCAAGCTGGCCGGCAAGCGCGTCTCCCAGGAGACGCTGCACTTCGATCCGGCGACGGGCAGCCTGAGCCCGCTGCGCTCCAAGGAGGAGGCGCACGACTACCGCTACTTCCCGGAGCCCGATCTCGTGGCCGTGGCGCCCACCGAGGGAATGCTGGCCGCGGCCCGCGCCGGGCTGCCCGAGCTGCCCGCCGCGCGGTCCGAGCGCTACGAGCGCGACTGGTCGCTGCCGCTGGACACCGCGCGGCTGTTCGCCTTCCGTCCCGAGCTGGGCGACTACTTCGAGCAGGCGGCGACTGCCGCCACCGAGGCCGATCCGCGCGTCGTGGCCAACTGGCTCAAGGACGATCTCGCGGCGCGGCTCGGCGCGGACGCCGACCCCGCCGCTTCGAACGTCACGCCGCAGGCGCTCGCCAAGCTCGCCGGGCTCGTGCAGGCGCGCGCGGTCAGCAGCAGCGCGGCGCGCCAGGTCCTCGACCGGCTCGTCGAGGCCGGCGGCGACCCGGAGGCCATCATCGAGGGCGAGGGGCTGGGCGCGATGGGCGACGGCGACGAGCTGGCCGCGGTCGTGGCGCGGGTGATCGAGTCGCACACCGCCATCGCCGAGCAGATCCGCTCGGGCAACGACAAGGCGGTCGGCGCGCTGATCGGCCCGGTGATGCGCGAGACCAAGGGCCGCGCCGACGGCGGCGAGGTGAGGAAGCTGATCCTCGCTCAGCTCGGCCAGGCTTAAACCAGCGCACCGGTTGCTGTAGCTTCGCGCCGGTGAGCGGCGTCCCAGGCCCGAAGCTCGACCCTGGCCGTCTTGCGGAGGTCCTCGACGAGGTCGCCGTGTGCCTGTACGTCAAGGACCCCGACGGGCGCTTCCTCTACATCAACCGGGCGGGTGCCGAGGCGGTCGGCCGGACCCCCGAGGAGATGATCGGGCGCCTCCAGCACGACGTCGTCGGCCTCGACGCCGGCGTTGCCTGGCAGGCACAGGATCTCGAGGTGCTCCGCAGCCGCGTCCCGTGGGACGGCGAGGAGGTCCACGGCGAGACGACCTTCATGACCCACAAGGTCCCGCTCTTCGACGCCGAGGGGCGCGCCGTCGCGGTGGTCGGCGCGTCGACCGACATCACCGCCGGCAAGCGCGAGGAGGACGATCTGCGCCGCAGCGAGGCGCGGCTCTCGGAGGCCCAGCAGATCGCGGGTGTCGGCAGCTGGCACTGGGACCCGGCGACCCAGCAGGTGACGTGGTCGCCCGAGCTCTACCGCATCTACGGCCTGGACCCGGCCATCGGTCCGACCGGCACCGAGGCGTCGGCGCAGCTCGTGCACCCGGACGACCTTCCCGTCGTGGAGGCGGCCACGCAGGCCACGTTGCGGGGCGAGGGCCCGATGGAGCTCGACCTGCGGGTCCGGCGCGGCGACGGCGAGGAGATCGTCGTGCACTGCCGCGCCGCGGCCAGCTTCTCCCCGGACGGGGCGCTCTACCGCCTGGACGGCACCTGCGCGGACGTGACCGAGCGCCGGCGCGCAGACGCCCGGCTCGCGCAGGCCCAGCGGCTCGCCCAACTCGGATCCTGGGACTTGGACGTCGACACCGGCGAGCTGACGTGGTCGGAGGAGACCTACCGGATCTTCGGGGTCGAGGCCGAGCACTTCATCCCGTCGACCGAGCGGCTGCACGGCCTGATCGCCGACGAGGACCGGGCGCGCTTCTCGGCCGAGCTGGCCGAGACCATCAGCTCCGGCGCGCCGCTGGACATCCTCGTGCGCGCCGAGCGGCCCGACGGCGAGGTCCGCGAGCTGCGCCTGCGGGGCGGCCCGCTGCCGCCGTCGACGGCGCAATCGCAGCGTCTGATCGGCATCTGCCAGGACCTCACGGACCTGCGCCGCTCGCGCGAGGACCTCGCCGAGGCGGTCGCGCTGTTCCGGCGCTCGTTCGAGGACGCTCCGGTGGGCATGGGCCTCGCGGGGCCCGACGGGCGCTTCATGCTCGTCAACGATGCGCTCTGCGTCTTCCTGGGCCGGTCGGCGGCCGAGCTGGCCGAGCTCACCGTGATGGACGTGATCGACCCCGGCGACGTCGCGGAGACCGACGCGGCGTTCGCCCGGATGGCCAGTGGCGACAGCGCAGGCCGGCAGGTCGAGAAGCGCTACGTGCGCCCTGACGGCTCGCGCGTCTGGGGCTCGCTCCGGGCCTCGGTGATCAACGACTCGGAGGGGCGCATGCAGCACTGCCTCGCGGTCATCGAGGACATCACGGACCGCCGGCTCGCCGAGGCGCGCCGCGCCGCGCTGCACGGTACGACCGCGGTGATGGCGGCGGGCGGCGCGCTGAGCGAGGCGCTGCCCGCGATCGCCGGCGTCATCGGGCAGGCGATGAGCTGGGGCGAGGGGACGGTGTGGCTCGAGGATCCGGGCGCCGGCCTGGCCGGCCGCGCATGGCGGGCCCGGGGCGCGCTCGGGGATCCCGGCGGCATCGCGTTCCCGCTGCTCAGCGGCAACGCGGTGCTCGGCGTGATCGCCTTCACGGGCGTGGAGGAGTTCGTGCTGACCGAGGAGCTGATGGTCATGGCCCAGTCGCTCGGCACCCAGATCGGCGAGTTCGTGGTGCGCAAGCGCACACAGGAGGAGCTCGCGCACCTCGCCCTCCACGACCCGCTGACCGGGTTGCCCAACCGGGTGCTGTTCCACGACCGGCTCGATCACGCCCTGCGCCGCTCGCGCCGCGGGTCCGCCCCGCTGGCCGTCCTGTTCCTGGACTTCGACGGCTTCAAGGCCGTCAACGACCGCTTCGGCCACGCCGAGGGCGACGAGGTCCTGCAGCGCGCCGCCGCGCGGGTGAGATCGGCGCTGCGCGCCGACGACACGGTGGCGCGCTTCGGCGGTGACGAGCTAGTGATCCTGTCGGAGAACGTCGACGGGCCCGAGTCGGCGGCGCGCATCGCGCAGCGGGTGCTCGAGGAGCTGCGTGCGCCGTTCGTCCTGCGCGGTGAGCAGCTGGAGCTCTCGGCCAGCATCGGCGTCTGCCTCGCGATGGAGCCCGGCCGGACGCGCGAGCAGCTGATCCACGCCGCCGACACCGCCATGTACCGGGCCAAGGCGGACGGCCCCGGGGGCTACGTCATCGCGGAGTAGGGGAGGGAGGCGCCTCGCCCGCCCGGCGCAGCAGCCACCACAGCACCGTGCCGATCAGGGCCAGCGAGACGACGTTGGCCGGCCCGATCCAGCCAGGGCTCGCATCGGCCACGTCCCAGAGGTGGTTGAGCACGTGCAGCGCGTACTGGACCGTGGCGAACGCGAGCAGGGGGACGCGCCAGCTCGCGCGCGCCACCGCGACGACCAGCACCGCCCCGAGCGCCAGGTAAAACGTCGCCACGTCGCGGATGTAGTGGTCGTTGTAGGCGCCGTAGGCCGCGAACTGGTCGAAGAACGTCCGCGGGATGAGCACCATCGCGAGGCCGAGGAGCAGGTGGTAGGCGGCCACGAGCAGGAGAAGCGGGCGCAAGGCGTGTCGGAGCATGCGTACCATCTTCCCTGACCCCGACCCACCCCGAAGGGACGCGCCATGGCACGACTCATCCGCATGGACCGCACGGGCCACACGACGCTCGCGGAGTGGTCCGCCGAGGACCCCGCCGCCGTCGAGCGCGCCGTGACCGAGTTCCGCGCCCAGCTGGAGGCGGGCCACTACGCAGTGGTCTCCGAGGGCGAGGGCCGTGCGCGCCAGGTCGCCGAGCTGCCGCTCGATGCCGAGCTCGTGATCCTGCGCCGCCCGATCGCGGGCGGGTGAGCACAGGCTGGGCACCCGCGCTGCCGGAGACCGCGGGCGTCCACTGGCGGCCGCGGGCCGATGCGCGGCGCCTGGCCGTCAAGGGCCGCTGGTGGACCGTGACGACGCTCGCGCACGTCCTGCCCTTCCTCGCCACCGCGGTCCTGCTGTTCGCGCTCGAGCCCCTCAGCTTCCCGGTGGGGCTGGTGGCGATCGTGCACGCATGGGCGATCCCGGAGCTCTACGCAAAGCGCGGCGCCAACGTGCTGAGCCCCCGGCCGCGCGCCGCGGAGGGCCCCGAGCGCACGGCGCTCGGCCTGCTCGGCGACCTCGTCGGCCACGACGCGCGTGCCCTGCATGCCCGCACGGGGCTGGTCACCGAGCGCGGAGGGCTCGGCGTCTGGCTGGTCGGCGAGGCCGGCGCGGTGCTGCTGGCGCCCGGCGGGCGGCGGGTGCACTGTTGGTGCATCGGCGTCCCGGGCGGCGACCTGCCCTCGGGTGACCGGATCGCCCACCTGCTGCTGGCGCTGCGAGAGGACGAGGAGGGCTTCGCGACCGTCGCCAACCTTGCCTTCAGCGGCGCGCGCTGGCGCCTGCGCCGCCGCCTGAGGCCCGCGATGCGCCCCGCGCTGGAGGAGGCCGCGCACCTGGCCCGGAGGTCGACCGCGCAGGTGTGAAGATGGGGCGAACGGTCCATGGCGGAGCGGCCGCTCCTGGCCGATCATGCTCTCCATGACCACACCAGCCACCCGGCGCCTCGTGCTCGTGCCCGCCACCTCGCCCCGGTCGCGCCCGACCGATCCTCGCGTGCGGCGCTACCGCGTCGCGCACCTGCGCCTCGAGGGCCGCGACGTGAGCCGCGCCGAGCGCTTCGTGCATCTCAAGCGCGCCTTCGACTGAGCTAACGTAAGCGGGGGCGTGCCCTACCTCGTCCTCTGCTTCTTCTTCGGCCTCTCGGGCGGCCTGGTCGGCAAGATCAAGGGCTCGTCGTTCCTGCTGTGGTTCCTGATCTCGGCGATCCTGCCGGTGATCGGACTGATCGCCGCCCTGCTCTACCGCTCTGACCGCGAGGAGCTGCGGCGCCAGTGCCCCAGCTGCGGCAAGGTGGTCAAGCTCCACGACGCGCTGTGCACGCGCTGCGGCAC
Organism: Solirubrobacterales bacterium; assembly: GCA_038238015.1. Taxonomy (GTDB): domain Bacteria; phylum Actinomycetota; class Thermoleophilia; order Solirubrobacterales; family Solirubrobacteraceae; genus DASQFQ01. Next base: position 45,066 of record JBBRYA010000024.1, read on the forward strand.
CGAGCTCGAGTTCCCCGAGGTCGCGATCGTCCCCGAGTCCGCCGTTAGACTGCCCGCCCGATGATGCGAGCCGTCGACGCAGTGATGGAGTGCCTGAAGGCCGAGGGGGTCGACGTCGTCTTCGGCTACCCCGGGGGCGCGAACCTCCCGACCTACGACGCGTTCGTCGACGGCGGGATCCGCCACGTGCTGGTCCGCCACGAGGCCGGCGGCGGCCACGCCGCGGAGGGCTACGCCAAGGCCTCGGGCCGCGTCGGCGTCGTCTTCGCCACCTCGGGCCCCGGCGCAACGAACATCGTCACCCCGCTCACCGACGCGATGATGGACTCCGTCCCGCTCGTGGCCTTCACCGGCCAGGTGCGCACCGACCTGCTGGGCACCGACGGCTTCCAGGAGGCCGACACCTTCGGCATCACGATGCCGGTGGTCAAGCACTCCTTCATG
>JBBRYA010000025.1:0-45385 GCA_038238015.1 Solirubrobacterales bacterium
AGCGCCTCGTCAAACAACGACTCGACCTGCTCCCCCACCAACCGCAACATCCACACCCCCCCAGAATTCGCCCAACTCGCAGGCAAATTCTGGCCCTCACCCCGGACAGAGCCGCCGAATATTTCCGGGGCAAATAGCTAGACAGCATGGACGACCTCAGGCGGAGCTGCCAGCCGGCCGTCGCTCAGGGCCAGCACGTGATCCATCCGCGCCGCGGCTGCCGGCGCGTGGGTCACCATCACGACGGTCGCCCCGATCGCGCCGCGCGCGGCGAGCAGGAGGTCGAGGACCGCGGCTGAGTTGCCCTCGTCCAGCGACCCCGTCGGCTCGTCGGCGAGGATCACGCTCGGCTGATGGACGATCGCCCGAGCGACCGCGACGCGCTGGCGCTGGCCGCCCGAGAGCTGGTCGGGGAGCTTGTCGAGCTGTTGCGTCAGCCCGAGTTGATCGAGGATCTCCCGAGCGCCGTCGTAGAGATCCGGACGGCCCGCCAGCGAGAGCTGCTGGGCGACGTTCTCGGCGACGGTCAGGAACGGCAGCAGGTTGTCGGACTGGAAGACGAAGCCGAAGTCGCGGCGGCGGCGCATGGCACGGTCGCGCTCGCTCATGTGCGACAGCGCCTGCCCGCCGATCCAGACGTGGCCCGAGGTCGGGACGTCAAGCCCGCCGAGCAGGCCGAGCAGGGTGGACTTCCCGCACCCGCTCGGGCCCACGATCGCGAGGCTTGCGCCGGAGTCCACCCCAAGCGTGACGTCCGCGAGCGCCTCGACCGTCCCCCCAGGGGTTCGGTAGGTCATCGACACGTCCTCGACGCGGATTGAGCCCGTGTCGATCATGCGTGCGACACCCGGCCTCCGACGATGATGAGGCGCTGCTCCGCGCGAGCTGCGAGCTCGGGACTGTGGGTGACGAGCAGGACCGTCAGCCCGCGCTGGCGGCAGGCGTCGAAGACGACGCCCATGATGTGCTCGGCGGTGACGGAGTCGAGCTCGCCGACCACCTCGTCGGCCAGCAGCAGGTCGGGCTCGTTGGCCAGCGCCATCGCGAGGGCGACTCGCTGCGCCTCGCCTCCGGACAGGCGCCGGGGAAGGTGCTGCCGCCGGCCGCCGAGGCCGACCTCGTCGAGCAGCTCGTCCGCCCGCGCGCTCGCCTGAGCGCCCTCGGCGAGGTCGATCGCGAGCTCGACGTTCTCCTTCGCCGTCAGGAAGGGGATCAGGTTGCCGCTCTGCAGGGCGATGCCGATCCGCCGGGCGCGCAGCCGGGCGCGCGAACTGTCGTCGAGGTCGCTCAGGCTCTCGCCATCGAAGACGACGCGACCGCCGTCGGGGTTGAGCAGGCCCGCGAGCAGCGAGATGAGCGTCGACTTGCCGCTTCCGGACACGCCGACGAGGCTCGTGGTCTGGCCCGCCGCGAGCTCGAGCGAGACGTCCTGAAGGACGCGGGTCTCGAGCGACCCGTTGCGATAGGCCTTCGACACGCCCTCGAGCCGCACGAGCGGCCCCGCCGTCGGCGCGGGCGCGCTCACAGCACTGCCTTCGCGGGCTGAGAGCCACCGTAGACGCCAGGCTTGGTGTGGCGCGCGTGCCTGTCGAGCTTCAACACCTCCGCGCTGACCTCCTTTAGGCCTCGCGGGCTGACCTGTGTGACGTTGACCAGGCTCTCGACGTCGTGGTGCATGCTCTTTGACTTCGGCGTGTTCAGGATCTGCCCGACGCCGGGGGCGTAGTACTTGAACTCGTTGTCGAGCGCGCTGGCTTTGCCCTCGCGGATCACGAGCACGTCGTCGAAGCACTTGAACGGCACGCACTGGTGACGCTGCCCGGTCTTGACGACCTGCGCGGCGTCGGGGTCGGCGCCGGGCGGCTGGGCGATCGTCCAGGGCTTCGTCCTGACGTTGGGCGCGCCGGGCATCAGGATCCCGGGCTTTGCGCCCTTGACGCCGCCCAGCCAGGCGTCCTGGATGGTCACGAAGCGACCGCCCTCGTACTGCTCGGTGTAGCTGCCGAGGTACCAGACGGCCCCGCGCTTGTCGGTCCCGTAGTAGTCGAGTGACTCCTGCGTGGTCTGGCCCGCGTCGACGTCCTGGTCGAGGACCGCGACGGTGCGCACGCCGGCGATCAGCTTCGACACGTTGGTCACGGTGCTGATCACCCGATGCGGGACCCGGCGGTGCCCGACGTCGGTGCCGCCCACCCTGACCCACTGGGTGCCGGGTTTGAGCGGGAGCCACCGGTTGGCGGCGTTGGCCGGGGCGAGGAAGTTCTGCGGATCGAACCCGGCGTCGGAGAACCGGCTCGGGACGGCCGCGGGGCGGTTCGCGTCAGAGCCGCCCCCACAGCCCGCGGCGGCAAGGGCGAGGCAGACGAGGCCGAGTGCCACCAACGAGAGCGAGATCGGGCTGCGAGTTGTGTTCATGCAACCAGGATTGCCGCAGCACTGTGAAAGGACGTTGAACCGCGGGAAAAGTCGCTCGCCGGCGCGTAACACGGTCAGCCGCCTCGGCTCGCGGGGGCGCTGTGTCCGAACACCGCGGCGCTCGTCACGCGGGCGTGGCGGTCGAGCTTCAGCGCCTCCGCGCTCGCCTCCGCGAGCCCTCGCCGCGTCAGCCGCGTCAGGTTGATCAGCTGCTCGAAGTCGTGGTGCATGCTCTTTGACTTCGGCGTGTTGAGGATCTGGCCGACGCCGGGGGCGTAGTACTTGAACTCGTTGTCAAGCGCGCTGGCCTTGCCCTCGCGCACGACAAGGACGTGCGAGTAGCACTTGAAGGCCACGCAACGGCGCCGGCCGGTCTGCACCACCTGCGCGGCATCGGGGTCCGCGCCCGGCGGCTGTGAGATCAACCACGGCGGCGTCCGCGTGGTCGGGCGATCGGGCATCAGGATCCCCGGCTTGGCGCCCTTGACCCCGGCGAGCCAGCTGTCGCGCACCGACACGAACCGCCCCGCCTCGTAGGCTTCGGCGTAGGAGCCAACGTTCCACACGTTCCCGCGGCGGTCCTGGGCGAAGTAGTCGATCGACTCGTGCGCGATCTGACCGGAGTCGATCCCGCGGTCGAGGACGAGCACCGTCCGCACCCCATCGACCACCCGGTGCACGTCGGTGACCGTGCTGACCACCCGGTGGGGAACCCGCCGGTGCCCCACGTCGGTGGCGCCCTGCCGGACCCATTGCGTGCCCGGCAGCAGGGGCAGCCATGGATTGACCGTTCCCGTCGTCGCTGCGAACCCGGTTGGGTCGAAGCGGTAGTGGTTGAAGCTGGCCGGCGCCGGATGGGCGACGCGCCCGTCAGCGCCGCAGCCGGACGCCGCCACGGCGCACGTCAGGCCGACCGCCCACAGACTCCTCGCCATCCTCGAGCTCGATGTCATGGCCCGCACTTCAGCGCTCGCTCTGTGAACGGAGATTGAACGTCGAGCAGCGCGTTCACGGTCTCCTTACAGTCGGCGTGCGAGGGTTCCGGTGCGATGACCGACGGCTGCGCGAGATCTGATCGATGAGGCTGCTCCTGGTCGAGGACGATCCGAAGCTCTCGCGAGCGGTCAGCCGCGGCCTGCGTGCGGAGGGCTACGCCGTCGACGCGGCCGCCGACGGCGAAGACGCGCTGCTCCAGGCGGCGGTCTGGGACTACGACGCCGTGATACTCGATCTGATGCTCCCCCTGCGGGACGGCTTCGAGGTCTGTCGCGCCCTGCGCGAGCGGGGCTCGTGGGTGCCGATCCTCATGCTGACCGCGCGAGGCGACGTCGATGACCGGATCCGCGGCCTCGACGCCGGCGCCGACGACTACCTGCCCAAGCCCTTCGACTTCGGCGAGCTGCTCGCGCGGCTGCGGTCGCTCGTGCGGCGCAAGCCGTCGGAGCGACCAACTCGCCTGGAGGTCGGAGACCTGGTCGTAGATCCCGCCACCCACGCGGTGTCGCGGGCGGGCACCCACGTCGAGGTGACCGCGCGGGAGTTCGCCGTGCTCGAGTTCCTGGCCCGCCATCCCGGCGAGGTCGTCACGCGCGCGACGCTGCTCGACCACGTGTGGGACGCCAACTACCCCGGCTCGACGAACATCGTCGACGTCTATGTCGGGCATCTGCGCAACAAGTTGGAACGGCCGTTCGACCGAGCGCTGATCCGCACCGTTCGAGGCGTGGGCTTCGTGCTGGAGCCCGAACCGTGAACGCCCCGATCCGCGTCCGCATGACCGCGTGGTACCTGGCTCTGCTCGCGTGCGTCATGGCTGGCGTCGGTGCGTTTGTGATCCTGCGCCTGGGCGCCGACCTCACGGACGCCACAGATCGCTCGCTGCGGCCCGCCCTCGACCAGATCGCGACGGGCTACGCGCGCGAGGGGTTCCCCGAGTTCCACGACCAGTCGGCCACCGTGCTGGCCGATGAGCGCGCCGGCAGCCAGATCCTGGATCCGTCGGGCCGGGTGCTGCGCTCCTACGGCGACCCCGTGAGCATCACGCCGATGCTCGGCCCGCGCGACACGCCGCACCTCGGCGCTCGTCCCGTGATCGCCAGCGGCCGGCTGAAGGGGTCGCACTTCCGGATCGCAGCCGAGGCGGTGACCCGCAAGGGGCAACGGCAGGTCGTCGTCGCCGCGGCGTCGCTCGCTCCGGTCGATCGCTCGGTGCATCGCGTGCTGATCCTGCTGCTGCTCGCTCTGCCCGCGGCGCTGCTGGCCACGGCGGCCGCCGGCTGGTGGCTGGCGCGGCGGGCGATGCTTCCGATCGACCGGATGATCGGCACCGCCGAGGCGATCGGGCCCGCCGACCTGCGCGACCGCGTCGCGGTGCCGGCGACCCGCGACGAGGTGGCCCACCTGGCACGGACGCTGAACACGATGCTCGACCGGATCCAGCTCGGAGTCGACGCGCAGCAGCGGCTCGTCGCCGATACATCGCACGAGCTGCGGACGCCATTGGCGACCATGCGCACCGAGCTCGACGTCAGCCTGCGCGCCGACGAGCTCTCGCCGCCCGCGCGTCAGATCCTCGAGAGCACGCGAGAGGAGGTCGACCGGATGAGCGCCACCGTCGAGGATCTGCTGACGCTCGCCCGGTCAGACGAGCACAGCCTGAGGCTCGCCGACGAGCCCGTCGACCTCGCTCGACTCGCCGCCGAGGCGATCGAGCGACTGGACACCCACGCCCAGCGCCATGGGGTCGCCGTGATCGCCGAAGGGCCACCTGCCTGGACACGCGGCGACGCGGACCGCCTTGGGCACGTCTTGCGCAATCTCGTCGACAACGCGGTCAAGTTCAGCCCCGCTGGAGGACGCGTGACCGTGCGCAGCTGGACCGCCGTCGGCGAGGTCGGCGTGACGATCGAGGACGACGGCCCCGGCATCCCCGAGGAGCTCCGCGAACGCGTCTTCGACCGGTTCTTCCGGGTGGACCGCTCCCGCACTCGCATGACGGGCGGCAGCGGTCTCGGCCTCGCCATCGCCCGCGCGGTCGTCGAGGCACACGGCGGCCACATCGCCGTCCAACGCAGCCAACCGCGGGGCAGCGCTTTCACAATCGCACTGCCTGCGGCGCCGGCTCCGGGACCCCCGCGCGCGCATGCCGCGCCGGTGTTCAGTCATCGCGCTGGGCGATCCTGATCGCAGAGGTCGTCGATCAGTGCGTCGACGGTCGTGTTGATGCGGCCGTCCAGCGATCGCGGTCAGGCGTCGATCTTCATCGTCCCTTCAGAGGCGATGCATCACCGTCGTGCCATGAACACAAACTTCGGGATCGCGCTCGCCGTCGGCGCGCTAGCCCTTGCACTTGCTGTTGCGGTGCCTGGTGTCGGCGGGGCTAGGACCCATGCGGTTGCGGCGGGCCCGAAGATCATGCCGCCTCTGCCGACCGCTAAAGAATTCAGCAGGGCGCGATTCTCGAATCCGCTGGTCATCAACAATAGATGGACGCCGCTGATCCCGGGACGGGAGTTCGTGCTGGACGGCGTAGTGCACGAAGGCAAGCGGGTGCTCAGGCACCGCATCACCTCGATCGTCACGAACTTGACGAAAGTGGTCGATGGGATTCCAACCGTCGTGGTCTGGGAGCGAGACTTCAGCGTGGGCAAGCTCCAGGAGTCTGAGCTCTTCTTTGCCGCGCAGGACGACAACAAGAACGTCTGGCTGTTCGGCGAGTTTCCGGCGGTCTACGAAGGGGGCCGCTTCAAGGGCGCGCCGGAAACCTTCATCGCCCCGACGTTCGGAACCCAGCCGGGGATCTTCATGTACCAGTCCCCGCGCGTCGGCAAGGGCTACAGCCAGGCGTACGCGCCTCACATCAAGTTCTATGACCGGGCGGGCGTACTCAGCAAGGGCCCCAGGAAGGGCCGCAAGATCTGCGTCCCTGCCGGGTGCTTCCGAAACGTGCTCAAGATCGACGAGTACGCCCCATACAACCCGAGCGACGGCCACCAGCACAAGTTCTATGCCCCCGGACTCGGCACCATCCTGGCCCAGCCGGCTGGTGAACCGAACCCAGAGACGGTCTCCCTGGTCAAGGTCAAGCACCTCAGCGGCGGCGCTATGGCAGCCGTGCGCGCGGGTGTCCTGAAGACCGAACGCCTGGCCTACAAGACAAGCGACGCATACCGGCAGACCCCGCCTCTGGCGCCGCGCTAGCGGTAGCGCATCACGGCGATCTACGCAGCCCGCCACGGGATCGCTGCATCAACTCGGCCCGGATCGCGTGGAGTGCGTCTGCGTCCAGAGCACGCAGCCCATGACGACCAGCAGTACCGGTGCGAGCGTCAGACTCGGCACGAACTCGCCTTCGCCGATACCCGAAACGACGATGGCAACCGCCATGTTGCCCGCCAAGACCAGCGCAACGAAGGCGAGCGCCACGCCCGCGAGCAAGGCCAAGCCGCCCCCAACCTCGAGCACCCCGATGATGTAGACCATCACGTCGGGGGCGGGGATCCCGTAGGTCTTGAAAGAGGAGAGCTCGGCCGCGTGGTTGATGAATTTGCCCAGGCCGAAGATCACGAAGACGACGCCTGCCGCTCGCCGCGCCGCCCTCAGGGCAGTCGTCTCCTCCATGCGTTACAGGGTATGCGCAGCGCGTACGGCGCACGCGGCCGGCTTGGGGTGGTTGCGCGAGGCTTCGACAAGCCCCACGGGCTCGCCGTCTCGCTCGGCGAGGGGATTCTCTACGTGCCCGACACTGGGGCAGCCGAGGTGATCGCCGAGCTATTTCCAAGGCGTCACGCGATGGCGAGACCCGGACTCGAACCGGGGACACCACGATTTTCAGTCGTGTGCTCTACCAACTGAGCTATCTCGCCGCGGCGCGAAAGGCTACCGCGTACGGGTAGCCGTACCCGGCGGCGCCGGGGGGTTTGGGAAGCTGTCGACATGACTGCGAACGCGCCCGCTCCGGGCACCCCCGTCGTCGTCGGCCGTGACCTGACCAAGCGCTACGGCACGGGCGAGGCCGCCGTGGAGGCTCTGCGCGGCGTGTCGGTCGAGGTGGCCCCGGGGTCGTTCACCGCGATCATGGGCCCGTCGGGCTCGGGCAAGTCGACGCTCATGCACCTGCTCGCGGGGCTCGACTGGCCGACCGAGGGCAAGGTGGCGATCGCCGGCACCGAGCTCGGGCGGCTCGACGACTCCCAGCTCACGCGCCTGCGCCGCGACCAGATCGGCTTCGTCTTCCAGGCGTTCAACCTCGTGCCGGTGCTGACCGCGGAGGAGAACATCCGGCTTCCGCTCACGCTCTCGGGCCGCAACGACAGCGCCGGCCGGGTCGAGCTGCTGCTCGACGCCGTCAACCTCCGCGACCGCCGCACGCACCGCCCGGCCGAGCTCTCCGGCGGCCAGCAGCAGCGCGTCGCCGTGGCGCGCGCGCTCGCGTCGGAGCCCGCGGTGATCTTCGCCGACGAGCCGACCGGCAACCTCGACTCCACGACCTCGGGCGAGATCCTTGGGCTGCTGCGCCGCGCGGTCGACGAGTACGGGCAGGCCGTGGTCATGGTCACCCACGACGCGGCCGCGGCGGCCGTCGCCGACCGCGTGGTGTTCCTCGCCGACGGGCGCGTGGTCGCCGACGAGCCCCACCTCGACGCGGAGCAGATCCTGGACCGGATGAAGGCGCTGGCGTGACGCGGCTGGCCCTGCGCGGGCTGGCCGCGCGCAAGCTGCGCTCGGCGCTGACGATCATCGCCGTGCTGCTCGGCGTGACGATGATCTCGGGCACCTTCGTGCTCACCGACACGATCCGCTCCGCCTTCGACGACCTGTTCGCCTCCTCGACCCGCGGCGCCGACGCCGTCGTCTCGGGCCGGAGCCAGGTCAAGCAGGACTTCGTCCAGGCGACGCCGCTGGACCAGCGCACGCTCGACGCGATCGCGAAGCTGCCCGACGTCGCGAAGGTCGCCGGACAGCTCAACGACACGGCGGCGGTGATCGGCAAGGACGGCAAGGTGGTGAAGACCGGCGGCGCGCCGACGTTCGCCGCGACGTTCATGCCCAAGCCCTTCCAGCCGGTGACGATCTCCCAGGGCCGGGTGCCGCGCGGGGCGGGCGAGATCGCGCTCGACGTCAACACGGCGCAGAAGCAGCACTTCAAGGTCGGCGATCGTGTGACGGTCGCCGCCGGCGGCCCCAAGCGCCCGTACGCGCTCGTCGGGCTGGCGACGTTCGGCTCGCAGTCCTCGCTCGGCGGGGCGACGTTCGTCGGGTTCGACCTCGCGACCGCGCAGGCGCTGTTCGACAAGCGCGGCAAGGTCGACTTCGCCTACGTAGCCGGCCGGCCGGGGCGCTCGCAGGAGCAGGTCGCGCAGGCCGTGCGCACGGTCCTGCCGCCGACCGCGCGGGTGCGCACCGCCAAGCAGGAGGCCGCCAGCCAGGCGGCCGACATCGGCAAGGCGCTGGGGTTCATCACCACCGGGCTGCTCGCGTTCGCGTTCATCGCCGTGCTGGTCGGCGCGTTCCTGATCTTCAACACGTTTTCGATCACCATCGCGCAGCGCTCGCGCGAGCTCGCGCTGCTGCGCACGATCGGCGCGACCCGCCGCCAGGTCCTGACCTCGGTGATGCTCGAGGCGCTGGTGATCGGCCTCCTGGGCTCGGTGGTCGGGACGCTCCTGGGGCTCCTGTTCGCCAGGGCGATCAACGCGCTGTTCAAGGCGCTGAGCATCGACCTGCCCTCGACCCACACCGTGCTCGCCTCCCGCACGATCATCGTCTGCCTGCTCACCGGCACGCTGGTCACGCTCGCCGGTGCGCTCGCTCCGGCGCTGCGGGCGACGCGGGTCGCGCCGGTGGAGGCGCTGCGCGAGGCCTCGGCCCCGACGGGCACGCGCCTGGGGCGCATCGCGCCCTACCTCGCCGGGCTGCTGATCCTGGGCGGCGGTGGGCTGGTGGTCGGGGGGCTGCTCGCCAAGGGCGGCGACACGACGACGAAGCTGCTCGGCGCCGCGGGCGGTGCGGTGCTGCTGATCCTCGGCGTGGCGCTGATCTCGCCGCGCTTCATCCGCCCCATCGCCCGGCTGGTCGCCGCGCCGATGGAGCGCTTCACCAAGCTCGTCGGCCGCCTCGCGCGCGAGAACGCGACGCGCAACCCGGGGCGCACCGCGGTCACCTCGGCGGCGCTGATGATCGGGCTGGCGCTCGTCCTGTTCGTGACGATCTTCGCCAACGGCCTGCGGGCGTCGATCGAGGACGTGATCAGCCGCACGTTCGCCGGCGACCTCGCCGTGCTGCACACGGACGGCTTCACACCGATCCCCGCCGGCGTCGCGCCCGTCGTCGCCCGCGTTCCGGGCGTCGCGACGGTGTCGGCGCTCAAGGGCGCACAGACCAGGCTCAACGGCAAGGGCGGGACGCAGCCCGCGCACGAGATCGACCCGGCGACCCTCCCCGCGGTCTACCGCTTCGACTGGAAGCAGGGCTCGTCGCGCACGCTCTCCGAGCTGGGCTCCGACGGGATGCTGGTCGAGGAGCGCGTCGCCACGAGCGAGCACCTGAAGGTCGGCGACCGCGTGGCGACCGCCGGCCCGAGTGGGCGCACGACGCTCGTCGTCAGGGGCATCTACAAGGATCAGGGCCTGCTGCAGGGCTACGCGATCGGCCGCGCCGCCTTCGACCACCTCGCGCGCCAGCCACGGGTCGACAGCGTGCTGGTCAAGCTCGACAAGGGCGCGAACCTCCCCGCCGTGCAGCGCCGGGTCGCGGTCGCGCTGCGCCAGTTCCCCGAGGCCCGCGCCCGCAGCCAGAAGCAGATCAAGGACGAGCAGGGCAAGTCGGTGACCCAGGTGCTGTCGCTGTTCTACGCCCTGCTGGCGATGAGCGTGATCATCTCGGCGTTCGGCATCGTGAACACGCTCACGCTGTCGATCTTCGAGCGCACGCGTGAGCTCGGGCTGTTGCGGGCGGTCGGCATGACGCGCCGCGACGTGCGGCGCATGGTTCGCTACGAGAGCGTGATCACCGCGGTGTTCGGCGCGCTGCTGGGGCTCGTGCTCGGCGTGTTCTTCGCCTTCGTGGTGATCAAGGCGCTGGAGAGCGAGGGCCTGAAGTTCTCACTGCCGATCGTCCAGATCGTCTCGTTCCTCGCCTTCGCCACGCTGATCGGCGTGCTCGCGGCGATCCTGCCGGCCTCTCGTGCCTCGCGCCTGGACGTGCTGCGCGCGATCTCCTACGAGTAGGCCGAGCTACCCCGCCCAGGCCTTCAGGTCGGGCAGCGGGTCGACCGGCTGGGAGGCGTCGGAGGCGTACCAGCCGCTCGGCCAGATCTCGAAGTGCAGGTGCGGTGCAGTCGAGTCGCCGGTGTTGCCGACCTGGGCGAAGGTCTGCCCGGCGCTGAGCGCCGCGTTCTTCTCGACCGTGATCGAGCCGTCCTTGAGGTGCATGAAGACGAAGTCGCGGCCGTCGTCGGCGCGCACCACGACGTAGAAGCCGGCGCCCGCGGCCTGGTAGGCGCGCCAGAACACGGTCCCGGCGCGCGGGCTGGCGACCGGCGTCCCCTCGGCGGCGAGGATGTCCTGGCCGCGATGGGTGTGGCGGCTGCGCTGGGCGCCGAAGCCGTCCCCGAATGTGTAGGGCCCGCGGACCGGGAAGGCGCCCGAGCCGACGGTGACCGGCTGCTGCTGGACGACGGGCAGGGGCGCCGGCGCCGGCGGGGCCTTCACCGCGAGGCTCGACTTGCCCGAGGCCGTGGCCGTACGGCGCAGGCCGCGGCCGTCGCGGTCGACCGCGACCAGCCGCGCGACGTAGTCGCCGGGGCTCAGCGCGCCCGCCGGCGCCTGGTAGGTGTAGCGCTGGCTGCGCCCAGTGCGCTTGTAGCCGAGGCGAAGCCGCTTGGCGGGACGACGGGCTCCCGCGGCGAGCAGGTCGATGCGCACGCGCACCGTCCGCGCGGCGCCGTCGATGCGATAGCGGAAGACCGCCGGCGCGCCGCCGGGCTGCAGCGTGCCTGGGTTGACCGAGAAGCTCGTGGGCACGAGCCGAGGGGCGTGCCCGTAGGTCGCGCCGCCGGTGTCGGCCGGAGGGCTGTCGCCCCCGCCGGACTGCGCGAGCGCCGTCGTCGGCAGGCTCAGCAGCACGAGCGCGGGCGCCAGGAGGAGGCGGCGTCGCATCGTGGGATGAGCTTCGGGGTCAGGCCCGATGGCCTCCAGGCCTGCAACGCATCGTGCGTCAGCCGCTGAAGTGCGCCAGGGCGCGCTCGGCCACGAGCTGCGGCGCGAGGTCCACCACGAAGTGGCCGAGGCCAGGGAGCATCTCGAGCTCCATGTCGTCGGCGTGCGCGGCGAAGCCGCGGAGCCCGCTGCGCGGGATGGCTACGTCCTTCTCGCCGACGAGCAGGCGCGTCGGAACGGTCAGGCGAGGCGGCCGGTCGGCGCCGCGGACAGCGTCGACCACCGTGCTGAGATAACTGCGGTAGAGGCGCCGCGCCGAGCCCGAGCGCGCCGGCTCGCGAAACTGGGCGACGAAGATCTCCACGTCCGCGTCGGGGATTCCCTCGCGGCGCATGACCCAGCCGGCCAGCGGGTCGCCCACCCCAGCGGCCAGCGGCAGCGTATACCAGGAGCGCCAGCTCTCGAGCGCGAGCTGGGGGGTGAAGCGGACGAACGGGTGCGGCGTCGACAGCGCCAGCAGCCGGCGTACGCGGTCCGGGTGCGAGAGCGCGAGCAGGAAGCTCGTGAAGCCGCCCCAGTCGTGGCCGATCACGTCGACGCGGTCGAGCCCCAGCGCGGCGAGCAGCTCCGCGAGGTCGGCGGCGAAGATCTCGGCGCTCACCGGGCCGCCGGGCGCGTCGGTCCATCCGAACCCGCGCAGGTCGGGCGCGATCACGCGGCGCCCGGCGGCGGTCAGCAGCGGGATCACCCCACGCCACGCGTAGTGGTGCTGGGGCCAGCCGTGGACGAGCAGCACCGGATCGCCGCCGGCCGGCCCGGCCTCGGCGACGTGCATGCGCAGTCCGCCGGCGTCGACCCAGCGGTGCTGCACTCCGGCGATGGCGGGCGGCGCGCTCACTCGGCGGCGAGCATACGGCCCATCAGCTCGACGGCGCCGGCCTTGGCCAGCGGCTCGTTGAGGTTGCCGCACTTGGGCGACTGCACGCACGAGGGGCAGCCGCCCTCGCACGGGCACTCGCTGACCAGGCGGTGGGCGTCGTCGACGAGCTCGTCGAAGGCTTGGAAGCCGCGTCGCGTGATCCCGATGCCTCCCGGGTGTCCGTCGTAGATGAAGATCGTCGGGCGGCCGGTCTGCGGGTGCAGGTTGGTCGAGAGCCCGCCGATGTCCCAGCGGTCGCACATCGCCAGCAGCGGGAGCACGGCGATCTGGGCATGCTCGGCGGCGTGCAGCGAGCCGAGCAGCTTCTCGAGCGGGAAGTCCTCGCGCAGCATCCTGTCGCCGAGCTCGTACCACAGCGCCTGGGTCGTGAACGAGGTCTGCGGGAGGTCGAGCCCGATCAGGTCGAGCACCTCGTGGTCGGCCATGCGCTTGCGCTGGTAGGCGAGCACCTGCTCGGTCACCGTCACCGTGCCGAAGGAGAGCGTGACGCCGAGCGCCTCGCGGCGGTCGAGCAGCCCCTCGATCTGCGTGTCGGTTTCTCGCTTGGGCTGGGTGTACCAGTCGCCGCTGAAGGCGCGGACGAGCACGTGGCGCGTCTCGAGGTCGATCTCCGAGACCTCGAAGGAGCGCCCGCCGTGGAGGTAGATCGCGCCCTCGTGGGTCGTGGTGAACGCGCGCGCGGCGTCGACGGTGCCGAGCAGCTCGCCCGACCCGGTGTCGACGATCACGAAGCCGTCGCGGCCCGCCGAGCGCAGCGAGACCTTCGCAGCGGGGAAGCCGTCGGTGGCGCGCAGGACGTAGCGGCCGCCCGAGCGCTCGCGCAGGTCGCCGCTGGCCACGAGGCGATCGGCGACCGCGCGCCAGTCGGGGCCGAGCGTCGCGGCGTCGTCGGCGTCGAGGGGCCCTTCGTGGGCGGCGCACAGCAGGTGGCCGGCGTAGATCTGCTCGTTCTCGTGATCGAGGATCGCGCTCTCGACCGGGCGGTCCAGGAACTCGTCCGGGTGCCGGCAGAAGAACTGGTCCAGCGCGTCCTCACCCGCGACGTAGACTGCGAGCCCGCGGCCCTGGCGCCCGGCGCGCCCCCACTGCTGGCGCAGGCTCGCGACCGTGCCCGGGAAGGTGACGCAGATCGCGCTGTCGAGGCCGCCGATGTCGATGCCGAGCTCCAGCGCGTCGGTGGAGACCACGCCGAGCAGCTCCCCGGCGACGAGCCGGCGCTCGAGCTCGCGCCGCTGCTGCGGGGTGTAGCCGGCGCGGTAGGGCGCGATCCGCTCGGCGAGCTCCGGGTGTCCGAGGTCCTCGAGCGCGAGCTGGGTGAACTTCGCCATCAGCTCCACCGCCTTGCGCGACTTCATGAACACGATCGTGCGCGAGCCCTTCGATACCAGCTCGGCGAGCAGGTCGGCGGCCTCGGAGAGCACCGAGCGGCGCGTGCCGAGCTTCTCGTCGATGATCGGCGGGTTCCACATCGCGATCGTGCGCCGCTTGACCGGCGAGCCGTCGCGGTCGATCACCGCGAAGTCCTCGAGGCCGCTGAGGCGCTCGGCGAGCTCGCCCGGGTTGGCGATCGTGGCAGAGGCCATCAGGATCCGCGGCTCGGTTCCGTAGGCGTTGGCGATCCGCCGCAGGCGGCGCAGGACGTTGGCGACGTGGGAGCCGAAGACGCCGCGGTAGACGTGCGCCTCGTCGACCACCACCACCGCGAGGTTGGAGAAGAAGTTGCCCCACGCGGCGTGGTTGGGAAGCATCCCGAGGTGCACCATGTCGGGGTTGGTGAGAACGAGGTTCGCGCGCTTGCGGATCCCGGCGCGCTGGTCCTTGGGGGTGTCTCCGTCGTAGATCGCGGGGCGTGCGTGCGCGATCTTCAGCGCGGCGATCGCGCGCGCCTGGTCCTGGGCGAGTGCCTTGGTGGGGTAGAGGTAGAGCGCGCGGGCGCGGTTGTCGCGGCAGAGCACGTCGAGGGTCGGGAGCTGGAAGCACAGCGACTTGCCCGACGCGGTGCCGGTCGTGACGATCGTCGGGCCCGCCCAGGCGGCGTGCAGCGCCTCGGCCTGGTGGGACCACAGCCGCTCGATGCCGTGCGCGCGCAGCGCGTCGGCGACGGTCGGGTGCAGCTCGGCCGGGATGCCGACGGGCCGGCCGGGGCGCGCGTTGACCGCGCTCGTGGTGACGAGGCGCTCGTCCGTGCGGCCCGCCTCGAGCAGCGCGTCCCAGGGCTCGATGTCTCGGACGACGGCCACTGCGTGTGAGACTAGAGCGCGTGCTGCGCTGCGCTTATGTCGACCTCGACGGGACCCTGCTCGGAGCGCAAGGATCCGTCTTGCGCGATGCCGAAGGAGACTTCTCGCTGCTCGGCGTGCGGGCGCTCGAGGCCTGCGCGCGGGCGGGCGCCGAGGTCATGCTCTACTCGGGCCGGCGCCAGTCCACGCTGGCCCGCGACGCCCGCCTGCTCGGGATCGAGGCCTACACGTTCGAGGCCGGCTGCGGGCTGGTGATCGACGGCGAGCTCGAGTGGCTCACCGACGGGCTGGTCCCGCGCGAGGACGCGACGATCTTCGAGCAGATCGAGGCGTCGGGGGCGCCTGGGTTGTTGCTGACTCGGTACGCGGGCCGGTTGGAGTACCTCGATCCCTGGCATCTCGGCCGCGAGGTGTCGCACCTGTTCCGGGGCGACGTGGACGCCGGTGAGGCAGACGAACTGCTCGTCGAGGAGGGGCACGGGGCGTTGCGGCTGGTCGACAACGGCGGCGTGCGGGAGGCGCCGGGCTGGCGCGCCTACCACCTGATCCCGCGCGCGGCCTCGAAGGCCCGCGCGGTGGCGCGCCACATGCAGTCGCGCGGCTACGCGCCCGAGGAGTGCATCGCCGTCGGCGACTCGCGCGAGGACCTCGGGGCCGCCGACGTCGTGGGCGCGTTCTGGCTGGTGGCCAACGCGCTCGAGCGCGACCCCTCGCTGCGCGCCGAGGCGGCCTCGCGCGCGAACGTGCGCGTGGCGGAGGGGCGCAACGGCACGGGGGTGTACGAGGCGGTCATCACCGAGTTGGCGGAGGGCCGCTGAGGAACGCGCGCGGGTGTGTGCCGAGTCTGTGCCGGGGCGGGGCGAACGGCGGCCGGTGAGGGAGGGTGCGCGGCGTGTGGGCGGCAGAAGGTCACTCGTCGGGGCACCATCCGGGCCAGCGTGACCTTGTGCCGGTGGGAGAGTCACAATGTCACTCGTCCGCGGGTCGGAGGTGCGCGCGTGACGTTATGCCGATCCGGGGCGACGAACGTCACGCTTGGCTCGAATCGGCTGGGTGGATGTGACGTTGTGCCGCCTCCCGATTCGGAGCGCATGGTCACCAATCTCGCCGCGCGCCAGCACGGCGCGATCTCCGTGCTCGCCCTCGCCGACGCAGGCTTCACGCACCACGAAATCGCACACCGCGTCGCGTGCGGCTGGCTGCAGCGTGTCCACCGAGGCGTCTACGTCGTCGGTCCCCTCAATGCGCCGTTGACCCGTTTCATGGCCGCCGTGCTCGCCTGTGGAGACGGCGCCGCGGTGAGCCACGGCGCCGCGGCAGTGCTCCATGGGATCAGACCGGAATCTCACGGCCCGATCGTCGTCACCGTCCCCAGACAGGCCCGTCACCGCCCAGGCATCCGCGTCCATCGCGCCAACCTCACCCCCGGTGAGGTGACGATCCGCCACGGGATCCCGACCACGACGCCGGTTCGCACCCTCCTCGACCTCGCGACCGTCCTCCCGGCCGCCGAGCTCGAACGCGCGGTCAACGAGGCGCAGGTCCTGCGCCTCCCCGGCTGCACCCCCTTCATAGCGCCGTTCGCGACGACCCACCGAGGGGCACGAAGCCTCCAAGCCGCCACGCACACCGACCCCCAGCTCACCCGCTCCGAAGCGGAGAAGCGCGTGCTCGCCCTGATCCGCGCCGCGCGCCTCGCGAAGCCACAGACGAACGTCATGCTGCACGGCTTCGAGGTCGACCTCCTGTGGCCGAGCCACCGCCTCGTGGTCGAGGTCGACGGCTACACGGTGCACTCCACCCGCGCCGCCTTCGAGCGCGACCGCCGCCGCGACGCCACCCACCTGGCCCACGGCCACCGCGTGCTGAGGCTCACCTGGCGCCGGATCGTCGAGGAGCCGGAGGCGACCGTCGCAACGATCGCCTCCGCCCTCGCGTCGAGCGGCTGACCTACGGGAGCTTCACGTACTGCCCGAGGAACGCCCGCGCCGACGCCGTGTCGAGCCGGTAGTCCACGTTGGTCGAGCGGCAGACCGCGTCGCCGGTGATCGTGATCGCGGCGATGATGTTCGTGGTGCCGAGGAAGTTCGGCCCGCCTGAGTCGCCGTAGCACGTGCCCCCGTTCCCGGTCGACGGGTTCATCGAGATCCGCAGCCACGACGGGTTGGTCGAGTTCAGCGTCCCCGTCGCGACCCCGCGGACATCGTTGTAGAGGTACTGGTGGCCGCCGGGGCCGTTGGTCACCTGGTAGGCGCCGTAGCCGACGGAGGTGAACTGCTGGCTGCCCGAGAGGTTCGAGAGCGAATTGGCCGCGGGGAGCTTGGCGGGCGTGATGCCCTTGACCGCGGTGTCGAGCACGACCACCGCGATGTCGTGCGGGTCGCTCGTGCGCTGGTTGTAGAGCGGGTCCGCGTGGAACGTGCCGTAGTAGACCTTGTCGCCGGCCTTGTAGGCGGTGGAGAAGGTCACCGCGACGCGCTCGCCGTCGGTCGCGCAGTGCGCGGCGGTCAGGAATACGGTCGGCGAGATGAGCGTGCCCGAGCAGTAGATGTAGGTCCCGTCGGAGTACGCCGTCGGCGCGACGAGGCCGCCGACGTTCGGATGCGCGCCGCCGTCGGCTGTGCCGTTGGTGATGGCGCCGGCCGGTGCGGCGATCACGAGCGCCGTCAGCGAGACGGCGAGGGCGACGAGACGCCGCATTCAGACCCCTTCCGAAGGTTGCGAAGGCGGCAGACTAACGCGGGCCGCTCATACGAGCCGTCCGAACCAGCTGACGCTCAGTGCGCCGCCCAGTACAAGCAGCAACGCCGCCCCGCCCGCGAAGAACACGGTCGTCTCGCGCTTCTCCTGGCGGGAGGAGAGCCGCGTGCCGAGGTTCGCGTAGATCGACTCGAGCTCGGCCTTCTTGGCGGTCGCGAAGAAGCGCCCGCCGGTGATGCGGGCGACCTCGCGCAGCGTCTCGGGGTCGGGCGGGACCGGCACCGTCTGCGTGAAGCCCGAGCGCGGGTCGGTGAGCTCGATCGCTCCGTCGGCGGTGCCGAGCGCGACCGCGTAGATCGGGATCTTCAGGTCGCGCGCCTGGCGGGCGACGTCGAGCGGCGAGAGCCGGCCCGAGGTGTTCTTGCCGTCGGAGAGCAGCACGATCACCGAGGGCAGGCGGCGCAGGCCGGTGCCGTCCTTGTTGAGCACGGGGGTCCGCGCCGCCTCGATGCCGCGCCGCAGCCCGTCGCCCATGGCGGTGCCGCCGTCGGCGACCAGGTTCCTGAGTGCGGCCTTGACCGGACCGCGGTCGGTGGTCGGCGCGACGTCCTGCTGGGCGAACTCCGAGAAGGAGACGAGCCCGAGGCGGAAGGACTCGGGCAGCTTGTCGGCAAGCGTCTGGCCCGCCTCGACGGCGGCGGTCAGGCGATCCGGGGCGACGTCGCTCGCGCGCATCGAGCCCGAGACGTCGGTGACCATCATCACCGTCCCCTGGCGCTGCGGGGCCGCCACGGTGCGCTGCGGCCGCGCGAGCGCGAGCACGAGCACCGCGAGCGCGATCAGCAGCAGCAGCGGCGGCAGGTGGCGGCGCCAGCCGGGCGCGGCGGTGACGAGGCCGCCGAGCAGCGCCGGGTTGCCGAAGCGCGCCGCCTCGCTGCGGCGGCGGCGCTGCATGGTCCAGTAGATCGCGGCGGCGAGCGGGACCAGGATCAGCCCGGCCAGCAGCGTCGGCTCGGCGAAGCTCATGCCGCGCGCCTCCGCCCGCCGGCCTCGCCGCGGCGCAGGTGCGTCGCGAGGTCGCGCAGCCAGTCACCGCCGGTGGAGAGCACGAGGTGGTCGGTGCCCGCGCGCCGCAGCGCGGCGCGCACCTCCTCGCGCTCCTCGGCGGCGGCCGCCGCGAAGCGCTCGCGGACGCGCCGCCGGCTCGTGTTCACGATGATCTGCCGGCCGGTCTCAGGGTCGGTGAGCCAGAGGTCGCCGACCGACGGCAGCTCGAGCTCGCGCGGGTCGCCCACCTCGACCGCGAGCACGCCGTGACGGGCGCGCAGCGCCTTCAGCGGCCCCTCCCAGTCGCGCGGGCCGCGGAAGTCCGAGACGATCACGACCAGCCCGCGCACGCGCGCCAGCGCGGCCGTGCGCGCGATGGCGGCGCCGAGCGACGTCGCGCCCGCGCCGTCCTCCTCGGGCTCGTGGCGCAGCTCGGCCAGCAGCGCGAGCAGGCCGAGGCGGCCCTGGCGCGGGCGCAGCACGCGCGGTTCGCCGCCGCCGAGGCCGATCACGCCCAGCCGGTTGCCGCGGCGCGTGGCCACGTGGCCGATCGCCAGCGCGACGCCCTCGGCCACGTCGGCCTTGCGCCGGTCGGCGGTGCCGAAGGTCATCGAGGCCGAGACGTCGAGCAGCAGCCACACGGTCAGCGCGCGCTCGCCGACGTGCACGCGCACGTGCGGCTCGTTCATGCGCGCGGTCACGTTCCAGTCCATGTGGCGCACGTCGTCGCCCGGCCGGTAGGGGCGCACCATCGCCAGCTCGGTGCCGCTGCCGACCTGCGGGGTCAGGTGCTCGCCCGGGATCAGGCTCTCGACGCGGCGCAGCATCGCGAGGTCCAGCGAGCGCAGGACCGTCGGCGGGATCGGGCCTGGGCCTGGGCGCGCGGGCGTGCGCTCCGGGGCGTGCACCGACACGCGCGCGCGGCTCACGGCAGCCGCCCGGTGCGCAGGAGCGAGAGGACACCGCCGGCGAGCAGGAGCACGAGCGCGCCCCCGGCGAACGCCGAGGTGACCTCCTGCTTGACCCGCCGCGTGGAGAACTTCGCGCCGAGGTTCTCGTAGATCGTCGCCAGCCGCGCGGCGCTCGGCGCGACGAAGAAGCGCCCGCGCGTGGTCTCCGCGATGTCGCGCAGCGTCACGAGGTCGGGCGGCACGCGCTCGGAGTGGCCGTTGCGGGTCAGCACGCCGCTCTGGGTCCCGAGCGCGATCGCGTAGACGGGGATCTTCAGCTTCTTGGCCTCGTCCGCGACGTCGACCGGGTCGGCGACGCCGCGCGTGCTCTTGCCGTCGGAGAGCAGCACGAGCGCCGCGGGCAGCCGCTGCGGGCGCCCGTTGGCGTCGGTGATCGGCACGCGCGCGCTGCGCAGCCCGAGCTGGAGCCCGTCGCCCATCGCGGTCGCGCCGTGCACGCGCAGGTTCGCCACCGCGGCGTCGATCAGCCCGCGGTCGGTCGTCGGCGCCACCTGCTGCTCGGCGACGGAGTTGAACGTGACCAGGCCGAGGCGGAACTCGGCCGGCAGCTTCTTCGAGAGTGCGCGCGCAGCGCCCTGCGCGGCGGCGAGCCGGCTCGGCGGCACGTCGTCGGTCTGCATCGAGCCCGACGTGTCGGTCACCATCACCACCGTCCCCTGGCGCTGGGTCGCGGCGACCGTGCGCTCCGGCCGGCCGAGGCCGATCAGCAGCACGGCGAGCGCCAGCAGCGCCAGCGCGGCGGGGACGTGACGGCCCCAGCTGCGTCCCGCGACCTTCGCGAGCACGTCGACGTTGGTGTAGCGCACCGCGTAGCGCCGCCGCCGGCGCTGGGCGCGCAGGTAGGCGAGCACGGCCAGCGGGATCAGCAGCAGCCCGAGCAGCAGCAGCGGCTCGCGGAAGCTCACGTCAGCGGTGGTTGTGGTCCGAGAGCTCGATGTGCGGCATGCGCACGCGCTCGAGCACGTCGTCGAGCACGCGGTCGGCGTCGACGCCGGCGGCGAGCGCCTCGTAGGTGAGCACGAGCCGGTGGCGCAGCACGTCGCGGGCGAGGTCGCGCACGTCGGAGGGCAGCACGTAGTCGCGCCCGCGCAGCAGCGCCAGCGCGCGGCCGGCGTGCACGAGGTTGATTGAGCCGCGCGGGCTGGCGCCGAACTCGACCCAGCCCTCCGCGCCGGGCTCGCGCGTCGCGGTCGTCAGCGCGACGGCGTACTCCATCACGCGACGGTCGACGTAGACCGCGCGGGCGGCGAGCTGGTGGTGGGCCAGCGCGGCCGGCGAGAGCACCTCGCGCACGTCGGCGCCGGAGCCGAGCGAGCGCTCGACCACCGCGACCTCGTCGCGCGCGTCGGGGTAGCCGACCACGAGCTTGAACATGAAGCGGTCGACCTGCGCCTCGGGCAGCGGATAGGTGCCCTCGGACTCGATCGGGTTCTGCGTCGCGAGCACGAGGAACGGCGTGGGCACGTAGTGGGTGTCGTGGCCGATCGTGACCTGGCGTTCCTGCATGACCTCGAGCAGCGCCGATTGGACCTTGGCGGGCGCGCGGTTGATCTCGTCGGCGAGCAGGAAGTTGCAGAACACGGGGCCGAGCTCGGTGTCGAAGCCCCCGGTGTCCTGGCGGTAGATGCGCGTCCCGACGAGGTCGGCGGGCACGAGGTCGGGCGTGAACTGGAGGCGCTTGAAGGCGCCCCCGAGCGCGTCGGCCAGCGTCTTGACGGTCAGCGTCTTGGCCAGGCCGGGCACGCCCTCGAGCAGGACGTGGCCACCGGCGAGCAGCGCGACCAGAAGCCGCTCGAGCATCGCCTCCTGGCCGACGATCACGCGCTTGACCTCGAACATCGTGGCCTCGAGCGCGATGTGCGCCTCGCGGGCGGGGTCCTGCTCGTCGTCGATCGCGCGCAGGCGCAGGTCGTCGGTCATGCCTTCAGAGTAGGAGGCCATGCGGGTCAGCCCTGCTGAACGGACGTTTCGGGGCGGTTGCCGAGCTTGACGCGCACCGTCTGGGTGGCGTTGCCGCGGCGGATCGAGAGCGCCACGGTCTTCCCCGGCTTGAACGCGTTCACGGCTCCGCCGAGGTCGGACGGGTTGCGCACGCTCTTGCCGTCGATCGCGGTGACGAGGTCGCCCACTCGCACCCCGGCGCGGTCGGCCGGCGTCCCGCGGTTGACGGTGCGCACGAGCGCGCCCGGCCGCGACGGGTCCTCGGTGCTGGCGAGACCGAGGTAGGCGCGGTCGATCTTGCCGTCGGCGATCAGCTTGGGCACCACGTTCTTGACGGTGGCGGATGGGACGGCGAAGCCCACGCCGCTGTTGGCGTTGCCGCCGGTGGCGATCTGCGAGTTGACGCCGATCACCTCGCCCCGGGAGTCGAGCAGCGGGCCGCCGGAGTTGCCCGGGTTGATCGCCGCGTCGGTCTGGACGGCGCCCGGGATCGAGAAGCCGTTGGGGGAGCGGATCTCACGGTCCAGCGCCGAGACGATCCCGGTGGTCACCGTCCCGCTGAGGCCGAACGGGCTGCCGATGGCGATCGTCGCCTGGCCGGGGCGCAGCCCGCCGGCGGCCGCGAGGGTCAGCGGCTTCAGGCCGCCGCTGACCTTGCCCGGATCGATCTTGAGCACCGCAAGGTCGCTGGAGGGGTCCTTGCCCACGAGCTTCGCCGGCAGCGGGTTGCCCTCCTTGCCGAAGCGGACCGTGAAGCGGCTGCCGCCTTCGACGACGTGGTCGTTGGTGACGATCCGGCCCGCGCGGTCCAGCACGAAGCCCGAGCCCGTGGCGGTCCCGCCGGCCCGGGGCGAGGATACGAAGACGACCCCGGGGGAGACCCGCGCGTAGATGTCGGCGACGCTCGAGGACGCCGTCGCGCTCGTGGCCGCGGGTGTGGCGGCCGGAGCCGTGGTGGCGGCCGGTGCCGTGCCGGGGGTCGTGGCCTGCACGCGCTCGACGCGCTTTGGCAGGGCGCCGGTCAGCGCCAGTGCGGCGACGACCACGCCGACCGCGAGGGCACCGAGGAAGACGTAGAGGACATTCGAGAGCCGGTTCATGCCCGAGCATGCTGGCGCAGCTCCGCAAAGAGCGGGTAAGCGCCCCGTCAGCGACGGCTAAAGCGGACGCGCATCCGCTGCCACCAGCGGGCGAATGCGACGCGCGAGCCGAAGCGCGCGGGCGGCGGGACGGTCGCGCGCACCTGCGCGACCCATTCGTCGAGCGGCAGGTCGCCGGAGATCAGCCGGTTCAGCGCGTTGGTGACCGGCGCCTCGATGCCGGCGCGCGCCAGCGCCGCGGCCAGCAGCGGGACCAGGTCGAGCGCCTCGACGGCCTGCCCGATGCGGTCGGGGATCTCCGCGGCCGGCACGCCGTGGGCCAGCAGCTCGCCCGCGCGGCGGTTGCGGCTCTGGGGCGCCAGCGCGGTGCCGACGAGGTCCCCGGTGCCGGCCAGCCCGATCATCGACTCCGGCCGCGCGCCCTGCTGCTCGGCGTAGCGCCAGACCTCGAGGAAGATGTGCCCGGCGGCGGCGCCGGCCGCGTTGAGCCCCTGCGCCTCCGTCGCGCCCGCGGCCAGCGCGGCGGCGTTCTTGGCGGCCCCCGCCAGCTCGACCCCGATCGGGTCACTGGACTGCTCGCAGACCACCCCGGCGCGCAGGAACACGCTCGCGATCATGTGCGCGAGGCGCTCGTCGACCGAGGCGGCCACGAGCCCGGCTCCCTCGGTGACCATCTCGCGGGCGTGCGCGGGGCCGCCGATGCAGGCCACGCGGCTGGGGCCGAAGTTGGCCGCGAGCAGGACGGTCGGCGCGATCCCGTGCGGCGGCACGAGGCCCTTGGCGAGCGAGACCACGGGGGTGCGCCGCGGCAGCCCGGCCTCGCGCAGCCCGCCGATCACCTCGCCCAGGCCGCTCGAGGGCACGCCGAGGAACACGTAGTCCGCGCGCGCAAGGCCCGCGTCGACGGTCTCGATGCGCAGCTCGCGCGGAAACGGCACGTCTGGGAGGTAGACGCGGTTCTCGCGGTGCTCGTTGAGCACCTCGCACTGCTCGGAGGTACGCGCCTGCAGCGTGGTGCGAAAGCCCCCGCGGGCGAGCAGCACGGCGACCGCGGTGCCGAACGACCCGGCGCCCACGACGACCGCGCGCCGCGTCGCGGGCGCCGGCAGCGCCAGTTGCGGGCGGGGCGGCATTCGGGGGAGTTACCCGGCGCCGGAGGCCTCGTTACCCCTGAGCGCTCAGGCCGCCCCGGTCGCCAGCGCCTCGCCGAGGCGCTCGGCCACGGCCGCGATCTCCTCGAGCGTCGTCGCCTCGTATACGCGCTGGAGGTCGATCATGCGCTTGCCGAACGCGTCGAGCCCGTCGGAGCCGACGATCGCGTGCAGCGGCACGCCCGCCTGGCGCGTGCGCGAGCCGACCTCGCCGACGAGCTTGCCCTGCAGCGTCTGCTGGTCGAGCCGCCCCTCGCCGGTGATCACCGCGCGCGCCGTGCGCATCCGCGCGTCGAAGCCGAGCTCGTCGAGGATCCACGGCGCTCCGGGCTCGAGCACGGCGCCGTGCGCGGCCCACAGCCCGCCCGAGAGCCCGCCCGCCGCGCCGGTCATCGCCAGCCCGCGCGGGTCGCGCGGGAGCGTCGCCGCGAGCGCATCCAGCCGCTCGGCGAGACGCCGCACCTCCTCGGGCCCGGCGCCCTTCTGGGGCCCGTAGACCTCTGCGCAGCGCTCCCACGGCGTGGTCACGTCGCAGAGCACGACGATCCGCGCGCCGCGCAGGCCGCCGCCGTCGTCGATTGCCGCGAGCGCCCCGGCGCCCCCGTCGGTGGTCGCCGACCCGCCGACCGCCATGAGGATCACCCGCGCCCCGCGGCCCACCGCGTCGACGATCAGCTCGCCGGTGCCGTACGTGCTCGCCGCCCAGGCGTCGCGCTCGGCCTCGGCCACCAGCGACAGGCCGCTCGCGGCCGCCATCTCGATCAGCGCCGTGCCGCCGTCCTCCAGCAGCCCGTAGCCGGCCTCGATCACGCGGCCCAGCGGATCGCGCACGCGAGCGGACGCCGTCTCGCCGCCGAGGTTGACCAGCAGCGCGTCCAGCGTGCCGTCGCCGCCGTCGGCCAGCGGCATTAGCTCGGGCGGCATCAGCCCGGCGCGCTCGAGCCCGCGACCGATCGCGCCGGCCACCTCGGCAGCCCGGAAGGTCCCCTTGAAGGAGTCGGGGGCGACGAGCACGGGACGCTCCGGGATGCCGAGCATCCCCGCATCGTGTCAGGCTTGCGCTCGTGACCGAGTACCTCACCTTCGAGCTCGACGGCCGCGAGGTCCGGCTCTCGAACCCCGACAAGGTCTACTTCCCGCAGGCAGGGGTGACCAAGGGCGACCTCGCCCGCTACTCGGTCGACTGCGCCGACGCGCTGCTCAACCACCTGCGCGAGCGCCCGACGATGCTCAAGCGCTTCCCCGGGGGCATCGACACGAAGCCGATCTACCAGAAGCGCGTCCCCGACAAGCGCCCCGACTGGCTCGAGACCGTCGTCCTGAAGTTCCCGAGCGGCCGCAGTGCCGAGGAGCTCGTGCCCGTCGACGCCTCGCACCTGCTGTGGGGCGTCTCGCTCGGCAACGTCGACTGGAATCCGCATCCGGTGCGCCGCTCGGACCTCGACCACCCCGACGAGCTGCGCGTCGACATCGACCCGATGCCCGAGGCCGGCTGGGACCGCGTGCGCAAGGTCGCGCTTCTCGCCGGCGAGGTGCTGCGCGAGCACGGCCTGCTCGGCTTCCCGCGCACCTCGGGCTCGCGCGGGATGCACATCATGGTCCGGATCGAGCAGCGCTGGGACTTCACGACGGTGCGCGCGGCCGCGCTCGCGCTCGCGCGCGAGGTCGAGCGCCGGAGCGAGGGGCTGGCGACCTCGAAGTGGTGGAAGGAGGAGCGCCCGCCCGACGCCGTGTTCGTCGACTACAACCAGAACGCCAAGGACCACACGGTCGCCGCGGGCTACAGCGTGCGCCCGGTGGCCGACGCGCGCGTCGCCTGCCACCTCAGCTGGGAGGAGGTGCCCGAGTGCGACCCGAGCGAGTTCACGATCCGTACCGTGCCCGCTCGCCTCGCGGACGTCGGGGACCCCAGCGCCGACATCGACGAGCACGCCGGCTCGCTGGACTCGCTGCTCGCCCTCGCGCACGCCGACGCCGAGGAGCGCGGGCTCGAAGACGCGCCGTGGCCGCCGCACTTCGCCAAGCAGCCGGGCGAGCCCAAGCGGGTGCAGCCGAGCCGGGCGCGGAGCGACACCTGATGGCCAAGGTCTTCGACGGGATCGACGAGCGGCTCGCGGACTGGATCGCCCGTCAATCGCTGTTCTTCGTCGGCACCGCGCCGCTGGACGCCGACGGCCACGTCAACGTGTCGCCGAAGGGCCCGATCGGCACGCTGCGCGTGACCGGGCCCCACAGCCTCGCCTACCTGGACGTCGTCGGCAGCGGCGCGGAGACGATCGCCCACCTGCGCGAGAACGGCCGCATCGTGGTCATGCTCTGCGCGTTCGAAGGGCCGCCGCGGATCCTGCGCCTGCACGGACGCGCCGAGGTGCTGCCGGCGGGCGCCGACGGCTTCGAGGCGCGCTTCGCCGCGCTGGGCTTCGAGCTTCCCTCCGCCCTCGAGGCGCGCCGCGCGATCGTCGAGGTCGAGGTCACGCGCGTTGCCGACTCGTGCGGGTACGGCGTGCCGCTCATGAGCTACGAGGGCGAGCGGCCACACCTGCGCCTGGCGGCGGAGAAGCGCCTGCGCACCCAGGGGCCGGACGCCTACGAGCGCTACAAGGCGGCCAACAACGCCGAGAGCCTCGACGGGCTGCCCGCCATCCAGTGAGGGCAGTCCGCGTCCTCACCGCGGCCATGGCGCTGTGGCTGCCGGCCGCGCCGACGCATGCCGCCGACGCGCGCCGGCTCGACGTCCGCACGCGGGGCCTCTCGCTGCGGCTGGTGCTCCAGGCCACCTCGACGCCTGAGGCGACGACGGTCGCCGTGCGCGGCTACGCGCGGATCCGCGCGCCGCGCGTCACGCTCTCGCTGCTGCGCTGCGCGGACGCGCGCTGCAGCCGTCCGCGGCCGGCGGCGCGCGCCGTGCGCAGGCTGCCGCGCGGCGTGCACACGGTGCGCGTCGCTCTGCACTCGGCGCGCGCGCCGTTCGTGCGAGTCGAGGTGCGCTCCGGGCAGCGGCGCGTGGGCGCCGCGACGCTCCGCACGGCGCCTCCCGCAGCGGCGCCCGCGGTGCCTGCGCCCGCACCCTCCGCCCCCGCGCCCTCCGCCCCCGCGGTCACGACCCCTCCGCCGGTCGCGCTGAGGACCGACCCGCCGCTGCGGCCGGCGTTCGATCCGGCGACGCCCGACTACACCGTCGAGTGCGAGCCCGGCAGCCAGGTCGACCTGGTCGCCAGTGTCCCCGAGGGGCGCTCGCTCGCGGTCGACGGCGGGCCCGCCCGCACGGGCGCGGTGAGCGAAGACGTGCCGCTGCGCGCCGACCAGGCGTTCCGGTTCCGCACCAAGGGAGAGAGCGGGTCGCAGACCTACTCGGTGCGCTGCGTGCCCGCTGACTTCCCGGGTTGGAGCGTGCAGCGCGACGGCGACCCGCAGGTCGGCGGGCTCGTGTTCACCGCGGCGCACGGAAGCGCGCGGTTTGCCGTGGTGGCCGACGCCGAGGGCGTGCCCGTGTGGTGGCGCAGCGTGGTCGCCGGCGGCCTACTGGACACGAAGCTGCTGCCCGACGGCACCATGGTGATCGGGCGCTCGACCGGTGCATCGTTCTCCACCGCCTCCTTCGACCACCTGCGGCTCGACGGCACCGACCTCGGCTCGCTGCAGGGTACCGGGGCCGGCGTGGACACGCACGACATCCAGCAGCTGCCCAACGGCGACTACCTGGTGCTGGCCTATGCGCCGCGCCAGCACGCGGATCTGTCCTCGATCGGCGGCCCGTCTGACGCCGAAGTGCTCGACGGCGAGCTCCAGGAGGTCACGCCCGCCGGCGAGGAGGTGTGGCGATGGAGCAGCAAGGACCACATCAACGTCGCCGAGAGCGGCGAGTGGCCGCTCGCCGGGCTGCAGACCACCTACGACGGGCGCCCGGTCTACGACCTCGTTCACCTCAACTCCGCCGAGCAGGACGGCGACGCCATCGTGCTCTCGGCGCGGCACCTGGACGCCGTGTACCGCATCAGGCGCAGCGACGGCGGCATCGGCTGGAAGCTGGGCGGGACCCATCGGCCCGAGAGCCTGGCCTTCGTGGGCGATCCCATCGGCTCGGCGAACTTCGGCGGTCAGCACGACGCGCGCGTGCTTCCTGACGGGACGCTGACCGTGCACGAGAACGGCGCGCAGCAGTCGCGGCCCCCGCGCGCGGTCCGCTACCGCGTGGACCCGCTCACCGGCACGGCCACGTGGCTCGAGCAGGTGACGGACAGCCGTGTCCCGAGCACGTTCTGTTGCGGCAGCGCCCGCCGGCTGCCCGGCGGCGACTGGGTGATGTCGTGGGGCAGCACCCCGGTGATCACCGAGCTCACCCCGGCCGGCGAGCCGGTGCTGACGCTCAGGCTCGACAACGGCTTCTCCTACCGCGCCCAGCCGCTGCTCCCCGCGCAGTTCGACCGCGCGGCGCTGCGCGACGGCATGGACGCCATGCACCCGCGCTAGCGGCTACTGATCCAGCTGGTCCATCGTGCAGTCGCGCGCGTCCTTGTCCTCGCGCCAGCGCACGATCTTCGCCCCGTGGCGGATGCGCGAGTTGCTCGTGTGGTCGAAGGTGACCTCGACGACCAGCTCGGGGCGAAGCACGACGCCCTGCAGCTCGCGCGTGTTGTTCCAGCGGCTCGGCTCGCCGGTGAAGCGCTCGCCGGTCTCGTACGGCGCGAGGAAGGCCGGCAGCTCGCGCTTCTGCTTGGCGGTGAAGCCGGACGTGTGGCCGACCTCGCATAGTCGCCCGTCCTCCCCGTAGAGGGCGAGCGTGAGCGAGCCGAGCGTGCCCTCCTCCTTGCCGGGGCGCCAGCCGTGGACGACGGCGTCCATCGTGCGTACGCGCTTGATCTTGACCATGCCCACGCGCTCGCCCGGGTGGTAGCCGGCCTCCTGGCGCTTGGCGATGACCCCCTCGGAGTCCTGGAGCCAGGGCTGGGCCTCGGCCGGGTCGGTGGTGGCGGGGGTGAGGTCGACGGGCGCGGCGACGAGCTGCTCGAGGCGCGCGCGGCGCTCGCTCTGGGGCAGCTCGAGCAGCGTCTCGTCCTCGACGGCGAGCAGGTCGAAGGCGATGAAGCGCGTGGGCGTTCTCTCGGAGAGCATCTTCACCCGCGACTCCGCGGGGTGCACGCGCTGGCCGAGCGCGTCGAAGTCCTGGCGGCCGCGCTCGTCGAACAGGACGATCTCGCCGTCGAGCACGTAACGGCCCTCGGGGAAGCGCAGCTCGGGGAAGTAGCGAGTCAGTGGGCGGCCGTTGCGCGACTGCAGGTAGGCCGAGCCGCCCTCGACGAAGGCGATGCAGCGAAAGCCGTCCCACTTGGGCTCATAGACCCAGCCTGCGCCCTGGGGCAACGTCCTGGCGGTCTTGGCGAGCTGGGGGAGGACCGGGGGCTTGAGCGGGAGCGCCACGACCGGCTCGATCCTAGACTCCGGCCGGTGGAGGCGCACGTCCGATACGAGGACGAACACTGGGAGGACCTCGACCTGGCGCGGACCGAGGCCGAGGCGGTGGAGCTGCGCGACCTGCGCCTCGATCGCGTCGAGCTGGCGGGCTCGCGGCTGCCCCGCTGGTCGCTCAAGGGCACCCGCCTGGGCGAGTGCAGCCTCACCAACGTCGAGGCGCCGCGCAGCGAGTGGGTCGCCACCGAGCTGCACGGCTGCCGGCTCACGGGCCTGGACCTTCGCGACTCCAGCGGCCGCCACGTCCTGTTCGCCGACTGCCGCGCCGACCTCGTCAGCCTGCGTGCCGCACGCCTGGAGGGCGCCGTCTTCCGCGACTGCCTGCTCGCGCAGGCCGACCTGTCCGACGCCGACCTGCGCGGCGCGCGCTTCGAGCGCTGCGATCTGACCGAGGCCGAGCTGCGCAACGCGCGGCTCGAGGGAGCGGTGTTCGACGGGTGCCGCCTGGAGGGGCTGCACGGCGCTTCGGCACTGCGCGGGGCGCGGATGCGCTGGGATGACATCGTCGAGCTCGCGGGCGCGTTCGCGGCCGAGCTCGGCATCGAGCTGATCGAGGAGGACGTATGAGGCTGCTGGTCATCGGTGGGACGGTGTTCCTCGGGCGCGCGGTGGTCGAGCAGGCGCTGGCGCGCGGCTGCGAGGTCACGATCTTCCACCGCGGCCTCCACAATCCCGATGCCTTCGGCGGCGCGGTCGAGTCGCTGATCGGCGATCGCACCAAGGACCTCTCGCCCCTGGAGGGCCGGGCGTGGGATGCGGTGATCGACACCTGCGGCTTCGAACCCGAGCACGTCGCCGCGTCCGCGAAGCTGCTCGCGCCGGCGATCGAGCACTACGGCTTCGTCTCCTCGGGCTCGGCCTACAGCGACTGGCCCGAGCGCCCGGTCGACGAGGGCTCGCCGCTGTTCGAAGGCGACGAGCGCGAGTACGGGCCGCTCAAGGCGGCCTGCGAGCGCGCCGCGGAGGAGGCGCTGCCCGGGCGGGTGCTGCACGCGCGGGCAGGGTGATCGTCGGCCCGCACGAGAACATCGGCCGGCTGCCCTGGTGGCTGCACCGCCTGGCCGCCGGCGGCGAGGTGCTCGCGCCCGGCCCGCAGGACGCGCCGATTCAGCTGATCGACGCGCGCGACCTCGCCGCCTGGATGCTCGACATGGCCGCGGCGCGCAGCGCCGGCGCGTTCAACGCGATCGCTGAGCCGGGCTCGGCGACGTGGGGCGAGCTGCTCGAGGCCGGCAACGCCGCGGCCGGCTCGCAGGCCGAGCTCGTGTGGGTCGACGGGGACCAGGTCGCCGAGGCGCTCGAGGAGCCGTGGGACGCACTGCCGCTGTGGCCGATCCCGGAGCTGAAGGGCCTCTACGGGATGGCCGGCGGGCGCGCGAAGGCGGCGGGCCTGCTCCCGCGCCCGCTCGGCGAGACGGTCGCCGACACCCGGGCCTGGCTCGAGCAGGGCGAGGCTCTCGGCGACTGGCGCGCGGAGAATCAGGTGACGGGGCTGGCCGCCGCGCGCGAGGCCGAGCTGCTCGAGCGCCTGCGCTGAGGCCCGTGGCGCCACTGCAGCAGCACGACCGCGCTCAGGACGAGCGCGCCGCCGATGAGCTGGACGGCGCCGAGGCGCTCGGAGAACACCAGGAACGCCAGTCCGACCGTGATCGGGGGCTCGACGGTCGAGACGATCGAGGCCGAGGAGGCGCCGATGCGCCCGAGGCCGGCGAAGAAGCAGACGATCGGCATCACGGTCGAGAAGGCGGCCAGCGCGGCGGCCCAGCCCAGCCCCTCGGCGGTCACGTCGCCCGGCCCGAGCTGCCCCAGTGCCAGCGCGCCGGCCACGAAGGTCACGGTCGCCCCGGTGCAGATGGCGGCCGCGAAGCTCAAGGGGGCGATCCGCCGCGACACCGCGTCGGAGGACAGGATGTAGACCGTGTAGGCCGCGGCGGCGCCGAGCGCGAGCAGCGCGCCGGCGGCGTCGATCCCGCCGGAGGCCACGCCGCCGCCGAGCAGCACGAGCGCGACGCCGGCCGAGGCGACCGACAGCGCGCCCGCGCGGCGGCGGCTGAAGCGCTCGCGGCGCAGCGCGATCGCCCCCGCGGTCACGAGCGCGGGATAGGCGTAGAGCAGCAGCGAGGCAAGGCCCGCGTCGATTCGCGTCAGCGCGAAGAAGAACAGCCCGGCCTGCAGCGAGTAGCCGACCAGCCCGAGGCCGGCGCCCGCGAGCAGAGCGCGCGCGGAGCCGACGCCCGCGCGGCGGACGGCCACGATCGCCCACAGCAGCGCTGCGGCGATGACGAAGCGCACGGCCAGCAGGGTCGAGACCTCGAGCCCGGCGGCGTAGGCTTGCTTGGCCAGGATCGGCATCGTTCCGAAGCCGGTGGCCGAGGCCAGGCAGAGAAGGAGCCCCTCGCGTTCGCGCGTCATGCTCGCGACTGCAGGGGCTCCGGGGTATGTGGGTCGGGCATGGTGCCTAGAGCGGGCGACGCTCGTCGAAGAACGGGCGGGACTCCGCGCCGTACTTCAGGGCGAGAACGTCGACCAACCCCAGGGCCGCTATGGAGATGAGAGTGATCATGTGAGCAGTATCGGACATTGTGCGGCATTGTCGTAGGCTTGGTTGACTCTTAGGTCAGAAGGAAGAACCTATGACTCTCCAGCAGCTCACCTACTTCCTCGCCGCGGCCGGCCACGGGTCCTTCTCCGCCGCCGCCGAGACGCTGCACATGGCCCAGCCGAGCCTGTCGGAGCAGATCCGCCGGCTCGAGGCCGAGCTCGGGGTGGCGCTGTTCGCGCGCGGGGGCCGTGGCCTCGAGCTCACCGAGGCCGGCCGGCTGTTGGTCCCCGAGGCCGAGCGCACGCTCGCCGCCGCTCAGCAGGCCGCGGACTCGGTGCGCGAGGTGCGCACGCTCACCGGAGGGACCGCCTCGTTCGGGACCTTCGGCAACGCCCCCTACTACCTGCTCTCAGACCTCGTGCAGGACTTCCGCTCGCGCTATCCCGCCGTCAAGGTGCGGCTGATCGGCCAGAACTCCTCCGAGGTCGCCGACGCCGTCCGCGAGGGCCGGCTCGAGGCCGGGCTGATCGTGCTCCCGATCGACGACCGCGGCCTCGACGTGCGAGCGGCGATCCACGACGACATCCTCTTCATGAGCCGTGACGAGGAGAAGGTCCGCGAGCCGATGACCATCGAGCGCCTCGCCGAGATGCCGCTGATCCTCTACGACGCGCGCTTCGGCTGGAGCGACCCCACGCGGCGCCAGCTCGCCGAGCGCGCGCAGCGAGCGGGGGTGACGATCGAGCCCGTGATCGAGGTCGAGTACCTCGAGGCCGCGCTGGACCTCGCCGCCCGCGGGCTTGGCGACACGATCGCGGCGAGCCGGATCGCGCTCGGCCGCGGCTTCGCGCGGCGCCTGCAGAGCGTCGCCTTCGAACCGCCGCTGGTCGACACCTTCGCGTTCGTCACGCGCCGCAACGCGCACGTCTCGCCCGCCACGCGCGCGTTCATGGAGCTCGCCGAGAAGCGCATCCGCGCACTGGGCGAGCGCGACTAGTCGCTGCGCGGCGCGGCCTCGCGGCCGCGCAGGCGGCGCAGCGCCGCGTCGGCGGCTCGCGGCGACACGCCGTGCAGGACCGCGAGCGCCTTGACCAGCGGCGGGTGGAAGACCGCGCGGTCGTCGGCCTCGACGGCGTCGAGGACCTTCTCGGCGAGCGGTGCGGCGGGCGCGGCGTCCTTGCCGCCGCGGTACCACGGCGGCATCGTCTCCTCGCCGTCGTGCAGCGAGGAGGCGATCTCACCCGGGAAGACGGTGGTGAGCGAGACGCCGGTGCCGTGCAGCTCGTGGCGCAGGCCCTCCCCGAAGGCGCGCTGCGCCGACTTGGTGGCGCCGTAGGCTGCCGCCCACGGGAACGCGCGGTGCCCGGCGCCGGAGGAGACGATCACGATGTGGCCGCGGCCCTGGGCCAGCAGGCCCGGCAGCGCGGCCTTGACGAGGTAGACGGTCCCGAGCCAGTTGACCTGCGTCATCTGCTCGATCTCCTCGACCGGCATGTCGCGCAGCGGGCCGTAGTGGGCGATGCCGGCGTTGGCGACCACGAGGTCGAGGCCCGGCATCCCCGCCACCGCGCGCTCGACCTGCTCGCGGTCGCCGACGTCGCAGGGGAGCACCAGGTGCTCGCCCGGGAGCTCGGCGGCCAGCGCCTCGAGCTCGTCGCGCGAGCGTGAGGCCAGCCCCACTGTCGCGCCGCGAGCCGCCAGGGCCTGGGCGATCGCGCGGCCGATGCCCCGCGAGGGGCCGGTGACGAGGGCGCGGGTGGTGCTGTCGATATTCATGACGGTTACATTGCCATCTATGACCGAGGCAACCGTCGCCGAAGAGGAGTACCTCCAGACGATCTTCTGGCTGCAGGAGGCCCGTCTCCCGATGACCGGCGCCAACGTGGCCCGGGCGATGCAGCTCTCCGCGCCGACCGTGCACGAGATGATCGGGCGCCTGGAGCGCGACGGGTACGTCACGCGGGAGACTGACCGCTCCCTGGCGTTCACCGATACCGGCCGCGAGCACGCCGAAGGCATCGTCTACCGCCATCGCCTGATCGAGCGCTTCCTCACCGACGTGCTCCAGATCCCGTGGGACGAGGTCCACGAGGAGGCCGAGCGCCTCGAGCACGCGATGTCGCCGGTGCTGGAGGCGCGCATGCTCGCCGCGATCGGCGACGCCAAGACCTGCCCGCACGGCCATCCGATCCGCGCCGGCCGGCGCATCGAGGGCGTCCCGCTCGCCGATGCCGAGACCGGAGCGCAGGTGAGGATCCTGCGCTTCGAGAACGAGGCCGAGGAGCTGCTGCACCTGTTCAAGCGCGAGGGCCTCGAGCCCGGCCGCACGGGCGTCGTCGCCGCGGGCGAGGAGGACGAGGTGATCGTCGAGTTCGACGGCGCGACCGCGAACCTCACCCGCTCGGTCGCCGAGACGGTCTCGGTGATCGCGAACCCCTCGCCGCCGCCGCGCACGGCGCTGCCCGACCAGCTCGTGCTCTCCAAGGACCGCTACGGGCGGTAGCTCAGCGCCTCGCGGCTGCGCAGCAGGAACTCGCGCTCGGCCGCGTTCTCGCTTAGGCCGATCGCCGCCTCGTAGGCGGCTGCCGCCTCGGTGCCGCGCCCGAGCCGCCGCAGCAGATCGGCCCGGATGGCGTGGCTCAGGTGGTAGCCGTCGAGGTTGAGGTCGTCGACCAGCGCCAGCGCCGCTTGCGGTCCCTCGACCTCTGCCACCGCGACCGCGCGGTTGAGGCTCACGACCGCCGTCGGGGCGAGCGCCAGGAGCTGGTCGTAGAGCGCCAGGATCTGCCGCCAGTCGGTCACGCCGACCGCCGGAGCGTCGCTGTGGACCGCGCTGATCGCCGCCTGGATCTGGTAGGGCCCAGGCTGGTCGCGCCAGAGGCAGCGCCGGACGATGGCCTGGCCCTCCGCGATCAGAGCGCGGTCCCAGAGCGCGCGGTCCTGGTCGGCCAGCAGCACGAGGTCGCCGTCCGCAGTGGTGCGGGCGCCCCTGCGCGACTCGACGAGCGCCATCAGCGCGAGCAGGCCCATGACCTCCGGCTCGTCGGGCATGAGCTCGGCCAGCAGCCGTCCGAGCCGGATGGCCTCAGAGCAGAGGTCGTCCCTGACCAGCCGGTCCCCTGAGCTCGCCGTGTAGCCCTCGTTGAAGATCAGGTAGACGACGGCCAGCACCGCCCGCACACGGGCGGGAAGATCGGCCTCGCTCGGGACCCGGTACGGGATCCGCGCGTCGCGGATCTTGCCCTTGGCCCGCACCAGCCTCTGGGCCATGGCGGGCTCCGCAACCAGGAAGGCCCGCGCGATCTCCGCGGTGGTGAGCCCACCCAGGAGTCGCAGCGTCAGCGCGACCTGCGAGGCGGTCGCGAGCGCGGGGTGGCAGCAGGTGAAGATCAGCCGCAGGCGGTCGTCGCGCACGGCGCCCTCCTCGGCCGACTCGCCGCGGGCGTGCAGCAGCGCGGCCTGAGCGTGGCGGTCCTCGCGCGACGCCTCCCGGCGCAGCCGGTCGATCGCCCGGTGACGAGCCGTGGTGATGATCCACCCCACCGGGCTCGGGGGCAGCCCGCTGGACGGCCACCGTCGCACGGCCGCGACGAACGCGTCCTGGACCGCCTCCTCGGCGACGTCGATGTCACCGAAGATGCGGACCAGGACAG
This sequence comes from Solirubrobacterales bacterium, assembly GCA_038238015.1. Classification (GTDB taxonomy): domain Bacteria; phylum Actinomycetota; class Thermoleophilia; order Solirubrobacterales; family Solirubrobacteraceae; genus DASQFQ01. Next base: position 35,328 of record JBBRYA010000025.1, read on the forward strand.
CCACCGCGCGGCCGTGCTCCTGGCGGAACACACGCTCGATCTCCGAGGCGGGGAGGCCCGGCACGCCCTGGTCAGACCTCGAAGACGGCCTGGAAGGGTCGCACCTCGATCGGGAGAGTCGTGGCCGCGGAGAACCGCCCACCCCAGTCCAGCGCGGCGTCGAGGTCGGGCGCGTCGATGATCGTGAGGCCGCCCATGTGCTCCTTGCCCTCGGCGAACGGGCCGTCGGTGGTGAGCACCTCGCCGTTCTGGGCCCGCACCACGGTGGCCGTGCTCGGATCGTGCAGCCCACCCGAGAAGACCCACGCGCCGGCAGCCTTGAGCTCCTGGTTGAGCGCGTCGATGTCGTGCACGATGCCGGCGAGTGCCTCGGGCGAGGGGGCCTCTCCATCGGGCTGGACCACGCTGAGCAGGTACTGGGGCATCTGGTGCTCCTCCTTGGTGTCGAGGGCGGCGTGAGTGCCGGCCTTCACCCACTACACGAACGGCTCACGCCCAGATCGACATCGCCTCAGGTCACCCGCCCCGGCGCCGCGTCGACCTGCCTGTGCTCGCCGCGCGCCATCAGGGCCCGCAACCGATCCAGCGCGTCCCAGACGTCGACGTGGCGGGTGTAGAGCGGGGCGACGCCGAAGCGCACGACGTCGGGCCCGCGGAAGTCGGGGATCACCGCCGCGCGCTCGATCAGCGCGCGGCAGACCGGCCACGCCTCGGCGTGGCGCAGCGAGACGTGCGAGCCCCGCAGGGACGGGTCGCGCGGGGAGCCCAGCGAGAAGCCGAGCGGGGCGAGCCAGGCGTCGTGCAGCGCCACGATCAGCTCGGTCAGCGCGATGGACTTCGCGCGGATCGCCGCGATGCCCGCGTCGGCGGTGAGGCGCACGCCCTCCTCGACGGCCGCGAGCTCGAGGATCGGCGGCGTCCCTGCGAGGAAGCGCCGGATGCCCGGCTCCGGGTCGTAGGCGCGCTCCATCGCGAACTGCTCGCGCTGCGCGAACCAGCCCCAGATCGGCGAGCGCAGCTGCGCCTGGCGCTCGCGGGCGACGTAGAGGAACGCGGGGGCGCCGGGCCCGGCGTTGAGGTACTTGTAGGTGCAGCCGACCGCCAGCTGCACGCCGGCCTCGCGCAGCTCGATCGGCACCGCGCCGGCCGAGTGCGAGAGGTCCCACACGACGTCGGCCTCGATCTCCGCGGTCAGCCGCGCCATGTCGGCCAGCTCACCGGTCCGGTAGTCGACGTGGGAGAGCACCACGAGCGCCACGTCCTCCTCCGCGGCGACCTCCTCCGGCCCGGCTACGAGGCGCAGCTCACGCCCGTGCGCCTCGGCCAGCCCCTCGAGCACGTAGCGGTCGGTGGGGAAGTTGCCCACGTCGGTCACCAGCGCACCGGCGCTGCCGGCCAGCACAGCGCCGCAGAGCTTGTAGAGGTTCACCGTCGTCGAGTCCGCGACCACCACCTCGCCCGGCTGCGCACCCAGCACCGTCTCGGCGAGCAGGTCGCCGACGCGGACGGGCGCGTCGATCCAGTCCGGCCAGCCCGACACCAGGCGCTCGCCCCACTCGCCGACCAGCGCCTGCAGACGGTCGCGGGTCGCCACCGGCAGGCGGCCGAGCGAGTTGCCGTCGAGGTAGATCGGATCGTCGGCGGCGAAGACGAAGCGCTCGCGAAGCGCGGCGAGCGGGTCGGCGGCGTCGAGCGCCGCGGCGCGCTCGCGGCTCAGCGCATCCATTCGATCACCGCGCCCCAGAGGGGGTTGCCCGGGTCGACATGCCCGAAGTGGTCCTCCTGCTCGAGCACCAACAGCTCGCACTCGTCGCCGGCCGCGCGCGCCCGCTCGGCGAACTCGCGGCTCATGCGCGGCGGCACGATGTCGTCGCGCCCGCCGTGGGTGAGCAGCACCGGAACGCCGAGCGGCAGGCGCGCCGCGGGCGACGCGCCGGCATAGCGCTCGGGCTTCTGCTCAGGAGTGCCGCCGAGCAGCCGGCGCACGACCCCGTTGGAAAGGCGCAGCTCCCACGCGAGCTCGAGGTCGAGCACACCGGCCTGCGAGACGACCGCGGTCACCGGCACCGCGCAGGGCCCGCGGGTGGCTGCCCAGGCCGCGAGGTGGCCGCCGGCCGAGTGGCCGATCGCCACCACGCGACTCAGGTCCAGCGGCGCGCCGATCGCGGGCAGGTGGTCGATGCCGCGATGCACGTCGTCGAAGGTGCACGGCCAGCCGCCGCCGCTGACGCGACCCAGGCGCCGGTACTCGAGGTTCCAGACCGCCCAGCCGCGCGTCACGAGGTCGTCGCCCAGCGCGCGCATCAGCTTGCGGCCGTACTGCGCCCTCCAGAAGCCACCGTGGATGAGCACGGCGACGGGGTGGGGCCCCTCGCCCTCGGGGCAGGTGAGCTCTCCGTACTGCGAGCGCGCGCGACCGTAGCGGTGGCGCGCGCGGCTCAAGCGGCGACGCCGAGCGAGCGCGCCGCGTCCGCCAGGCGCGTCACGCCTTCGTCGATCTGCTCGGGCGTAACCCCCGAGTAGGCCAGGCGGAGCGTGTTCTCGCCCCCCTGCAGGAGGAAGTCGGTGCCCTTGACGAACACCACGTCGCGGTCCTTCGCCGCCGTCTCCAATGCCGCGACGTCGAACCCCTCGGGCATCTCGACCCACATGAAGTAGCCGCCCTCGGGCGGGGCGAAGCGCGCCTCGGGCAGCTCGCGCTCGAGCGCGGTCACCAGCGCGTCGCGGCGCTCGCGCAGCGCTCCCTTGACGGTGTGGATCGCCTCGGTGATGCGGCCCGAGCGGCAGAACGCGTTGACGATCGACTGCGCGACCATGTTCGGCGAGATGTAGGTGTTGGTCGCCAGCGCCTGGACCTGCTTGATGACCGCCTGCGGCCCAACGAGGTAACCGACGCGGATGCCGGGGCAGACGGTCTTTGAGAACGAGGAGGCGTAGACGACCTTGCCCGTCTCGTCCTGGGAGAGCATCGTCGGCAGCGACTCGCCCTCGAAGCGGATGTGGACGTAGGGGTCGTCCTCGAACAGCGTGAAGTCGTGCTCGGAGGCGAGCGCGAGCAGGCGCTCGCGCTTGGGGCCCGAGAGCGTGTAGCCGGCGGGGTTCTGGAAGTTCGGGATGATGTGCGCGAGCTTGGGCTGCACGCCGCCGCGCAGCAGGTCCTCGAGGCCGTCGACGTCGATCCCGTCGGTCTGCAGGTCAACCGCGCGCACGTCGGCGCCGAGGCTGCGCAGGTTCAGCAGCGTGCGGTCGTAGGTGGGCGACTCGACCACGACGGCGTCGCCGGGCTGCACCATCAGCGCGAACAGGAACGCGTCGGCCTGCATCGAGCCGTTGGTGACGAGCACCTGCTCGGGCTCGACGCCGTGCTGCTCGGCGATCCACTCGCGCAGCGGCACGTAGCCGACCGACGTGCCGTAGGCGAACGTGCCCGCCGGGTCCTCGGAGAACGCCTGCTGCGCGGCCTCCTTGAGCCCCTCGACGTCGACGATGTCAAGCGACGGGGCGCCGCGCGCGAAGGAGATGACGGCCATGCGCGTGAGGATACGCACCGCGTGGCGCTCAGTGCGCGAGCAGCCTCGCGAGCGTCGGAAACACGTTGCGGCGTCCGGTCACGCCGCCCCCGGTGAGGATCCGCCCGTCGCGCGCGATCGCCAGCGCGTCGATCAGCGATGCCCTGCGCCGGCCGCCGGGAGGGTGGCCGAGGGCGAGCAGCGAGAGCCTCGCGCCGTGCCCGCGCCCGCTCACGCGCAGCACGGCGGCTGAGCCGCGGGCGGACCCGCCCGCGACGAGGCTCCCGCCGTGGCCGCGGGCCAACGCGCCGAGCCGCAGCGAGCCGCGGTGCGGCGCGGTCAACTGCACGCTGCCGCGCCGGCCGAAGCTCCGGTCCAGTCCGCCGCTGCCGGTCAGCCGCAGTACGACGGCCTGATCGACCGTGTGCGCGGCGCGCACGGTGCCCGCCAGGACAAGGCGGCCGCCCGGGCCGGGCACGATCGCCGCCGCGCCGCCGCCGGTCAGCCGCCGGCGCGTGGTGAGCACGCGCACGACGCCGTCGACGTTGAAGCTCGTGTCGAACGCTCCCGCGGCGGTCAGCCGCGCGGCGATGAAGGTGCCGCGCGCGCTGACGTCGGGCTCGGTCGAGGCCGCCAGCGCGACTGCGCCGCCGGGCAGGACGAGCACGTCGCGCGCGCGGCCGGCCAGGCGCACCGAGTCAGACGTCACCACCCGGCCGCTGCCGAAGCCGGGGTCCGGCGTCGCGTCGGCGAGCAGCCGCATCACCAGCACGGCGGTGCGCGGGCCGCGCGCGATCGACCCGGCCAGCACCACCTCGCCCTCAGAGCCGAGCGCGATCGCCTCGACGTCGGAGCCCTCGGGGCCCACGACCGCGACGCCGTCGGTGCCGAAGCTCGGGTCGAGGTCACCGCCGGGGAGCAGCCGCGCGACGGCGAGCCGGCGCGTCCCGGCGCCGCTCGTGTCGGCGAAGCCGGCCACGATGATGCGCCCGTCGCGGAACACCGCGACGTCGCGGGCCGCGGCCGCGAAGGCGCCGGGCACCGCCACCGTCACGTGCCCGCGCGTGCCGAAGCTCCGGTCCAGACGACCCCGGGAGGTGAAGCGCAGCACGGTCAGCCCGCCGCCGTTGTCGGTCGCCGCGACGATCCGGCCGTCGGGCTGCACGGCCACGGCACGGGCGAGCACGTCGGGCCCGAGGCTGCGCAGCGTCACGCTCCCGCCGGAGCCGAACGAGCCATCGACCTCGGCGGCGCGCGCCGGGGCGGCGGCGAGCAGGAGCAGCAGGACGAGGAAGAGGCCAGGGGCGAGGCGCATCGTGATCCGAACGCCCGCCGGAGGGCGAAGTTCCGGCCGCAGCCGTACAGCGCCGGCGAGCCGGCGATTAACGATCTGCTGTCCGGACAAGTCCGGAAGCGAGACCGGCAGCGATCTCGGCGACCTCGGTCGGCGTGCGGCCGACGCGCACGCCTCTGGCCTCAAGCGCCTCGGCCTTCGCCGCCGCCGTCCCCTTGGAGCCGGAGACGATGGCCCCGGCGTGGCCCATGGTCTTGCCGGGAGGCGCGGTGAAGCCGGCGATGTAAGCGACCACCGGCTTGCTGACGTGCTCGGCGATGTAGTCGGCGGCCTCCTCCTCGGCCGAGCCGCCGATCTCGCCCGCCATCACGATCAGCTCGGTCTCGGGGTCAGCCTCGAAGAGCTCGATGATGTCGACGAAGCTCGACCCGGGGACGGGGTCGCCGCCGATGCCGACGATGCTCGAGTTGCCGAAGCCGCTCTGGGCCAGCTCGTTGCCGATCTGGTAGGTCAGCGTGCCCGAGCGCGAGACGACGCCGACGTTGCCCTCCTTGAAGAACGATGCCGGGATGATCCCGACGTTGGCCTTCCCGGGGGAGAGGATGCCGGGGCAGTTGGGGCCGATCAGGCGGCAGCCCGGGTTGTGCGCGATGTGGTTGTAGACGCGCAGCTCGTCGTGGGCGGGGATGCCCTCGGTGATCGCGATGATCAGAGCGATCCCCGCATCTTCGGCCTCGAGGATCGAGTCGGCGGCGAAGCGCGGCGGGACGAAGACCATCGCCGTGTTGGCGCCCGTCTCGGCGACCGCGTCGTGGAAGGTGTCGAACACCGGCACGCCCTCGACGTCCTGGCCGCCCTTGCCCGGGGTGACCCCGGAGACGACCTGGGTGCCGTAGCGGCGGTTGTTCATCGCGTGGAACGTGCCCTCGCGCCCGGTGATCCCGGACACGCAGAGCTTCGTGTCGTTGTCGACGATGATCGCCACGGGTCTAGGCGCCGGCTTCGGTGCGGGTCTGCACGCCGCCCATCTCGGTCTCGGTCCCCTCGTCGGGCGGCGCGGTGGCCGCCTCGGGCTGGGTCGCGCCGGGCGAGCTGCCGGCCAGCTCGACGACCTTGCGCGCCGCCCCGAGCATCGTGGACTCGGCGTGCACGTTGGGGAGGCCGGCCTCGGCGAGCAGGCGGCGCCCCTCGACGTCGTTGGTGCCGTCGAGGCGCACGACGAACGGGACGTCGGGCTCGATCTGGGCGAACGCCTCGATCAGGCCCTTGGCGACCTCGTCGCAGCGGGTGATGCCGCCGAAGATGTTGAACAGCACAGCGTCGACGTTCGGGTTGGAGAGGATCACCTCGACGGCCGAGGTGATGGCCTCGGCCTTGGAGCCGCCGCCCGCGTCGAGGAAGTTCGCGGGCTTGCCGCCGGCCTGGGCGACGACGTCGAGGGTCGACATGACCAGTCCCGCGCCGTTGCCGAGAATGCCGACGTTGCCGTCGAGCTTGACGAAGGTCAGCCCGCGCTCCTTGGCCATCTTCTCCTGCGGATCGTCCCCGCCGGCGTCGCGCAGCTCGGCGTTGTCGGGGTGGCGGAACAGCGAGTTGCCGTCGAGCGTGACCTTCGCGTCGAGAGCCATCACCTTGCGGTCGGAGGTCACGATCATCGGGTTGACCTCGACGAGCATCGCCTCCTCGGCGGTGAAGGCCTCATACAGCTTGTTCAGCAGCGCGCCGATCGGGCGCACGACATCGGCGTCGACACCCGCCTCGAAGGCCAGGCGGCGCGCGTGGAAGTCCTGGAAGCCCAGCAGCGGATCCACGTGCAGGCGCGCGATCGCGTCCGGGTTTTCGTCGGCGACCTCCTCGATGTCCATCCCGCCTTCGGTCGAGAGCATCACGAGCGGCTTCTTGGCCGAGCGGTCGAAGACGATCGAGGCGTAGTACTCCTCCGCGATGTCCGACGCGAGCTCGACCCACACCTCGTGGACCGTGAACCCGCGGATGTCCATGCCGAGAATCGCCCGCGCGTGCTCCTCGGCCTCGGTGCGGTTCTCGGCGACCTTGATCCCGCCGGCCTTGCCGCGGCCGCCGATCAGGACCTGGGCCTTGATCACGCACGGGTAGCCGATCTCGTCGGCCACCGCGACGGCCTGCTCGACCGTGGTTGCGGGTGCGCCAGAAGGGACGGGGACGCCGTGGCGGGCGAACAGCTGCTTGCCCTGATACTCGAGGAGATCCATGCGGCGGCGGACTCTAGTGATCGTTTGTCATCATGCACGGCCGCATGGCCCTGCCCAAGGACATCAAGTTCGTCACCTTCGACGTCTACGGCACCCTGATCGACTGGGAGACGGGGATCTACGAGGCCTTCTCCAAGGAGGCCGAGCGCGACGGCTACACGGTTGCGCGCGACGAGCTGATCCCCCTCTTCATGCAGGCCCAGCAGGACATCAAGAGCGGCTCCTACGAGCTCTACGCGGAGGTGCTGCGGCGCACGGCGGTGCAGATCTCCAAGGAGCTCGGCTGGCCGCTCGAGCCCTCGCGCTCGGGCTTCCTCCCGGCCTCCGTGCCGCGCTGGCCGCCGTTCAAGGAGACCAACACGCAGCTCGAGCGCTTCAAGAAGAAGTTCGAGATCGGGTTGATCTCAAACGTCGACGACAAGCTGTTGGGACTGACCCGCCGGCACTTCAAGACCGACTTCGACCTCGTGGTGACCGCGCAGCAGGTGCGCTCCTACAAGCCCGACCCGGCCCACTTCAAGGAGTGCGAGCGGCGGATGGGCACCAAGAAGGGCTGGGTGCACGTCGCCTCCAGCTACTACTACGACGTCGAGCCGTGCCTGAAGGCCAAGGTCCCCGTGGTCTGGGTCAACCGCTCCAAGCAGCAGCTCGACTCGAGCCAGAAGAAGCCGACCGCCGAGGTGAAGACGCTCCTCGAGGCGGCCAAGCTGCTCGGCGCCGCGTAGCGCCGTGCGGGCCGTCGGCCTGCACGCCGACGTCATCGTCGTCACCTCGCGGATGTGGCAGACGACGTGCACCCTGGTGCGCTCGGGCGAGGAGGCGTTCTGCGTCGACTCGCCGGTCTTTCCCGACGAGCTGGAGATCCTCCCGGCGGTCGCCGAGCAGGCCGGCTTCCGGATCGTGGGGCTGCTGGTCACCCACGCCGACTGGGATCACGTGCTGGCCCGCTACGCCTTCGCCGACGCCCCGCTCGGCGTGGCCGAGTCGACCGCCCGGCGCCTCCACGACGAGCCGGGCGACGTCCAGCGCAAGCTGCGCGACTTCGACGATTCGCACTACCTCGACCGGCCCTCGCCGCTCGGCGTCCCGGCCCCGCAGCCGCTGCCCGTGCCCGGCCACTGCGCGGTCGGCGAGCGCGAGCTCGAGCTCCACACCGCCGACGGGCACACCGCGGACGGCATGGCCGTCTGGGTGCCGTGGGCGCGCGTGCTGATCTGCGGCGACTACCTCTCGCCGGTCGAGATTCCGATGCTCTCCGAGGGCGGCTCGCTGAGCGCCTACCTCGCCACGCTCGACCGCCTGGAGCCGCTCGTGGCCCAGGCCGAGCACGTCGTCCCCGGCCACGGCGGCCCGATCGACGCGGTGCGCGCGGCCGCGATCCTGCGCGAGGACCGCGGCTACCTGGAGGGGCTGCGCGAGCGAGGCGCCGACGCCCCGCTGCCGCTCGCGCGCCGCTCGCGCGAGCAGAAGCGCATCCACGGAGAGAACGCGGGGCGCGCCACCCCCTAGCGCGCCGAAAGTCGTCTGCGTATGCCTCAGGCAGACGTAGTCGACGCTCGGTCCTGATCAGCTGGCGCCGGGCGGCATGTTCGCCTGGATGCGATGGCGCATGAACACGCCGCCACGGCCGGGCTCGCCCGTGCCCGAGCGGAAGCCGAGAGACTCGTAGAGCCCGCGGGCTACGGCGTTGTCCTCGTCGACGTCGAGCTCGAGCCGGCGGCAGCCGCGCGCGCGGGCGCGCTCGATCGCCGCGCTCACGAGCGCCTTGCCGAGGCCGGCGCCGTGGGCGTGCGGGCGCACGAAGAGGTCCTCGAGCAGGCAGTCGTCGGCGTCGAGCCAGATCCCGTAGCGGTAGCGCAGCTGCACGATCCCGTCGTCGCCCTCGCCCCCGAGCAGGTACTCGGTGTCCTCGCGCCCGATCAGGCGCTCCACGCCGGCGCGGATCGCCTCAGGCGGCGGCCAGTCGCGCCCCATGTGGTCGCGCCAGTCGACGAGCAGCCGCGCCACGATCTCAACGTCCTCCGGCGCGGCGACGCGGACCGGCGGCGTCACTTGATGACGGCAAGCAGGTCGCCGCTCTTGACCGCGGCGCCCTCGGAGATCGGCAGCTCGGCCACCTTGCCCGCCTTGTGCGCGGTGATCTCATTCTCCATCTTCATCGCCTCGATGATGCAGATCAGCTGGCCCTCCTCCACCTCGGCGCCCTGCTCGACCAGCACCTTCCACATGTTGCCCTGCAGCGGGGAGACGAGCTCGTCGCCGCCCCCGCCGCCGCCGCTCTTCGCGCGCTCCGAGCGCGCGGGCTTGCGCGCCTGGGCGGGCGCGGCGCCGTTGGCAGCTGCGATGATCGGCTCGCCGTGGACGGTCACCTCGAAGCGCTTGCCCGAGACCTCGACGGTGTAAGACCGCTCGACCGATGCGTCGTCCTCCCCCGCCGGCTCCGGCTTGGGCTGGGCCAGCGACTTCAGCCACTCGCGGTCGCCGATGAGGTCGCGACAGGTCTCGCCCTTCGCCCACTGCTCGGAGGCCATGATCGCCATGTGGAACGGCAGCAGCGTGGTCACGCCCTCGATCTCGAACTCGCGCAGCGCGCGCAGCATGCGCGCGGTGGCGCGCTCGCGGTCGGCGTCCCACACGATCAGCTTGGCCACCATCGGGTCATACAGCGGCGTGATCTCCGAGCCGCCCGTCACGCCCGAGTCCACGCGCACGCCGGGGCCGGAAGGCTCGCGGTAGTGCGCGATCGTGCCCGGCGCAGGGGCGAAGTTCTTGGCGGCATCCTCGGCGTTGATGCGGCACTCGATCGCGTGGCCGCGGAGGCTGACGTCGTCCTGGCCGAAGGAGAGTGCCTCGCCCGCGGCGATCAGGATCTGCTCGCGGACGATGTCGATGCCCGAGACCTCCTCGGTCACGCAGTGCTCGACCTGCACGCGGGTGTTCATCTCCAGGAAGAAGTACTCGCCGGTGTCCGAGGTCAGCAGGCCCTCGATCGTGCCCGCCCCGACGTAGTCCACGGCCCTGGCC
>JBBRYA010000026.1:0-44770 GCA_038238015.1 Solirubrobacterales bacterium
AGCGTCGGCATCGTGAGTTACGTTCCTCATGGCGGTTCTCCTGTCCTCGATGGATGACTTCGCACTCGCCACGCTCCCAGCAGGAGCAGACGAGGCGGGAGAACCGCCACCTCAAGTTCTACGAGCTACGGGACAACCTCCGTGATGGCCACGAAGAAACGGAGTCCGCTGACCGATGCGGAGCGCGAGCAGCGCCGTGTTCAGGATCGTCAGACCGCGATGGCGGCGGTCGAGGCGTTGAAGTCCTCTGACGGCTGGCGGGCGTGGCTCCGAGTGCGTCGTCGCTTTCACACCTACAGCCTGGGCAATCAGCTGCTCATCGCCATGCAGTGCCCGGACGCCACGCGAGTGGCCGGGTTCCGAGCGTGGCTGGGGCTGGGCTACTCGGTACGGCGAGGCGAGAAGGCGATCCGGATCTGGACGCCGATGCCGCCATCGAAGCGCAAGCTCGAAGCGTGGAAGGCCGCCGGCGCGAACCCGTCCGAGAGGCCCCGGACGTTCTTCCGGCTCGGGCCCGTGTTTGACCGGTCACAGGTCGAGGAGCTGCCGCCACCGGCCGAGCCTGCCGACCTCGAGCCGCCCTTCGTCCCGATCGAGGGTGACTTGCTCGCGTCGGCGCTGGCGCCGCTGGAACAGGTCGGCGCGTCGATCGGCTCGACAGTGTCCTTCGCGCCGCTGGCGGAAGAGCTGGGCGGGTTCTACGAACCCGCGACCGGGCGGATCGTCGTCAACGCCCGCCGGACCGTCAACGGGCAGGTCGCGGTGCTCATCCATGAGCTCGCGCACGCCTTCCTCCGTCACGATCGCCGCGAGGACGACCCGGCGTTCTCCTACGCACAGGAGGAGCTCGTCGTCGAGTCGGTCGCTTACACCGTGTGCGGGGCGTGCGGGCTCGATGTCGCCGGCGCGACCGTTCCGTATCTGGCGTCGTGGTCTGAACAGGCTGAGCTTGAGACGATCGAGCGGACCGCGAGGTTGATCGACCGACTCGCGCGGCGAATCGAGGATCCCCTGCTCAGCCCGCAGGCCGCCGAGGTGCCGCAGCGGGCGCAGCCCGCCGCCTGAGCGGCAGGGGCCGAGACCTGGGCGCCGGGATGCGGACCGTCTCTCCCCAACGGCTTAGCACGCATGCGCGTGCGGTGGGGAGGGAACGGTCCCGCACCCGGCGGGGCACCAAACCAAAGGGAGAACCCCTCGTGTCCACCCAGTCTCAGCCCGCCCGTGTCGTGAGGGAGATAGCGCTTGAGCAGATCGACACCGGCGGCAATGTCCGCGACCTCGACGCCGATCACGTCACCGCGCTCGCCGGGTCAATGGCGCTGCGCGGCCAGCTAGCGCCGGTCACCGTCCGCCCGATCAGTGGCGACCGATTCGCGCTGGTCGCCGGGGAGCACCGCTACGCGGCGGCCGACCAGCTCGGCTGGCCGACGATCATGGCCCTGATCCGCGATAGCGACGGAGCGAGCGGCGACCAGGGCGCCGAGAACGTCCTGCGCAAGCAGCTCACGCCGCTTGAGGAGGCTCGGGCGGTTCAGAAGATGCTCGCCGACGGGTACACCCTCGACGGCGCCGCCACCGTGCTCGGCTGGTCGCGGCGGCTCGTCTCCTCACGAGCGCGGATCCTCGAGCTGCCCGCCACAGCGCAGACGCTCGTCGGGATCGGCGACATCCCGGTCTCGGCGATCGACACCCTTCTTGCGATCAGGGCGGTCGCGCCGCAGCTGTGCGAGCTCGTCGCCGAGGTCCTCATCGAGACGTACGAGCAGGGCAACCCGCTGGGCGAGCATCTCGGGCGCGACCCGGGCTGGGTCGTATCCCAAGCGCTCAGTCACCGACCTGGCGAGGTGTTCGCCGCCCGGCTTGGCGGCGCCCTCCACGGCGACCAGCTCACCGAACTCAAGCTCGGCAAGAAGACCCAAGTCCTCTACGCCGAAGCTACCGAGCTGCACGAGCGCTTGGACCGCTACGCCTACGGGCCGCCACCGGTCCGCTTCACCGACGCCGACGCCGACCAAGCGCGGGCAGCCGGGGTGCTGCTCGAGTTCGGGCGTACCCAGTTCGTCGTCGACCGAGCCGTCTACCAAGAGCTCGCCAAGGCCGCGGTCACGCGCACCGCCGCGGAGCTGCGGGCCCGCCAGCAGGAACGCGCGGAAGCGAAGGCCGCGACCCGGACGCCGGCGCGGGAGCGCACCCCGCGCGAAGAGCTCGAACCGAGCACCGCGCGCAGGCTCGCGAATTCCAGGCCCGCGCGCACGGCGTGAACCTCGACCTCGGCGCCGCGCTACTCGAGCAACTCGCAACGGTCGATCCGGCGAACATGGACGTCGCGCGGTTCTTCGCCTACGGGCTGCTCGGCCCCGACAGCGCGAGCTACCTCGGGACCGCCGACCACGCGGCGCGAATAATCGCAGCCAACGGGATCCGGCTCGTGCTCGAGGAGCACCGCACCACCGAGACCCCCAAGCTCAAGAGTGGCCAGCCAGGCAAGACGAGGGTCAGCTATGGCGAGGGTGACGCCGCGGTGAAGTGGCTCTGGACGTTCGTCGACGGCGCGAAAACGGCCGGAGAGCTCTACGGCCGGACGCTCGTCGCGTTCGCAGCCCAGCACTACGCGACACAACTCGCCCTGCCAACGAGCCAGCGCCGCGGATCGGTGCTCCCCAGCTCGCACAAGGACCAGGCACGCAAAGCGTTCGAGAAGCTGGTCAAGCCGGTGCTGCCGGCCAGCCACAGGCACCTAGCCCGCGCGATCGAGCGCGAGGCGCGCGACCACCGCCAGCGCCAGGCCGAGCTCGAGCAAGCCGCCCACCCGCCGATCGAGGCGGCGGCGGCCGACGCGACCGCGGCAGACCTCGACGATGTCGCTGCCGAGAACCTCGAGCACGAGGTCCCCGAGAAGGAACAGGCCGCCTAACCACACGGCGGGAACGAAGCCCGGGGCACGGAGAGCCCCGGACCGACGCTGCCACAACGGCGAGGAAACCCCAGCTGAGGTGGGATGGGGCGGCGGGGCGCGGGGGGTGGCGCTCGGGCCTGGCCGCAGGCTGCCCACCTCCCGGGCAATCCGCCACGCCAGCTCCCGCCGCTTCGCGGTCGCCTGACGGCGAGCCCTCCCGGGCCGGGAGCTGGCGCGTGCGTTCGCTCCGGGAGACGGGCGGACGCCCGGCATGCCCAACCACCACCCCCACAGGGCGCCGCAGAAGCCGACGCCCAACCAGCAGCGCTACCTGCGACAGCTCGCCGAGCAGACCGGCACGAGCTTCACCCCACCCGCGACCAAGGCCGAGGCCAGCCGCGAGATCAAGCGTCTCCAAGGCCGAGATCGAGACCGGCGGGCCGACCGGGTCCGCGACGCCCGCGGCGTGCAGGCCGATCTGCAGCGCGGCGCGGGCGACAGCGTCCGCCACCAGGACGACGAGACCACCGGGTACGGATCAAGCGCCCGCTGGGCGCACCGCCGCGAGGAGACGGGGCGATGAGCGCCGCCGGAAAGCGGCGCCTCTATGCCGACTATGAGATCACTGCCGGCCGTCGCGGCCTCTACGCACAACGCGTCAACGGCCACATCGCGCTCACCGACGCGCCACTCGACGGCGACGGGCGCGTTTATCTCATCGAGCGCCACGTGCTCTCGCTCGCCGAGCTCGACGGACTCTGCCACGCCTACATCGAACACTCCACCACCGCGGACGAGCCCGCCGTCATCGCCAGCCGCCGCCGGCTCGACGAGCTCGCGGAGACCGTCCGATGACCACCCAGGAGCGAAACGCCGCAGTGGAAACCTTCTACCGCACCCATCGAGCAACGCTCGAGAAGAAGGTCGCCAACCGAGTCTCGGGCGCGAGCCGGGCGCTGATCGAGGATGCCTGCCAGACAGCGTGGGCGGTGCTGCTACGCCGGCCCGACATCGGCCTTGACCAACGCGGCCTCGCGTGGATGGCGGTCGTCGCGACCCGCGAGGGATGGCGGGCTGCCAACGCGACGGAGATTCCGACAGGCGCCTACGCGCTTCCCAGCGATCGGGGCGTCATCGCCGAGCCGGGCCCTCACCCGGGTCCGACGCTCACAGACCAGATCATCGACCGCGAGCGCCACCAATCGCGCGTCACTGCGCTTGCCCAGCTCAAGCCGGCCGAGCGCCAGGCACTGGCCCTCAGGGCCCTGGGCTACTCCTACGCCGAGATAGGCGAGCACACCGGCGCGTCCTACACCGCGGTCAACCGGCGACTCACCGAGGGCCGCGCCCGACTACGGCGACTGCAAGCCCTCGACCCATCAACGACCTAACCGGGTGGGAGGGGGGCGAACATCAAGCCCGGCCGCCTAGAAACGGCATGATCCAGCTGCAGCCCATCACCTACCGCGGCCGCCTTGTCGCAGTCGCCACTTCGACACGGTTCTTCCTCTCAGACGAGCTCGAGGACCGCACCGACCAAGCCGACCTAGGGATGGTCGTGTTCATGTGCATGTACGCGATCGACGTCGCCTCCGGCCAGCTGCGCGGCCCATACCGCGACAAAGACGCCCGCCGGTACGCCCGATGCTGCCTGCTGGCCCCCGGCAGCGGCGAACTGCTCGAGCGTGAGGACCTCGACGTTCCACGAGCCGCACGGGCGCTCGGGATCCCCGCCGACGAGTTATGCGCCGAGATCGCCGAGCGCCGCCACCGTCCCGTGCCCGACGCCGTTAGGAACTAGAACTACTCATGGACAATCGTGCCCAGATCGTTGCCGCACTCACGGCCTCGCTGGTGCTGTAGGACCCAAGGCAAGACCCGGGCCAATCGGTCCCGCCCGCCCGGCGATCTCGGCTGCGCGTTCGCGCGCGTCACCGGCTTAACACACATGGTTGCCCTACTCGATGAGCACGTCGTCGAGCCACCGGTCAAGACGAGACTGGGTGACGCGTGCGGGCGCCGTGCAAGTGAGATACCCCCCGCAGCGATGGTGGGCGCGCTTCGTGCACTCTGCGCCGTGCTTGCGGACAGAGACCCGCGTCGCGACTGGGTCCCAGTGCTGCCGGACCGGCCGCGAGCCACTGACCGCAGAAAGTCCAATCTGAGGAACTCGTCACATGGCCAAGCCTTACTCGTCAGCGGTCCTCCGCAGCATGTGTCGGATTCTGCGCAGATTGACGACTCGCTGCGCGGCTGCTGAGTAGACGTCCGTTATCCCAGTCGAAAGGTAGTTCGGCGACGTCGGCGCTGAACCCGGGGCGCGAGAGTCCCGCAGGCGCCTGGCCAGCCCAGACGACGCCCACCCGCTCGTATGTCGTGAGACGCACGCCAGGCCATTGGGCGCGGCGGACCAGCGCGAAGTCGAGCGCCCCTCGGAGGACGCGATGGCGCTCATCCGAGGTCAACTCGGGCCACGCGTCCGTCAGACTCAGTCTCGAGGACAGCCTCACCACTTGGCCTGCGCCTCCCAGGTCTGCGAGTCGCCGCTCGGCGGCTTCCAAAGTCTCCTCGCGCCGCTGCATGCCTTCGCGATAGCCCGGCACGCGAGCTGGGGTGTGTGCGACGTACGCCGCCAGTTCCGCTTCGGCCTCCGCGACTTCCTTTCGGGCTTCCTCAAGCCTTGCAACAGGCTCCCGACCCTCGGCGCCTCCACCCGCGAGGGCCGCCAGGACGACCTCCTCCACGCGGCGCTCGAGGACTGTTGCGAGGATCGCGGCCGGCGCTGCGCAGAGTCCGTTCGTGTGGCGCTTCCGGCACCGATACGACGGGTCCCCCTTACCGATGTCGGGCTTCATCATGTGCCCACAACCGGCGCAGCGAACGAGACCGCGAAGGATGTAGGGATAGTCACCGTCGCGTCGCGCCTTCCGGCCAACAGTGGCGGCCCTGGGTCGATTCGCCTCCGTCCACGTCTCAAGAGTCGTGAGCGGCTCGTGGGCGTTTCGATTGACATAGCGGAAGTCGAGAGGCCCACCCGCCGGAACCCGGCCCCAATACGCCCAGCCGAGGTACACGGGCCGCTTGAGAATCTGCCCAACGCTGCCCGAGCTCCATTCTTGGCGGGTACGGCCGAGCTCGCCTCGAGCGCTCTCGCGTCCCGAAACGACCCGCCGATCACGCCAGAGGTTGGCGACCTGGTTCAAGCTCGCGCCGTTCGCGCGGTCCTCGAAACCACGAGTGATCACCTCCGCCCACTCGGGATGCGGCAAGTACCGCCGATCAGGCGCGCTGATGTAGCCGACGTTTCCCCAGTTCGTGACGTGAATTCCCTCTGCGATCAATCGCGCGCGGACGGAATCGAATCCCTGGCGGGAGCGGTTGAGGTAGTCCGAATCGATCGCGAGGCGGATGGTCGCAAAGAGTTCCCACTCCGGCTTCTGCGTATCGACGCCATCGAGCGCGACGAAGCGTCCGCCCGCCTCAACGATCCGGTGAATATCGCGGAGCCCAAGAAGCGTGTTCCGGCTGAACCGGCTCAAGTTGGCGACCACAAGTGCCCCGGTCTGGCCGAGTTCTACGCGACGAATCAAGTCTTCAAGGGCTGGACGCTCACTGCCGCCCGAAACGTCCGTTTCGGGGACATGCAGGCCCTGCCGGAAGTCGTGCTGAGCAACCCACTGCGCGGTCGATGTGGCCTGGATATCGAGAGCGTGGAAGCGGTCTGAATCGATCTCCCGATCCCCCATCCGGGAGGTTCGACCGTACGTGTCCGCGATGCGCGGGAGCGCGTATCCGTGGCGTCCTGCCATAGCGAAGGATCGTATCACCCTGGCCGAACTCGTTGTTTCGTTCCTCGACATCGGGCAGGGCGACGCGACGCTGCTCCAGCGCGACGGCGCCGCGGTGCTGGTCGACACCGGGCCGCCTGACGGGCCGATCGTGCGCCGTTTGGCCGAGGCAGGCGTGAAGCGCCTCGACGCGCTCGTGCTCACCCACGCGCAGGCCGACCACGAGGGGGCGGCGCTGAAGGTGCTGCGGGCGTTTCCGCCGCGGCTGGTGCTCGACGGCGGCGCGGGCTGGCCGACGCGGGTGCAGAGCGGCCTCTCACACGGCGGTGTTCGCGTCGTGCCGGCGCACATCGGGCAGGTGCTCGCGCTGGGGGGGATGCGCCTGAGCGTGCTCTGGCCGCCGCCGCCGGCCCCCGGCTGGGTCCCCGAGGGCGATCCCAACAACCGGGCGATCGTGGCCCACGTGCAGGTCGGAGCGTTCGACCTCCTGCTGACCGCCGACGCGGAGTCCGACATCACCGCGCCGCTGCAGATCCCCGAGCTCGACGCGCTGAAGGTCGCCCACCACGGCAGCGCCGACGCAGGGCTGCCCGCCGAGCTGGCCGACTGGCACCCGCGCTTCGCCGCGATCGAGGTCGGGCGCCACAACACCTACGGCCATCCGACCGCCTCGACGCTGGCGGCGCTGCGCGTCGTGCCGCGGGTCGTGCGGACCGACCGCGACGGCACCGTGCGCCTGCACGTGCGCGGCGCCTCCATGCGCGTGGAACGGCTGGGAGCGTGACTAGACTCGCCGGCCATGCCCTCCTTCAAGGCCGCCTACCTGATCCACGGCGAGGATCACGGCCGGATCTCCGAGCGCCGCTCGCGCTTGCGAGCGCTGGGCGAGGCGGAGTCGGGCCAGGAGGGCGTCGAGGTCTTCGAGGGTGACGCCTGCACCCCGGAGGCAGTCGCGGGAGCGCTGTCGGCGATGACCTTCGCCGTCGGCCGCCGCTTCGTCATCGCCGACGGCACCGAGCGCTGGAAGGACGGCGACGTCGAGATCGTGGCCGCGGCGATGCGGGGCCTGGACGCCGAGTCGCTCACCGTGGCCTTCTTCGCCCGCGAGGAGGGGCGCTACAAGGTGCCGGCGGGACTGGCCGAGGCGGTGCGCGCCGCCGGGGGCGTGATTGCCGAGGAGGGCGTGCTCACGCCCCGCGAGCTGCCTCGCTGGCTCGGCGAGCGGGCGCGCGAGCTGGGCCTCGAGCTCGACAACCAGGGTGCCCGCGCGCTGATCGCCCAGGTCGGGGAGCGCCAGCGGCGGCTGCTGCGCGAGCTCGAGAAGCTCGAGCTCGAATACGGGGCGGGGGCGCGGATCGGCCCCGACGAGGTGCTCGAGTCCTGCGCTTCCTCCTCGGAGCGCAAGGTGTGGACGCTCGCGGACGCGCTGGTGGGGGGGGACGAGCGCGCCGCGACGCGCGCGCTGCTCGAGCTGCGCCAGCAGGGCGAGCGGATGCCCGGCCTGATCTACGGGATCGTGCGCCGCCTGCGCGATGCGCTGGCCGTCGCGGAGGCGCTCGCCGCGGGGCAGGCGCCGGCGCAGGTGCGCAAGACGCTGCGGATGCCGAGCTTCGCCGCCGACCGCCTGATCGCCGACGTGGCAAAGCGCGACGTCGAGGCTTTCCGCCGCGCCCTCGAGCGCATGGCCGACCTCGAGGTCGAGACGCGGGGCGGCGGGCCGAGCGGCGGCGTGGTCGCCGAGGAGACCGCCGCGCTGCGGGCGCTGCTGGCCGTCGCTGGGTGAGGGCGGGCGCGCTCGCGACGCGGCTGCCGGCGCGGGCGAACCTCAACGGGCGGCTGGGTAGGGTGATCCCGGGTGAGCGGTCGTGGGACGACAGTTTCGTGACCTGCCGGCCGCGGGCGCGGGCGAGCGTGACGTTGTGGCCGTGGGACGACGGTTTCGTGACATCGCGCAGGCCCCGGGCGAGCGAGTGTCACGTATGGGTCGTATGAGGAGCCTTAGGTGACACCGCGGCTGCCGGCAGGCCGCGAGTGTCACGTTACGGTCGCTCGCCGCGCCCGCACCCGACCAAACCCGGGGGGCCCGCCTCCTACCCAGCCGCCAGTTGACCTTCGGCGGCGCCTTCGCCCCGCCCCGCCCCGGAGACCGCCCGCCCGGCCGGCTAAGCGCCGACGCCGCGGCGAACGCGCGCGGCGCGGGACTTCTTGCGGGCGCCGGAGTTCTTGTGGACCGCGCCCCGCTTGACCGCCTTATCGATCGTCTTGATCAAGTGAAGGTGCTCGGTGTCGGCCGCGGCGTCGTCACCCTCGGTGACGGCGGCCTGCAGGCGGCGGAAGTACGTCTTGATGGCCGACGTGTAGCGGCGGTTCTCGAGGCGCTCGCGCTCGGCGCGAAGGATCCGCTTTTCCTGTGAGGCGATGTTGGCCATGACGTAAAAGTGCCGCGGGGGCTGCCGCGGCGGCGCCTACTATAGCGGCCCGCGTGCCCGTCGAAGCCGACCACGAGCAGCACGGCGACGAGGCCGCCGAGGAGCGTCGCGAGGCCGCGCCGCCGGCCCGCCGGCTCGCTCTGAACACCGTCATCTTCTCGATCGCCACAGGCCTGTCGCGAATCGCCGGGCTGGTCCGCGAGGTGGTGGCCTCGAGCTACTTCGGCACCTCGGGCGCCTTCTCCGCGTTCACGATCGCCTTCCAGGTGCCCAACCTGCTGCGGGCGCTGGTGGCCGACTCGGCGCTCAGCGCCGCGTTCGTCCCCGTGTTCACCGAACTGCTCGAGAAGCGCCGCCGCCAGGACGCCTTCCAGCTCGCTGGGGCGCTGTTCGGGCTGATCCTGCTCGTGCTCGGCTCGCTGTCGGTGCTGTTCATCGTGATCGCGCCGCTGATCATGCCCCTGTTCACCCCGGGCAAGGAGTTCGACGGGGCGCTCGACACCCTCACCGCGGGGCTCTCGCAGGTGCTGTTCCCGATCGTCGTGCTGCTCGGGCTCAACGGGCTCGTGGTCGGGATCCTCAACGCTTACGACCACTTCACGATCCCCGCGATCAGCCCGGTGGTCTGGAACCTCGTGATCATCGCGGGGCTGATCGGCCTGAAGCCGTTCTTCAGCGGAAACGGCGAGCTCTACGCCTACGCAATCGGGGTGCTGGCCGGGACCGTGGTGCAGTTCGCGATGGCGCTACCGGTGCTGCGCCGGGTCGGCTTCGAGCTGCGGATCTCGTTCAACTTCCGCGACCCGCGCATCCGCCAGGTGCTCAAGCTGATGCTCCCGGTGACGATCGGGCTCGGGCTGATCAACTTCAACCTGCTGATCAACTCCTCGCTCGGCTCGCTGGTCGACAAGGGCGCGCCGGCGGCGATCGACCGCGCGTTCCGCCTCTACATGCTCCCGCAGGGGATGTTCTCCGTCGCGGTCGCGACGGTGCTGTTCCCGACGCTCTCGCGCCTCGCGGCGCGGCGCGACTTCGACGGGCTGCGCCGCGCGAGCGGCAACGGCGTGCGCCAGATCGCGCTGCTGCTGATCCCCGCCGCCGTCGGCACCGCCGTGCTGGCAGAGCCGCTCACGCGGCTGGTCTACCAGCGCGGCAACTTCACGGCGGCGTCGACCAGCGCGGTGTCGGAGGCGCTGTTCTGGTTCTCGTTCTCGCTGCCCTTCTCCGGGGCGAACCTGCTGCTCACGCGGACGTTCTTCTCGCTGCAGCGCCCGTGGTTCCCGACCGCGCTGGCCGGCGTCACGCTGGTGGTCAACGCCGCGATCTCGCTCGCGCTGTACTCGCCGCTGGGGATCGCGGGGGTGGTCATCGGCACCGCGGTGGCCAGCGCGGTGATGACCGTGGCGCAGGCCTACTACCTGCGCCGCGAGCTGCGCGGCTTTGAGATCGGCCGCACGCTGCGCGCCGTCGCCGCCATGCTGGCTGCCTCCGCGCTGCTCGGCGTGGTCGCCTACGGGGTCTGGCATCTGCTCGACGACGCGCTCGGGCGCTCGCTGCCCGCGCAGCTGCTCTCGGTGACCGCGGCGCTCGTGCTGTCGAGCGCCGCCTACGGCGCCGCGGTGCTCGCCCTGCGCATCCCGGAGGCCCAGCAGGTGATCGGCCTGCTGACGCGCCGCCTGCGCCGCAGCGGCGCCTCGTAACCTCTTCAGCGCCCATGGCCGACCAGGCGCACATCCGCAACTTCTCGATCATCGCCCACATCGACCATGGGAAGTCGACGCTGGCCGATCGCATCCTCGAGACGACCCACACCGTCGACCTGCGCGCGATGCGCGCGCAGCTGCTGGATTCGATGGACCTCGAGCGCGAGCGCGGGATCACGATCAAGGCCCAGGCGGTACGCGTCTTCTACACCGCCGCCAACGGCGAGATCTACCAGCTGCACCTGATCGACACCCCCGGCCACGTCGACTTCACCTACGAGGTGTCGCGCTCGCTGGCCGCCTGCGAGGGCGCCCTGCTGGTCGTCGACGCCTCCCAGGGGGTCGAGGCCCAGACGGTCGCCAACACGTACCTGGCGGTCGACTCCGGCCTCGAGCTGATCCCGTGCCTGAACAAGATCGACCTCCCCGGCGCCGAGCCCGAGCGCGTTGCCGCCGAGATCGCCGAGCTGATCGGCGAGGACCCGGACGGCGTCCGGCGCATCTCGGCCAAGACCGGGGAGGGCGTCGCCGAGGTGCTCGAGGAGCTCGTCGCGCGCGTGCCGCCGCCGAGCGGCGACCCCGACGCTGCGCCGCGCGCGCTGATCTTCGACTCCGAGTACGACCAGTACCGCGGCGTGATCGCCTACATCCGCGTCGTCGACGGCACCTTCACCAAGGGCGAGGCGATCCGCGCGATGGTCGCCGGCACCCAGGCCGACATCGACGACATCGGCTTCTTCACCCCCGCCCAGACCCCGGCGGAGCGCCTCTCGGCGGGCGAGGTGGGCTACCTCATCACCGGGGTCAAGGAGGTCACGAGCCTTCCCGTCGGCGACACGCTGACGACCCGCGCGAACCCCGCGACCGAGCCGCTGCCCGGCTACCGCGACGTCAAGCCGATGGTGTTCTGCGGGCTGTTCCCGATCGACTCCGAGGCCTTCGAGGAGCTGCGCGACGCGCTGGAGAAGCTCTCGCTCAACGACGCGGCGCTCGTGTGGGAGCCCGAGAACTCCGACGCGCTCGGGTTTGGCTTCCGCTGCGGCTTCCTCGGCCTGCTGCACATGGACATCGTGCGCGAGCGCCTGGAGCGCGAGTACGACCTCGAGCTGATGGCGACGATGCCCTCCGTCGAGTTCGACGTCTCGCTGACCGACGGCTCCGAGCTCAGCGTCCACAACCCGACCGACATGCCCGACCCGGTCCGGATCGAGGAGATCCGCGAGCCCTACGTGCGCGCCTCGATCCTCACCCCGAAGGAGTACATCGGCCAGGTCATGGAGCTCTGCCAGGAGCGCCGCGGCGACCACCAGGGCATGCACTTCCTATCGGCCGAGCGCGTGCAGATCACCTACGACCTGCCGCTGGCCGAGATCGTGCTCGACTTCTTCGACCAGCTGAAGTCGCGCACGCGCGGCTACGCGTCGCTGGACTACGAGCCGCTCGGGGTCAAGCCGTCGGACATGGTCAAGCTCGACGTCCTGCTCGGCGGCGACCCGGTCGACGCCCTCTCGATGATCGTGCACCGCGACAAGGCCTACGCCGCCGGGCGCGAGCTCACAACGCGGCTGCGCAAGCGGATCCCGCGCCAGCAGTACGACGTCCCCATCCAGGCGGCCGTGGGGGCGAAGATCATCGCCCGCGAGACCGTCAAGGCGTTCCGCAAGGACG
This sequence comes from Solirubrobacterales bacterium, assembly GCA_038238015.1. Lineage (GTDB taxonomy): Bacteria > Actinomycetota > Thermoleophilia > Solirubrobacterales > Solirubrobacteraceae > DASQFQ01. Next base: position 12,485 of record JBBRYA010000026.1, read on the forward strand.
TCACCGCCAAATGCTACGGCGGTGACATCTCGCGCAAGCGAAAGCTGCTCGAGCGCCAGAAGGAGGGCAAGAAGCGCATGAAGCAGGTCGGGCGCATCGAGGTGCCCCAGGACGCCTTCCTGGCCGTCCTCGAGCTGGACGGCGACAGCTCCTAGTCCCCGGGCGGGGGCGGCGCGCCGGGCAGGTCGGCCTGCGGGCCCTGGTCCTGCGGCGGCTTGATGGCGGCCGGGATCGGCGACTTGTGGTCAGCCGGGGGCGGGGGACCCTGCGGCGCCGGGGGCGGCGGATCCTGCGGCGGCGGGGTCGAGTCGGTGCCGCTCGGGCCGGGCTGCTCGCCGTCGGCGGGAGCGGTCGGCGTCTCGGGCTGCGGCGGCACCGCAGGGGTCGAGGGCGTGGGGACCGGCGCGGGCGTCGCGGACGGGTCCGGCGTGCCCGACGGCTCCGGGGTCACGACGGGCTCCGGTGTCACGACGGGCTCCGGGGTCACGACCGGCGCCGGTGTCGCGGCCGGCTCGGGGTGGGGGTCAGACGGGGCGCCGGGGGCGGAGTCGGGCTGGACCGGGGTCTCCGGCGCGACGGGCTCGGCGGCGCGCAGGCCGGGATCGGACGCCGGCGTCGTGCCGGCGGTGCTGGTCCCGTTGGTGACCGGCTGGGCGGGCGACTGCACGGGCGCCACGGTTGCGGGCGCTGGGGCTGCGCCCGGCGAGGAGCCGCCCGGTGCGGGAGCGGCGCCCGGGGTGCCCGAGCGCGGCGGCGTGCCGTTGGGCCGCGAGGCGCCGGACTCGGAGAGCAGCTGCTCGATCAGGCGGGCGCGGCGCTGCGCGACGGTCTCGCCACCGCCGGCCGTGGCGCCGCCGCCGGGGCCGATCGCGCCCGCGCTGCCGCCCGCCGGGCTCACGGTCCCGATCCCCACGGCCGCCGCGCCGCGCGGCGCGAGCAGGGCCAGCGCGTCGCGCGCGGCCTCGACCGGGTTGGGCTCGCCGGCGTTCGCGGCCCCGCCCGAGGCGGCCGTGGGCGTGCGCCCGCGGCCCGGCGCCGGGGACGCGGGCACGGCCAGCTGAACGCTCGTCCCAGGACCTGCGCCCGGCGCGGCGGGCCAGTCCGAGAACTGCACGAACGGGTCCAGCAGCGCGAACAGCAGAACGGGGACGGCGATCACCCAGCCGAGGATCGTGAGCGCAGCCAGCGCCTTGAGCCTCCTGCTCATCGCGCGCAGTTTGTCATCTGCAGCGGCGGAGACAACCTCTCCCCGCTCCCACTAGGGTCCGGCGCCCGCAAACAGGAGGAAACGTGGCGATCGAGACCGCCGCTGTCGGCACCACCTATCCGCCCACGACCTATGCGGTAGGGCGCGAGAAGATCCGCGAGTACGCCTCCGCGGTGGGCGAGACCAACCCGCTGCACCTGGATCCCGAGGCCGCGCGCACGGCCGGCTACGCCGACGTCGTCGCGCCGCCGATGTTCGCCGTCGTCTACTCCTCGCCGGCCGTCGCCGCGGCGATCTTCGCCCCCGAGGTGGGCCTGGACTTCGCGCGGATGGTCCACGGCGCGCAGGAGTTCGCCTGGGACGCGCCGGTTGTCGCCGGCGACGAGATCACGACCGAGGCGTCGGTGCAGGACATCTCCGAGCGCGGCGAGATGGCGTTCTACGTCTTCGAGACGCGCTCGCGAAACCAGCACGGCGAGACGGTCTGCACCGGGACCTGGACCAACATCGTGCGGGGTGGCTGAGATGGCCGAGCTGACCGAGGGCGCCGCCCTGCCCGAGCTGCGGGTCACGCCGGACCGCTTCCTGACCGTCCGCTACGCGGGCGCCTCGGGCGACTTCAACCCGATCCACATCGACGAGGAGTTCGCGCGCCAGGTCGGGCTGCCCGGGCGCATCCTGCACGGCCTGTGGACGATGGCGCAGGTCGCGCGGGCCCACACCGACGCCGCCGGCACGGGGCCGGAGGCGCTGCGGCGGCTGTCGGTGCAGTTCCGCGGAATGGGGCAGATGGAGAAGGAGCTCGTGGTCTCGGGGACGGTGCGCGAGCTCTGCGACGGCGTCGCGGTCGTCGACTCCCAGGCAGAGCAGGACGGCAAGCGGATCGTGCGCAACGGCGAGGCCGAGCTGCGCGTGGGCTGAGCCCGCAGGCCGCTTCTTACAATCGGTTGATGCTCTCCCCGCGCCAGGAGCTGCTGCTGGGCAAGGTGGTCGACGGCTACGCCGAGGCCGGACAGCCCGTGGGCTCCAAGGCCCTGGCGGCCGACCCCGACGTCAACTGCGGGGCCTCGACCGTCCGCAACGAGCTCGCGGTGCTCGAGGAGCTCGGCCTGCTCGCCCACCCGCACACCTCCGCGGGCCGGGCGCCGACCGACGCGGGCTACCGCTACTTCGTCGATCGCATCCTCCCGGCGCGACGGCCCGGGACCGAGCTCGCGCCCCCGCCGGTCGAGCTCGCGCTGGTGCGCCGCGAGGTCGACGAGGCGATGCGGGTGACGACGGAGACGCTCTCCCAGGTCACCAATCTGCTCGCGATCGTCTCCGCGCCGCCGATCGGGACGACCACGATCCGCCACGTCGAGGTGCTCGCGCTGCAGCCGCAGGTCCTGATGGTGGTGATCATCACCTCCACGGGCGGGGTCTCCAAGCGCGTGATCGCCTTCGAGGCGCCGGTTGACCCCGGCCTGGCCGAGTGGGCGGCCGCCTACCTGAACGAGCGGCTCGTCGGCATGGGTCTCGGGGCGCGGATGCTGCACCCGCGCCTCACCGACCCGACCCTGCCGCTCAAGGAGCGCGAGTTCATCGCCCGCCTCGCGCCGGCCTTCACCGAGCTGGCCGAGACCGCGGAGGACTCGCTGTACGTGGACGGAGCCGCGCGGCTGCTCTCGGAGTACCGCTTCCAGGACCTCTCCCAGCTCAACGCGGTGATGGAGATGCTCGAGCGCCGCGTGTCGCTGCTGGGCGTGCTCTCCCACGCGCTCGCCGAGCGCGACCTCTACGTCCGCATCGGCCACGAAAACGAGTCGCCCGCGCTGCAGGGGCTCTCGATGGTGGCGGCCAACTACGGGCTGCCCCGGCGCAACCTCGGGACGGTCTCGGTGATCGGGCCGACCCGCATGGACTACGCCGGGGCCATCCGCGCCGTGCGCGAGGTGGCCGTGCAGCTCTCGCGCTTCATCGAAGACGTCTACGACGAGTGATGGCGCGCGACTACTACAGCGTGCTCGGCGTCGAGCGCGCCGCCGACGAGGCGCAGATCAAGAAGGCCTTCCGGGGCCTCGCCCGCGCGCTGCACCCCGACGTCAACGCCCATGACCCCCAGGCCGAGGAGAAGTTCAAGGAGGCCGCGCACGCCTACGAGATCCTCTCCGACCCCGATCGCCGGCGCCTCTATGACACCTACGGCGAGGAGGGCCTGCGCCGCCAGGGCGGGGCGGGCACCGACTTCGACTCCTTCGGCTCGTTCTCGGACATCTTCTCCGCCTTCTTCGGCTCCGGCGGCTTCGACGGCGCCTTCGGGCAGGGCCGCCGCGGCCGTGCGGGGGCGGTGCAGGGCGCCGACGTCGTCGTGGCGGCGAGCATCGAGCTGGCCGAGGCGGCGCACGGCGCGCCCGTCGAGGTCCGCTACGAGCTCGCGGCGCGCTGCGAGACCTGCAACGGCAACGGCGCCGAGCCCGGTACGCCGATCGTCACGTGCGCGCGCTGTCAGGGCTCCGGGCAGGTCCAGCGCGTGGCGCGGACCGCCTTCGGCCAGCTCGTGCGCTCGGCGCTGTGCGACACCTGCCACGGCGAGGGCCGCGTGCCCGAGCAGCCGTGCGCGACCTGCGACGGCGCCGGCCAGGTGCGCTCCGAGCGCGCCGTGTCAGTCGACATCCCTGCCGGGATCGCCGACGGACAGCGCATCCGCGTGACCGGCCGCGGGCACGCCGGGCAGCGCGGCGGGCCCGCGGGCGACCTCTTCGTCGTCGTCCGGGTGCGCGCGGACGAGCGCTTCCTGCGCGACGGCGAGGACCTCATCACCGTCGTCGACGTCGCGGCGCCGCTGGCGGCGCTCGGGACGACGGTGGACGTCCCCACGCTCGACGGCACCGCGCCGCTGGAGATCGCGGCGGGGACCCAGCCGGGCGAGACGCTCGTGCTGCGCGGTCGCGGCATGCCGCCGCTGGGCCGCGGGCGCACCGGCGACCTGCGGGTGGTGGTCAACATCGCGATCCCGCGCCGGCTGACCCGCGAGCAGCGCGACCTGCTCGAGCAGATCGCGCGGACGCTGACCAAGGACAACCTGCGCTCCGACGAGGGCATGCTCTCCAAGCTCAAGCGCGCGCTGGCCGGGTGACCGCCTCCGAGGACGCCTTCCTGCGCCTCGCGTTCAGGGTGCGCCGGGAACAGGCCGACCGCATCGAGGCTGTGCTGATGCACGACCTGCCCTGGCGGGTGGCACGCGCCGACGAGGGCGACGAGGTCGAGCTCGTGTTCCTCGTCGCGCTGGCCGAGGAGCCCGACAACGAGGACCTGCTCGAGATGGCCGGCGAGGGGGTGCTCGAGATCACGCGCGGCGAGGTCGCCGCCGAGCAGGCCCGGCCCGCGATCGACGCCGGGCCCTTCCACGTGCGCCCGCCGTGGCTCCCGCCGCCGGCCGACCCGGCGGCGATCGACCTCGTGATCGCCTCGGGCTTCGCGTTCGGGACCGGGATGCACCCGACCACGCAGATGTGCCTCGAGCTGCTCGCCGAGCTGCAGCCCGGCGGGCCCCTCTGCGACTGGGGCGCCGGCACCGGCGTGCTCGCGATCGCCGCGGCCAGGCTCGGCTGGGCGCCGGTGACCGCCGTCGAGGTCGATCCCTCATCGCTAGACACGATCCGCGTCAACGCCCGCGCCAACGGCGTCGAGGTGACGACGAAGTGGCTGAACCTGTCGGCCACCGCCCCGCCGTGGGCCCCGATGGTGACCGCGAACCTGCAGGGCCTGGTGGTCGGCGAGGCGGTGGCCGAGACGATCGAGCGGCCGCCCGAGCAGCTGATCGTCTCCGGCGTGATGACCCACGAGCAGGATCTGCTCGCCGCCGCCTACGCCCCGCACGGGCTGCGGGTGCGCGAGACGCGCGAGCGCCTGGGCTGGGTCGGCATGCTGCTCGAGTTGTGATCCGGCTCTCGGTCCGCGTCGCGCGCGCCCAGGCCGAGCTCGTGCTGGCCGAGCTGCTCGAGCTCGCCCCGGGCGGCCTGGAGGAGCGCGACGTCGAGGACGGCACGGTCGAGTACTCGATCTACGGAGCGCCCGGTGAGCTGCCCGAGCTGCCCGACCTTCGCGCGGCGGCGGGCGACGCGCTCGTCGACGTCACGACGACGCAGGTGCCCGACGACTGGGCCGAGCGCTGGAAGGTCTGGCATCGCCCGGTCGACGTCGCCTGGCGCCTGAAGCGGCTGCGGGTGCGCCCGCCCTGGGAGCCGGCGCTCGCCGCCGAGGAGAGCCTCGACGTGGTCATCGACCCGGGCCAGGCGTTCGGCACCGGCGCCCACCACACGACGCGCCTGACCCTCGAGCTGCTGCTCGAGCTCGAGCCGGACGGGGCGCTGGCCGACTGGGGCTGCGGCAGCGGCGTGCTCGCGATCGCCGCGGCGCGCCTCGGCTATGACCCGGTGCTCGCGGTCGACGTCGAGCCGGCGTCGCTCGAGGCCACGGCCGAGAACGCCCGCGCCAACGCGGTACCCGGCATCGAGGTGCGCCGCCACGACCTGCGCCGGGTGCCCGCGCCGTGGGCGCCGACGGTCACCGCCAACCTCGTGCGGCCGCTGCTGCTCGACGTCGCCCGCCTGCTCGAGCGCGCACCGAGTCGGCTGATCATGTCCGGGCTGCTGCGCGAGGAGGCCGACGAGGTGGCGGCGGCGTTCTCGCGCCACGGCCTGCGCGAGCGCGAGCGCCGCCTCGGCGGCGAGTGGGCCGCACTGCTGCTGACCTGAAGCCCCGCGGCGGGGTAGCCTCGCGCCGTGGCCTGGAACGTGCTGATCCTCGGCGGCGGCTTCGCCGGCATGACCGCCGCGCGCAAGCTCGAGCGGACGCTGCCGCACGCCTCGGCGCGCATCACGCTCGTCAACGACGTGAACTTCATGCTCTACACCCCGCTGCTGCCGGGAGCGGCCGGCGGGACGCTCGAGCCGCGCCACGTGGTCGTCCCGCTGCGCGAGGAGCTGCGCCGCACCGGGCTGCGCCTCGGCACCGTCGTCCGCGCCGAGCCCGCGAGCAACTGCGTGGTCGTGCGCGGAGCGGACGGGAACGAGGCGCGCCTGCACTACGACCAGCTGATCGTCGCGCTGGGCTCGGTCTCGCGCACGCTGCCGATCCCCGGCCTCAAGGAGCACGCCGTCGGCTTCAAGACGCTCTCGGAGGCGATCGCGCTGCGCAACCGGCTGATCCAGACGCTCGAGACCGCGGAGACCACCGAGGACGCTGCGGCGCGCACGGCGCTGCTGACCTACGTGTTCGTGGGAGCGGGCTATGCCGGCCTGGAGGGCATCGCCGAGCTGCAGGACTTCGCCGCCGACGTCGTCTCGCTCTACCCGCGCTCGCGGCTGCACGGCCTGCGCTTCGTCCTCGTCGAGGCCAAGGACCGCGTGATGACCGAGACCTCACCCAGCCTCTCGGCGTTCGCGTCCACCGAGCTTCGCCGCCGCGGGATGGAGATCCGGACGCAGACCACCGTCTCGAGGGTGAGCGCCGGCAGCGTCGAGCTCGCCGGCGGGGAGGTCGTGCCCACCCGGACCGTCGTGTGGACCGCCGGAGTCAGGCCGCATCCGGTCGTCGAGCGCCTCGGGCTGCCGCTCGAGGGCGGGCGCATCGCGGCCGATCGCTACTGCCAGGTGCCGGGCCATGCGAACGTCTGGGCGATCGGCGACGCGGCCGCCGTGCCCGATCCGGCGCGGCCCGGGCAGCCGAGCCCGCCGACCGCGCAGCACGGAGTGCGCCAGGCGCGCATCGCGGCCCACAACGTCGCCGCGGCGCTGCGCGGGGACGCCGGCGCCAAGCGCGCGTTCCGCTACAAGACGCTCGGCGTGTTCGTCGACATGGGGCGCCACCAGGCGGTGGCCGACACCATGGGGATCAAGTGGCGCGGCTTCCCGGCCTGGTTTCTCGCCCGCTCCTACCACCTGGCGATGATGCCGGGCTTTCGCCGGCGCGTGCGGCTGGTCACCGACTGGACGGTCGGGCTGCTGTTCGGGCGCGACTCCTCCGAGCTGGGCCAGCTCGGGCACCCGCCGTCGCTGGACGCCGGCCTCGAGGAGCAGAGCTCGGGCGGCACAGGCCCCGGCGGCGAGGCCGCCGCGGAGGCGCAGATGCCGATCGCGCCGGTGCCCTAGCTCCGGAGCCCGGCGGCCAGGAACGCGTCGGCGCTGCCGGCGTTGGCCTCGACCACGGAGCGCGCCCGCAGGCAGGTGCGCACCCGCCTCGGCGGCACCTCGCGATCGACGCGCACGGGCGCCCCGTCGCGGTCGAGCCACACGAGGTCGAGCACGAAGCGCATCCCGAAGGTGTGCACGGAGCGGCAGCGCGGGATCTGCAGCGCCACGCCGGCGGGCATCGCGTCCAGCCGCGCCAGGCCCCTCGCGCGCGCCGCTCGGCTGCCGGCCACGGCCACGCGCAGGCCCCCGCCGAGCTCGCGGCTCTCCATGGCGTCGAGGCGCGGGCAGGGCTCCACGCGGCCACATGCTGCCAGCGCCGCTCGCGCCGGTCGTATCCTTAGTGCAGGTGCAGATCGCCGAGCAGATCAGGACAGACGTCACGACCGCCATGAAGGCGGGGGACAAGGATCGCGTCACCGCCCTGCGCCTGGTGCTTTCCGAGCTCCAGAAGGCCGCCAAGGACGGCAACGACGACGAGCTGGCCGTCCTGCGCCGCGAGCGCAAGCGCCGCCGCGAGTCAGAGCTCGTCTTCCGTGAGGCCGGGCGCCCGGAGCTGGCCGACGGCGAGGCCTACGAGGCGGGCGCGATCGAGGCCTACCTGCCGGCCGAGCTCTCAGACGCCGATCTCGACTCGCTGGTCGCGGCGGCGATCGCCGAGACCGGCGCCGAGGGCCCGAAGGACATGGGCCGCGCGATCAAGCACGTGATGGCCGCCGCCGGCGGCCGCGCCGACGGGCGCCGGGTGTCGGGCAAGCTCAAGGACGCGCTCGCCTAGTGGCCCGGCGCCAGCTCGAGCTCTCCAACGACGTCGCGGCCGAGCTGGCCGGGGCGCAGGACCAGATCCTGCGCACGCTGGAGGAGCACCTGGACTGCGCGATCTTCCTGCGCGGCAACATGGTCACGCTCGAGGGCGACGACGACGCGGTCCAGACCGGCGCCACCGTGGTGCGCGAGCTCTCCTCGATGGTCTCGCGCGGCAACGAGATCGGCCCCGCGACGATCGAGTCGGTGACGCGCGTGCTCGACGCCGCCGAGTCGCCCTCGAAGGTGCTCGACGACGTCGTCTGGCGCCATCGCAACCTCAAGGTCGCGCCCAAGTCGGTCAACCAGAAGCGCTACGTCGACGCGATCCGGCGCTCGACGATCACCTTCGGGGTCGGGCCGGCGGGCACCGGCAAGACGTTCCTGGCCATTGCGATGGCGGTGGCCGCGCTGTCGCGCCGCGAGGTCAACCGCATCATCCTCACGCGCCCGGCCGTCGAGGCCGGCGAGCGCCTCGGGTTCCTGCCCGGCGACCTGATGGCGAAGGTCGACCCCTACCTGCGGCCGCTGTTCGACGCGCTGCACGACATGCTCGACGCCGAGCGCGTGGCCTCCCACCTCGAGCGGGCGGTGATCGAGGTCGCCCCGCTGGCGTTCATGCGCGGGCGCACGCTCAACGACTCCTTCGTGATCCTCGACGAGGCGCAGAACAGCACGCCCGAGCAGATGAAGATGTTCCTCACGCGGCTCGGCTTCGGCTCGCGCATGGTCGTCACGGGCGACATCACGCAGGTCGACCTGCCGCGCGACCAGCGCTCGGGGCTCGTCGTCGTCTCAGACATCCTCTCCGGCGTCGAGGACATCGAGTTCATCCGCTTCGGGGGCGAGGACGTCGTGCGCCACAAGCTCGTGCAGCGGATCGTCGCCGCCTACGACGAGCACGGCCAGCGAGCGGCGCCGGAGCTGCGCCCGGCCGAGCCGCGCCGGCGGCGAACGCGTTAGCGCCCGGGTGCTCGACGTCGAGGTCATCGGCCCCCCCGAGCTGCCGGAGGAGGTCGTGCACCGCCTGAGCGCACTCGCGCTCGCCTCGGCCGGTATCGAGGACGGCCACCTGGCGGTCGAGTTCGTCGGCGCCGAGCGGATCGCCGAGCTCAACGCGGAGCACCGCGCGGTCACGGGCCCGACCGACGTCCTGTCCTTCCCGATCGACGAGGGCGGGAAGGCCCACGGGGAGCGCGAGCTCGGCGACGTCGTGATCTGCCCCGAGCACACCGAGGACCTCGCCGAGGCCGTCGTCCACGGCGTGCTGCACCTGGTGGGCATGGATCACGAGAGCGACGAGGGCGAGATGCTCGCCCTGCAGGCGCAGATCCTGTCGTGGGCGTGACCCGCTCGGGCTTCGTCGCGCTCGCCGGCCGGCCGAACGTCGGCAAGTCGACGCTGGTCAACCTGCTCGTCGGGCGCAAGGTCGCGATCGTCTCCGACAAGCCGCAGACCACCCGCCGGGCGATCCGCGGCGTGGCGACCCGGCCCGGCGAGTGGCAGCTCGTGCTCACCGACCTCCCCGGCGTCCAGCGCCCGCGCGACGCGCTGACCGAGCGCATGCAGCGCCGCGTGGAGCACGAGTTCTCCGGCGCCGACGGCGTGCTCTTCCTCGTCAACGGCGATCAGGGCGTCGGCGGGCCCGGCGACCGCTTCATCGCCGCGGCGCTGCGCAGCGCCGGACTGCCCGTGGTGCTGGTGGTCAACAAGGCCGACCGGATGAACCGCACGCGCACGGTGGCCGCGCTGCAGGCGGCCGCCGACCTCGGCCTGCCCGACGCGGAGGTGTTCCCGATCTCGGCGCGCACCGGCCAGGGCGTAGCCCCGCTGGTCGAGCAGCTCGTTTCGATGCTGCCCGACGGGCCGTTCCTGTTCCCCGAGGAGGACGCCTCCGACCAGCCCGAGAGCGTGATGCTCGCCGAGCTCGTGCGCGAGCAGGTGCTGCGGCGCACGCGCCAGGAGGTCCCGCACTCCGTCGAGGTCCAGGTCGACGAGATCTCCGAATCGGGAGGCCTGGTCACCGTGCGCGCGCTGCTGTGGGTCGAGACCGAGTCCCAGAAGGGGATCGTGATCGGCCACAACGGGCGCATGATCAAGGCGATCGGGACCGCCGCCCGGCTCGAGCTCGAGCGCGAGGTCGGCGCCCGCGTGCACCTCGACCTGTCCGTGCGCGTGCGCCGGTCCTGGCGCGCCGACGACGCGCTTCTGGACCGGCTGGGGATCACCTAACCTCCCGGCCATGGCAGGCGCCTTCGTCACCGGCGGGTCGGGGTTCATCGGCGGCCGGCTGATCGAGCGGCTGGTGCGCGACGGCTGGAGCGTGCGCGCGCTGGCGCGCTCCGACGCATCGGCGGCCGCGGTGCGCGCGAGCGGCGCCGAGCCGGTGCGCGGCGACCTCGACGACGTCGCGGCGCTCACCAGCGGGGCGCGCGGGGCGGCGGTGACCTTCCACGCGGCCGCGAACGTCGCCGACTTCGGGCCGTGGGGCGACTTCCAGCGCATCAACGTCGACGGCACCCGCAACGTCGCCCGCGCCTCGCGGGCGGCCGGGGTCCCGCGGCTCGTGCACGTCGGCACCGAGGCGGCGCTGCTGCACGGCCAGCCGCTCATCCACGCCGACGAGACCTACCCGATGGCGTTCCGCTCGCCGGCGTTCTACTCGCGCTCGAAGGCGCTGGCCGAGCAGGTCGTGCTCGAGGAGAGCCGCGACGGGCTGGAGGCGGTCGTGGTGCGCCCGCGCTTCGTGTGGGGCCGCGGCGACACCACGCTGCTGCCCCTGCTGGTGGAGGGCGCCCGCTCGGGCATGTTGCGCTGGGTCGGCGGCGGGCGCCACCTGACCTCGATCACCCACGTGGAGAACACCGTCGAGGGCCTGGTCCTGGCCGCCGAGAAGGGCCGGCCCGGCCGCGTCTACTTCGTCACCGACGGCGCCGCCGTCGTGTTCCGGGACTTCGTCGGCGAGCTGCTCGAAACCCAGGGCGTCGAGGCGCCCACGGCGAGCATCCCCGCACCGGTCGCGCGCGCGCTCGCCGCCGCGGGCGAGACCGCGTGGCGGGTGCTGCCGCTCGCCGGCTCGCCGCCGCTGACGCGCTTCGCGGCCTGGGTGTCCTCCGTGGAGTGCACGCTCGACGACAGCCGTGCCCGCGGCGAGCTCGGCTACGCGCCGGTCGTCTCGCACGAGCAGGGCTTGCGCGAGCTGCGCGAGGCCGCGCGCTAGCTCGGGAGCTTGCGCTCGAGCTCGGCGGCGAGGCGCTCGTACTCGGGCAGCCCGACGTCGGGCTCGAACAGGAACGGCAGCGTGTGTACGGGCGCCCCCGCGTCCCGCTTGAGGCGGCGCAGGTGGGTGCGCTGCGCGCGGGCGCGCTGGTGCTCGGCCAACGCGGCGCGCACGGCGCCGAGCGCGTCCGGGTCCAGGCCGTCGGCGGCCGCGGTGCGCAGCTTGTCGGCGTCGGCGTTCGTATAGCGCTCGGGGTAGAGGCCGTTGACAACGACGGCGTCGAGGCCGACCCCGATCGCCTGCTCGAGCTGAGCGCCCAGGTCCAGCGTCTCGTTGACCGGCATCTCCTCCGCGAGCGCAACCGCGACGTAGCCGGTCCGCTGGGGGTCGGCGAGCATCTCGGAGATCCTCTCGGCCTGGCGGCGGATCGGGCCGACGCGGGCGATCTCGCCGAACGTCCGCGGCGTCGTGAGCATCGCCAGCCCGTGGCCCGAGGCGGGTGCGTCGACGACGACGAGGTCGTAATGGCGGTTCTTCGCGGTCCAGCGCTCGAGCTGCGCGAGCTCCCAGACCTTGCCGATCGTGATCAGCTCCTTGGCCCCGGGGGCGGCGGCGACGAAGTACTGGAACGCCGAGGAGCGCGTGAGCAGCCGCAGCGCCGGGCCGCCGCCGAGCTGCTTGCCCAGCCACTCCTGCAGCGCGAGCTCCGGGTCGATCGAGATCGCCCACAGGTTCTCGGCCAGCTCGACCTCGACCTCGCGCTGCACGCCCTCGCGGGCGAACGCGCGCGACACGCGCTCCTGCGAGGCCACCTCGCAGATGATCGTGCGCCGGCCGCGCGCGGCGGCGGCGAGGCCGAGCGCCGCCGAGACGGTCGTCTTGCCGACACCGCCCTTGCCGGTGACGTAGAGCAGCGTCTTGTCGAAGAGTCCCGCGGGCACTCTGCCAGCATGACGAACGCGATGGACCCGATGCTCAGCACGGCCTATGAGACCTGCCGGCGCATGCACCGTCGCCACGACCCGACGTACTACTGGGCCACCCGCCGGCTGCCCGGCGAGGTGCGCCCGGCGACCCACGCGCTGTACGGCTACGTGCGTACCGCCGACGAGATCGTCGATGGCCCGCGCCGCCCGTCCAGCCCCGACGCGCGGCGTGCGGCGCTCGACGCGTGGGAGGCCGAGCTCGAGGCGGGGCTGGCCGCCGGGCGCTCGGACCAGCCGGTGGTCGGGGCGCTGGTCGACGCCGGCCGCCGCCACCACCTGCCGCTGTCTGAGCTGCACGCCTACATGGGCTCGATGCGGATCGACTGCGGGCCCGTGCAGATCGGCACCTGGGACGAGCTGATCTCCTACATGGAGGGCTCGGCGGGGTCGGTCGGGCGCATCATGGCGCCGCTGCTGGGGGTGCCGGCGGACCATCACGCGGACTTCGGCCGCCTCGGCCTCGCCTTCCAGCACGCCAACTTCATCCGCGACGTGCGCGAGGACCACCGGCTGGACCGCATCTACCTGCCCGCGGAGGATCGCGAGCGCTTCAAGGTCGCCGACGCCGACTTCGCGCGGCCGACGGCCTCGCCGGCGCTGCGCGAGCTGATCGCCCATGAGGTGGGCCGTGCGCGCGGGCTGTTCGCGAGCGCCGAGGCCGGCATCGCCGCCGCGCCGCCCAGCGTGCGCCCGGGGATCCGCCTCGCGGTCGCGGTCTACCTCGGGGTGCTCGACCGCGTCGAGGGCCTCGGCTACGACGTCCTCGGAAGGCGCCCGCGCTTCCCGCCGCGCCAGCTTCCGATCCTCGTCGCCGCGGCGCTGCGCCGGTGACCCGCCGGGCAACCCTGCGGGGCGAGGAGCGCACGCCGCTTCAGGGCGACGAGGCCCGCGCCGACGTGCTGATCTGCGGCGCGAGCTTCGCCGGCCTCGCGGTCGCGCGCGAGCTGGTGGGCTCCGGCGCCGACGTGCTCGTCGTCGATCGTTACGAGATCGGCGAGCGCCAGACCAGCGCCTGCGCGGTGCCGACGCCGTGGATCGACGCGATGGGCGTGCGGCGCGCCGCGCGGCAGGAGCTCGCGTGCATGGCCTTCCACACCCCGCACGGGTCCTCGCGCTTCCGCCTGCCGTGGTCGTGGACGTCGTTCGACTACCGCACGCTGTGCGAGGAGCTGTGGGCGCAGTGCGGGGAGGCGCGCTTCGAGGTGGCCAAGGTGGTCAAGCGCAACGTCGCCGGGAGTGGCGCCGAAGGCGTCCCGGACGGCGAAATATCGATTTCCACCGACCGCGGCGACCTGCGCGCCCCGCTGATCGTCGACGCGCTTGGCTGGCGGCGCATTCTCGGCCCCGGCGAGAACGTGCAGCCGCCCGAGGCGGCGATCTCGCGCGGGCTGGAGGTCCATCCCGACGGCGGCGGCGTCGACCTCGACGTCTGGATCGACCGCTCGCTGGTGCGCGAGGGCTACGCGTGGTCGGTGCCGGCCGCCGGCGAGCAGCGCGTCGGGGTCGGCTCCTACGAGCCGCGCGACCACGTCAAGGAGCCGACGCGCGAGATCGCGGCCCGCCTGGACGTCCCCGCCGTCCGCTACCAGGGCAACTGGTTCCCGCACCGGCTGCGCCCGGCGGTGGAGGACGGCGTGTTCTTCGCCGGCGACTCCGCGGGGCACTGCTTCCCGCTCTCGGGCGAGGGGATCCGCACCGCGTTCTACTTCGGCATCGCCTGCGGGCGCGAGCTGCGAGGGGTGCTCGCGGGGGAGCGCACCCGCGAGCAGGCGCTGGAGGCCTACGGCGCGTTCTCGGCCCGCCACGCGCGCGCCTTCGCGCTCGCGCTGCGGCTACAGCGCCTGATCCCGGCGCTGCCGCCGCGGCTGCTGACTTATGGGCTGGCCGTCGTGGGCCGTCCGCGGGTGTGCCGGCGGATGTTCGCCTGGTACCTGCGCCTGGCCGATCCGGCCTTCGCGGTGGCGCCGGCGCCGCCGCGTCAGGCGTTCTCGTGCTGCGCGAGCGAGCGCGTGGCGCCGTCGAGCACGTCGTCGCGCCACTCGTAGTACACGGCCTCGGAGATCCCGTGCGCCTCGCACAGCTCGCCCACCGACTGATCGTCGCGCACGCCCTCGAGCACGATCTGCAGCTTGCGCTCGGCGTCGAAGTGCGTCGGGTCGCCCGCCGCGGGGACGAGCTGCGGCTCGTCGCGCACGAGCCGGCCGCCGCGGAACGTGGCCGCGGCGATGACCATGCCGGCGGCGACGAGGATGACGTCCTTGAGGACGTACTGCCCCTCGAGCGTCGGGGCGTGGTGGGGGCCGCCGAACAGGCGCCCGGTCAGCAGGAACACGGGCGAGACGATGCCGACGGCCTCGATTGTCAGCAGCCAGATCGCGAGGCGCATCCCGCGCCCGGCGAGCAGGCACAGCCCGATGAAGCACTCGAGGGTCGCGATCACCGGCAGCGCCACTTCGTGGGGGACGAGCCCGAAGGTCAGCAGGCGGGTCGTCTCCGCAGCGAGGTTCTCGGCCGGGCTGACGCCCGGGAAGAACTTCAGGAAGCCGAAGGCGAGGAACACCGCGCCGACGGCGACGCGGAGGGCGTCGAGGCTGCGGCGCACGAGGGCTCGGTGGATGATGTTCTCGAGCCGCACGAGGCGGTCATGGGCAGATCGCATGCAAGGTCTAGCGCGAGACCCCCAGTCACGGATCAGTGCGAACGCGCCAGCGTCGCCGCTACCTAGACTCCCCGGCCATGGACGCGAAGGACATCGCCTGGGACGACGCGGGCCTCGCCCCGTGCGTGGTCCAGGACTGGGCCACGGGCGAGGTGCTCACGCTCGCCTACATGAGCCCGGAGTCGCTCGCGCTCACCCAGAGCCGGGGCGAGACGCACTTCTGGAGCCGCTCCCGCGGCCAGCTGTGGCACAAGGGCGAGAGCTCGGGGCACACTCAGGCGGTGCGCGCGCTGCGCTACGACTGCGACGCCGACGCGATCCTCGCGCTCGTCGAGCCCACCGGACCGGCTTGCCACACCGGCGAGCGAAGCTGCTTCCACAACGGCGACACGCAGACCGCGGCGCCGCACGAGGCGCTGCCGGCGCTCGAGCGCACGATCGCCGCCCGGGCGCAGGAGCGACCAGGTGGCTCCTACACGGCCGCGCTGCTCGCCGACCCGGCGCAGATCGGGGCGAAGGTGCGCGAAGAGGCCGAGGAGGTCGCGCGTGCCGCGCTCGAGGAGTCAGACGAGCGCGTGGCCGAGGAGGCCGCCGACCTGCTCTACCACCTGACGGTGCTGCTGCATTCGCGCGGGCTCAGGCTCGCCGACGCCGAGAGCGTGCTCGATGGCCGTCGCCGCTGACTTCAACGTCATCCCGGTCACCGAGACCTTCGTGGAGGACACGGAGACCCCGGTCTCGGCGTTCCTGAAGCTGCGCGGCGCCGGCCCGGCCTTCCTGCTCGAGTCCGCCGAGCAGGGCCAGCGCGTCGGGCGCTGGTCGTTCATCGGCTACAAGCCGCGCGCGGTGATCCGCTGGAGCCTCGCCGATGGCGGCGACCCCTACGCGCTGGCCGCCGCCGCGGTCACCGAGCACCGCCAGGCGCCGCTCACGGGCGACGGGCCGCCGTTCACCGGCGGCGCGGTCGGGTTCTTCGGCTACGACTGCGTGCGCGCGGTCGAGCCGCTGGGGGAGCCCAACCCCGACGTCCTGGGGCTGCCCGACATGGCGCTGATGCTCTCCGACGTGCTCGTGGCGTTCGACCACCTGCGCCACACGGTCACGATCCTCGCCAACGCCTACCTCGACGAGCCCGACGCGCAGGAGCGCGCGCGCGAGCGCATCGCCGAGGTCCGCGAGCGCCTCGCCGGCCCGCTCCCGCGCGCCGAGGACCGCGGGGAGCGCCCCGAGCCGGTCTTCGAGCCCAACATGCCGCGCGAGGCCTTCGAGGCGATGGTGTCGCGCATCGTGGAGTACGTCCACGCCGGCGACGCCTTCCAGGTCGTGCCCTCCCAGCGCTGGTCGGCGCCCTCGCCGGTCGAGCCCTTCTCGATCTACCGCGGCCTGCGGGCCGTGAACCCGTCGCCGTACATGTACTTCCTGGACTTCGAGGACTTCCAGATCGTCGGCGCGTCGCCCGAGCCGCTGCTGACCGTGCAGGGCCGCCACGCCTCCACGCGCCCGAACGCCGGCACGCGCCCGCGCGGCGCCGACGCCGAGGAGGACCGCGCGGTGGCCGCCGAGCTGCTGGCCGACGAGAAGGAGCGCGCCGAGCATGTGATGCTCGTCGACCTCGGCCGCAACGACCTCGGGCGCGTGTGCGAGTACGGCAGCGTGCATGTCGAGACCTTCATGGCCGTCGAGACCTACTCGCACGTGATCCACATCGTCTCCTCGGTGGCCGGCGAGCTGCGCGAGGGCGTGAGCGCGACCGACGCGCTGCGCTCGACGCTGCCCGCCGGCACGCTGTCGGGCGCGCCGAAGGTGCGCGCGATGCAGATCATCGACGAGCTCGAGCCGGTTAAGCGCGGCGCCTACGGCGGCGCCGTAGGCTGGCTGTCCTACGCGGGCGACCTCGACACCTGCATCTGCATCCGCACCGTGGTGGTCAAGGACGGGGTCGCGCACGTGCAGGCGGGCGGCGGCACGGTCGCCGACGCGCAGCCGGCCTACGAGTACGAGGAGTCGCGCGCGAAGGCCCGCGGGGTCGTGCGCGCGATCGAGCTGGCGGCGCGGCAGGCCACATGGCGCTGACCCGCGTCCTGGTGATCGACAACTACGACTCCTTCACCTACAACCTCGTCCAGTACCTCGGCGAGCTGGGTGCGGAGCTCCACGTGGTTCGAAACGACGCGGCCACGGTGCCCGAGCTGCTCGACGGGGGCTGGGACCGGCTCGTGGTCTCGCCCGGTCCCTGCACGCCCGACGAGGCGGGGATCTCGGTCGAGGCGATGCGCAGCTTCCCCGAGCGGGGCGTCCCGGCGCTCGGCGTCTGCCTCGGCCACCAGTCGCTGGCGCAGGCCTTCGGCGGCCGTGTCGTGCGCCACCTGCCGGTGCACGGCAAGACCACCGAGATCGAGCACGACGGCAGCGGCCTGTTCGCCGGCCTGCCGAGCCCGCTCACCGTCGGGCGCTACCACTCGCTGGTCGTGGACCCCGAGCTGCCGCCCGAGCTCGAGGCCACCGCGCGCGGCGGCGGGGTGCTGATGGCGATGCGCCACCGCGAGCTGCCCGCCGAGGGCGTGCAGTTTCACCCCGAGTCGGTGCTCACGCCCGAAGGTAAGCGGCTGCTGGAGAACTTCCTCGATGCCTAACGCGATCCTCACCGCGGCGATCGACGAGCTCGCCTCCGGGCGCAACCTGACGGCGGGCGAGGCGGCCTCCGTGCTCGCCGAGATCATGGGCGGCAACGCTTCCGAGACGCAGACCGCCGCGGTCCTGATCGCGCTGCGGACCAAGGGCGAGACGATCGAGGAGCTGGTCGGGCTGGCTACCACCATGCGCCTGCTGGCGGTCCCCGTCGAGGTGCGCAGGCGCGAGGACCTCGTGGACACCGCGGGCACGGGCGGCGGGCGCCCGACCTTCAACGTCTCCACGACGGCGGCGCTGATCGCCGCGGGGGCGGGCTGCGCGGTGGCCAAGCACGGCAACCGCTCCGCCACCGGCCTGTCGGGCTCGGCCGACCTGCTCGAGGCGCTCGGCGTCCGCATCGACCTCGCCCCGGAGCAGGTCGCACAGTGCATCGAGGAGGTCGGCTTCGGGTTCATGTTCGCCCCCGCCCACCACGGGGCCACGCGCTTCGTGGTCCCGGTGCGCAAGGAGCTCGGCGTCCGCACGATCTTCAACTTCCTGGGGCCCCTGACCAACCCGGCCGGCGCCGGGCGCCAGCTGATCGGCGTTTCCGACGCCGCCTTCCTGGACACCATCGCGGGAGCGCTGGCGCACCTTGGGGCGCAGAAGGCGCTGGTAGTTTCCAGCGCCGATGGACTGGACGAGATGAGCACCTCCGCCACCACCCGGGTCGTCGAGGTCGACGGCCCCGAGCTCCATAGCTACGAGATCGCCCCCGAGGACGTCGGCCTGGAGCGCGCGGCCTTCGAGTCCGTCGCCGGAGGCACCCCGGAGCGCAACGCGGGCATCGCGCGGCGCATCCTGGCCGGCGAGCCCGGCCCCCCGCGCGACATCGCGGTGCTCAACGCCGGCGCCGCGATCTACGCTGGCGGGCGGGCGGCGACGCTCGAGCAGGGGGTCCGCGCCGCCGAGGCGGCGGTGGACTCCGGCGCCGCCGAGGCTGCCCTGGAGCGCCTGATCGTGCTGACGGGGGAGCTCGCACCGTCTTGAACGTGCTGGACCGCATCGTCGGCACGACGCGCGAGGACGTCGAGCGCCGGAAGCGGTCGGTCTCGCTCGCCGAGCTCGAGGCCGCCCTCTCCGACCGCCCGGAGCCGCGGCCGTTCGGGGAGGTACTGGTGCGCCCCGGGATCTCGCTGATCGCCGAGCACAAGCGCCGCTCGCCGTCGGCGGGCGCGATCCGCGACGGCGCGACGGCGACCGAGGTCGTGCAGGCCTACGAGCGCGGCGGCGCCGCCGCGCTGTCGGTGCTGACCGAGACCGAGCACTTCGGCGGCTCGCTGCAGGACCTCACCGACGCGATCGCGGCCACCGAGCTGCCGGTCCTGCGCAAGGACTTCATCATCGACCCCTACCAGCTCTACGAGTCCGCCGTCGCGGGCGCCGACGCGATCCTGCTGATCGTCGCCGCGCTGGACCACGACGAGCTCTACGAGCTGCACCACGAGGCGCGGGGCCTCGACCTCGACGTCGTCGTCGAGGTCCACGACGAGCCCGAGCTCGAGCGCGCGCTCGACGTCGACGCCGACATCCTCGGCCTCAGCAACCGCGACCTGCCCGACTTCTCCGTCGACATCGAGCGCACCTACGAGCTGCTGTCAGACGTCCCCGCCGGCAAGACCGTGGTCTCGGAGTCGGGCTTCTCCGCGCGCGAGCAGCTCGACGACCTCGACCGCGTCGGCGTGGACGCGGTGCTGGTGGGGGAGACGCTGATGCGCGCCGCCGACATCGAGGCCGCCTGCCGCGCGCTCGCCGGCGGCCACGAGCGCGAGTAGAGCACCGCTCCTACGATGTCCCGGTGACCCGGGCCAAGATCTGCGGCATCACGCGCCACGAGGACGCCGAGCTCGCCGCGGAGCTGGGCGCCTGGGCAATCGGGCTGATCCAGTGGCCGGGCTCCGTGCGCGCCTGTGAGCCTGCGGTGGCCGCGGGCATCGTCGCGCAGCTGCGGCGCCAGGTGGCGTGCGTCGGGGTGTTCGTCGACCCCACGCTCGACGAGCTGTCGCGCGCGGCCGAGACGATCGGCTTCAGCCACCTGCAGCTCCACGGCGACGAGGGCCCGGCGTTCTGCGCGGAGGTCGCGCGGCGCACGGGCTGCAAGGTCATCAAGGCCGTGGGGGTCGGCTCGCGGGCCGACATCCAGGCGCTGGAGGTCTTCCACACCGACTTCCACCTGCTCGACGCCGCCGCGGGCGCCGAGCGCGGAGGGACCGGCCGGACCTGGGAGTGGACGCTGCTGGCGGATCGGCGCTCGAAGGTCCCGGCGATCCTCTCCGGCGGCCTGAACGCCGCGAACGTCGCCGACGGCATCAACGCCACCCGCCCGTGGGGCGTCGACACCGCCTCGGGCACCGAGCTCGAGCCCGGGGTCAAGGACCCCGAGAAGCTGCGCGCGTTCCTCGACGCGGTCGCCGGCACCGGCGCCGGCGCCGGCGAGGCGGCGGCATGAGCTCATCCGCGATCGAGCACCGCTTCGGCGAGTACGGGGGCCAGTACGTCCCTGAGACGCTGATGCCCGCGCTGGCCGAGCTCGAGGCGGCGTGGAAGCGCGCGCGCGCCGACGACGGCTACCGCGCCGACCTGGCGCGCCTGCTGCGCGACTTCGCGGGCCGGCCGACCCCGCTGTTCGAGGCGCGGCGGATCTCCGAGGCGGTCGGGCACCGCGTGCTGCTCAAGCGCGAGGACCTGCTCCACACCGGGGCGCACAAGATCAACAACGCGCTCGGGCAGGCGCTGCTGGCTCAGCGCATGGGCAAGTCGCGGATCATCGCCGAGACCGGCGCCGGCCAGCACGGCGTCGCCACCGCCACCGCGTGCGCCCTGCTCGGCCTCGAGTGCATCGTCTACATGGGCACCGAGGACATGCGCCGCCAGCTGCCCAACGTCCAGCGCATGGAGCTGCTCGGCGCGACCGTCGCGCCGGTCGACGCGGGCGCGCGGACGCTCAAGGAGGCGGTCTCGGCCGCGATCCGCGACTGGGTCGCCAACGTCGGAGACACCCACTACATCATCGGCTCGAGCGTCGGCCCGGCGCCGTTCCCGGCGCTCGTGCGCGACCTCCAGCGCGTGATCGGCGACGAGGCGCGCGCCCAGGCGCTCGAGGACTACGGCCGCCTGCCCAGCCGCGTCGTTGCCTGCGTCGGCGGCGGCTCCAACGCGATCGGCATGTTCGTGCCCTTCGTCGAGGACGCCGGCGTCGAGCTGATCGGGGTCGAGGCCGCCGGCGACGGGATCGAGACCGGCCGCCACGGCGCGCCGCTGACGCTCGGCGGGCGCGGCGGCGTGCTGCACGGCGCCTACTCGGCGATCATGCAGGACGAGGACGGCCAGATCCTCGAGGCGCACTCGATCTCGGCCGGCCTGGACTATCCCGGCACGGGCCCCCAGCACGCCCACCTGCGCGACAGCGGGCGCGCCCGCTACGTGGGGATCACCGACGCCGAGGCACTCGCCGCCTTCCAGCGCGTCGCGCGGCTGGAGGGGATCATCCCGGCGCTCGAGTCCTCGCACGCGATCGCCTGGGTGCTGCAGGCACCGCCCACCGAGCTCGACCTGATCTGCCTCTCCGGCCGCGGCGACAAGGACCTCGCCGAGGCGCTGGACGCCATCGCGCGCGGCCTGTGAGCACCGGTCTGGAGCGTATCGCCGCGGCCTTCGCCGGGGCGGACAAGCGGGCGGCGCTGATGCCCTACCTGATGGGCGCCTTCCCCGACCTCGCGGGATCGCTGGAGGTGGGGGAGGCCTACATCGACGCGGGCGCCGACCTGATCGAGGTCGGCGTGCCGTTCTCCGACCCGCTCGCCGACGGCCCGGTCATCCACGCCGCCGCCACCGCGGCGCTGCGGGCGGGCGCCGACATGCACGGCGTGCTCGAGCTGGCCGGGCGCCTCGCAGAGCGCGTGCCGGTCGTGCTCATGTGCTACGCCAACCCGATCCTGGCGCGCGGGGTGGAGCGCTTCGCCGAGGAGCTCGCGCGGCGCGCGATCAGCGGGCTGATCGTCCCTGACCTCCCGCTCGAGGAGGCGGGCGCGGCGCTGGCGGCGTGTGACGCGGCGGGCGTCGCGCTGGTGCCGCTGGTGGCCCCGACGACGCCCGAGCCGCGGCTCGCCGCGATCGGCGCACAGGCGCGCGGCTTCGTCTACACGGTCGCGGTGACCGGCACCACCGGCGAGCGCGCCTCGAGCGCCGGTGCCCGCGAGCTGCTGGCGCGGGTGCGCGCCCACTCGACGGTCCCCGTCGCGCTCGGCTTCGGCATCGCGACCCCGGAGCAGGCGGCGCAGGCCGCCGACGCGGGCGCCGAGGGCGTGATCGTCGGCACGCGCCTGGTGCGAGCGGCGGCTGACGGGGAGGACGTCGGTGCGCTCGTCGCGGGGCTCGCCGCCGCGCTCGCGAGGTAGAGTGGCCGCCGCATGGGCCTCCTGCTCACCCTCACCGCCGGCCTGATCTTCTGGATCGTCCTCTGGGCGATCGGCGCCAAGGCCTTCGACGCGTTCATGCTCACGACGCTGCTGGTCGTCATCGCAGCGACGGCCCGCGTGGTCCTCCCGTACATCCCGGGCAACCGGCCGGGCCGCGACGACGGGCCGTCCGACCGGCGCTGAGCGCCGCTGCGACTACGCTGCGCGGCACTCGCGCGGCAGCTGCACGACCGACTTCGGGTCGGGGATCACCTGCTCCCCGGGGACCGGGGTGGACTTGCACCACACGTAGCTGAAGCGCGCGTAGTCGACGATCAGCCGGAATGGATAGCCGAGCGCGCCGCGGTCGGCGCCGTTCGGGATGAACTCGGTGACGGCGATGCAGTCGTAGGCGCCGATCCGGACGGCCAGGTCGGCCTCGGCACCGGGCGCCCTGGGGTCCGAGCCGGGCGGGGTCTTGCGGCACTCGAGCGCGCGCACGGGGGTGCGGAACGCGCCCGTGGCCACCCGCGCCCGCGCGTCGGCGAACACCGCCGCCTCCGAGCTGCGCAGGAGCGCGCCGCGCAGCCGCAGGCGCTCCGCATCGCCGAGCCGCGCCAGATCGCGCGGCCGCCGCGCGCGGCCGTGTCGAGGGCGCTGCTCGAGCTCGATCCTGCGACGGCGCTGCGCGTCGGCGGCGGCGTGCTCGCGCGCGTCGCGCGCCGCGCCGAGCTGCTTGCCCTTGCGCACGGCGGGGACGATCAGCAGCGAGGCGCCCACGAGCACGAGCGTCCCAACGAGCGCCCAGATCACGATGCGCCGCACCGGGACGGGCGGCACCTCGGCGTCGCGGTGGGGCGTCCACACGTGCAGCCACGCGCCGAGCACCTCGAAGCGGCTGAGCCGCATGGGATCGTCTTGACGGCGTCCACGACGCATGACCGCAGGAGGCTAGCGGGGGCCCGTGCGCGCGGCGCACCGCCAGGTTCGCACGCGTTCTTCCTGCAAATCACGCCAGTCGGACGTTCACCCCCACCTCGTCTTGGCGCGTCCGTACAATCCGGCTCCAAACCAATGAATACCCATTGAGGAGGGGATTCTTGAGACATCCTTCGATCGCGGCCTCTGGCTGCGTGGTGCTTTGCGCGCTCGGCGTAGCCGCGTGCGGCAGTTCAAGCAAGAGCGGCGGTGGTGGCAGCTCGTCGGGCTCCAAGAGCGTGACGATCTACTCGAGCCTGCCGCTGCAGGGCGCTTCGCGCGGTAACTCCGAGGCCGTCAACAATGGCGCCAAGCTCGCCCTCAAGGCGGTCGGCGGCAAGGTGGGCGGATACACGGTGACGTTCAAGAACCTCGACGATTCGACGGCGTCGGCCGGCAAGTGGGACCCTGGTCAGGTCCAGTCCAACGCCCGCAAGGCGGTGCAGGACAAGTCGACGGTCGCCTATCTCGGCGAGTTCAACTCGGGCGCCACCGCCAACTCGCTGCCGATCCTCAACGAGGCCGGCATCCCCCAGGTCTCGCCCTCCAACACCGCGCAGGGCCTGACGGCCAAGGGCCTTGGCTCCGCGCCGGGCGAGCCCGACAAGTACTACCCGACGCAGAAGCGCACGTACGCGCGTGTCGTGCCGCGTGACGCGATCCAGGGCAGCGCAGACGTCCAGGCGATGAAGGACGACGGCTGCAAGAACATCTACATCGTCAACGACAAGGAGGTCTACGGCCAGGGCCTCGCCACGGTCGTGGAGCAGACGGCGCCGAAGCAGGGCATGAAGGTCGTCGGCAACGACGGCTATGACCCGAAGGCGAGCAACTACCGCTCGCTGGCCTCCAAGATCGCGGGCAAGGGCACGGACTGCTTCTTCGGCTCGATCATCGTCGACAACAACGGCTCGCAGCTGTTCAAGGACGTCGCCAGCGGCGTCCCGAACGCGAAGCTCTACGGGCCCGACGGCGTCGCCGAGGACACGTTCGCCGACCCGAAGCAGGGCGGCATCCCGGCGTCGATCGCATCGCGCGTGAAGGTCACGGTGGCCACGCTCTCCCAGGACAAGTACCCGCCTGCGGGGCAGAAGCTGCTCAAGGACTACCAGACGGAGTTCAAGAAGAAGCCGGAGACCTACGCGATCTACGGCTACGAGGCCATGTCGCTCATCCTCGACTCGATGAAGCGCGCGGGTGCCAAGGCCAACGACCGCAAGACGGTCAACGACCAGATCCACCAGACCAAGGACAAGCAGTCCGTCCTCGGCACGTACAGCATCGATCAGAACGGCGACACGAGCCTGACCGACTACGGGCTGTACACCATCAAGGGTGGCGCGCTGGTCTTCGACAAGGTCATCAAGCAGGCCGGGGCCTGAGCCCCAGCGGCTGACTGAGGTTCGGGGCGGGCCTATCGGCCCGCCCCGTCCTCTGGTACAAGAGCCCCTTACATGGAAGCCGCCTCGGTCCCCCGCCAATCCCCGCGCCAGTCAGGCGCCGCGATGGCGATCCGGAAGTTCCTGTCGTGCTATGGCCTGATCCTCGTGCTGCTCGTGCTGCCGGTGGTCTACGGCATCCACGACCTCTCGACCGACGGCAACCTCATCCGCCTGGGGCAGAACTTCAAGGACGGGATCTCCAACGGCGCGATCTGGGCCCTGATCGCGCTCGGCTACACGCTGGTCTACGGCATCATCGAGCTGATCAACTTCGCCCACGGCGACGTGTTCATGATCGGCTCGTTCGTCTCGGTGTCGCTGTTCTCGACGGTCGGCCTGACACTGACCACCGGGCCGCTCGGGATCGTGCTCGGGCTCGTCGTGACGATGCTGCTCGCGATGGTCGTCTGCGGCTCGCTCAACGTGATGATCGAGCGCGTGGCCTACCGCCCGCTGCGCAGCGCGCCGAAGCTCGCGCCGCTGATCACCGCGGTCGGGATGTCGTTCATCCTGCAGAACGTCGGCCTGCTGTGGAAGGGCGGGAGCCACCAGAGCGTCACCGACCTCGTCCACTCCCAGCAGCACGTCTTCACGTTCCTCGGCATCACGGTCGTCCGCGGCGACCTGCTCGCCGTGCTCATCACCGTCCCGCTCGTCTTCCTGCTCACCACCTTCATCGCGCGCTCGCGGCTGGGCAAGGCGATGCGCGCCACCGCTCAGGACCCCGAGGCCGCCAGGCTGATGGGCATCAACGTCGACACGACGATCTCCCTGACCTTCCTGCTCGGCGGGCTGCTCGCGGGCGCGGCGGGGTTGATCTACGCCGTCTACCAGACCGACGCGTGGTTCTTCCAGGGTTTCCAGGCCGGCCTCATCGCCTTCACGGCGGCGGTCATGGGCGGCATCGGCAACCTCCGCGGCGCCGTGCTCGGCGGGTTGATCATCGGCTTCATCCAGCAGATCTCCGACAACCGCATCGGCGCCACCTGGACGCCCGTGGTGGTCTTCGCCTACCTGGTGCTGATCATGGTCTTCCGCCCGCAGGGCCTGATCGGCGAGGAGACGCGCGAGGCCGGATGAGCGTCGCGGCGCCCTCCACCCCCACCAAGACCGGCGGACGCGCCAAGCGCACGCCGGCGATCCCGCGCCTGTCGGGGAACGCGAACAAGATCCTCGTCGCGCTCGTCCTCGTCGCGGCGGTGCTCTTCCCGTTCTTCTTCGACCCGCTGAGCGGGTTCCTCGACGCGACCACCACCGCACTCGCCTACGTGGTCATGGCGCTTGGGCTGAACATCGTCGTCGGCTTCGCCGGCCTGCTCGACCTCGGCTACGTCGCGTTCTTCGCGATCGGGGCCTACACCATCGGCTGGCTGGGCTCCGGCTTCTACTCAACCGTCGGCGGCGGCAAGGGGATCCATTTTCTTACCTCGTCGTTCGCGTCATCGCTACCGGGGATCCACATCAACTTCATCCTGGTGCTCGTGGCGGCGGTGGTGATCGCGGCGTTCCTCGGCGTGCTGATCGGGACCCCGACGCTGCGGCTGCGCGGCGACTACATCGCGATCGTCACCCTGGCCTTCGGGGAGATCATCGGGCGTGTCGCGGTCAACGGCGACTCGGTGAAGATCGGCAAGTACGCCCTCACGGCCGGTCGCCAGGGCATCACGCCGGTCGACCCGATCAAGCTACCGGGCCTGCAGCCGTTCTCCAACGCGCTGAACCTGCGACCGTGGTACTGGGTCGCGCTCGTGCTCGTGGCGCTCGTGCTCGTGGTGAACGTGCGGCTGCGCGACTCGCGGCTGGGGCGCGCGTGGATCGCGCTGCGCGAGGACGAGGTGGCGGCCGTGAGCATGGGGATCCCGCTGGTCAGGACCAAGCTCATGGCCTACGCGACCGGTGCGGCCTTCGGCGGGATCTCGGGCGCGTTCCTGGGCTCCTACCTCAACACCGTCAACGCCGACCAGTTCGAGTTCTCGTTCTCGATCTTCGTGCTCGCGATGGTCATCCTCGGCGGCCTCGGCTCGATCTGGGGCGTCGTGGTCGGTGCGCTCGCGCTGTCCTACATCAATCGCTACCTGATCCCCAACATCCTCTCGGGCCCCGACGGGATACCGCGCAAGCTCGGGCTCAACTTCGACTTCACGGAGCTGTCGTTCGGCATCTTCGGCTTCCTGCTCGTGATCATGATGGTGCTCAGGCCCGCCGGCCTGATCCCCGAGCGCAGGCGCAAGCTCGAGCTCTCCGAAGGCGCCGGCGAAGACTCCGAGCCGGTCATCGCGGTGCGCGGATGACCGTCGAGGAAGCCCCCGCCGCCAACGGCGGGCGCCCAGCCGGCCCGGCCATCCTCGCCGCCACCGACGTCGCCAAGGTCTTCGGAGGCCTCGTCGCCTGCAACGGCGTCTCCTTCGAGGTGCCCGAGAGGTCGATCGTCTCGATCATCGGCCCCAACGGAGCGGGCAAGACGACGTTCTTCAACATGCTCACGGGCCTCTACAAGCCCACCGCGGGGCAGATCGTCTTCGACGGGCGCGACGTCACCGGAATGCGGCCCGACCTGATCATGGGCCGCGGGGTGGCGCGGACGTTTCAGAACATCCGCCTGTTCGGGACGATGAGCGCGCTGGAGAACGTCATGGTCGGCGAGCACAGCCGCATGAAGGCGGGGCTCTTCGGTTCGGTGCTGCGCCTGCCGCGCGTGCGCAAGGAGGAGGTCAGCATCCGCGAGAAGGCGCGCGAGGAGCTCGCCTACGTCGGCCTCAAGCCGGCCTCGTTCGACCAGCTCGCGATCAACCTCGCCTACGGCGATCAGCGCCGGGTGGAGATCGCGCGCGCGCTGGCCTCTGAGCCCAAGCTGCTGCTGCTCGACGAGCCCACGGCGGGCATGAACCCCCAGGAGTCCGACGCCCTGACCGGCTTCATGCGCCAGCTGCGCGATGAGCGCGACGTCTCGATCCTGCTGATCGAGCACGACATGAAGGTCGTGATGGGGGTCTCTGAGTGGATCACGGTCCTCGACCACGGCGAGAAGATCGCCGAGGGCCTGCCCGCCGACGTCCGGGCCAACCCGCGCGTCATCGAGGCCTACCTCGGGACGAAGGCCTGACATGGCGCTGCTCGAGGTCGAGGACATCCGCACCTTCTACGGCAACATCGAGGCGCTCAAGGGCATCTCGCTGACCGTGGAGGAGGGCGAGATCATCACGCTGATCGGCTCAAACGGAGCCGGGAAGTCGACGACGCTGCGCTCGATCTCCGGCCTCACCCCGCCGCGCACGGGCTCGATCCGCTTCGACGGCAAGGAGATCTCGGGCATGGCAGCCCAGGACATCGTGCGCATGGGGATCGCGCAGGCGCCCGAGGGCCGCCACTGCTTCGCGCGCATGACCGTCCGCGAGAACCTCGAGCTCGGGGCCTACCTGCGTCGCGACAAGGAGATCGTGTCTGACCTCGACCGCGTCTACGAGTTCTTCCCGCGGCTGAAGGAGCGCGAGCGCCAGAAGGCGGGCACGATGTCCGGCGGTGAGCAGCAGATGCTCGCGATCGGGCGCGCGCTGATGGCGCGTCCAAAGCTGATGCTCCTCGACGAGCCGTCGATGGGCATCGCGCCGATCCTCGTCGAGCGCATCTACGAGCGGGTCGCCGAGATCAACGAGCAGGGCACGACGATCCTGCTCGTGGAGCAGAACGCGAACTTTGCGCTCGACGTCTCCAAGCGCGGCTACGTGCTGGAGACGGGCCGGGTCGCCCTCACCGACGAGTCCTCCTCGCTGCGCGAGAATCCCGAGGTCCAGAAGGCCTACCTCGGGACATGACCGTCGTCGCGATCATCGGCGCCAAGTCGCTGCTGCTGCTCTACGTCTGGCTGGCCTCGGCCATCCTGTGCTCCTACCTGTCCGGGCGCAAGGGCTTCGGCGAGCGCCCCGGCCTGGCGACCGGGATGCTGCTGTCGGCCCTCGGGGTCATCGTGTGGCTCGTCTGGCCAGCGAAAGCTGACTCGGTGTGGCGCCAGCGCGGGATTGTCGGCCGGCCGCGGCCCCCGGATGCGAGCCCCGGCGAGCCCGCTCCGCCTGACGAGAGCTAGCGGGCAGGGTCACCGCCGCAACCGTCGCCTCGTCGGTGGCGAGGTCGTCCCACACGATGTCGATCGCGGGCGTGAGCGCCGACATCGAGGCACGATGCAGCGGCGCGAGCTCTCCCGGCACGATCAGGACCGCGGACGGAACGGCGACCAGCGCGACGACGAGCGCGCGCCGGAACGCCTCGCGGCGCGCGCGGCGAGCGGCGATCGCGAGCGCCGTGGCGGCCTCGAGGTCATCGCCGATACGGGACAGGTTGGGCGGGAGTGGTGCCATGCGGGCGAGCGTGTGCTCCAAGTGATCATGGCCGTTGCGCCGCTTCCGTGTCTGAGAGGGTCGAGCGCAGCGCCTCGGGCAGCGCGTGAGGGACGGCGAGGTCCATTATGGAGGTCGCGCTGAGACGGCTCGCAGCCGCCGGGATCGCGGCGCTCGGCGTCGTGGTCGCCCTCTTCCTGTCCGCATCGATCTCCGTGTGGCTCCGCGGCATCGTGCCGGCCTATCCGACGTGGCGGCTGATCGCTCAAGTGCCGTTCGCCGTTGCGGGGATCGCGGCGCTGGAGATCGCAGCGGTCCGCCTATGGCGCGGGGATCACTGGGCTCGATGGGCGCTTGGCGCGGTGACGTGCGCCACCGCTGCGGCGCTCGTCGCCTTCCTGCACTCGTCCTACTGAACCCGCCGTTCAGCCCGCCAGCGCGGAGCGCAGCGCCTCATCGAGCTCGGGGTGCTCGAACTCGAAGCCGAGCTCGAGGGTCCGGCGCGGGACCGCGCGCTGGCCGTTGGTGACCACGGTGGACATCTCGCCGTAGAGGAGCTTGATCGCGAGCGCCGGGACCGGGGCGATGGCGGGGCGCTTGAGCGCGCGGCCCAGCGCCTTGGAGAAGGCCGCGTTGGTCACGGGCTCGGGGGCGGTGGCGTTCACGGCGCCCGACCAGCTCTCGTCGTGGACGGCGCGCGAGAGGATTCCGACCACGTCGTCGACGTGGATCCATGGCATGTACTGCTTGCCGCCGGCCACGGGGCCGCCGAGCCCCAGCTTGAACGGCGTGAGCATCGTCTTCAGGGCTCCGGCGCCGCCGTCGAGTACGACCCCGGTGCGGACCTTGACGGCGCGCAGGCCGAGCGCGGCGGCGCGGTCGGCCTCGCGCTCCCACACGACCGCGACCTCGGCGAGGAAGTCCTCCCCGGGCGCCGTGTCCTCGTCGACGCGCTCGTCGCCGCGTGGCCCGTAGTAGCCGGTGGCCGAGCCGGAGATCAGCGCGGCGGGCCGCGGGTCGGCCGCCTTGATGCCCTCGACGAGGTTGCGCGTCCCGAGCTCGCGCGAGCGCAGGATGCGCTGCTTGACCTCGTCGCTCCAGCGCTGGGCGACGGGCTCGCCGGCGAGGTGGACGACGGCGTCGCGGCCGGCGAGGGCGGCGGCCGGCGCGGGGCCGCTCTCGGGATCCCAGGCGACGGCGTCCACCGGCAGCTCGCCCTCGGCCCTGCCCGGGTTGCGCGAGAGCACGGTCACCTCGTCCCCGCGGCGCTTGAGCTCGCCGACCAGCCGGGTCCCGATCAGGCCCGTCGCTCCTGTCACCGTCACCCGCATCCGCGCACTCCTCCTCGGTTTTGAGGGATACGGGCGCGCGCGGCGCCCAGGTCACCGAACGGCGCGGAAGTCCTCGGTGTCGCCGGCGGTGTAGCCGATCTCCTCGCCGCTGACCTCGGCGGCGCCCTGGGCCTTCGCCTGGTCGGCGACCGCGGCGGCGACGGCGTCGGCTACGCCGCGGTTGAAGGGGGACGGGATGATGTAGTCCTCGCGCAGCTCGTCGGAGCCGACGATCTCGGCGATGCCGCGCGCGGCGGCCATCTTCATCTCCTCGGTGATCTCTCTCGCGCGCACGTCGAGCGCGCCGCGGAAGATGCCCGGGAAGCAGAGGACGTTGTTGATCTGGTTGGGGTAGTCCGAGCGGCCGGTGGCGATGATGCGCGCGTAGGGCGCGGCCTCCTCGGGCGTGACCTCGGGGGTGGGGTTGGCCATCGCGAAGACCATCGCGTCGTCGTTCATCCCCGCGAGCGCCTCCGCCGGCATCACGCGCGCGCCGGAGAGTCCGACGAACAGGTCCATGCCCTCGATCACGTCGGCCGGGCGGCCCGCGCGGCGCTCGGGGTTCGTGGACTCGGCGAACCAGCGCTTGATCGGCGGCATCGAGCCGTCCAGGTAGTCGGCGCGGTCGGTGTGCAGCGCGCCCTTGGAGTCACAGCCCACCACGTGGGTCACCCCGGCGGCGAGCAGGATCTTCGCCACCGCGACGCCGGCGGCCCCGAGGCCGACGACGAGCACGTTGAGATCCTCCAGGCGCCTGCCGGTGATCTTGATCGCGTTCAGCAGCGCCGCCAGCACGACGACCGCCGTGCCGTGCTGGTCGTCGTGGAACACGGGGATGTCCAGCGACGCCTTCAGCCTTTCCTCGATCTCGAAGCAGCGCGGGGCCGAGATGTCCTCGAGGTTGATGCCGCCGAAGCCGGGGGCGATCCGCTGGACCGTCTCGACGATCTCGTCGGCGTCCTTGGTGGCCAGGCAGATCGGGAATGCGTCGACGCCGCCGAACTCCTTGAACAGCATCGCCTTGCCCTCCATCACCGGCATCGCGGCCTCGGGCCCGATGTCGCCGAGGCCGAGCACGGCCGAGCCGTCGGAGACCACGGCCACCGTGTTGCGCTTGATCGTGTACTGGAAGGCCTTGTCGCGGTCGGCGTGGATCGCCATGCAGACGCGCGCGACGCCGGGGGTGTAAGCCATCGAGAGGTCGTCGCGCGTCTTGAGCGGGTGCTTGTTGCGCTGCTCGATCTTGCCCCCGATGTGCATCCGCAGCGTGCGGTCGGTGGCGTCGATGACGCGGGCGCCCTTGACGGCGTCCAGCGCGGCGACGATCGCGCGGCCGTGCTCGTCGCCGGCCGTATCCACGGTGATGTCGCGCAGTGCGTGCCCGCCGTCGAGCGAGACGAGGTCGACGGCGCCGATCGTGCCGCCTGCCTCGCCGATGGCGCTGGTCACCTTGCCGAGCATCCCCGGGAGGTGAGCGATCTCGACGCGCAGCGTCAGCGAGTACTGAGCGGAGGTCGATCCCTGGTAGGCCACGGCGCTAGTAGCCGAGGCGGGCGAGACGCTCTGCTTCGGCCTGGCGCTTGGCGTCGCGCTCGGCACGACGCTGCTCGTCGCGCTCGCGCTTGGAGGCCTCGGCGTCTTCGAGGCCGATGATGCGCACGCTCGGGCGGAACGAGCCGTCGCGGCCGTGGGCGGCGACGTCGCCCTCGCCGCCACCGCGCCCGGAGCGGCCTCCGCGGTCGCCGCCGCGACCCGGCCCTCCGCGGCGCCCGTCGCCTCCGCGGCCGCCGCCGCGCTGGTTCTCGCGCGGCGGCGAGGCCACCGACTTGACCTCGCGGACGGGGGTCGCGGCGAGCCGGACCCAGGCCTGGAAGACGGGGTCGCCGGGCTTGAGCCCCGCGGCGCGGTCGCAGCAGACCGCCGACCACTTCTGCGTCTCGCCGTCCTCGCGACGCTGCGGGGAGAGCGCCTCGCGGACGGCCTCGACGCCGCCCACGCGCTCGACGGCCGCGACGAGGCGGGCCTGGCGGCGTCCGGACGTGCTCTGGTCAGCGGGCTCGGGGGCGGGGGGGACGGGGGCCGGCTCGGGGG
>JBBRYA010000027.1:0-42953 GCA_038238015.1 Solirubrobacterales bacterium
CGCCCACTGCTGCACTCCGACCACCCCGGTCCTCCCGAGCTCGCTCTGCGCAAACGAACCCAGGCTCCGAGAACCACCGGACGATCAGGCGGTCCACTTTTCAACCGGCGCAGGTGGTCCAGTCTTCACCCGGCGCCGACAGGCGGTCGCGACATTCGCGCCGCCGATTCGGAGACCATCGCTTTCCCTCCCGGCTAACAGCGGAGACCGGAGGGCAGACGCGATCGCGAGGCGGCGCACGTCGCACCCTTCTCACGGCGCCTGACTCTCTCGCCCGCAGTTCACCGAGTGGACCGACGCTTGAGACGGCTCAATTGTCGACTTGCCTCTCAGCGGAACGTTTGTCTCGCTTTCGAGAGGCCGCTTTGTCCATGGTGCGCCTCGTTGGTAGGCATGGAGCGAGCCCAGGCGCTCGAAAAAGCTGGCGCTACGCCACATATCTGTCGTACCTCTATCAGTCCGAGTCTCCCTTCCGGGCCTCCAACTTCTGTCAAGCCTCATCGTGCGCTCTCCAGGTACCGCCAACATCCGCAGTCCGATTACGCCTCAAGAACCAGCAGCAGCACAGACTTGCACCCGAGTGCGGCGACCGGCGCGTCACGACATGAAGGCGATCGTCCATCGGGACGCCGGGTGACGATCGCGGCCAGCGCCGCTCCGGTGTCCGTCTACAGGACATGGGACGTGGACGCGGGGTCGGCTCGTGTATCGCTTCTTTGCCCGCCCGGCGGTCTGGGCGGCTTGGTGGCAGAGCATGCTGAACATCGGCAAACTCGCCGCCGGTCCGGGCGCTGGCCGCTACTACGTCGACCAGGTCGCGCAAGGACGCGAGGACTACTACGCCGGTGAGGGCGAAGCGCCCGGCGAGTGGCTCGGTTGTAGCGCGGAATCGCTCGGGCTCTCGGGTGAGGTCGACGCGGAGGGCATCGTTCGCTTGCTCGACGGTCGCGATCCCGCCACGGGCGATCGGCTGCGGGAGCTGTCCGCCTCTGACGCGGTGGCAGGCTTCGACCTGACGTTCCGAGCGCCGAAGAGCGTCGGGATCTTGTTCGGCATCGCCGAGCCCGAGGTGGTGCGAGAGATCGTCGCCGCGCACGAGGCGGCGGTCTGGGAGGCCATGGGGTACCTCGAGCGTGAGGCGTGCCGGGCGCGGCGCGGGCGCGGCGGCTCGATCGTCGTGGACGGGCGCGGCTTCGTCGCGGCGGCCTTCCGGCACCGCTCGTCGCGTGCCGGCGATCCGCTGCTGCATACCCACGTGGTCGTGGCCAACGTGACGCAGGGGCCCGACGGTCGTTGGACGGCGCTGCACGCCCAGTTGCTCTTCCGCCAGGCCAAGACCGCGGGCTACCTGTATCAATCGGCGCTGCGCGCGGAGCTCTGCGAGCGGCTGCCCGTGCGCTGGAACGCGGTAGAGCGGGGCACCGCGGATCTCGCGGGCGTTCCGCGGCCAGTGATCGACCACTTCTCGCAGCGACGCGCCGAGATCGTCGAGCACATGGCGGCCCGCGGCGAGCACTCCGCCCGGTCGGCGCAGATCGCCACCCTGGACACACGGCGTCGCAAGGAGTACGGAGTCCCCGTCGGTCGTCTCCGGGCGGAGTGGCGAGCGCGTGCCGCCGAGCAGGGTCTTGACCGGTTCCATCTTCGCCGCGTGTTTCGGCGGCCGTCGGAGCGGCCGGTCGACGAGGCAGACTTGATCGAGCGGCTCTCGCGCCGGCTCGAGTCGCAAATTGGACTCACCCGGGACAAGTCGCGCTTCACGCGCCGCGACGTTCTCGAGGCGTTCGCCGAGGCCGCCCGAAGCGGCGCGTCCGTCGTTGCGGTCGAGGAGCGCGCCACGGGATTCCTCGCTCGCGCGGAAGTCGTCCGCCTCGACAGCGAGGGCAGCGAACAGCAGTTCACGACTCGCGGGCTCCTCGAGATCGAGCACAACCTGCTCGCCGGCGCCGACGGGCGGCGAGCCACTGGAGCCGGCGTCGCGGATGCGATTGCGGTCGAAGCGGCGCTCGCGGCACGGCCGACGTTGAGCGACGAGCAGCGAGCGCTGGTCGTCGCCGTGACGCGCTCAGGTGACGGCGTCGAAGTCGTGCGCGCTGCGGCCGGGACGGGAAAGACGTTCGCGCTCGGCGCGGCCGTCGAGGCGTGGCGGGGAAGCGGGACGGCGGTGCTGGGCTGCGGGCTGTCGGCGCGAGCGGCGTGCGAGCTTCGCGACCAGACGGGGATCGACGCGACCACCATCGCGTGCCTCCGCCAGGCGCTCGACGGCGGCGCCGAGCTCGCCCTTGGGGCGGTGCTGGTCGTCGACGAGGCGGGCATGGTCGGCACGCGCGATCTTGCGGTGCTCGCCGCGGCGGCGCAGCGCTCGCAAGCCAAGTTGGTGCTCGTCGGCGACGACCGGCAGCTTCCCGAGATCCAGGCCGGCGGCGCCTTCGCCGCGCTCGCGCAGCGGCTCGGCGCCGTGGAGCTACAGGAAGTCCGAAGGCAGCGAGAACCGTGGGATCGCTCGGCGCTCGCCGATCTTCGCGGCGGAAACGTCGACGCGTTCGCTCGCGCGTACCTCGACCACGGCCGGCTCGTCGCAGCCCCGAACGCTGAAGCGGCACGGGGCGCGATGGTCGACGACTGGTCCGCCGCACACGAGAGCGGCGCCAGCACGCTGATGATCGCGCACCGCCGTCGCGACGTCGCCGACCTCAACGCACGCGCCCGGGACCGCATGCGGGCGCTCGGGCGCATCGGCCCCGACGTGCTCGTCACCGGCGAGCGGGCGTTTGCGGTCGGCGATCGTGTCGTCACCACGCGCAACGACCGCACAGTCGGCGTCGTCAACGGCCAGCCCGGGGTGGTCGCCGCTTTCAGGAACGAGCACCTCGAGGTCCGCTTCGACGACGGCTACTGGCTGCGGATCCCCGAGCGCTATGCCCGCGACGGCCACCTCGACCACGGCTACGCGACGACCGCGCATCGGGCGCAGGGCGCCACTGTCGACCGTGCCTTTGTGCTCGGCTCCGACGAGCTCTACCGAGAGTGGGGCTATACGGCGCTGTCTCGGCATCGAGACGCCGCTCGCTTCTACGTCGCGGCTACGCCGACGTACCTCAACCAGCCGCCCGCGCCGCTCGAGTCGGGCGACGACGTCGCGCGCTCCGTGGCCCGCGCGCTGGACGGGAGCCGCGCCAAGCAGCTCGCGTCACACGGCCTGCCGGAGCGCGAAGCCGTGCAGCGGCGGCTTGACGGGGTTGACCAGCGACTGGCCATCCTGCAGCAAGAGCGCAACGGCCTGGGCTGGTGGCGCCGCGGCCGCCGCGCGGAACTCGGCGAGCGGATCGCTGAATGCTGGGACGATGGGCAGCGCAGCCAGCAGGAACGAGAGCGGCTTGCGCAACCGCCCTCGCCGGCCGAGCCGACGCTCTGGCCCGCGCGCGATCCGCTCGCCGGCCTGGAACGGACACGTCGCCGTGAGCACCACCGTGGCTTCGGTCGGGAGCTGTGATGGCGGTTCCCCAAACGGCGTCGCTGCAGTCGCTCGCGCAGGAGGTTGCGCGGCTGCTCGGCGCCGACGGCCAGCCGGACGGGCTGCTCACCGCCCGCCAGGTCGCCGCGCGCTTCAACGTCGACCGCGGCTGGGTCTACGCGCACGCGGACGAGCTCGGCGTCATCCACCTCGGGGACGGCCCGCGACCGCGACTGCGGTTCGACCCGGCCGTGGTCGCGCAAAGGCTGGTCATCGCCGCCGCGCCGGCGGGCCCGCGACGACCGGCTACGCCCACGTCGGCCACGGCGCGGCTGCTGCCGATCACTCCGTCGCGTCCGCGGCGTACTCTCAACCAGTAGCGGGAGGATCTGATGCCACCACGACCAACCGGCGAGGTCATCGAGCGCAAGCGCGCGACCGGACGCACGTTCGCACTGCGCTTCCGTGCCTACGGGCGGCGCCGCTTCGTCACGCTTGGCGGCGCTGCCGAGGGGTGGACGCGAGCCAAGGCCGAGGCGGAGCTGCGCCACGTGCTCGCCGACGTCGAGCGCGGCCGCTGGGCGCCGGATTTCGCGCGCGCGGTGGAGGCGCCGACCTCACCGACTTTCCACGAGTTCGCGTCCGACTGGCTCGAGGCCCGCAAGCCCGAACTGCGCGAGAGCTCGATCCTCGACTACTCGTGGCAGCTCT
Organism: Solirubrobacterales bacterium; assembly: GCA_038238015.1. GTDB lineage: Bacteria > Actinomycetota > Thermoleophilia > Solirubrobacterales > Solirubrobacteraceae > DASQFQ01. Next base: position 4,166 of record JBBRYA010000027.1, read on the forward strand.
GCAACCACTTGCTGCCGTTCTTCCACCGTCACCGGCTGCCGCAGATCACCGTCGCCGAAGTCGACCGCTACCGCGACTTCAAGGTCCGCGAAGGCCTGTTGGCGGCAGAGTCGATCAACAAGACGATCACCCGCCTGGGCCAGATCCTGGCCGTGGCCGAGGAGCGCGACCTGATCGCACGCAACCCGGTCCGCGTCAATACTCGTAACCGCAAGCTCAAGACCAAGCGCAAGCGGCCCGTGTTCCTCGAGTCGGCCGACCAGATCGTCGCGATCATCGATGCCGCCACCGAGCTCGACGCCAAGCCGGGCGCGCGGACCGCCGGCCGCCGCGTCCTTATTGCGACGCTCGTCTACGCCGGGCTGCGCATCGGCGAGGCCACGTCGCTCCGCTGGCGCGACATCGACCTCGCCAACGGCCGCATCTCCGTCGGCGACGCAAAGACCGAGGCCGGCGTTCGGCTCGTCGACATCCTGCCCGCACTGCGCGACGAGCTGACCACCCACCGCCACGCCGCTGCGGATCCGGAGCCGCAGGACCTCGTCTTCCCCACCTCCAACGGCACCCGCCGGGACAAGGACAACGCCCGCGAGCGCGTCATCCGACCGGTCGTGAGCGCCGCCGAGGAGCTACTCGAGCGCCGCGGCAGGGACGCACTGCCGGACGGCGTGACCGCGCACAAGCTGCGCCACACCTTCGCCTCGATCCTCTACGTCCGCGGCGAGGACCCCGCCTATGTCATGGCCCAGCTCGGGCACACCGATCCGGGCTTCACGCTGCGCGTCTACGCCCACGCGATGCGTCGCGACGAGGGCGACAAGGAACGGCTCAAGGCGGTCGTGGAGGGCCGTGATTGGGCACCATTGGGCACCAGCACCCCGAACTCGTCGTTGGAGCACCCCTCGGTGACATCCCCTGAAGACGACGAAACCCCCGCCGATGCAGGGGCTTCAGAAGATGGGCGCGGCGGGTTTCGAACCTGCGACCTCTCGCGTGTGAAGCGAGCGCTCTCCCACTGAGCTACGCGCCCGAGGGCTCGGCCACAATATCGCGCGGTCCGCTACCGCTGGGCGTCGGCCGCGTAGACCACGAGGCTTGTGCCGGCGATGTGGCGCAGGTTGCGCGCGGCGCTCAGCTCGTCGAGGACCCGCCGCAGCCCTGGAGCGTGATGGCCGTAGTCGTGCCAGACGACGAGGCCGCCTGGCGCAACCAGATCGAGTGCTATCTGGGTGTCCTTGCCGGCGGGCTCGTAGCGATGTGAGGCATCCACGAAGACGAAGTCCATCCTGCGCGCGTACTCGGAGAAGTCATAGGCCTGCGAGTTCCCGTAGAGCTGCCGGATCCGCTTCGCATGGGGCGACGCCCGGTACCACGCTCCGGGCTCGTCCGGCTGGCCCCAGTAGTCGGTCTCGACGTACTCAGGATGGCCGCGCGGGGGCAGGTCGAGCGTGTAGATCTCGGCCGTGGTGTTCGCAGCCAGCTGCAGGGTCGTGGCGCCAAGGAAGGTGCCGACCTCGAAGACCGTCCTCGGATCGGCATTGCGGGCGAGCCTGCAGAGCACGATCAGCTCCGCCGGGCCCAACCCGCCGAGCACATAGCGGTGGTCGAGCAGGGTGACCGGCACCGATTCGGGGGCGGGAACGAGGCTCTCCAACGGCACCCGCGTCACCTCGCCCGCGAAGCCTGGCTGACCTGCGGCGTCGAGCGGCGCACGGGCGAGGCATTGCCAGTACGCCGCGGCGGCGCGGCGGTCGCGGATCCACGCGAACACTCCACGCGCGAGGAAGGTCCGGATCAGCTTGATGGTCAGGCGCGCCGCGCGAATTCTTTGCCGACCCTACCGTTTAGGCGATGCGCATCGTCCTGATCTCGAAGGAGCACCCGGCGATGCCGGGTCGGGGCGGTATCGGGACGTACACACTGACCATGGCGCAGGCGCTCGTCGGCCTCGGCCACGACGTGGCCTACGTCACGACCGGCGACGGGACCGAGCGCGTCGAGGGCGGAGTGCGCATCGTCGCGCTCGCTCACCGCTGGCTGCCCCACGCGGCCGCCGAGCGGGTGGCGACGGCCGCGGCAATCGCGCGCGCCGTGCGGCGGCTGCGGCCTGATGTCATCCAGGCCTCGGAATGGGGAGCGGAGGCGTGGTGGCTGGCGCGCCGCCGCTCGGCGCCACTCGTAACCCGGCTGGCGACCCCGACCTACCTGGTCGAGGAGCTCAATCGCGGCACTCCGGATCCTGCCAGCTCGCTTGTCCGCCGCATGGAGCGCTTCCAGGCTCTTCACAGCGATGCGCTGGTGGCGCCGAGCGATGCGCTCGCCGAGCGCGTGGCGGGAGCGTGGGGCTTCTCCCCGGGCTCCGTCGAGATCATCCCCAACCCGCTCGACGGCGATGCCCTCCGGCGGGCGGCCGCGGCGCCCCCGCCGCTGCCCCTGCCGGAGCGCTTCATCCTGTTCATCGGCCGGCTGGAGAGGCGCAAGGGAGTGACCACGCTGGCCCGGGCGCTGCCCGCTGCGCTCGAAGCCCATGCCGGCGTGCACGCCGTGATCCTCGGCCGCGACGCCGGCGAGAAGGGCGGAGGCGTGGCACGGGAGCTACACGCGCTGACCGCGCGTTTCACCGATCGGGTCCACCTCGTCGGCGAGCTGCCGAGGGACCGGGCGATGACGATCGTCGGGCGGGCCGAGCTCGTGGTCCTGCCGTCGCTGTGGGAAGCGTTCGGTTTCGTCGCCGCGGAGGCGATGGCCCTCGAGCGCCCGGTCGTCGCCAGCGCGGCCGGCGGCTTCGCGGAGATCGTGCGCCACGGCGAGAGCGGCTGGCTCGTGCCGCCCGGCGACGCCGACGCTCTGGCCGCGATGCTGGTGGAGAAGCTCGGGCGGCCCGATGAGCTGGCGCGCGTCGCCCGCGGCGGTCGCCGGCGGTCCGAAGACTTCGAAGCGGCCACACTGGCCCCGCGACTGGTCGAGCTCTATGAGCGGCTGCAAAGCGGCGGCAACTTCGACGCGTCGATCTACCGCGGCGACTACCGGCGCCACTTCCGCCCCGAGGAGCGCAGAGGCCCGTTCCATCGGCTCTACGAGCGCAAGCGCAACGCGGTTCTCGAGTACTTCGCCAACGGCCCCAAGATGCGGCTCGTGGACGTCGGCTGCGGGCCCGGACGGCTGACGGCGCCACTCGCCGCATGGCACGAGATGACCGGCTGCGACATCTCCCCGGCCATGCTGGAGGAAGCGCGAGCGCTCTGCCCCGCCCTGCGGCTCGTCGAGGCCGACGCGCGCCGGCTTCCCTTCGCCGACGACGAGTTCGACGGCGCGCTGGCACTCGACCTGCTGGCCCACCTTCCCGACCTCGACGCCGGCCTGGCCGAGCTCGCGCGCGTGGTGCGGCCAGGTGGCCCGCTGATCTTCGACACTTCCAACGCGGCGCCGTGGTGGGTGCCGGCATATCCCTCGTACGTGGCATGGCGCCCAAAGCGCCTGCTGGTCACGATGCGCTCGCGCGGCGTTCTGCCGGAGTGGCGCTCTGTGGTGCGCCACCACCGGGCGGCCGAGGTTCGGCGCGCGATCCCGGCCGCGGGCCTCCGTCTCGAGCGCATGCAGCCGTTCGGGCCGCCCTGGACGGCCAAGTGGCATCTCTGGTACGCGACCAAGGCGCCGCGTGACGCCTGACTCGCGGCCGGCCCTGCTCCTGTACCTCGCGGGCCCAGACGATCCACAGCGCTTGGCCGTTGCCCCCGCGCTGGCCGCGATGGCCGAGCGAGCCGGCGTGGGATTCGAGCTCTACCGCGACACCCTGCGCCGGGGTCGGCACTTCGGCGGCGGTGATCCCGATCGCCAGCGGCAGGGAGACGCCGGGGGAGGCCTCTTCGCCGGAGGCCTGCACGCCGAGCGCGCGTTGTGGCTGGCGCACCGCTTCCGGATCCTGGCGGTGGGCGACCCCGGCTCGGCGCTGTGGCCGGCGCTCGAGGCGGGCGGCGCGGAGGTGCTCGCCGCGAGCACCGATCCAGCCGAGATCTTTGCAACCGCGCTTGGCCGCCTCGAGCTGCCGGTGCCGGCGCTCGTGCGCGTCCTCGACGCTGGACCGCAGGGCGCGCACGGTGTCATCACCGCGCCGTACCTCTACCCGGCGCTGCTCTCAGGGGCGCCCGCGCTGGCCGTCGAGGTGTCTGCTTCCGCCGCCCTGTGCGCCGCCCTGAACGCGATGGGCGCCACCAAGTTCCACGCCCTCGGCGCCGAGTCTGGACGGGCGCAGCGATTCCCGGGCGGACTCGCGGCGGCGGAGGCACTCGAGGTCGACGGTGGGTACGCGCAGCTGACCGCGCAGCTCGCTCATCGGCATCGCGAATGGGGCCGGGGCGTCCTCCTGGGCGATCCCGAGCTGGTCGCCGCCCAGCTCCCGAAGGCACGACGGCTGCGCCTTCTGCCGCTATACGGGACGCCGCAGGTCGACGTGGTCGAAGCAGCGCGCGAGCTGCTCGCCGCTTCCCGCGAGCCGATCTTTGGTCGGCAGTACGACGACCGCGACTTCTTTGCACTCTCGACCGCCGGCCACGGTCTGCAGGTGCTCGACCCATCGCCGCCCTTCGACGCCGCCCAAGCGCTTGGGCCGCAGCCGCACGACTCCCGGCCGGCGCCCGCCCACGCCGCCGAGCCCGACGATGCGCAGCTGGAACGCTGGGCGGACGAGGGGCGAGTGCTCGTCACCCTGCTGCTCTGGTCCGGCATGCTGCGCGAGCTCGACTGCGTGCCCCGCCTCGTCGACCTCGTCGCCGAGACCGGCCTGGCGGCGGGGCTGGTCATCACGGCGGAGACGGTCGAGCATGCGGCGCCGGAGATGCTGACCTCGCTCGAAGTGCCGGTCGAGCGCGGCGGCGTGCTGGGACGACTCGAGCCGCTGCTCGGGAGCACCGGCCGGGGCGTCGCGGCGGAGGCCTACATGCCGGCCGGCTCCCTGGCCGCCCACCTGAGCGAGGCTCTCGAGGCGATCAGCCTCCGCGCCCCTAGTCTCCGGCCGCGAGGATGGTGGCCGCTGCTCGACGCGCGACTCATCGCTCACCGGGAGCTTCCGGTTGCGTGGCGGGGTGGCCGGCCCGTCGCGCTCTACTCCCCGCGCGGAACGGGACCGGCGCTCGAAGGGTCCGGCAGGCCTGCGCGCCGCGACCTGCGGGGGCTCGCCGGAGCTGCCGTTCGCTCCTCTGGGCTCGAGGCGCTCGTCGACCCCCGCCGGCCGTTCGACGCGCAGCGCCCTGGGCCCCTTGACGAGCAGGTCGTGCGAGCCGTCCGCACCGCAGGCCTCGAGTACATGTGGACGAAAACCGGCTTCGGTCTCGCACGCGCTGCGTTCGTGGACAGCGAATTCGTGGCGCTGCCGTTCACCGCTGGCAACTGGGATGGCTGGTCGCCGTTCTACACGGTGGGTCGCGCCGCCGATCTGCATCGTGCCGAGCGGCGCATGCTGCGCTCAGGCCGGGCCGGTTGGGTGGCCAGCACCGTAGATTCGCCGCTGTTTGCCCTCTCTGGAGAGGTGTGGGAGCACGGGGCGCGTCTTCATGAGATCGCGAGGTCCACAGCTGCTGGAGGCCGGTCGGGCCGGCTGGTCAACGTGACGCCGCACGTCGTCGCCCGCTACGCCCGCCTGCTGCGGGCGCGGGGCGAGGGCGTCAGCGAAGGCTGATGCGGCGGCTGCTCTGGCTGATGCGCCCCGCCGGCGTTGTGGCTGTGAACCGCACCGTAAGGGTCACGCGGCTGGCGCGCCCGAGCGCACGGCGAGCGCGCCGCGTGAAGCGCAGCGTCTGGCTCGTGGCGCGCCCTGCGGTGGCGCTGCTGCGTCCCGAGGCGACCGTCGCCGAGCGGCGTCCCAGCCCCAGCCGCCGAGCTGTGCCGGCGTTTACGGAGGCGGTGCCCCGGAGGCTGGTCGGGTGGTCGGATCGGACGGATGCACGCAGGCCTCGCCGCAGCACGGTGGCGAGCCTGCCGCGCCGTACAGTTGTGCGCAGCACCGCGGGGGCCCGGTGGCAGGGGGTGCTGCCGGTGTCGGTGAAGGTGCCGCCGGCAACGGGGTGGAACTTCCAGGCGTAGTCGGTTGGGCGCAGTGTCAGCTCGAGCACCCCGAAGGTCTTGTCATCGCGGGCTTCGGTGTTGGGGGCGAGCACTTGGAGGCTTTTGAGGTCTTTGCCGCCGGTGCCCACCACGATCTCGCGCAAGCCGGCCGCGCGATCCTCGTTGCCGAACTGATCGAGCGGCGCGAAACGCTGATAGGAATGCTCATGCCCGGTGACCACAAGGTCGACCTGCGCTTCGTGCAGCGTCGCAAACAGCGGCCGCGCCGCGACGCTGTCGGTGCTGTCACGCGCAGCTCCCCCGGTGAACGGGGGGATGTGGTAATAGGCCAGCGTGCAGGACTCCGCGCGGTGAGCGGCAAGATCGCCACGCAGCCAGCGATCCTGCTCAGAACCCGCGCCGCAACCACCATTGAGGTTGCACTGGCTGTCGAGCACGATCACGTGCCAATCACCGGCTTGGTAGGAGTACCAGCCCTTCCCGCGCTCACCGGCCTGAGAGCCAAAGTAATCAAAGTAACCCGCCGCGCCGGCGGTCAGCCATTCGTGATTACCCGCCGTCGGACGGATACGGTCCTTAAAGCGCCCCCACGTCGGAGCAAACGCCCCCTGATACTCCGCCAGCGACCCCGTCTCATACTGATTATCGCCCAACGCCGCCACGAAGCTGGGATTGATCTGCTCAACCGCCTGAGCGGTCGCCTCCTGCTGACAAGCAACCGGCGACGGCACATTAGAAGCCGGCGCGCACGCAATATCACCCGCCGCAACGATCGTCACCGTCGCCGCCGACACCGGCGCCACAACAACCAACACCACCACCACCACCAACCACGGAACCAGACGACGCAAAGCGCCAAACACCGCAAAGACCATCACCACAGCCTAGCCACCACCCACCACCACCCGCCCCACATCAACCCAACGCCCGCAACCCCCTCCACACATCCTCGGCGATCACCTCACACAACGCCTCCGGCGGACGCTCACCGTCGAGCCGGCGCACGCCGAGCCGGCGGTGCTCGTCGCGGTAGGCGGAAGCCTGCGCGTCGAGCTCGCGCTGGTCGAAGTGCTCGGGCTTGCGCGCCAGCGCGACGGCGCCCGGGACGTCGAGGAAGTAGGCGCGAGCGGGCCGGGGCGAAAGTAGGTGCATGATCCTGACCTGCGCGCGGAATCGCCGGCCCGCTCCGTACCGGCGGCGCAGATGAACCGCCGAGTCGAGGGTGTAGCGGTCGCAGATCACCACCTCGCCCCGTAGGAGCCTCGCCTCGATCGCTCGCCGCTGGGCCAGGCCGTGCGTGACCGCGAGGATGAGGACCCAAGCGTGCGAGATGAGCGTGCTGCGCTCGCGGATCTCGACCACTGCGGTACGCGGGGACGGCTCGCCGTAACGGGCCCGTGGCTCGTCGCCCCCGCGGGAGCCGGTGAGGAACGCGAGCCCCCGCTTGACCGGCGCGCCGATCCGCTCCAGGTGCGCCGCCCCCTCCCAGAGGGTGGTCCACTCCAGGCGGGTCCATTCCACCTCGGCGTCGATGCCCAGCCGCGCGAGCGTCGCCTGCAGGGCGCGGACCTGGGTGCTCTTCCCCGAGCCGTCGAGGCCCGAGAGCGCGATTAGTCGCGCCGACCGCGAGAGCCGGGCGCGTCGCCTGGCGATCCGCAGGCGGTCCAGCGCCCGGGCCGGGGGCGGCGCGGCGCCGCCGCTCGGCGCGGCGAGCGTGCCTTCGACGGCGGCCCGGAGCCGGGCGAGCGCCTCAGCGCCCGCCCACGCGCTCGATCGTTCTCGCGCGAGCTCCCACGCCTGCGGGTCCTCGGCCGCCGCGCGCGCCGCCCGGGCGCGCTTCTTCTCGGGCAGCGACGCCGGTCCGTCGGCGAAGCGGCGAGAGAGGATGCAGAGCACGTGGTGAGGTGCGGGCCGCAGGATGCGTTCATAGCCGTCGAGGGGCAGCGCGGCGGCGAACAGCGCCGCCTCTTCGGCGATCGTCAGACCCCAGGAGCCCGCCGGCACGAGGTCCACCGACTCCACCGTGCAGCCGGCGAAGCGGACCCACTCCACGTCGTGGTTGTAGAAGCCGGCCTGGGCGAGGGCCAGGGCCACCGCTGCGGCGGCAGCAGGGTAGACGAGGAGGTCGATGTCGCGGCCCTCGGGAGGCAGGGATCCAAAGAGCAGTATGGGTTCGCCGGCAGCGCGGTCAATCAGCCCCAGCGTCTCCATCCGAGCGAGTATGTCGCAGTGCCCATCGCAGGATCCGGCCGGCGCGGCCGGGCCGCAGGCTCGCCAGCTCGCTCGCCCAGCGTGCGTCGTCTGCGCTCAGTACCCGCAGCAGCGTGACGAGCACGGCGTAGGCCGCCACCCCGAGGATCCCACCGAGCGCAAGCCCGGGTAGGCCGCCGAGCAGCCGCAGCGCCAGGTGCGCGAGTCCGCCCGCGACCGCCGCCGCGAGCAGCGCACGCGCCGTTGAACCGGGCGCCCAGCGCACCGGCCTGACCTGGCGGGCGGCGTAGGCAATGACCGGGATGCCGCCCGCGACCTGCGCCAGCGCATTGGCGATTGCGGCGCCCAAGGCTCCGTGCCGGGGAATCAGCAGGAGGTCGAGGCCGATGTTGGCGGCGGCTGCGAACGCGGCGACGGCCAGGGGAAAGCGCCTGCGTCCCAAACCGGATATGAGGGCGCGGCTCGGCCCGAGCAGCGCGACCACCGGGAAGGTCACGAGCAGGAGTAGCAGGACATCGCCTGCCCGGGCGTACGCACCTCCGTAGACGAGCCGGAGGGCGGCCGGTGCGAGCGCCAGCCCGAGCGCCGTCAGGGGCAACGCCACGCCGATGACGAAGCGGAGCGCCCGACTGTAACCCGAGCGCATACGCTCCACGGCGCCGGCGCCGAACAGCGTGGCGAAGGCTGGCGAGAGCACGGTGCCGACCGCCTCGGGCAGCCTGGTCATCGCGGCCACGGCGGCAAAGGCGATCGAGTACATCGCGATCTCCGAATCGGACGAGTAGTGGCCCAGGAAGAAGAACTCTGAACGTCGCCAGACGACGAACGACAGCGCGGCGTTGATCGTCCCGAGGCCCGTGTAGCGCAGCACCCGCCGGCGCAGCACGGAGCCGAGGCGCCCATGTGAGACCGTTCCGTCGAGAGCCCTGCGCGCGAGCACCGTCACGCCGGCGAGTCCGACGACGGCGAAGGCGGCGTCAACCGCGAACATGCCCACGATCCCACCCCCGGCTGCGAGGACGACCACCGTCCCGACGACGAGTCCGAGGCTGGTGGAGAGGCCGAACATCGAGGCCGCGCGCCAGCGTTGCGTCCCGCTCAGCGCTGCCGACGGGACCGTGTGCAGCACCGCCGCGGCCGCCGCCACGCCGGTGAGGATCCAGGCGGCGCGCGGCTGCGCCCCGAGCAGGCCGGCGCCGATGAGCCCCACCGCTGCCAGGGTTGCGCCCACCAGCTCGATCCGCAGCCCCCAGCGAAGGAGCGGGCCGACCTCCTCGGGATGGCCCGCGCCGAGCCTCTCGCCGATGAAGCGGCTCAGCGCGACCGGCACGCCTCCGGTCAGCAACAGCGTCACCGACAGCGCGACGAACGCGATGTAGCTCTGCCGTCCCATGCCGTCCGGCCCCAGGTAGCGTGCCGCCACGACAGAGATGACGACCGTGAAGGCCTGTGGGGCCAGGAAGGAGGCCAGCGTCCACGCGCCGCCCAGGGCCACTGTGCCGCCCGTCGTCTGCTCGGCCGCGCTGGGGTCGGCGACGGGCTGCCCCTCAAGGGTCATGGTGCCCAATTCGGGGCGCTAGTATCGCTCCCTTGGTCCCCCGGCCACTCTCGGCACCGGTATGAGTGCGCCACGTCATCGCGGGGACATCATCTTCGCCCTCCCGGCACTTCCTCGCACCGCCGCCGTGCTCGGGGACCCGCCGGGCTGGCGCGAGGATCTCGAGGAGCGAGGGATCGAACTCGTCGCCGTCGCCGCGCGCCCTGACGTCGTCGTCGCGGATGTCACCCAGGGGGCCGCCGCCGCAAGGTCGGCCGCGGATGCTGTTGTCATAGATGAGGGAGGCGCCGCCTTGGCCGAGCTCCGCGGAGCCGGCTACGACGTGCAGCGGCTCCTCTCGATGCCAACGCGCGGAACGCCTGAGCTTTGGCTCAACCTCGAGCTCGCGCGTGGATTGCGTTACGGGATCGCGCGGCGAGGCCCCCGCGGGGGGCGGTGGAAGGTCCTGCGCGACCGCCTGGCGCCGCGGGCCCTGCAGTTCGGTCCCGTAGCCGCTCGGCTGCCGGTTGTTGCCGTGGGCTGCCGGCATCCCGGGCCGCCGGCGCTGCTCGCCGCCGCAACTGAGCTAGGGATCCGTCCGGTCGAGGAGCACTGGGCGATGATTGTGACCGACGGTGGCGCGATGCGTCGCAACGCCTTTCTGCTGCTTTCCCCCGGCCGACGTGAGCCGGACCGCGTGCTGAAGTTCGCTCGCCTTCGCAATCACGCCGGTCCCTTCGACCGCGAAAAAAGGGGCTATGAGCTCGCGCTCGCGGCGGGCCCCGGCGTGGTCGCGCGCTGTCCGCGGCCGCTGGGCCGCGTCGAGCTCGATGGCTACCACGCTGCGCTCGAAGAGGCGGCGACGGGGACAGAGTTGACCCGTCTGCTGCGGTTTCCGATTTCCCGCAAGGAGAAGCTGCGCGCGATTGAGCCCGTGGCCAGCTGGTTGCATGCGGTCGCCCGGGAGACCGCGTCGAGCTTCGAGGCGCTCGGCCCCGAGCTCAAGCACCTCAAGCGGATCGGTTGCCCGGAGGAGCTCGTCGATGCCTTGCCGCCGATGCCCGGTGTGTTCCGTCACAACGATCTCGGCGAAGAAAATGTGGTGGTGAAGGACGGGAGCTTCAAGATCGTCGACTGGGAGTGGGCGCAGCGCGACTGCCTCCCGCTCGCCGATCTCCTCTTATTTGCCCAAAACGCACTGCGGATCATCGACGGCGCCGACACCGACGAGCAGCGTGAGCCACATTTTGTCGATCTCATGCTCGGGCGGGCGCCGAGCTCGGAGGTCGCCTTCCGCTGGATCCGCGAGGAGGTGAGCGCGCTCGGCATCCCGCTCGAGGCAGTCGGAACGCTTGTCAGCCTGCTGCTGCACGAGTCAGGGGCCCGCGGCTCCGCGAAGCGCGCTGACGCCGAGCGCCTGACCGGAATCAAGCTCGCTCCGTCATTCCAGGAACGGACGCTCGCCGCCTGGCTGGCGGAACCGACCCTCGGGCGCGAATGGGACCGATGGCGCGGCTGATCTCGCTCGCAATTGTGACCCGCGATCGTGCCGAACTCTTTGAGCGGTTCGTGGTGCCGAGTCTGTGTGGCCTTCTGCCTGACGCGGCGGAGATCCTCGTCGTCGATCAGAGCGCGGGCGACGCAACCCGGATTCTCACCGAGCGGATCCCCGGGGTGCGCTATCTGCGCAGCGAGCCGGGCCTCTCGCGCGGGCGGAACGTTGCGATTCGTGCCGCCTCGACGCCGCTGGTGGCCTTCACAGACGACGACGTCGAGTTCGGGCCCGGCTGGCTCGAAGGTGTCCGTGAGGGCTTCGCGCGCGATTCGCGCATTGGCATCGTCTGCGGACTCGGCGTGGACTCTGCGGGGCACGCGGTGCCGGGGCGCCCCCCGGGTGTCTACGCGTGGCCCACCAACCCGTTCGGCCTCGCGCACGGCTTCAACATGGCCGTCCGCCTCCGAGCGATAGAGGACGTCGGAGCCTTCGACGAGCGCCTCGGAGCGGGAGCCGAGTTCCGCTCCGGCGAGGACAGCGACATGCTCTACCGCGTCATGCGAGCGGGCTGGAGGGTCCTGCTCGACGAGGGCATCACGGTCGTCCATCACACGTGGCGCCACGGCCACGCCGAGCTGCGCCTCCACGAGGGGTACGGGATGGGCGCCGGCGCCCAGACCGCGAAGCACCTTCGCCGTGGCGACCGCATGGCGGGCCGGCTCGCGCTGGGGGAGGTGCGCGGGCATGCCGTGACCCTCGCTCGCTGGACCGCAAAGCGCCGCCCCCGCCTGGTGATGGTGCAGCTCGCGTGGGCGGCGGGCGTGGCGAAAGGCTTCGTTCGCGCTCTGGCCCGCGGCCTCTGAACGCGCGAGGGCGGCGCGCTTCAGGGCCGTGGCCTCGAGTCCGAACGGCGCAGGGGCCAGCCGCCCGCGCGGCGCCTCAGCCCGTGGCCGCCCCGCTCGCCGGGCGGCTGCGGCAGCGCCTCGCCGCTGAGGATGGCGGCGGGAGCGTCGGTGACCATCCACTCGGCGCGCCGCGGCGCCAGCTCGGCGGCGACGGCGAGCCCGGCGGACATGCCGGCCCGAGCGATGTCGCCGCCGTGGGCGTCGGAGGCGATGACGTGTGCAAGCCCCTCGCGCACGAGCTGCATCGCGAAGCTGCGCGAGCGCGAGTGCCGGGGAGGCCCGGCCAGCGATCCGGCCGTCACCTGCACGAGCGTGCCGCGCGCGACGAGCGCGCGCAGGCGCTGCGGGTTCTTGCGGAAGCCGGGGCTGCGCTCAGGGTGGGCGAGCAGCACGCGGAAGCCCTGCGCGGTGAGCCGGAACAGCATCTCCTCCAGGCGCATCGGCAGTTCGCCGTAGGGCGTCTCGATCAGCAGGTCGGTTCCGCGCTGGCCGTAGGAGACCTGCCGGAGCGACTCCGCATCGGCCTGCTGTGCCCACAGCAGGTCGACCTCCCCGCCGACGACGATCTCCACTGAGACGCTCTCGCGCCTCAGCCCCTCACGCACGGCATCCACCCGCGCCCGCAGCTCCCCGGGCCGCACGCCCGGGTGGTCGGCTCGCAGGTGGGGCGTGGCGGCCAGCACGCGGACGCCATCGGCCACCGCCGCCGCGGCCAGCTCGACGGCCCCGGCCATCTCCGTCGGGCCGTCGTCGATGCCCGGGACGATGTGGGTGTGCAGATCGATCACGGCGCCTTCGCCGCCGGCTCGGCCACGAGGCGCACCGCCGTCCCCATCCGTCCTCCCAGCGCCGACCCGATGTCCGCCTCGAGCCGGCCGGCATCGTCGGCCGACAGGACATGGACCTTCGAGGCCAGGATGGACAGCGCCACCGCGCCGGCCGCCAGGCCGAGCGCCAACCCGAGCCCTCCGCCGACTCTGTCGGCCACCGCCCAGGTCGCCAGCCCGGCCAGCGCGGACACCGCGACGCCGCGCAGCAGCCAGGGGAGCCTCCAGTCGACCCGGCCGATCCTCCTGCGGGCGAACGCGAAGGCGACCGCGGTTGCGCAGAGCTGGCCTCCCGTGTTCGCCAGTGCGGCCCCGACGGCCTCCAGCGACGGGATCAGCAGGAACGCGAGCGCCAGGTTGACCGCCGCGGCCGTGGCGCTCGTCAGGAGCGGCGCGCGCACCTCGCCGAGCCCGGTCAGGAGCGAGTTGCTGAGGTGCCACAACGGCACGAACGGGATGATCAGCAGGAGGATGAGCAGGAGCTGGCCCGCCTCGCGGTACTTATGGCCGTAGACGGTCGTCACAGCCTCCGGCCCGGTCGCCAGCGCGGCGGCGGTCAGCACGACGGTGAAGAGCAGGATCAGCCGCAGGGAACGGCTGAAGGCGGAGCGGATACGACCATGCGCGCCGGCGCCCAGCAGCGTGGCGAAGGCAGAGACCATGACCTGGCTGAGCCGCTCCGGCAGCGCCGACACCGCGGCGGTGGCGGCGAAGGCGATCGAGTAGAGGGCGATCTGGGTGTCCGTGGAGTAGTAGGCGAGGACGAAGAACTCCGAGCGCCGCCAGGCGACGTAGGACAGCATGATGCTGAGCGTCATGAAGCCGCCGTAGCGCGCGGTCGCGCGCCGGAGCGCGGGCGAGGGTCTCGGGAGCTGCCCGAGCCGCCGCCAGCTGCGCCGGGCGAGGGCCGATGTCCATGCGAGGTTCACCGCCGAGACGACGGCCTCGACGGCGAATAACCCCGCGATGCCGCCTCCGAGGGCCAGCACGAGCACAGTTCCCACCACGGCGAGCAGGCCTGTCGCGAGGCCAACCCGCGCCGCCTCGCGGAAGCGCTGGACCCCGAGCAGCGCCGAGCTGGGCGCCGCGTGGGCGATCGCGAGCGCCGTCGCCAGGCCGGCCAACAGCCAGGCCGGACCGGGCGTGGCTCCGAGGAGTCCCGGCAGCGCCACGCCGGCCCCGCCAAGCAGGGCCATGGCGAGCAGGACCCGGGTGCCCCAGCCGGCCAGCGCGCGCGCCTCGTCCGCCCGCCCCCGGCCGACGGACTCGGCGATCGAGCGCTGGAGGCTCAGCGCGACGCCGAGGCTCAGGACCATCACCACCGACAGCGCCACGAAGGCGATGAAGCTCTGTCGCCCGAGGCGCTCGGGGCCGAGGAAGCGCGCGGCCGCGACGGAGATCGCGAGCGTGTACAGCTGCGGCATGACGTTGCCGGCGCTCTGCCAGGCACCGCCGCGGATGAGCGAGCCGCCGGTCGTGTCGCTGGCAATGCCCCCGGCCGGGGTCGCGCCGCCAGACGGATCCGAGCCGGCAGTCTCCGCCGTGCGATGTGAGTCCGTCACGCACGGCATGATGTCAGCGGTGTCCTCTGGCCTCGTCATCTGCCCGCGGATGCCGTTCCCCGCCACCAGCGGGGCGCAGAAGCGCACGCTCCGCCTGCTCGAGGCCATGCAGAGCGCCGGCGTGACGCCACATCTGCTGACCTTCGACGGCGACCCGGAGGGGGCCTCTCCCGCGTTGCGAGAGCGGGGCTGGGCCGTCGAGGCCCTTTCGCCGCCCACCCCGACGATCGCGCAGCGCGCCCACCAGCATCTCGCGCGGCGGCCGGGGCCCTATCTGCCCGCGGCGCGCGAGCGGCTGGAGGCGCTGCGGCCGAGCTCGCCGGCGTTCGTGCAGGTGGAGCACGCGATCGCGGCCGGCTACCGCCCGCACCACCCCTCGCCGCGCTCCGTCCTGAGCTTGCACAACGTGGACTCCGACCTGCTGCGCAGCACCGCCAGAGGGCGGCGCCCGCTCACGCCGGCCTGGGCTCGCGACTGGAACCTGGTGCAGGCGATGCGTACCGTCGAACGCCGGGAGGCGCGGCTGGCAGATGCCGTGCTGTGCGTCTCCGACGCCGACGCCGAGCACTTCGAGCGGCTCGGGGGAGCTGTGCTCGTCGTGCCGAACGGCGTCGACGACGAGATCCTCGCCATCCCCCCGGAGCTGCCCGACGGCGAGGCGGTCCTGTTCTTCGGGCAGCTCGACTACGAGCCCAACCGCCACGGGCTCAGCCGTCTGCTCCGGGAGGTCTGGCCCCGCGTGCACGCGTCGCGTCCCGCCGCCCGGCTGCGCGTCGTCGGCCCCGGGATGCCTCCCGAGCTCCTGCGGCTGGCCTCTCAGACAGCGGGCGTCGGCGTCATCGGCGTGGTGCCCGACGTTGCGGTGGAGCTTGCGGCCGCCCGGGCGGTGGTCGTGCCGATCTGGCAGGGCGGCGGCACGCGGCGGAAGGCGCTGGAGGCGCTTGCAGCCGCGCGCCCGGTGGTCGGCACCAGCTTCGGCATGTCCGGCGTGGGCTTCACCGACCGTTTCCACGGGCTGCTGGCCGACGGTCCGAGCGGCCTCGCCGCGGCGCTCGAGCGGGTGCTCGAGGATGCCCGCCTTTCGCGCGAGCTCGCGGCCGAGGGCAGGCGGCTCGCGGCCGAGTACCGCTGGTCCCGTGTCACCGCGCCCGCCCGCGATCTCTATGCCCGCCTCGACGCAGAGGCGGGCTGACACCCGCGACGCGAGCTCAGGACGCGACGTCTGCCAGCCAGCGGCGCAGCTGTGGGCTCTGCTCCCACACCGTGCGTCCTGCCGTGCCGGCCTGCCGGCGCCGCCGGAAGTGCCTGGCGCAGCCGTAGAGCATCCGCAGCGTGTCGGGGTCGCCGCTACGGGCCCGCAGCCAGGCCTTCCGCAGCCCGCGCGGGCGCCGGCACTTGAGCGCCTCGAGCGCCTCCTCGCAGAGGACTGCCCCGAGCCTGTCGGCGCGGCACGGCTTCAGCAAGGTGTCGGCTTCGGCGAGTTCGGTGATGGCGGCCGTGGCCTCGAGGGCCAGCTCGGCGCCGTAGCGGTTGCCGGCGTGGCGGCGGTAGACGACCACCAGCTCCGGCACGTGCACCGGATCGCCGAGGCGGCAGAGTCGCAGCCAGAAGTCGAGGTCCTCGGTCTGCTTGCGGGCGACGTCATAGGCCCCGACCTCCCGCGCGTGCTCGCTCCTGACCAGGGCTCCTGACGACGGTACGTAGTTGCGCGTGTAGAGGGTGCACCGCGGCGTCCTCAGCTCACTGCGCAGCGGAGCGATCAGGCCCTCCGGCTGCCACCGGCCGTCGGGCGCCGGGTGTGCCGCGAGCCCGCAGCCGTACGCGAAGGGCGCCTCTGGCGCGTCGTCGAGCGCGGCGGTGAGCCGCGCGAGCGCCCCGGGGCACAGCAGATCGTCGGAGTCGACGAAAGCGACGTACTCGGTTGCCACCAGCCCCAAACCGGCGTTGCGGGCTCCGGACACGCCCCATGCGGGCCCTGGGTTGCTCACCACGGTCACGTCGTAGGTGCTCAGCAGAGCTGCGGTGTCATCGCGCGAGCCGTCGTCCACCACCACGATCTCGGGCTCGGGCTCCTGCTCCATCACTGTGCGCAGCGTCCGGGCGAGCAGGTCGCCGCGATCGTGGGTCGGGATCACGACGGTGACCTGAGCGCTTGGATCAACCTGCATCGGCGGCCGTCACCGGCGGCTGGCCAGCAGCGCCTTGAGCCGCGTCCGCGCCAGACGGCCGCCGCGGCGCAGCGGCGCGGTCATGCGCCGTCCGGCCGGGGTCTGGGGGCGCAGGTTGCGCCGCACGGCGGCGTGCTCCGTCGAGCTTCCGGTGAGCCGCCCCTCGACGTCAGCCACGACAACGCCGAGGCCGCCCCAGTGCTCGCGCAGGACGCCGTTCGGGCGGTTGAGATCCACGAAGCTCAGATCGACGTAGGCCACCTTCTTGAACCTGTCGAAGTCGAGCGCGGCGAGACCGGCCCGGACCTCTTCGTTGCCCGTGTCGTGCAGCAGGATGACCGTTTGCTGCACGGCCCCCGAGCTGAGCAGGTCGTGGAGGTCGCGGCGCACGCCGGCGGCGCTGTGGTCCCCGTCGACCAGCGCGAAGTCCACCGCGCGACCCTCTTGTTCGAGCCGGTGCAACAGCTTCGGGAGCAGCTCATGGCTGTCACCTCGATGGAGCGTCACGTTGTCGGGGACCTGCGAGATCTGGGGCTCGAAGTCGAAGCTGTGCACCTCTGCACTGTGGGCGGCGATGCATCGCAGGCTGCCGCCCTGCGCGGTGCCCAGCTCGATCGAGAGCGAGGGTTTCAGCTGCGAGAGCACGCCCTCGATGGCGGCGCGCTCCCCGGCTGCCATCTGCCATTCCGGGCGAGCGAAGAGGTCCAACGGCAGCGGCACGCGCGAAGAATAGTCCCTGGGCGGTGCAGCAACGGCTCGCACAATCGTCCAGGGGGGGCTCCGATGATGCCTCGGGGGCGGGCCGCAGTCGATAGCGAGCTTGACCGGGGCGCCGCCGCGGTCCACGACGACAAGGCAAACCCGCCGAGAGGCGGGGACGCAAAGCCACGGGGCCAACAAGGGCGAGCCGGGCTACCGAACTGGGGGCCGCTCGATGCAGGGAAGACTTTGCGCACTGATCGCGTGCGTGCTGTTCGTCGCAGCCACGGGAACCGCGAGGGCGGCGACCTCCGCAGGCGGGCACTTGCGCATGGCGATCGACTCGGCATCGCGCTCGGCCGACTTCTCGGCCACCGCGGGGCGCAACCAGTTCGTGATCCTGCAGGAGTGGGAGCAGGCCAAGATGCATGACCTCAAGGCGCAGAACCCTGCCCTCAAGGTGCTGCTCTACAAGGACCTCTCGGCGATGATGGCTGCCGATGCTTGGGGCAACGTCTCGACCGGCGTCACGACCCAGGAGGGGGCCACCCACCCCGAGTGGTACCTGCTCAACACCGCCGGCCAGCGCTTCACCTTCGGCAGCTACTCGTGGATGTACGCGGCCGACGTCGGCGACGCCGGCTACCAGCAGCGCTGGGCCGACAACGTTCTGGGCAAGGTGCAGTCCCAGGGCTGGGACGGCGTCTTCGCCGACGACACCAATCCCACGATCCGCTACCACTACGACCCATTGTCGGTCGGCAAGTACCCGAGCGACGCGCTCTACGGCGCCGCGACCGGGTCCATGCTGGCCTACGCCGGGCCGAGGTTCCGGAGCGCCGGCAAGCTGATCGTCCCAAACATGGGATCGTGGGGGGCGTACCGGTCGGTGGTCGACGGCTGGCTGGACTCCGTCTCGGGTGGCATGGACGAGATGTTCACGAAGTGGGGCGCGACGGCCACCGACGGCTACGTGACCGGCGCCGACTGGGAGAGCCAGCTCGGGGAGCTCAAGGTCGCCGAGGCCAAGGGCAAGGTCTTCCTCGGCGTGGCGCACTCAGCGACCGGCGACGCCGCCGCGGCGCGCTACGGCTGGGCGACGACGTTGCTAGCCGGAGCCGGCCACAGCTCCTTCGCGCTTCATCCCGACTACACCAACGAGAGCTGGTTCTCAGACTATGACCTGCCCATCGGCGACCCGGTGGCAGCCGAGTCGCGCGACGCGACCGGCGTCCACCGCAGGTCGTTCAGCAACGGCCTGGTGCTGGTGAACCCCACCACCTCCAGCGTGAGCGTGGGCTTCGGCGGCCGCTACAGCGGCTCGGGCCTGACCGGCGCCTCAGACGCGCTGATGGCCCCCCACACGGGGCTGGTCCTCACTGGTGGTACAGCGACGAGCCCCAGCCCATCATCCACGCCCTCGCCGAGCCCGACCGCCACGCCCGCCCCGACGGCGACACCCGCCCCGACGGTCACCCCCATCCCGACCCCGACCCCGACCCCGGCCCCCACCCCCACCCCGAAGCCAAAGCCCCATGGGCACAGGCCGATCACGGCCCTCCAGAGCAGCCTTCCCGCCGTCAGTCCGGGGTCGGCCGGCGTCCGCGTCCGGGTCTCCTGTCGCACCTTGGCGCGCGCGTGCCACCGCCGCATCCTGATGCGCCTCGGAAAGCGCGGGCGCGTCGTCGGTAGAGCCGCCGCCGCGGTGCCGGCTGCCGCCAGCAGGCACGTGCTCATCCGCCTGGACCCGCGCGGCGCACGGGAGCTCGCCCGCCGCGGCCGGCTCGTCCTCCGCGTCGCCGGCGACCGCGCGACCGGGTGGGGCCCGACGTCGGTCCGCCCGTCGCGGGTGACCTTGCGAGCCCCTCAATGAGCCTCTCGTAACGGCTCAGCATCTGCTCGAGCCCGTAGTCGCGCCTGACAAGCTCGCGGCCGGACAGGCCCATCCGCCGCCGTCGATCGGGGTCGGCGAGGAGCGCGATCATCGGAGCGGCCAGCGCATCAGGCGTGAAGCCGTCGGCGATCGTACCCGCGCCCGTGGCGAGCAGCTGCGACATCCCCTCGACCGGGGTGGTGACCACCGGCACCGCTGACGCGAGCGCCTCTAGCGTCGTCATGGACAGCCCCTCGGAGTCAGATGCCACGACCAGCAGATCGCTGCGTGCGATGAGGTCGCGGGCGTCCGTGCGATAGCCCGTCACCCGAAGCACCGAGGACAGCCCCAGCTCCGATGCCCGCGCCTCGAGGGCCGAGCGGTCCGGGCCCTCGCCGACCATCAGGAACCGGGTGGCGGGGGCGGCAGCGTGCACAGCGGCCGCCGCCTCCAGGAAGCGAGCGTGCCCCTTGACGGCGACCAGGCGTCCCACGCTCGAGACGACGGGCGCGCCGGAGAGTCCCAGCTCTTCGTCGATGTCCCGGCGCCGCTGTTTGGACAAGGCCTCGATCCGCGGCACGGCGTTGGGGATCACGGTGACGTGCGCGGAAGGCAGCCGGCGGTTCAGAAGGCGTCGCGAGAGGTCCTCGGACACGCAGACGATCGCGTCGGCGAGCCGCAGCACCGGACCCGCCAGCCAATCCTCCGCGGCCGCAACTCCGTGGAACGTCGTCAGCAGCGGAGCAGGCCGGAGCGGGCCGGCCAGGCGTGTGCCGAGCGCCGCGATGCCCGTGGCCTTGACGTTGTGCGAGTGGATGACGTCGGGCCGGAAGCGGCGGATAGCCCGCGCGACTGCGACCGCGGTCAGGCCGGCGCGCGCCGGAGACCGTCCCTGCGGGCGGAACACGAAGCGGCGGACGCTGCCGGCCAGCTCCACGTCGAGCCGGCCGCGCGGCGCCATGACGGCGACCTCGGCACCGGCCCGGCTGAGCCCGTTGGCCAGATCGACCGCGATGCGCTCGGCTCCGCCGGCGTCGAGGCTCGCGCTGACGATCAGGAGCCTCATGCGGCCCGGCGGCGGTCGAGCAGCTCCCGGTAGAGCGCGACCGTTCGCTGCACCATCGTCTCGGCGCCGCGGTGCTGTTCCACGTGCCGCCTGGCCGCGGCGACCTGCCTCTCGCGCTGCTGCGGGTCAGCGAGGAGGCGCTCGATCGCCGCCGCGAAGCCCGCGGCGTCACCGGGCGCGACGAGCAGCGCCGTGCCGCTCGGCGCCAGCTCCGGGACACCGCCGACGCGGCTGGCGACCACGGCTGCGCCCGCGGCCATCGCCTCCAGCACCCCCATGGGGTCGTTCTCCATCAGCGAGGTCAGAACGAAGATGCTGAGCTGCGAGAGCGCCTCGCCGGAGTCGACGTGGCCGGGGAGGACCACGTCGGGGGCGCCGGCGAGGAGGGCGGCCAGTCGCCGCAGCTCGACCTCCTGGCTGCCGGCACCGAAGATGTGAAACCGCGTCTCCGGCCGGCGCTCGGCGACGAGCGCCGCCGCTCGCAGGAAGGTGCCGAGGTCCTTCACCGGCTCGAGCACCGAGACGGTGCCGACCCCATCGCCTCGCGACGTGGGCATGGGCGCCAGCCGAACGCCGTTGGGTATCACGTGAAGCCGGCGCTCCGGATAGCCGAGCCGCGCGACGAGCTGCTCGGCCATCGCCCGGGACGGCGTCACGACCGCGTCCGCCCGCCACGCGAGCTTCGCGTCGAGGCCTCGGTAGGCCAGCGTCGCGCGCCAGCCGGGCGGTGCGCTCCCGGCGGGCGGCGGCAGGTAGGGATCGGGCAGCCCGTGCACGGTCTGCACCCGTGTGGCCTGCCGGGACGGTCGCGGGAGCAGCCGCGTCCACAGCGCCGCTCGCCGGTCCTGGGCGTGCACCACGTGCGCTCCGCGCAGCGCGCCCCGGAGCGCGGCGGCGCCCGTGGCGTCGAGTCCCCGCCCCAGCGGCAGGACTGAGGCGGTCGCCCCTGTCGCAGAGAAGCGATCGGCGAGCGCAGGGCCGGCGCAGATGACGCGCACGCTCGCCCCGTCCTCCACCAGGCCACCGGCGAGCACGAGGGCATGCTCGAGTGGCCCGCCCCGTTCAAGCGTCGTGACGAGCGTGACGTTCAAGCAGACGTGGCGACGCGCATCGGCCGAGGCACGATCACGGGCCGCTCGAGGGATGAGGCGTTCAACACGACAGCCAGCCCGCCCAGCAGCCAGAGGGGCACAGCGATCTGCACGCTGAGGAAACTGGCTGAGGCCAGCGCAATGATGAGGCTCGCCTGGACTGCGAGCGCCAGCCGGCGCCCGTCGACATCTCCATCCGCGCTGCTTCGCTCGCGCGCACGCCGTGCGAGGCGCCAGGTTCCGACCATGAACAGCAGGAACGCGACCAACGCCGGCAGGCCGCACTCGGCGAGGATCTCGAGGTAGCTGTTGTGGACGACCGGGTTCTGGAGCCCGATGGGCTCGTTGACGAGGTAATTCGGACTCTCGGCGCCGAAGCGGCCCGGCCCGACGCCGGCGAGCGGGTGGTCGCCGGCCATCCGCGCCGCGGCGGCCCACAGCGCTTGACGCGACTGCACGTTCGTCTGCGCGAAGCGCCCCTTCGCCTGCAGCCGCTCATCGATCAGCGGCCGCCAGAGGGTGAGGCCGAGCACCAGGATGCCGATCGCGACCGCGACGCCGGCGATCACGCCGGTGACCGGGATCCGGCGCGTGGCCAGGCCCCACAGGATCAGCGCCGCGACCCCGACGAGCGCCCCGCGCGACAAGGTTGCGAGCACTGCGGCCACCATCAAGAGCGAGCAGACGGTCCAGAGCCAGCGCCGGCCGCGGTCAGAGACGACGAGATAGACCGCAAGTGGCATGACCGTCACGAGCAGGTAGGCGAAGTCGTTCGGGTCCCCGATTGGGCCTGCCGCCAGTCTCCGGTCGCCCCTCAGGAAGAGCACCAGCGCCACGATCGCCGCCGCCGTCGTCGACACCACGAGCACCCGCAGCGCCGAGCGGATCTGAGCGGGCCCGCGGACGATCTGGATGAAGACGAAGAAGAACACGGCGAAGGACATGTACCTGAGCGCCTTCGGGATCGTGTCCTGTGGCGCTGGTGACAGCAGCACCGAGAACAGGACCATGCTGACGAAGACGGTCACGGCCGCAAGCGTGCCGGTCAGCCTGAGCGCCTCGGGACGGGTGACGGAGCGATAGAGGAACGCCATGAGCGCGAGAGCGCCCAGCAGCTTGACGACCGACACCGTCTGTGTCGGAAAGCCGAGCGCGTCATCCCAGGGAAACGCCGCGAGCAGCACGAGCAGGACCATCTGGGCGTTGAGGATGACCAGTCCCAGGAGGCACAGCACGGCCGCGGCGGCGATCGCGTAGATGGGCGACAGCGCGACCGCGAAGGCGAGGCCGGTGGCGAGCACGGCCGTGCAGAGCAGGAGGCCCGGCGCTTCGAGCGACCGTCTCTGCATCAGCTGATCTTTGCCCGCTCCAGAGGTTGGTCGCGGCGCCGGTAGTAGTAGCCGCCGGCCGCGTCGGCATCGTTGCCCGAGAGGTTCAGCACCAGCCCGAGGAGGGCGGCGCCCCCGAAGTCCAGCCGCTCGAGCGAGGTCTCCACGGCTGACGGCTTGAGCGTGCCGGCCGCGACGACCATGATCACGCCGTCGACGTGCGGCGCGATGAGCCGGGCGTCGCTCACCGGCAGGAGCGGCGGCGTGTCGATCAGAACCAGAACGTCAAGGGCACGCAGGCTTTCCACGATGCTGGCGAAGCGGATGTGCAGCATCTCGGTCGGATCGGGAGGCAGCGGGCCGCTCGGGATGACCCATACCCCGGGGTAGCCGCTGGGCTTGAGCTCCGGCTGGGAAGACGGCAGCGCCATCAAGGTCGAGAGGCCCGTCCGGTTGTCGAGCTCGAAGATCTCGTGCTGCTGGGGCCGGCGCAGGTCGGCGTCGAGGATGACGGTCTCGATCCCGACCTGGCCGAGCGCCACGGCGAGGTTCGCGGTGATCGTCGACTTGCCCTGCGACTCCTGGGGGCTCGTGATCTCAATCAGCCGCCTATTGTCGCCGGCCACGAACTCCACGTTCGTCCGCAGCGCCCGAAAGGACTCTTGGAGGGCCAGCATCTTCTCCGAGTCCCAGATGAGCCGGGCCGGCCGCCGCTGCAGCGCGCGCTGACGCGGCAGGCGCCCGAGCACCGGCGCGTCGGTCAGGCCCACGAGGTCCTCCGAGGTCTCCACCCGCCGACGCAGGTGCTCGATCGCGAAGGCCAGCAGAAGGCCGGCGAGCAGCCCAAGGATCGATGCGACCGCGATGATGAGCGGTGGCCTCGGCTGCACCGGGCTCTGGGGAGGCTCCGCGGGGTTCACGACGTCTGCGGTCAACAGCCGGTTGCCGGCCAGCGACTGCCGGAATGCGTCTGCCGTCGCCCTGGCGGTGTCGGCCGCGTCCTTCGGGCTCTTGGCTCGCCCCGTGATGTCAAGGATGCCGGTGCCGGACTTGGTCGAGGTCGTCACCTCGCCCGGGAGAGGCCGGCCGAGCAGAACCTCTGCGCGCTGGCGCGTCACCTGAGCCTTGGCAGTCGCCGCGTAGGTGCCGAGGAGCGCCGAGAGGCTGTCGGGACCGATGAAGAACTGCTTCTGGTCGAAGGCTGGTGTGATGGCGACGGTGGCCGTCGCCTCGTACGTGGGCGGCCGGGTGAAGGCCGACGCTGCGCTTACTGCGACGGTCGTCAAGAAGGCCAGCACCACCACCACGCGGCGCTTCCAGATCAGACGAAGGACGTCTCTCAGTTCCACGTTCGACTGATGGTAGGGGTAGGCGGAGGGGAATCGGTGCGCTTGAGAGCCCGCACGGCAACCGGCGCCGATTGGACTAGGCCCTCGTAGACGTCGATCCAGTCGGCGACCATCCGCTCTGCCGACCAGCGCGGTCGCCGGCGACGCTGCTCGTCGAGGCAGCGCTCGACAAGCTGTGGGTCATCCAGCAGGCGCTCGATCAGCGTGATCGCCTCGCCTGGTGTGGCGCATACCTGCGCGTCGCCCACGATCTCGTGGTTGGCCGGGATGTCAGATGCCACGACGACGACGTCGCGTGCGAGCGCCTCGAGGACCGTGAGCGCCAGCCCGTCCCAGGCCGACCAGTGCAGGCAGACCGTCGCCTCGGCGAGCTGCTCGAGCCCAGCATCGCGATCCAGCCAGCCGGTCACCGGGACCCCAGCCGCGCGAAGCGGCGCGTCCTCGGCGCCGGGAGCTCCTCCGATCCAGCGAACGTCGGCGCGTCCGCGGAGCGCTCCGAGGATCTGCGCGGAGGCCTGCGGCCGGCGCTGGGGACCGATGCGGCCCATCGAGACGACGAGCGGCCGCGCAGGGCGGGGAGGCGAGGAGACGGTGGCGTCGCGATCGAGGTCAGCGATCCCGTTCGGCACGACTGCGACCCGCGGCGCCGCCAGCTTGCGGCGCCCGAGCTCGGCCTCGGCGTGCGACACGGCCCCCACGAGGTGGCAGCGCCGTGCTACCGCCGCCTCGACCGCACGATAGGCCAGGCGCCTCGCCGCTCCGTCACCGGCACGCGTGAAGGCGTAGGCGTGGGGGGTGTAGACCGTGGGCTGCCGGCGCCCCAGCGCGAAGGTCCCGACCGCGCCCGCGAAGGAGGAGTGCAGGTGGACGACGTCCGGGGACCAGCGCTTCACCAGCCGGCGCAGCGACGCGCCGGCGCGGAGCTGCGCACCGGCCGTGCGGCGCTCCCATGCCAGCGGGAACTGCGCCACTCCCGGAGGCAGCCGCAGCGCCAGGTCGGCCGGGGTCTCGGGCCGCATCCCCCACGCCACCGCCACCTCGTGCCCCTGTGCGTGGAGCCCGCCGGCGAGGGTGAGCACGACCTCCAGGGTGCCGCTGCCCGACGCCTCGGTCACCTCGAGGATTCTCATGACGCCGGTCCTGTCGTGCTCAGATCGCGCCGCGCCCGGAGAGCACGGTGGGCACGGTGGCCAGCAGGATCTCAACGTCCCGTGCCAGCGACCAGCCGGCGACGTACTGGTAGTCGAACTTGACCATCTCCTGGAACGGGATGTTGGAGCGCCCGGCGATCTGCCAGGGGCCGGTGAGGCCCGGCCGGAGATCGGCGCGCCGCGCCTGCCAGTCGCGCAGGACCGCCGCCTCTTCCTCCACGAGCGGCCGCGGCCCGACGAGGCTCATCTCGCCGCGCAGGACGTTCAGCAGCTGAGGCGCCTCGTCGAGCGAGAAGCGCCGGATGAACCGGCCCATGCGCGTGATCCGCTCGTCGTCGGCCATCTTGACGATGGCGCCGTCGGAGCGGACCACGACGGTCGAGCCCACGTACATCGAACGGAACTTGTAGAGCGAGAAGAAGCTCCCCCGGCGGCCTGAGCGGCGCTGTACGAACAGGACCGGCCCAGGGGAGTCGAGTCTGATCGCTAGGGCTATCAGCGCCAGCAGGGGTGACATGACGACGAGTGCGATCGAGGCGAGCGTGACGTCGAGCGCCCGCTTCGCGATCTTCGAGAGCCGCGAGAACGTAGGCACGCTGATGGAGAGCAGCGGGATGCCGCCGATCTGATCGACGGTCCTCGCCCCGTCGAGGAACTCAAACAGACGGGGGACGATGTCGATGGCGACGCCGGCGTCACGGCAGAGGCGGATGCAGTGCAGCAGCTCCTCGTGACCCGCGCGCGAGAAGGCGATCATCACGCGGTCGACGCGGCCCGAGAGCAACTGGCCAGGAAGGGCGTCGAGGCCCCCGAGCGCCGGCACCGGCAGGTCGCTGAAGCCTTCGTAGTCGTAGTCGTCGTCGAGGAAGCCGATCGGATCAAGGCCGAGCTCCTCGTGGCGCATCAGCCGCAGCACGAGCTGATGGGCGACGGCGCCGGACCCGATGACCAGTGTCCCTTGCCGCAGGCGCGGCTCGCGGTGGGCGTACATCCGGGCGGCGGTGCGCCCGAGGGCCGCAGAGCCCGCGACCAGGAGGCTGCCCAGCAGGGCGCCACCGACAGCGTTCGCCGCGCCCAGGCTCGCGAACATGCCGAACAGCGGCCAGGAGAGCACCATTGCCGCGAGCATCAGCTTGGGGGCCTCGCTGACCCCGCTTGTCCACGACCGCAGGTCCTCCACCGCGTAGAGCCCGCAGACGAAGGCGGCGGTGGGCCAGGCGAGCGCCATCGCGAAACCCGCGAGGGCGATCTCGCTCGATGCGGCCGACGCGATCAGACCCGCGAGCAGTCCCGCGATCGCCCCCGCGACCACGTCGGCCGTGGCCAGCATCCGTCTGAGCTCGGCTGAGCGCCCCACCGCTGTGGCCGCAGACCCGTACAGGTCTTGATGAACAGGAGCTGGAACCCCGAGGGTCCCGTCCCGGTCTGCCGATGTCGCCGTCATGCTCTCCATTCGCGCTTCCGTGCCGAAGTGGAGCGCAACCATAGAGCCGCTCCGGTCAATTTCTCTGGTTCCGTCCATCAATGGACGAATATCTAGGTCGCATCCGGCGACGGTGCCTTCCTACAGTCGCGCCTCGGCCAATCTAGTCTGGGTGCCTTCTACCTCGGCCGCCCCCTTGCCAATCACTATGAAGAACCCGCTCGCGCGATCAAAGTTGGCATGTCCCGCGATTGCGACCGGGGTGTTGTGCTTTCTCGCTGGAGGCTTTTTCCCTGGAACTGCGGCATTGGCCGCTGTTCTGGGCCTGCTCGCAATTGTCTTGCATCTGACCCTCGCGGACCGGCCGTGGCAGGGCTGGAGCGCTGGTGGATCAGTTTCAGCGGGCGCGTTGGCTCTCTTCGCGGCCTGGGTCCTGGCGTCTTCGCAGTGGTCGGGCTCCGCCGCGCGGGCGCTTGTGGAGTTCGACCGAGCGCTCCTCTACCTCGCTGTCCTCGTTCTATTCGTGTTGTTTGCCACGAGCGGACGCGATCTCGGCACGCTGCTGCGCTGGGTGGCGGGGGTCATGTGCGTGGTCTGCGTCGCCGCGCTCGCCACCCGCCTGGCCCCTGGGACCTTCCCCACCAGCCGGGACATCGCCAACGACCGGCTCACGTTCCCCCTCACCTATTGGAACGCCATGGGCATCCTGTCTGCGCTGGCGATGATCCTCGCGCTGCACGTGAGCTCGTCCTCGCGCGAGCCGGCCGTCGCGCGGGTGCTGGCGGCCGCAGCGATCCCCGCGGTGGCCGTGGCCCTCTACTTCACCTTCTCGCGTGGGGGGATCGCCGCCGCGATCCTCGGGATCACGCTGTACATGTTGGTCGGGCACCCTCGCGGCCTGCTCCCCGCCCTGCTCGCGGTCGCGCCGCCGACGGCCTACGCACTCGCGCAGGCCTACGGCGCCGATCTGCTCGCCACCACCCGGTTCTCGGGATCCGCTGCCGCGGCGCAGCGCCACGAGGTGCTCGTGGCGGTCGTGCTCTGCGTGCTGCTGGCGGGCGCGCTGCGGGCCGCCGGGCTGCTGCTCGACCAGCGCCTCGATCGGGTCCGCCTCGCTCGGCGAGCTTCATCTGCGACGAAGCTCGCCACTGGAGCCCTGGTGCTCGTCGCGCTCGCAGGCGTCGCGGTGGCCGCGCGACTTCCGCAGCGGATCGACCGCGAGCGCCGCGCCTTCAGCCAGGGAGCGATCCTACCGGGACAGGCCGATCTCCGCGCCCGGCTCAGCCAGCGCGGCAACAACGGGCGCATCGCCAACTGGCGGGTCGCCCTCGACGGCTTCGAGGCCGAGCCCTTGCACGGCACGGGAGCCGGCACCTA
Organism: Solirubrobacterales bacterium; assembly: GCA_038238015.1. Taxonomy (GTDB): domain Bacteria; phylum Actinomycetota; class Thermoleophilia; order Solirubrobacterales; family Solirubrobacteraceae; genus DASQFQ01. The sequence goes on from JBBRYA010000027.1 coordinate 32,288, forward strand.
CCGCTTGTCGTGGGAGCGAGAGCGCCCGGCGCCCCCGTTCCAGGTCACCGACGGCCACTCGCTGTACCTGGAGGTTGCCTCGGAGCTGGGCTGGCCCGGCCTACTGCTGCTCGTCGTCGCGCTCGTGACGCCGATCGCGGTGGCAGTCGCGCGGCTGCGCCTGCCCGAGCGCCACGCCACCGCCGCGTTCCTCGCCGCGGGCGGCACACTGCTCCTGCACGCGGGGATCGACTGGGACTGGGAGATGCCCGCGCTGTTCATCTGGTACTTCGCGGCCGGCGGCGTCGTGCTCGCAGCGGCGCCCGGCCGGCCGTTCCCGGTTCCGGGACGTCTGACACGACTGGTCGCCGGGCTGGCGTGCCTAACGCTCGCGCTCTCCCCGGCACTCGTGTTCGCGAGCCAGGGCCCGCTGAACCGGAGCGTCCAGGCCTTCAAGCGTGAGGACTGCCGCACGGCGATCGACAGGGCGCTCGAGAGCCTTGAGGTGCTCGACTCGCGGCCGGAGCCGTTCGAGATCCTGGCCTACTGCGACGCGCGTGCGGGCCGGCCCGATCTCGCGATGCAGGCGATGCAGGCAGCGAGCCGGCGCGACCCGAACAACTGGCAGTACGCATACGGCCTGGCGGTCACCCAGGCGCTCGCGGGACGTGAGCCAGCGGCGGCAGCGAGGCGCAGCCGCATGCTCAACCCACTGAGTGACCTCGCCCGCAGACTCGAGCGCGTACTGAGCTCGCAAAGCCCAGCACGGCGGCGGCGCGCCGCAGGGCGCGCCGCCGTCCCGTTCGAGTGAGCGCCGTTTAGCGCTCGCCGGTCGTCCTCCGCCGAAGCACGAGGCCCGTGGTCAGCAGCGCGATGCCGCCGAGCAGGATCGGAATCGCCGCGAAGCCCGTGAAGGGCAGCTGGCTACCGGAGCTCGGGCTCGCGCCGGCCTCGACCTGACGCGCGGGCTGCACCGCGTTGCCGGTCGCCGCGGACGGGCCCTTACCGCCACTCGGGCCGTTTCCCGGGCCGTTTCCGCCGCCGCTGGTCTGCGGCAGCACGTCCTGGCTGCCCCCACCCGAGTTCTGCTCGCCGAGCACGCCGCCGGCCGTCGGCGTCGGCGTCGGCGTTCCGTACTGCGCGATGCTCGCGTTGTTGTTGCCGTTCAGGCCCGAGACCGCCAGGCCTGCGCCGGCCGTGCTCAGCAGCATGCCGAACACCAGCATGCTCAAAATCACCAAGCGAGACTTCATCAGCTGTGCTCTCCTTGTCCGCCTCCGTGCGGGCTGTGTGACGCGCGTGCGGACCCGCTGCTTGATCGCGTCGAGCTCGAGCGCGGTCGCCTCAGGGCGATTCGCGCGGAGCTGGGCGACGACCGGCTGCAGATCCGGCTGGAGGTCTTCGTGATGGTTCATTGCAGCCCTATACGAAGGAGGCCGCCGATTCCTGATCGAAGATGCTCAGCAGATGCGCGACGACGAGTTCGAGCGGCTCTACGCGGCTGAGGCCCAGGGGCTGTTCGGCTTCCTGGCCTACCGCACCGGCGACCGCTCGCTCGCGGAGGACCTGCTCGCCGACACCTTCGAGCGCGCCCTGCGCTCGCGCGGGCGCTTCGACCGCCGCCGTGGCTCAGAGAAGACGTGGCTGTACGCGATCGCGCTGAACCTGCTGCGCGACCACGTCCGCCGCGCCGCCGCGGAGGGCCGCGCGCTCGATCGCGCGGGCGCCCCACGGGACGGCGAGCCCTCGCCGCAGGAGGCGGTGGAGCACCGCGACGAGGTGCAGCGCGCGCTGGCGCAGCTGAGCCCGGAGGAGCGCGAGGCGATCGCGCTGCGCTTCGGCGCCGAGCTCACGGTGCCCGAGATGGCGTCGGCGCTCGGGGAGCCGCTGACCACGGTCGAGGGCCGCGTCTACCGGGCGCTGCGCAAGCTGCGCGGCACGCTCGGGTAGAGTGGGCCCCGGACCGTGCTAGGCGGGGAGGTAGCGGTGCCCTGCACCCGCAATCCGCTCTAGCGGGGCTGAATCCCTCCTTGAGGGGCTCTGGCCCTCGGGGTCAGCGCGCCGTATGGGGCGTCGATGGCCGGGTCCCGCGCGATGTCGGCCCGTGAACCAGGTCAGGTCCGGAAGGAAGCAGCCTTAAGCGGCCACCGGCAGGCGTAGCGGGACAGCCCGGCCGGAGCCACCAGCGGCGAACGCGCCCGAGGCACCGGCTTCGAGAGGGGGTGCACGGTCCGCTCTTTTTTTCAGCAGCGCGCGTAGAGCACCCAGGAGGTGTTCTTCGCCGCGCGGCTGAAGCCGCGCGGGACCGCGGCCGTCAGCAGCCCCGGGTCGTTGGGGTCGAGCGTGAAGTTGCGCGCGACGCGGTCGTTGGCGGGGTCGACGAACACGCCGCGACTGGGGTGCTGCAGCTGCGCTGAGACGATCTCGCGCGGCGGACGGCCCAGCCACAGCGCCAGCAGCGGCACCGCGCGGTGGTTGGGCACCGTCACCGGCCGGCAGGCCGAGCGCAGCGGCGGCCCCTGGGCAAGGGCGTGGAGGTCGTCGCGGATGTGGCGCTGGAGGTGGATCGAGCCGTGCAGCGAGTGGATGCGCTGGGCCTGGCGTGGGGCGAAGGCCATGAGCCCGGCGAGCACCAGCACGCCGATGACCTGCCAGCGGCGGCGCCAGGGGTGCCCCGGATCAAGCCGGGCCCAGCCGAACGCGCCGGCGCCGCAGACGATCGCAAACAGCGTCGCGGGCAGCAGCAGGTAGCGGCCCAGGATCGGCAGCCCCGCCGCGGCGAGCACGCAGAACGCGACGAGCGCGACGACGCCGGTGGCCAGCGCCGGGCGGATGCGCTCGCGCAGGAAGGCGATCGCCAGCAGGCCGCCCGCGACGGCGCCCGCCAGCACCGGCTCGCGCACGATCTCGCCGATCCTGCGCGGCACGGTGCCCGGCACCGCGGCCAGCCCGGTGCGGCGCTGCAGCAGCTCGGCGCCCCTGCGCGTGCCGGTCAGCGAGTACAGCGGGTCGCCCGCGATCGCCAGGTCCGAGAGCGCCCACAGCAGCGGCGCGGCCGCCGCGACGAGCAGCGGGACGAGGATCCGCTCGCCCGTCACCGCGAGGTAGGCGACGTAGGCGCCCGAGAGCAGCCAGGCCTCCGGCCGCAGCAGCCCCGCGAGCCCCAGCAGCACGAGCGCGGGCACCCCGGCACGCGGGCGCCTTGCCTCCACGAGCAGCGCGCCGAGCACGAGCACGAGGTAGGGCAGGTCCACGTAGGCGCGCACGCCAAAGGACAGGACGGGCTCGCGCGTGAGGATCACCACCGCCGCGACCGCCCCCGCCGCCGGGCCGAACCAGTGCGCGCCGAGCAGATAGGTGAGCGCCCCGAGCGCCCCGAGCGAGGCGAGCGCGCCGATCACCACGACGGTCTCCGCGCCGGCCCCCAGCGGCGCCAGCGCCAGCCCCCCGAGCGTGGCCAGCGGGTGCGGGGTCGGCGCCACCGGCACGTGGTAGTCCGGCAGCCGCCCATGGGCCAGGTCGGCGCCCCACACCAGCGAGTAGGCCGTGTCGTAGTTGGCGAAGCCGGCGCCCACCAGCGCCCACGCGAGCAGCGCGCCGACGACTGTGAGCACCGCGAACACCAGCAGTTGCGGGGCCTTCGTCACGCGCCCGACGCTACATGCCCTCCCGCCCGAGGCGCGATCTAGACTCGTCCACCGTGCCCCTGGCCTCCGCCTCGCTCTACCGCCGCCACCGCCCCCGCAGCTTCGCCGACGTCGTCGGCCAGCCGCACGTGGTGCGCACGCTGAGCAACGCGATCCAGCAGGACCGGGTCCACCACGCCTACCTGTTCGTCGGCTCGCGCGGGACCGGCAAGACCTCGATGGCCAAGATCCTCGCCGCCTCCCTGAACTGCGTGAACGGCCCGACCACCGAGCCCTGCGGCGTCTGCGAGTCCTGTGTCGCGATCGCGAGCGCGACCTCGCTGGACGTCATCGAGATGGACGCGGCCTCCAACAACTCCGTCGACGACATACGCGAGCTGCGCGAGAAGGTGGCCTACGCCCCGGTCTCCGGGCGCCACAAGGTCTACATCCTCGACGAGGCCCACATGCTCACCCCCGCGGCGTGGAACGCGTTCCTCAAGACGCTCGAGGAGCCTCCGCCGCACACGATCTTCGTGCTCGCCACGACCGAGGCCGCGAAGGTGCTCCCGACGGTCGTCGACCGCTGCCATCGCTTCGACTTCGCCCGCCCGAGCGTCGCGCAGATCGCGTCCGTCCTGCGCCGCGTCGCCGACGCCGAGTCGATCGAGGTGCCCGACGAGGCGACGGCGCTGATCGCGCGCTCGGCGACGGGCTCCTTCCGTGACGCACTCGGAACGCTCCAGCAGCTGCTTGCCTACTCCGGGCCGTCGATCGCGCTGGAGGACGTGCTCGCGGTCCTCGGCGCGGCGGACGCCGACCTGCTCTTCGGCGCGGTCGACGCGGTCGACGCCGGGGATGCCCGCGCGGCCCTGCAAGCGTGCGCGCGCCTGGCGGAGTCCGGGCGCGACGTCGGGCGGTTCTTCGGCGACCTCGAGGCGCACGCCCGGGCGCTGATGGTGGTCCAGGCGCTCGGCGGCGAGGTCGCGCCCGAGCTGCAGGTCACCGCCGAGCAGGACGAGCGCCTGCGCGAGCAGGCGGCGCGGGTGAGCCCCGGCGACGTGGTGCGACTGCTCGACCTGCTCGCGGACGGCCTGCGCGCGATGAAGGACGGCTCGGAGGCGCGCACCCAGCTCGAGCTCGCGCTCGTCAAGGCGGCGGTCCCCAGCACGGAGGCGTCGATCCGGGCGCTGATGACCCGCATCGAGCGCCTCGAGGCGCGGATCGCCAACGGCGCCGGCGTCGCCGCGGCCGAGCCCGCGAGCCGGGCGCCGGACGTTCCGGCCACCGCGGCGGGTCGCGGGCGCACCTCCGTGGCAGTGACGTCGCACGCCGAGGGCCGCCCGCCCGTGTCAGTCTCCACCACGCTTCCCGGGACCCCGGCGGAGGGCCCCGAGCAGGCCGCGCGGCTGGCGGGCCGCGCGGCGCAAGCCGCGTCGGAGCAGATCGGCGCCTCGGCGCCCGGCGAGCCCGAGGCGACCGTCGCCGCCGTGGCCGTGATCGAGCCCGCGGCGCCGGCGCCGGAGCCCTCGATCGCGGTGGCGGTCGGGCTCGACCTCGCCTCGCTGACCGACCTGTGGCCGGCCGTCGTGCAGAGCGCGGAGTCAGACAACCGCCTGGTGGGCGCCGTCCTGGCCAAGGCCACGCCGACGGGCCTGGAGGGCAACGAGCTCACGCTCGCGCTGACCGGCAAGACGGACCGCGCGCTGGCCGAGGACCCGGTCAAGCGCGACCTGATCGCCAAGGCGGTGCGCGCGGTGACCGGCAGCTCGCTGCGGCTCGCCTACGAGCTGCGCGCCGACGGCGAGGCCGAGGGGCACGGCGCGCCGGCGCTCTCGGAGGACGAGCTGATCGAGCGCTTCGTGACAGAGTTCGAGGCCGAGGAGCTGCCGCCCGAGCCCAAGTCCGAGGAGACGTCCTGATGCCCCCCCAGCCGAACATGCAGCAGATGCTCAAGCAGGTCCAGAAGATGCAGCAGGAGATGATGGAGGCCCAGGAGTCGCTCAAGGACGAGAAGGTGGAGGCGTCCGCGGGCGGCGGGATGGTCAAGGTGACGGTCTCGGGCGACCTCGTCGTGCAGGCGATCGCGATCGATCCCGAGGCGGTCGACCCCGAGGACGTCGAGCTGCTCCAGGACACCGTCCTGGCCGCGGTCAACGAGGCGCTGCGCTCGGCGCAGGAGCTGGCCGCGAGCAAGATGGGCAACGTCACGGGCGGCCTCGGCGGCGCGGGCGGCCTGGGCGGCCTCGGCCTCCCAGGCTTCTAAGGAACCACTCGTTGCTCGCCGCGCCCGTCCAGCGCCTGGTCACCGAGCTCGGCCGGCTTCCCGGGATCGGCAACCGCACCGCGCAGCGCCTCGCCTTCCACATCCTGCGCGCCACGCCGCAGGACGCCAACGCGCTGGCCGACGCGATCCGCGAGGTCAAGGAGCGCATCGGGCTCTGCGAGGTCTGCTTCAACCTCGCCGAGGGCCCGCTCTGCACGATCTGCGTCGACGAGCGCCGCGACGCCGCGCTGATCTGCGTGGTGGAGGAGCCCGGCGACGTGATCCCGGTCGAGCGCACCCACGAGTACCGCGGGCGCTACCACGTGCTCGGCGGCGCGCTCTCGCCGATCGACGGTGTCGAGCCCGACGACCTGAAGATCGCACAGCTCTACGCCCGCGTGGCGAACGCGGACCCGCCGGTGCGCGAGGTCGTGCTCGCCACCAATCCGACCACGACAGGCGAGGCCACGGCGCTGCACCTGGCCGACGGCCTGCGCGCCCGCGTGCCCGCGGTCACGGTGACCCGGCTGGCCTCCGGCCTGCCCGTCGGCGGCGACCTCGAGTACGCCGACGAGGTCACGCTGGGTCGGGCGCTTGCCGGTCGCCGAGCGGTCTGAGGCGCAGCCGGCGAGCCTCTGGCGCGCCCCCCCGCGCCGGCTCGCCGCCCTGCTCGGAGGCCTGTGGGTGTTCGGCATGGGCGAGGCGGGGATCGTCGCGGCAGGCCTCGGCAACTCGCCGTGGACCGTGCTCGCGCAGGGCGCCGGCGATCAGGTCGGCGTCGCGGTCGGGCTGATGACGATCATCGTGTCCTTCCTCGTGCTGCTCAGCTGGATCCCGCTGCACCAGCGCCCGGGCCTCGGCACGATCGCCAACGCGACGGTGATCGGGATCTCGATCGACGTCACGCTCGGACTGCTGCCGAAGCTCCACGCCCTTCCGACCCGGATCGTCGCGCTGATGCTCGGCATCGCGCTGGTCGGCGTCGGCAGCGGCATCTACCTCGCCTGCCGGCTCGGTCCGGGCACCCGCGACGGGCTGATGAACGGGCTGCACGAGCGCACTGGCCTGTCGCTGCGGGTGGTGCGCACGGGCATCGAGCTGACCGCGCTCGCCATCGGCTTCGCGCTGGGCGGCACGGTGGGGGTCGGGACGCTGGCCTTCGCGCTGGCGATCGGACCGATGGTGCAGGCCGGGGTCGAGGCCTTCAGCCGGATTTCGGCGACCGGCCCCTGACTACCATGGCCTCCGTGCCCAGCACCGTCGTCATGAAGTTCGGCGGGACGTCCGTCGCCGACGCGGAGCGCCTCAAGCGCGCCGCCGGCCGGATCGTCCGCGCCCGCGAGCAGGGCCACCACGTCGTGGCCGTGCTCTCCGCGCGCGGGGCCATGACCGACGAGCTCGTCGCAATGGCCGAGGAGGTCTCGCCCGCGCCGGACCCGCGCGAGATGGACATGCTGCTCTCGACCGGCGAGCGGATGTCGTGCGCGCTGTGCGCGATGGCGATCATCGACCTCGGCCACAAGGCGATCTCGCTGACCGGATCCCAGGCCGGGATCGTCACGGACACCTCCCACACCAAGGCGCGCATCCTCGACGTCCGCGCCGACCGCATCCGCCAGGCCCACGAAGAGGGCAAGATCGTGCTCGTCGCGGGCTTCCAGGGGGTCTCGACCGCCAAGGACGTCACCACGCTCGGCCGCGGCGGGTCCGACACCACCGCGGTCGCCCTCGCCGCCGCCTTGGGCGCCGAGGTCTGCGAGATCTACACGGACGTGGCCGGCGTGTTCAGCGCCGACCCGCGGATTGTGCCCGACGCGCGCAAGCTCCCGGTGGTCTCCTTCGAGGAGATGCTCGAGATGGCCGCCTCCGGAGCGCGCGTGCTGCAGCTGCGCTCCGTCGAGTACGCGCGCACGCACGGCGTGCGCATCCACTGCCGGTCCTCGTTCACCGAGGACCCCGGTACCTTTGTCGTCGGCGAGGAAGAGACCATGGAACGACCGCTGATCACCGCAGTCACGCACTCCACCGACGAGGCCCGCATCACGCTTCTGGGCGTGCCCGACAACCCGGGCATCGCGGGTCGGATCTTCACCGCGCTCGCCGAGGCCAACGTCAACGTCGACATGATCATCCAGAACGAGCCCGAGTCCGAGGGCGCGAGCGCGGACATGTCCTTCACCGTGCCGCGCTCAGACCTCGCGACCGCCCGCCGCGCGCTCGACCCCGTAGTCGCGGAGGTCGGGATCGGCTCGGTCGCCGAGGACGCCACGATGGGGAAGGTCTCGGTCGTCGGGGCCGGAATGAAGTCGCACCCCGGCGTGGCCGCCAAGGTGTTCGCGACGCTCGGCGACGACGGCATCAACATCGAGATGATCTCCACCTCCCCGATCAAGATCTCCTGCGTGGTGCACGCCGATCGCGTCGCTCAGGCGGTGCGCTCGCTGCACGAGGCCTTCGAGCTCGGCGCCGAAGACATCAAGGCCGAGCATCCCTTCTCCCAGGCCGGGCAGCGATGAGGCTGCGCGTCGCCGTGGTCGGCGCCACCGGTGCGGTCGGGACCGTGATGCTCGCCAAGCTGCGCGAGCGCGACTTCCCGGCGAACGAGATCGTCGCGTTCGCCTCCGAGCGCTCGGCGGGGCGTGAGCTCGACGGAGGTCACGTGGTGCAGCCGCTGAGCGAGGAGACCATCCAGGGCTTCGACGTCGCGATCTTCTCCGCCGGCGCGGGCATCTCGCGCGAGTGGGCGCCGCGTTTTGCCGCGACGGGCTGCGTCGTGGTCGACAACTCCTCCGCCTTCCGCCGCGACCCCGAGGTCCCGCTCGTCGTGGCCGAGGTCAACCCGGAGGCGCTCGACGCCCACAAGGGGATCATCGCCAACCCAAACTGCTCGACGATGCAGCTGATGGTCGCGCTGAAGCCGATCTACGACGCCGCGGGGATCGAGCGGCTCATCGTCTCGACCTACCAGTCGGTCTCGGGCACCGGCGTCAAGGCGGTGCGCGAGCTCGAGGACCAGACGCACGCGCTGCTGCACGGGACTGAGCCGCCGGCGCCGGAGGTCTATCCGTACCCGATCGCCTTCAACGTCCACGGCGGCGCCGGCAACTTCCTCGACGGCGACGACCACACCGACGAGGAGCGCAAGATGATGTTCGAGACGCGCAAGATCCTCGGCGACGAGTCGATCGCGATCTCGGTCACCTGCGCCCGCGTCCCGGTCACCTACTCGCACTCGGAGTCGGTCAACCTCCAGACGCGCGAGCCGCTCGAGGTCGAGGACGCGCGCGTGCTGCTCGAGCAGATGCCGGGCCTGACCCTCGTGGACCCGTACCCGACCGCCGCCGGCTCGGCAGGGCAGGACGACGTCTTCGTCGGCCGTCTGCGCCGCGACCCCTCCCACGAGCGCGGGCTGCAGATGTGGGTGGTCTCCGACAACCTGCACAAGGGCGCGGCCACCAACGCGGTCCAGCTTGCCGAGCTGCTGCATTCGCGCGGGCTGGTCGGCGCGCGCGCCGCCGCCTAGTTGCACGCGCAACCGGGTAGCCTCGGAGACATGCCTACAGCCATCTGGAACGACACCGTCCTTGCCGAGTCCGACGACACCGTCGTCGTCGAGGGCAACCACTACTTCCCTCGCGAGTCGGTCTCCGAGGAGCACTTCGCCGCGTCGGAGAAGACGTCATGGTGCCCGTGGAAGGGGACCGCGAGCTACTTCAACGTGAAGGTGAACGGCGACGAGAACCCCGACGCCGCCTGGTACTACCCGGACCCGAAGGAGAAGGCCGCGAACATCAAGGACCACGTCGCGTTCTTCAACGGCGTGGTGGTGGAGTAGGCGCCTACCAGCCGCCCTGGCGCGAGCCCGCGGCCACGCTGCCGCCGGGCCCGTCGCCGACCCCGCCGACCACGGACGTCGACCAGTCGATCACCGAGGTGGGCTTGACGACGTGCTTGCCCATGCCGAGTTCCTTGGGGTCCAGGCCGAAGGCAAGGCCGATCAGCTGCGGCAGGTGCAGGACCGGCATGCCCAGCTCGCGGCCGATGACGCGCTCGGCGAGCGGCTGCTGGAGGTCGAGGTTGAGGTGGCACAGCGGGCAGGGCGTGACCAGGCAGTCGGCGTCGGCGTCGATCGCGTCGCCGAGGTGGCGGCCGGCCTGCTTGAGCGAGGCCTCGCGGTTCATCGTGATGATCGGGAAGCCGCAGCACTTGTACTGGCCGGCGTAGTCGACCACCGTGCCGCCGAGCGTCTCGATCAGGCGCTGCAGGTAGTGGTCGCGCGGATGCTCGCGGTCGATGCCCAGGCGATCTGTCGGGCGCACGATGTAGCAGCCGTAGAACGGGCCGACCCGCAGGTCGGTCAGCGGGCGCGTCACCTTGGCCGCGATCGCGTCGAGGCCGATCTCCTCGACGATCAGCCAGAGCAGGTGCTTGTTGACGATCCCGCGCTCGTAGCTGAGGCCCTCGGCGGCGAGCGTCTCGTTGATGTGCCCGCGGTACTCCGAGTTGCCGTCCAGGCGCTCCTGGCACTCGCTCTGGGCGCCCTGGCAGGTCGAGCAGATGTTCATCATCAGCTCCGCCCCGGCGCCGATCTCCTGCTGGGCGAGGGCGAAGGTGCGGGCGTTGAGCGAGTCCGCGAGCTCCTGGTTGTGCTCGGCGATCACGCCGGCGCCGCAGCAGGACGCGCGGTCGAGCTCCACGAGCTCGATGTCGAGCAGCGGGGCGATCCTCGCCATCGAGCCGTGCAGCTCGGGGGTGAAGCCGCGGCTCACGCAGCCGGGCCAGTAGGCGACCTTCA
>JBBRYA010000028.1:0-40778 GCA_038238015.1 Solirubrobacterales bacterium
CGGCGCTGTTCAGCGCCAACTCCGAGGGCGCCTGCCCCACCTGCAACGGCGTCGGCGTGATCTACACCGACTTGGCGATGATGGCCGGTGTCGCCACCACCTGCGAGGAGTGCGAGGGGAAGCGCTTCCAGCCCGAGGTCCTGGAGTACCAGCTCGGGGGCAAGGACATCAGCGACGTCCTCGGTCTGCCGGTCGTCGAGGCTCTGGCGTTCTTCGGCTCCGGCGATGCGAAGGTGCCGGCCGCCCACAAGATCCTCGACCGGCTCGCCGACGTCGGGCTCGGCTACCTCAGCCTCGGCCAGCCGCTTCCCACGTTGTCGGGCGGCGAGCGGCAGCGGCTCAAGCTGGCCACCCATCTGGGCGAGAAGGCCGGCGTCTACGTACTCGACGAGCCGACGGCCGGCCTCCACCTGGCCGACGTGGAGCGGCTGCTCGGCCTGCTCGACCGGCTCGTCGACGCCGGCAGGTCGGTCATCGTCATCGCGCACCACCAGGCGGTCATGGCGCACGCCGACTGGATCGTCGACCTCGGCCCCGGCGCCGGCAACGACGGCGGCCGGATCGTCTTCGAGGGCACGCCCGCCGACCTCGTCGCCGCCCGCTCCACCCTCACCGGCGAGCACCTCGCGGCCTACGTCGGCACGTGACCGACGCCCTCGCGGGCACCGGTGAGGGGCCTACTCGGCTCCCGGCTCTGCGCGAGCCGGGCTGACGCCCGACCCGCCATTGCCATTCCCATTCCCATTCCCGTTCGCGCCGAGGTGGCCGGAGGTCACGAGCGTGCCCGCGTTGTAGACGACGGGGACCTGGTACCAGCTCGAGTTACGGGCGCGCCACGAGGAGAACTCCTCGCCGTACCAGTAGAGCTCGTACTGCTCCTTGGTCTCGAAGGTCGCGTACTGCAGGAAGCGGTAGCGGTCGTCGCCGGCGCGGTAGACCTTGTAGTCGGTCGCGCCGTAGCGCAGCGCCACGGGGGCGATCTCGGTGAGCGCCTGCTCCAGCTTGTCGCCGCGGAAGACCGTCGCGTACCAGGGAATCTGCAGGACGTAGGCCATCAGGCGCCCACCTCCGCGTGGATCGCGCCCGGGCCGTCGGCGGTCCTGCCCTCGCCCTCGGACTCGGCGCCCACGAGGATCGCGATCTTGCCCTGGTGCTTGTTGTCGCGCAGCAGCTGGTGGGCCTCGGCGACCCCGTCGAAGCCGAGCGTCTTCCACAGCACGGGGCGGATCTTGCCCTGCTCGATCAGCCGGTTGGCCAGGTTGGCCTCCCACGCGTTGGCGAAGTGCGAGCCGATGATCTGCTTCTGGCGCATCCAGAGGTAGCGGACGTCGAAGTCGAGGTTGAAGCCCGAGGTCGCGCCGCAGATGACCACCTTCCCGAACGGCTTGACCACCAGCACGGACGTGGGGAACGTGGCGCGGCCGACGTGCTCGAAGACGATGTCGGGCGCGCCGCCGAGCTTCTCCTCGACCAGCTTGCAGAAGCGCCGCGACTCCTTGAAGCGCGCCTTCTCCTCCTCCGGCGTCTCGTCGCCGCGGCGCATCATCCCGGTGAACTCGTTGCGGTCGATGAAGCCGCGGGTCCCGAGCTCCCCGCACAGCTCGCCCTTCTCGGCCGAGGAGACCACGCCGACGGCGTCCGCCCCCGCGAGCTTGCAGAGCTGGATGGCGAACACGCCGAGGCCGCCGGCGGCGCCCCAGATCAGCACCTTGTGGCCGGCCTGCAGCTTCACCTGGTCCATCAGCATCCGGTATGCGGTGAAGTAGGTGAGGCCGTAGGACGCCGCCTCCTCCCAGCTCAGGTGGGCGGGCTTGGGCAGCAGCTGCTGTGCCTGGACCTTGCAGAACTGGGCGAAGGAGCCCCAGGAGGTCTCATAGCCCCAGATCTGCTGTGAGGGCGCCGCGAGCGGATCGAGGCCGTGGACCTCGGGATCCTCGTAGGAGGCCTGGTTGCAGTGCACGACGATCTCGTCGCCCGGCTTCCAGCGGGTCACGCCCGCGCCGACCTTCCAGACGATCCCCGAGGCGTCCGATCCGCCGATGTGGTGATCCTCGGGGTGGTAGCGGAACACGGAGACGGGCTCGCCGAGGGCGGCCCAGACGTTGTTGAAGTTGACGCCCGCGGCCATCACCCGCACGGTGACCTCGAAGGCGCCGGGCTCGGGGACCTCGATCTCCTCGAGCTGGAAGGCGTCCAGCGGCTCGCCGAAGCGCTCCTCGCGGATGACCCAGGCGGCCATGGTGGGCGGCAGCTCGCCCGGTTCCACGTCGAGCTGAGCCACCTGCTTGGTATCGATTGCCACGTCGTCTCCTGATTCGGGGGGGCGCCCGATCCTACTTAGCCAGGCTTAGAACCAGGTCTCGCGCTTGATCCAGAAGAGCGCCCCGAGAACGATCGTCGGGACCACGAGGCCGCCGACGCCCCACACCAGGAAGGCCTGCTGGCTCTTGATGTGGTTGACCAGCCACCCGAAGTTCTGGCCGAAGAAGCTCGTCACCAGCGTCCAGACGAAGAACAGCGTGGCCACCACGGTCAGCCGCGTGGCCATCGCGTTGAGCCGGTTGGCGTTGGCGTTGAAGTAGGTCGAAGTCAGCGCGTTGAGGTCGTCCTGCTGGCGGGCGAGCTCGCCGGCGACCTGGGCCAGGTGGTCGCCGACGTCGCGCAGGTACTCGCGCGAGCCGCGGCTGAGCCCCGGCAGCGCGAGGATCGCCTCCGAGCCGGTCTGGAAGCGGTCGCGCTGCGGTGCGATGCGGCGCTGCAGCTCGTGGACCTCCTGCTTGAGGCGGTAGGTGTGGGTGAGCTGCTCCTGGCTGGGACGCGCGAGCACCTGGCCCTCCAGCGAGTCGATGCGCTCCTCGAGGGTCTCGAGGACCGGGTAGAAGGCGTCGGTCAGCGCGTCGAGCAGCCGGTAGACGAGGTAGTCCTCGGCCTCGGTGTCCTCGGGCACGAGGCCCTCGTGGAGCGTGTCGAGCTCTGCGCAGCCCTCGCGGTGGACGGTCGCGACGAAGCCGCCGGAGATGTGGAGGTGGATCTCGACCGGCTCGAACAGCCGCTCCGCGCGGTTCTTGGCCTCGCGCACGGTGTAGAAGACGAGCAGCACCTTGTCGTCGTAGGCGTCGAGCTTCGGGCGCTGGCCGAACTCGCGCGTGTCCTCCAGGGCGAGCGGGTGGATGTCGAGCGCCTCCGCCATCGCCTGGAGATCGTCCGCCGAGGCGGCGCAGAGGTCGAGCCAGAAGAACTCGTCGCGCTCGCGCAGCTCGCGGATGCGCTCGCGGTCGACTGACTCCAGGACCTCCATTGGCGCGCGAGCCTACTCCCGGCGTTACCGTCCCGGAGCGTGTCCCTCCCGGCCGAGGCCTTCAAGCTCGATGGCATCTCCCCGCGCGCCTACCAGCATCCGGCCGACCGGGCGGCCACGGCAGCGCTCCATCAGGTGCCCTACCTCGACCAGGTCGTGCGGAAGCTGATCGAGCTGGGCTATGAGCGCGCGCTGCGGGCGGTCTCGCTCGGCTCCGCCGTGCGCCTGGGCCAGGAGCAGCTGCCCCACATCTGGGTGCTGCACCGCCAGGTCGTCAACTCGCTCGACCTCGAGGCGGTGCCCGACCTCTACCTGACGCAGTTCCCGATGGCCAACGCCATGACGATCGGGGTCGGCCGGCCGATCGTGGTCCTGAACTCCGAGCTCGTGACGCTGCTGGACCCCGAGGGCCAGCGTGCGGTGCTCGGCCACGAGGCGGCGCACGTGCACTCCGACCACGTGCTCTACCAGACCGCCCTGGTCATCCTGCTGCAGGTCGGGACCCAGCGGCTGCCGCTGCTCGCAGGGCTGCCGCTGATGGCGATCCGCTTCGCGCTGCTCGAGTGGTTCCGCGCCGCCGAGCTGTCCTGTGACCGCGCGGCCGCGCTACTCGTGCGCGACCCCGAGACCGTCTGCCGCACGCTGATGGTGCTCTCGGCCGGGGCCGCCGCCGAGCACCTGAACCTCGACGCGTTCATCAAGCAGGGCCTCGACTACGACGAGAAGGGCACCGGGCTCGAGCGGCTCTCCAAGCTCGTGCTCGACCTCAACGTCACCCACCCGCTGCCGGTCAAGCGCGTCCAGGAGCTGCTCGCGTGGGTGCGCGAAGGCGACTACGACCGCATCATCGGCGGCGACTACGTCCGCCGCGGCGAGGAGAAGACGGTCCGCGAGGAGGCCGACAGCGCGGCCAACCACTACGGCGAGCGGGTGCGCGGCGCGTTCGAGAAGGCCGGCTCGTCGATCGGGGAGGTGGGGGAGCAGCTGTCGGACTGGCTGAAGCGCACGTAACGTCGCCGAAGGCGAGTCCGCAAAGCAGACTCGCCTGGCAGGCGAAACCTCAATAGTCGCTAGCATTTCAATAGTGACTGTGACGGACCCTGCGCAGCCCTCCGCTCCGGGCTCGCTGCCCAGCGACGCCGAGGCGCTGGACGCCTACTCGCGGGTGGTCAGCGGCGTGGCAGAGACCGTGGCCCGCTCGGTCGCGAACCTGCGCGTCTCCCATCGCTCGCGCGGGGGGCGCGGAGAGGGGGGAGGCTCGGGGGTGGCGGTCACGCCCGACGGCTTCCTGCTGACCTCCGCCCACGTCGTGGCCGGCCCCGGCTCGCCGCGCATCCGCGCCTCGTTCACCGACGGGCGCGAGGTCGAGGCGCGCGTGGTCGGCGCCGACGCCCTGTCTGACCTCGCGGTCCTGCGCGCCGACGGCGAGGCGCTCGAGCCCGCGCGGCTGGGCGACGCGGCGACCCTGCGCGTCGGCCAGCTCGTAGTCGCGATCGGCAACCCGCACGGCTTCGCGGGCTCGGTCACCGCCGGTGTCGTGTCCGCGCTCGGCCGCTCGCTGCCCACGCGGTCGGGGCGGGCGATGCGGGTGGTGGACGACGTCATCCAGACCGACGCGGCGCTGAACCCAGGCAACTCGGGCGGCGCGCTCGTGGACGGCGGCGGTCGTGTCGTCGGGATCAACACCGCGGTTGCCGGCGTCGGCCTCGGCCTCGCGGTGCCGATCAACGCGACGACCCGGCAGATCGTCTCCGCGCTGATGCGCGACGGGCGCGTGCGCCGCGCCTGGCTCGGCGTCGCCGGTGGAGCCCGTCCGCTGCCGCCACGGATCGCCGCCGCGCTCGGGCGCGACCGCGGCGTCGAGGTCGTCGAGGTGATCGAGGGCTCACCCGCGGCGCGCGCGGGGCTGCATGCCGAGGACCTGATCGTCGCGGTCGACGAGGCGCCGGTGCGCGGCGTCGACGACCTCCAGCGGCTGCTCACCGCCGAGTGCATCGGGCGCGCCTGCGCGCTGGCGGTCTACCGCGACGGCGCGCGGCGCGCCGTCGCGGTGACCCCGCGCGAGCTGACTTCCTAGCCCGCTAGACCCGCTCGAGGGACCCGGTGACGGCCCGCAGCCGCCCGTCCTCGGCGAGCTCGCCGAAGTCGACGCCGAGCGCGATCGGCTCGCCGCCCTCGGGGACGAGGTGCCAGGCGAAGCGGATCTTGTCGTTGTGGGCGTCGGGCTCCCCGGCCGCGACGAACGCGTGCGCGGGGTAGGCCTCCTGGGCCGCGGCGATCATCGCGGCGATCCCGTCGTGGCCCTCACCGGACATCAGCGGGTCCACGTAGGTCGCGCCGGCGGCGAACGTCCGGTCGATCAGCTCGCGCCGCCGGGCGGCGTCCGTCTCGTTCCAGGCCGCGAGGTAGTCGGCGACCAGCGCTTCGGTGGTGGTGGTGCTCGTGGTGTCGGTCATGGGCGACACGATCCAGCCCCGGGGCGTCCCCGTCGATTACCTCCGAGGTAAGCGATGACCGTCGGCGTGTCCGCTACGTTCGCCCGATGGCGACGACGAGCATGCCGACCGTCGGCGCGCTGCTGCGCGAGTGGCGCGAGCGGCGCCGCCTGAGCCAGCTCGACCTCGCGCTGCAGGCCGGAGTCTCGACCCGTCACCTGAGCTTCGTCGAGACGGGCCGCTCACGCCCGAGCGCCGAGATGGTGCTCCACCTCGCCGAGGAGCTGGAGGTGCCGCTGCGCGAGCGCAACCAGCTGCTGCTCGCGGCGGGCTTCGCCCCGGTGTTCGGCCAGCGGGGCCTGGAGGAGCCCGAGATGGGCGCCGTGCGCGACGCGCTCGACGCCGTCCTGCGCGGGCACGAGCCCTATCCCGCCGTGGTCGTTGACCGCCACTGGGGACTGGTCGCCGCCAACCGCGCGGTCTCGCTGCTCACGCAGGGCGTGGCCCCCGAGCTGCTCGAGCCGCCCGTCAACGTCTTGCGCCTGAGCCTGCATCCAGGCGGGCTGGCGCCGCGGATCGCGAACCTGGGCGAATGGCGGGCCCACCTGCTGCACCGCCTCGGGCGCGAGGCGGTGAGCACCGGCGACCCCGCGCTGGCCGCCCTCTACGTGGAGCTGAGCGAGCTGCCGGGAGGCGAGCGCTCTGCCGCGCACGACCTGGCGGGGGGCGACATCGCGGTGCCCCTGCGGCTGCGCGCCGGCGCTGGGGAGCTGTCGTTCATCAGCACGCTGACGACCTTCGGCAGCGCGGTCGACGTCACGCTCGCGGAGCTGTCGATCGAGTCGTTCTTCCCGGCCGATCAGGTGACCGCTGACGAAATGCGCGCCTACACGCCCGACTGAGGCGGGGTCCCCGAGGGCCCGTCGAGCGGCATCGTCTGGGGCGCCTGGTCGACGGTCTTGCGCTCCGCGGCGAACCGCATCCGGCTCCGGTCCCAGCGCAGGGTCGTCTCCGTCACCCGCGAGGGGCAGCAGAGCTCGTCGCCGGCCACGTAGTCCGAGGAGCTGTAGCTCAGCACGCCGCGGCTCACCGCCGTCGCCCCGCGCAGCACGCGCTGGTCGCGGTAGATCGCGCGCAAGGGGCTGCCGGTGCCGCGCGCATCGGTCGAGAAGACGTAGACGGCGACCACGCCCGCCGCCCCGCCGCTGTGCACGCGCACGATCGCGTCGTCGCGCTTGTCGCGCGTGAGGTCGCGGAACACCACCGAGCCGTCGACGAAGCCCCCGCCGTCACGCAGCAGCTGCCGCACCTCGCTGCTCGTCCGCGGGTCCGCAAGCAGCCGCGCCTTGAAGAAGCGCTGGGACTGCGTGGTCTGCGCGGCGGCGGGAGCCGCCGCGACCAGCGCACCGAGCAGCGCCGCGACCGCCGCGGAGCGTCGGGCGCCGCGGCTCACGGCTGCAGCAGCTCGTCCTGCGCGGACTTGCGGACGTGGCCCACCTTGACGTCAGCCGCACGGATGCCGTGGTCGCCGGTGCGCAGCTGCCAGGTCCCCTGGCGCACGTCCACCTTCAAGGTCGCCGTGCCGCGCGGGTTGATCGGCGTCGTGTTGAACGTCCGACCCGGCTTGGAGGCGCCGAGCTCGTTGGTCTCGAACGTCACCTCCTGGGAGGCCGAGGACTGGTTGGACACGATCAGGACGACCGGCCCCGCGCCGAACTTCCGTGGCGAGACCGAGATCGAGGAGTCGCTGATCGCGGCCGTCACGTTGATCGGCGCCGGCGGCCGGGGGTTGTTGGCGTAGTCGTTGCCGCCGCCGCACGCGGCGAGCGGGGTCAGCAACAGCAGCCATGTGTAGGAACGCCTCATTGCACCCAGACCCTTGTCCATCCCCGAACCAGCGGGCGCAACCCTACTTCAACCGCGCAGTGCGGGAAACCTGCCTCGACAGATGTCCAGTGAACGCGCTCGTGCACGCCGTCCGGCCGCGGGCGTAAGACACACGGGTGACGAGCGCCGAGCTGCGAGCCCACCCGCTGTCGACCGCCGAGTTCCTCGCCGTCGACACGGAGACCAACGGCCTCGCGCGCGAGGCGTGCGAGCTGACCGAGGTCGGCTCGGTCCTGGTCGGAGGCGGCGAGCTGCACGAACGCTGGTCCTCGCTGGTCGGCGTCGAGCGCCCGCTGGCGCGCGGCATCCAGCGCTTCACGGGGATCACCCAGGCGATGGCGGACGCGGCGTCGCCGCCCGGTGCGGTGCTGCCCGCGCTCGCCGCGCAGCTGCGTGGCCGCGTGCTGGTCGCGCACTCCGCGCGCTTTGACGTGCGCGTACTGCGCCAGGCCTTCGAGCGCTCCGCGCTGAGCTGGCCCGACCCGCCGGTGCTCTGCACGATCGCGCTCGCGCGGCGCTTCGCGCCCCTGCAGCGCCGCCGCGGCCTTTCGGCGCTCGCCGACGCGCTCGGGGTCGAGGTCGCCGAGACGCACCGCGCGCTCCCCGACGCCGAGACCTGCGCGCGCGTGTTCTGCGCGCTGTTCGCCCGGCTGTGCGCGAACGCGCCGACGGTCGGTGACGCGGTCGCGCTGCTCGGCTCGCAGCGCACGGGGCGCAGAGCCCGTTCCCGGCCGGCCCCGGCACGGCGAGCGCCCGCGCACCGCCCCGATCTCAGCGGGCTCCCGAAGGACCCGGGGGTCTACGTGTTCCGCGATGCCGAGGGCCACCCGCTCTACGTGGGCAAGTCCGTCTGCCTGCGCACGCGCGCGCGCGCACACTTCACGCGCCCCGGGGAGTGGACTGGGCAGGCCGAGCAGGTCGACTACGAGGCCACGCACTCCGAGCTCGGCGCGCTCGTGCTCGAGAACCGGCTGATCAAGGCGCTGCGCCCGCCGGGCAACACGCGCCTGAAGAAGGTCGCCGACGGGCTGGTCTACATCCGCTGCCGCCTCGACATCGCCTTCCCGATCCTCGAGGTCGCACGCGAGCCGGCGCCCGGTCACTGCTGGGCGGTCGGGCCGGTGCAGGGACGGGCGGCGGCCGCGGAACTGGTGGAGCAGCTCAACTCGCTGTTCGGCCTGCGCCATTGCGGGCGCGCGCTCCCCCGCCGCGACCACCCGTCGGCGTACGGCCAGATGGGCCGCTGCCTCTCACCGTGCCTGCGCGACCTCGACCCGAACCTTTACCGGGAGCGCCTCGACGCAGCGCTCGGTCTCTTCCTCGGCGACCGCGACGGCGGAGCGGCGCTGCTCGAGCACATCGGCGCGCAGATGCGGGAGGCCGCCGGCGCACAGCGCTACGAGCGCGCGGCGTGGCTGCGGCGACGGCGGGCGCGCATGCAGACGCTGCTCGGGCGCCTGGGCGGGGTGCTGCGCGCCACGCACGCGAGCTCGCGGCTCGTGCTCGCGCCGCACCCGAGCGACCCCGAGCGCGCCGACGCGTTCTGGGTCATCGGCGGCCGCGTGGTCGACTGGGGGCCGGCCCCCGCCGGCGCGGACGAGCTCGACGCGCGCTCGCGCGAGGCCCTTCGCGCCGAGCCACGGCGCGAGCTGGGCGGCTGGCTCTCACCCGAGGAGGTCGACGAGGCCCGGATCGTCGGCGCGTGGCTGGCCGTGCACGAGCACGAGGCGCGCGTGCTCGACCCGCGGAGCGGATCGAGCACGGGGCGTGTGCCCCTCAGTGCTGCCGCGGGCTCCTGAGCGTGAGGGCACCGAACTCCGGGCGCTCGCGCCGGCGCGGCGGGCCCGAGCGCGGGATGGGGCTGACGCGCGCGACGACATGCGCGACCTGCATGTCGGTGATCTTGGCCACCCGGCGCGGAAGGTCGGATCGCAGCCACCTCGACGTCGCGCTGGGCAGCGTCGAGAGTATGACCTCGTCGAAACGGCGAGGGTCCCAGGTCTCTTGCATCGCGACCGCGGGATCGCAGTCGCCGACCTCGCCGGTGGCGTCGATTCCGGCGGCGCGCCACACCGCGAGCGTCTCCTCCAGGCGTCCCTGGGTCTCCTTGCGGCCCGCAAAGCCGATGTGCGCGGCGGGCATCAGCAGCGTGACCGCGATGTCGCCGCGTTCGCGCAGCGCATCGAGCAGCTCATCGGAGGTCGCGGTGACGTTCGCCATGACCAGCACGCGGGCGCGCCATGCCATGGCCACAGGCTACTCCTGAAATGGCAGGTCGACCACCGTCGCGGAGACCGCGCCGTCGCCGACCTGCAGCGTGTCGCCGGGGGCGGCCTCGCGGCGGACGATCGCGAGCGCGATCGGACCGTGCTGGGGCGAGCCGGCCACGGAGCCGAGGCGGCCGACCTCGCGCTCGCCGAGGCGCAGCGGCTGCCCGGGTTCGGCGGGCCCGTCGAGGCGCAGCCCGCGCAGGTGGCGGTTGGGCTTCCCGCGGTAGAAGAGCCGCGCGACGGTCTCCTGGCCGACGTAGCAGCCCTTGGTGAACGAGACCGCGCGCTCGTTGAGTCCGGCCTCCTGGGGGATCACTGTGTCGTCGAGGTCCACGCCGTAGCGCGGGCGCCCGCGCTCGACGCGCACGACCTCGGCCGCGGCGTCGGAGACTCGGGTGGCGCCCGCCGCCTCGAGCGTCGCCGCCACGCGCCCGGTGTCGTCGGCCTCGCAGATCACGTCGACGCCGAGATCGGTGGCCACGAGCCGCACCAGCACACCGGCGAGCTGCGCCGCGACGTTGTCGTGCTCGCCGCCGCCGAGCCCTTCGGCGCCGGCGACGCGGCGGGCGTCAGGCCCGATCAGCGAGAGCAGGCCGCGCTGGACCGTGCGCTTGTGCAGCTCGACGTCGCGGCCGAGCTTGTAGCGATGGATCAGGTTGAACAGCTCCTGCAGCGAGGATCGCTCGGTGTCGAGGAACAGCTCGTCGCCGAAGTCGAGGGCCCGCAGGTCGCCGAGCATCTTGCCCTTGTGGGTGAGGAACGCCGCGTAGAGGCCGTGGCCTTCGGTCAGGCCCTCGATGTCGTTGGTGACCTGGCCCTGCAGGAACTCCCGCGCCTCGCCGCCGGTCAGCGCGAGCTTGCCGCGCTCGGAGCGGTCGAGCAGGCCCGCGCCCTCGGTCAGCGCGCGGTAGTCGGACTGCAGGCTGTCGGTGGATGCGCTCACGTCCACTCATCGTAGAACTGGCGGGTGCGCAGCAGCCGCCGCTCGACCTCGCGCTGGAGCTCGTCGACGACGTGGGCCTGCGCGACCCCGGCGGCCAGCGCCGAGCGGACCACCGCGGCCTCCTCGGCGCCCTCGAGTTGCTCGAGCAGCGCCAGCAGCCCGTCGAGCCCGAGCCCGCGGGCGGGTGCGAGCGGATCCTCCGGTTTGCCAGACTCCACGAAGCTCATCATGCCCCTCGCCGACACCTTCAACGAGATCCTCGACTCGCTGCCCGCGGACTGGACGGATCTCGAACTCGACCTGCGCGTCCAGGAGGACCGCTACGTCGACGCCGCGACGCTGCTCGTCCAGGTCAACGCGCAGCCCTATTCCCACAACGACTGGCACTACCGCCTGCTCGTCGCCCACCAGTTCGGCCACGCCGCGGCCGCGCCCACCGTCCACGGCACGCTCAAGCTGCTCGACGACCAGGGCATCAGCGGCGAGCTCGCGCTGCGCGAGCTGCGCACCGGCCGCGTGGAGACGACGCAGATGTGGGGGCGCCCGGAGTCCGTCCGCGAGGAGTTCCGCAACCTGCGCGGGCAGTGATGGCGCGTGTCGTCGCCCTCTTCGACGACCTGCTGCTGGGTTCCAACGTGCTCGGGATGCTGCGCGCCGCCGGCCACGAGGTCGAGCTGACCTCCAGCCCCGAGGGCCTGCATCCCGACGGCGCCGGCGTGCTCGTCGTCGACCTCGCGACCCCGGGGTTCGACGGCGTCGCGGTCGTGGAGGACCTGCGCGAGCGCGGCGAGCTGGGCGCGACGCGCGTGCTCGGCGTCTACTCCCACGTCGACGTCGAGACCAAGCAGCGCGCCGACGCCGCCCGGCTGGACCTCGTCGTCCCGCGGTCGCGGATGGCGCGCGAGGGCCCGGCGCTGGTGGATCGCCTGCTCGCCCGAGACCCTGCCTGAAGCTGCGCTTACCGCAACACGTGCGAATCCTGGTCGCTCGCGGCGCAGCGGGCTGGCACCGTGCGGCGCATGGGACTCATGGAGCGCCTCAACGAAGGACCCGTCCTCTGCGCCGAGGGCTACCTGTTCGAGCTCGAGCGGCGCGGCTACCTGCAGGCGGGCGCCTACGTGCCGGAGGTCGTGCTCGAGCACCCGGAGGTCGTCGCCGCCCTGCATCGCGAGTTCGCGCACGCGGGCTCTGACGTCATCGAGGCCGCCCTCGCGCAGCCGGGCGACGCTCTCGCTCGGGCTCGCCTGCTCGACGCTCAGCTCGATGCCGGGATGGCGCACGCGGAAGGCGTCGACGGCCCGCGGCAGCACGCGGGCTCCGGCCGTCGCGAAGGAGGCCATGCGCAGGCGCCCGCGCCGCATCTCGGCAAGGTCGGCCAGGGCGGTCTCGGCGGCCTCGAGCCGGCCGAGGATCGCGGTCGCGTGCTCGACCAGCGTGCGGCCCGCCTCGGTCAGCACGACGCCGCGGGCGCGGCGCTCGAGCAGCACGGCGCCGGCTTCGCGCTCCAGCGCGGCGATCTGCTGCGAGACGGCCGAAGGGGTGTAGGAGAGGACGTCGGAGGCCTTGGCCAGCGATCCGCACCTGGCTACCTCCCGCAACACGCGCAAACGGCGAACGTCCAGCACGATCCCAGGCTACCCCCGCCGCAAATCGACCACCCGGGCCCGTGTCGGCGCGCCGACTCAGGACGCCGCTTCAGGGGTTGGCGCGGCGCCTTACCAGCGTGGTGTCGAACGCGCGGGCGACGTCGGGCGCGCGGTGGAGGATCCCGAACCTCGTGTCCCACGCCGCCCACGCGCGCAGCGTCGCGGGGCGCAGCTCGCCGTAGCTGCTCGCACCCGCCGTGAACGCCGGCGCGACCGCGTCGAGCTGGGCGGCGAGCGCCGCGCGGTCGAGGCCCGGCTCGCGCGCGACCATCGCGCTGACCGCGCTCTCGGGATCGGCCTGGGCCTCGGCGTAGCCGCGCTGGAGCCCGCGGATCACAGCCCGGACCAGCTGCGGGCGCTCCTGCAGGGTCTGCCGGGTGACGGTGAGCACGAGCTCCGGGTAGTCCGGGGCGCCGTAGTCGTCGACGCGGAACTCGCGGATGCCGGGGCGCTTCGCGCGCAGGGCGACGCCCTCGACGTTCCAGAACGCCGTCGCGGCGTCGACGCGCCGGGCGAGCAGCGCCTTCACCGCCTCGAAGCCGATCGTCGTCGAGCGCACGCGAGCGGGGTCGCCGCCGGCGCCCTTGACCACCGAGTCGAGCACGGCGGTGTCCGACGGCAGCCCGCTGACCCCGGCGCGCCGGCCCTCGAGCGCCTTCGGCGTGCGGATCGAGGGCTGGGCGAGCACCGCCGCCAGCGGGCGCTGGACGATGGCCATGACGCCGACGAGGTCGCTGCCCTTCTCGCGCGCGAGCCCGAGGTCGTGGATGTCGAGGATGGCGAGGTCAGCACGGCCGGACTGCAGCAGCTTCAGCGCGTCGGTCGAGGCACCCGGCTTGCGGATCTGCAGCGTCGCGCCCTCCGCGCTGTCATAGCCGCGGTCGACGGCGAGGTAGAGCCCCGCGTGGACCGCATTGGGCGTGAAGTCCAGCAGCAGCGTGGCGTTCTCGTTCGGGCGGTCCGATCCGGTGACGCCGCCGCACGCGGCGAGTGCGCAGGCCAGCGCGAGGGCGAGGACGCGAAGGCGCGGCACGCCTCCACCGTACGATGCAGGGCGATGCGCCGCCGCGTCACCTTCTCGCGCAACGTGACGCTGTCGCTGTCGCGCACGTGTCGCAGCTATTGCAAGTACTGCGCGTTCGCGACGCACCGGCCGCACCTGCACGAGCCCGCAGAGGTCGAGCGGATCCTCGACAACGCCGTGCGCCGCAACGTCAAGGAGCTGCTCGTGCTGACCGGCGAGGCTCCCGACCACCATCCCGGGGTGGCCGCGCGGCTGGCCGAGCTCGGCCACGCCGACTTCATTGCCTACGTCGTGTGGGCCTGCGAGCGCGCGCTGGAGCGCGGCCTGCTGCCCCACACCAACCTCGGCGTGCTGGGTCGCGACGAGCTCGCGCGGCTGCGCGAGGTGTCCGCGTCACAGGGGCTGATGCTCGAGTCGGTCAACCCGGACCTGGTCGCCCATCAGGGCTCCCCGACCAAGCACCCCGCGCGCCGACTGGCCTGCATCCGCACCGCCGGCGAGCTTCAGATCCCGTTCACCAGCGGGATCCTCGTTGGGATCGGCGAGAACGAGGAGGAGCGCGTGGCGGCGCTGGAGGCGCTCGCGGCCGTCCACGCCGAGTTCGGCCACCTGCAGGAGGTCATCCTCCAGAACTTCGTCCCGCACCAGAGCTACTACGGGCGCGAGCCGGCCGAGATCGCTGAGGCGGCCTCGGCGGAGTACTGGCGCACGGGCCTGGGGGAGGGCCCGGCGCTCGAGCGCCCGGCGTGGGCGACCGAGGTCACCCTGGCGGACATGAAGCGCCTCGTCGCCGAGGCGCAGCGGCTGCTGCCCGGCGTCGGGGTGCAGGTCCCGCCCAACCTCGCCGACTGGTGGCCCGAGCTCGTGGCCGCCGGCGCGACCGACCTTGGCGGGCTGAGCGCCAACGGCGACCACATCTCGCCCGAGCACCCGTTCCCCTCGCCCCACACCGTGCGAAAGCGCCTGGCCCAGGACGGGGTCGCGCTGACCGAGCGCCTCTGCGTCTACCCGCAGTACATCGACCCGGAGTGGGTCGGCCAGGGCGTGCTCGACGTGATCAAGGCGCGCTTCTGGAGCTTCATCCCGCGCCGCGGCTCCGGCCGGCGCGACGGCCCCCGCCCGCTGCCCGCGCCCGACACCGTGCAGCGCGCCCGCGACGGGGGGCGCCTGGCTCCCGAGGAGATCGCGGCGCTGTTCGCCGAGACGCGCCCCGAGGCGATCGAGGAGATGCGCGAGGCCGCCGACGAGCTGCGCTCCGAGCTCGCGGGGGACACGGTGACCTTCGTGGTCAACCGCAACATCAACGTCTCCAACGTCTGCATCGTCGGCTGCGCGTTCTGCGGCTTCGGCCAGGGCCGGCGCTCCCCCGACGCCTACGAGCACTCGCGCGCGGACTTCGCCGAGCGCGTCGCCGACGCCCTCGCCTTCGGCGCGACCGAGCTGTGCATCCAGTCGGGCATCCACCCAGACTGGGGCCTGGAGGACTACGAGGGCTGGCTGCGGCTGGCCAGGGAGCTCGCCCCGGACCTGCACCTGCACGCCTACAGCCCGATGGAGGTCGCGCACATGTGCGACGTCTCCGGGCTCTCCCCGCGCGCGGTCTTCGCGCGGCTGCGCGAGGCGGGCCTGGACTCGACGCCGGGGACCGCCGCCGAAGTCCTCCACGACGGCGTGCGCGAGCGCATCAGCCCGAACAAGCTCCCCGCGGCGCGCTGGGTGGAGATCATCGAGGCCAGCCACGCCGAGGGACTGCGCTCGACGGTGACCGTGATGTTCGGCCACATCGAGGAGCCGTGGGAGCTCGCCGAGCACATGCGCGTCGTGCGCGAGCTGCAGGAGCGCACAGGCGGCTTCACCGAGTTCGTCCCGCTCTCGTTCATCCCGTTCCACACGCTGCTCGGGCGCACGCACGGGATCGAGGAGATCTCGCGCGAGGAGAACCTCAAGCACACCGCCGCCTTCCGCCTCGCGCTGGGGCGCAGCGTGCCGAACCTGCAGGCGAGCTGGGTGAAGATGGGCCTCGACGCCGCCACGGAGGCGCTGCGTTGGGGCGTCAACGACCTCGGCGGGACGCTGATGGAGGAGTCGATCAGCCGGATGGCCGGCTCCTACCACGGGGTCCGCCTGGAGCCCGGCGACCTGATCGGCGCCGCCCACGCCGCGGGCCGCCCCGCCGCCGAGCGCACGACGCTCTACGGCATCCGCCGCCGCTACGAGCTCGCCGCGGTGCAAAATGGTCGACTGGATGGAGACCCCCGCAATCAGATGTGCCGGCTGGAAGCCGGCACGGGGTGACTCATTTGGTTCTCGGTCCGCTGCTGCGCTACGCGGGGGAGACCGACGCGCTGATCTGGGTCGAGACCGACGCGCCGTGCACCGTCGAGGTGCTCGGCTGCAGCGCCCAGAGCTTCCACGTGGAAGGCCATCACTACGCGCTCGTGCACTGCTCCAAGCTCGAGCCGGGCTCGGTCAGCCCCTACGAGGTCCTGCTCGACGGCGAGCGCGTGTGGCCGCTGGAGGACTCGGCGTGGCCGCAGAGCGTCGTGCGCACCCACGCGCCCGAGGACCGCACCGTGATCATGTTCGGCTCCTGCCGGGTCTGCGCACCCCACCGCCCGCCGCACTCGCTGTCCAAGGACGAGCACCCGGAGGGGCGCGAGGTCGACGCGCTCAACGGCCTCGCCCAGCGCATGCGCGGCCAGCCCCCGGAGCAGTGGCCCGACGCGCTGATCCTGCTCGGCGACCAGGTGTACGCCGACGAGGTCTCACCGGGCGTCGCGGACTACATCCGCAGCGTGCGCGACCCCGAGGTCCCGCCCGGGGAGACCGTCGCGAACTTCGAGGAGTACACGCGCCTGTACTGGGAGTCCTGGGGCGAGGAGCACGTGCGCTGGCTGCTCTCGACGGTCCCCACCTCGATGATCTTCGACGACCACGACGTGCACGACGACTGGAACACGTCGCAGTTCTGGATCGACGAGATCCGCGCGACCGGCTGGTGGGACGAGCGCATCGTCGGCGGCTTCGCCTCCTACTGGCTCTACCAGCATCTCGGCAACCTCTCGCCGTCTGAGCTCGAGTCCAACGAGCTCTACGCCGGCGTGCGCGCGGCCGAGGACGGCGGGCCGCTGCTGCGCGAGTTCGCCTTCCGCGCCGACCGCGAGGTCGAGGGCACGCGCTGGAGCTACTGCCGCGACATCGGACCCGCGCGGCTGGTCATGGTCGACTCGCGGGCCGGCCGCGTGCTCGAGCCGGGCAAGCGCGACATGGTCGACGAGGAGGAGTGGCGCTGGATCGAGGAGCACGCTCGCGGCGACTGCGATCACCTGCTGCTCGGGACCTCGCTCCCGCTGCTGCTGGCGCCGGGCATGCATTACTTCGAGGCCTGGAACGAGGCGGTCTGCGACGGCGCCTGGGGGAGCCGCGCCGCCGGCCTCGGCGAGAAGCTCCGCCAGGGCCTCGACCTCGAGCACTGGGCGGCGTTCGGCCGTTCGATGGAGCGCATGATGGACATCTTCAAGGCGGTCGGGACCGGCCGCCGCGGGGCCGCGCCGGCGTCGATCGTGGCGCTCTCGGGCGACGTGCACCACGCCTACCTCGCCGAGGTCGCCTTCCCCAAGGGCACCGGCATGCAGGCCACCGCCTGGCAGGCCACCTGCTCGCCGTTCCGCAACCCCCTGGACGCCAAGGAGCGCCGCGTGATCCGCTTCGGGACCACCGCGACCGCACGGGTCCTCGGCCGGGCGATGGCGCGCATGGCTGGGGTCAAGGACCCGTCGGTGCGCTGGCGCTTCGTGCACGACGAGCCGTGGTTCGACAACCAGGTCGCGCGGCTCGAGTTCGAGGGCCGGCGTGCGCGGATGGTGATCGAGAAGACGCTGAGCGAGGACGGCGACGAGGGCTCGCTGCGCCTCGAGGAGGTGTTCTCCCACGACCTGAGCTGACACATCGCGCGGCGAGGGCCCATTCACCGGACAGAGCGGGCTATCGGTCCCGCCGCGCGCAAAGGTCAGACATGCATTCCGCGGTCGGTTCATCATGGGGTAAGCGCACCATCTGGAAAGAAACAGACCCCAGTGCCTCCCACAGACGCCGAACTGCTGCTGACCGCCAGGCAGGACCCCCAGGCGTTCCGCGAGTTCTACGACCGCTACGCGGTCTGGATCCGTGCCTGGTTCCAGCGCCAGACCGGCTCGGAGTCGGCGGCGCTCGACCTGACCGCGGAGACCTTCGCGCAGGCCTGGCGCTCGCTGCGGCGCTTCCGCGACGAGGCCGACGGCTCCGGCGCGCCGTGGCTGTTCGGGATCGCCCGCAACCTGCTGCGCCAGTACTTCAAGCACAACCGGATCGAGACGGCGGCGCGAGCCCGGCTCGGGCTGCCGCTCGCCTTCGCCGAGTCCGAGGACTACGAGCGGGTCGACGAGCGCATGGCGGCCTCTTCGCTCGGGCCAGCTCTGCAGGTTGCGGTGGGAGCGCTGCCCGACGAGCAGCGCCGGGCGCTGGAGCTTCGCGTGGTGCAGCAACTCTCCTACTACGAGGTGGCCGGGCGCCTTGGCTGCACCCAGAACGCCGCGCGCCTGCGCGTATCGCGGGCGCTGCGGACGCTGGTGGGCGAGCTCGGCGGGCTGGAGGGGCTGCCGGGATGAGCCGCCGTCGCGACCTGCCCGAGGAGCCGCGGCGCCTCGGGGACGGCTGTCGATGACCGCACTGCGCGCCACCGTCCCCACGCGCCGCGGCGCCGAGCGCTCGCGCACTGCGCGGCTGATCCGCGAGTCGCTCGGCCTGCTGTCCTCCAAGTGGGCGGTCGACGTGCTGCTCGCGCTCGGCGAGGGCACGCGGCGCTACCACGAGCTGCTCTCCGACCTGGACCCGATCTCCGAGAAGGTGCTGACCCAGACGCTGCGGGCGATGGAGCGCGACGGCCTGGTCGGCCGCCGCGTCCATGCCGAAGTCCCGCCGCGGGTCGAGTACGCGCTGACGCCGCTGGGCGCGAGCCTCGCCGCGCCGCTGAAGGCGCTCGGGGCGTGGACGCTCGGCCACGGCAGGCAGGTCGAGCAGGCGCGCGACCGCTTCGACGAGCGCCTGCGGGCCAAGCGCGCCGCGTAGGCGCGCGTCAGCGGAACAGGTCGTCGGCGGCGGCGCGGATCAGCGCGGCCGCGCCCGGGCCGTCGTGCGCGGTCACGTGGCGCTCGAGGCCGCGCAGGCGCACCGCGGGCTCGCCGCTGTCCTTGCCGCGCACGAGGTCCGCGGCCCCCGCGGCCTCGTCGGCGATCGCGATCACCGTGACCGTGAGCTCGCGTCCCTGACGGTCCTCGCGCCCGCGCCAGTCCTCGACCGGGGCGAGCCCGGCGCAGCCGATCGCCGTCTCGGCCTGCCCGTGGCGCCAGGCACGGCCGAAGGAGTCGGTGACGAGCACCGCGGGCGCGGCGCCGAGGCGCTCGCGCAGGCGCTCACGAAGGGCGCGCGCCGAGGCGTCCGGGTCCACGGGAAGCAGCACGACGGTGTCCGGCCGCGGGGCGTTTGACGCGTCGACGCCGGCGTTTGCGCACACGAAGCCGTGGTGGGTGCGGCAGATCAGGCGCCCGGCGTCGGCGCGCAACAGCTCGGCCGTCTCGTCGAGGATCACCTGCACGAGCCGCGGGTCCTTGCCGTGCGAGGCGGCGAGATCGCAGGCGCGGTCGCCCGGCTCCACCTCGGTGAGCGCGCGCACGCGCCCCTCGGCCTTGGAGACCACCTTGTGGGCGACGGCGAGCACGTCGCCGTCGCCGAGGCCGCCGTCGAGGCGGCCGGCCGCCAGTGCGAGCAGCGAGCCGACGTCGTCGCCCGCCTGGACCTCGGGCATGCCCGGGAGCGCGACGGCGTGGAGGGCGCCCACCTATGCGGCGCCGGCCGCGGGCTCGCGGCCGAGCATCGTCCGCGTCCGGGCGGCCCCGGCGTCGCCGGCCGAGAGCGCGGCGCGCAGCGCCCCGAGGTCCTCCGGCGTGTCGACGTCGAGCTCGAGCGAGGCCAGGCGCGCCACGTGCACGCTCGTGCCAGCGGCGCGGGCGCGCGCCGCGTGGCGGGCGAAGGAGCCCGCGCCGAAGGACGGCAGCATCACCTCGGGGGGCGTCAGCAGCAGCGCGTTGGTGCCCGACCCGTGGCGATCGGGCACGATCACCACCGCGGCGGGCGACGGCGGCTCGAGCAGCGCGCCGAGCTCGGCGGGGTCGAGCGCCGGGCAGTCTCCCGGCACGAGCAGGACGCGCTCGGCGCCGCCCTGCACGGCTGCGCGCATCCCGAGGATGGCCGCGGGGG
The DNA here is from genome assembly GCA_038238015.1 of Solirubrobacterales bacterium. Taxonomy (GTDB): domain Bacteria; phylum Actinomycetota; class Thermoleophilia; order Solirubrobacterales; family Solirubrobacteraceae; genus DASQFQ01. The sequence goes on from JBBRYA010000028.1 coordinate 19,798, forward strand.
ACTGCCCCGCCTCGTCGGGATCGTCCACCACCGTGGCCCCCGCGGCGCGCGCGGCGTCGGCCGCATGAGGCTCGGCGGTCACGACGATGACGGAGGCGATCTCGGAGACCTGCAGAAGCGCGTCGAGGACATCCGCGGCCATCGCTTGCGCGAGCTGCTCGCGCTCGACCACGCCGACGGCGTCCTCGAGTCGCTGCTTGGCCCGTGCGAACGTCTTGACGGGAAGGACGGCGACCGTGTTCATCGGCGCGCCGATGCTACCCGGCCGTGAGTCGCTCCAGCCGTCCTTCTATAGTTGCATGCGTGAATGCAAATGATCGCCAGTTGCTGGCCGAGCGCCTTTCGGCCTTCACCGCCCACGTCCTGCGCCACTCCGGCACCGGCTTCGTCGCGCTGATCGAGCAGACGGGGCTGCGCCCGACGCAGCTCAAGGCGCTGTTCGGGCTGTCCGCGCAGGAACAGGCGATCTCGATCGGGCGCCTGGCCGAGCTGCTGGACGCCTCCCAGCCGACGGCGAGCCGGATCACGGCGGCACTGGAGGCGCGCGGCCTCGTGGAGGCCGCGGTGGCCAGCGAGGACCGCCGGGCGCGCAGCCTGCGGCTGACCGCCTCAGGCCGCGCGCTCGTGGCCCGGCTCGCGGCGGCGCGGGCGGCCGACATCCGCGTCTTCGTCGACGCGCTGGGCGCCGAGCACTGCGAGCGGCTGGCGGGGGCGCTGTCCGACCTCGAGCTCGAAGCGGTGCCGGTTTGAACCCCGACACCTTCACGCCGCCGCAGGGCCGCGCGCTCGCCACCGTCTTCGGCGCGCTGATGCTCGGCATGCTGCTCGCTGCGCTGGACCAGACGATCGTCTCCACCGCGCTGCCCACGATCGTCGGCGACCTCGGCGGCCTGGAGCACCTCTCCTGGGTCGTGACCTCCTACCTGCTGGCCTCGACGGCGTCGACGCCGCTGTACGGCAAGCTCGGCGACATGTACGGCCGCAAGCCGGTGTTCCTGGCGGCGATCGTGATCTTCCTGGCCGGCTCCATGCTCGCCGGCCTGAGCCAGTCGATGGCCGAGCTGATCGGGTTCCGGGCGCTGCAGGGCGCCGGCGCCGGCGGCCTGATGGTCGGAGCGCAGGCGATCATCGGCGACATCGTCCCCCCGCGCGAGCGCGGGCGCTACATGGGGCTGATCGGCTCGGTGTTCGCGGTCGCGTCGGTCGCCGGCCCGCTGCTCGGCGGCGCGATCGTCGAGCAGGCGTCGTGGCGCTGGGTCTTCTACGTGAACATGCCGGTGGGCGCCGTCGCCCTCGTCGTCGTCGCGCTCTACCTGCACCTGCCCTCCTCGCGCGAGCGCCACACGATCGACTACCTCGGCGCCGCGATGCTCACGGCCGGCGTGAGCGCGCTGATCCTCGTCACCACCTGGGGCGGGACGCAGTACGACTGGGGCTCGCCGCTGATCGTCGGGCTCGGGATCGCCGGCGTCCTCGTGCTGGCCGCGTTCGTCGCGGTCGAGCGCCGCGCGGCCGAGCCGGTGATGCCGCTCGGCCTGTTCCGCTCCGGGGTCTTCCGCGTCGCCACGGCCATGGCCTTCGTGATCGGCCTCGCGATGTTCGGCGCGATCATCTTCATGCCGCTGTACCTGCAGCTCGTGTTCGGCGCGAGCCCGACGAGCTCGGGCCTGCAGATGCTGCCGCTGATGGTCGGGCTGCTCGCGGCGAGCATCACCTCCGGGCGGATCATCACCCGGATCGGCCGCTACCGGCCGTTCCCGATCGCCGGCACCGGCGTCCTCGTCGTCGGCATGTACCTGCTCTCGCGCCTGCAGGCCGGCACCGCGCACTGGGTCGCGTCCGCGTACATGCTCGTGGTCGGCGTCGGCATCGGCCTGGTGATGCAGGTGCTCGTCCTCGTCGTGCAGAACGACGCGCCGCGGCGCGACATCGGCGTGGCGACCTCGACGGCGACGTTCTTCCGTTCCGTCGGCGGCTCCTTCGGCGTCGCACTGCTCGGCGCGATCTTCGCCTCGCGCCTGACCAGCCGCCTGCACGCCCTGGGCGGCGAGGTGGCGGCGCGCTTCTCCGGCGGGGTCCAGGTCGACCCCATGCAGGCGCGCCGCCTGCCTCCCGCCGTGCACGCGGACTTCCTGCAGGCGTTCGCCGCCGCGCTGCACGGCGTCTTCCTCTACGGGATGGGCTTCGCGGTGATCGCGTTCGCCCTGTCGTGGATGCTGCGCGAGGTGCCGCTGCGCACCAGCGTGCGCCAGCCCGTCGCGGAGGCCGAGCCGAGCGTCGCCGAGGAGCCGGTGGCGGTGCCGGTCGCGCGCTAGCCGGAGCGCGCGCCGGCCCCTGTCCACTCGCTCGGCGCGACGGTCACCTCGCTCGGGCCATCTCGGCACCCAGCCCGCGGGCCGAGGGGGGAGCGGTGCTCACGAGCGCGCGCGGCTTCCGGGCCATCGCGATGCTCGCGACGGCGACCCAGCCGAAGAACAGCATCACCGGCAGTTGTGCCATGGGACTCGTCGGGACGGCCATCCCGACCAGCGACAGCGCAGCCACCGCGAGCGCAGAGCGGCGCAGCCAGCCGGATGCCGGTGCGAGCGCCAGGAAGGCGGCCCCGAGTCCCCAGGTCGTCGCGTAGAGGCCGGCCTGGAGGTCGAAGAGGGCGAGGACCTCCTGGGCGCCGTTGCCGTGGCCCGCGCGGTACTCGAGCACGTCGCCGACGACGAGGTCGACGATGCTCACGCCCACGTACGCGCCCGCGACGAGCGCTCCTGCAGTGGCGAGCGGCCCGCGGGCCGCGCGCAGCAGCCACGCGGCGAACACCGCGAAGGCCACAAGGGCGCCGAGCTCGAGGTAGGCGCCGACCCAGACCCCGCTGCCGACGGGGTGCGCGAACGCCTCCAGGATCTTCGAGCTCGGTGCTCCCAGCGTGACGCTGGCCCGGCCACCGGCCGACCCGATCGCGACACCCGCGAGCTCGAGCACCACGAAGAGCACGCCGCTGAGCGGCCAGAGGCGGGAGAGACGGGTCTTGGTCATGCGCTTCCTCCTTCGATCGTTGACTCGAGGACCGTAAGCGCACGCACGCCGCGTTTCGTCTGGAGGCGGGGGGATCTCCGCCTCGCCCGCGCGGATGATCTTGGAGCCGTGCACATCGGCCGCTCGGCAGATGAAAAGCGCGGCGAGCGGCGTTAGCGTGGTGGCGTGGTGCGCATCCCCAGGGGAGAGAGCTTCGACCGGCTGGTCGCCGCCGGGCTCGTCGCGCTCGGGCAGGTGGAGCTGTGGGCGGGGAGCACGATCCCAGGGCCGAAATGGGTGGTCGCTCCGCTGGCGGCCCTGGTCACCGGGCTCGTCGCCGTCCGGCGTCGCCGGCCGCTGGCGGTCGGCTCGCTCATGCTGCTCTCCTTCGCGGCGATGCTGATCGTGGCCGGATCGGTCACGTCGGTGGCCGTCGGCATCGCGTGGCTGTGCGCGGCCTACGGTCTCGCGGTATGGACGGACACGCGCGGCTTCCTCGTGGGCTGCGGCGTCCTCTTCGCCACGAGCGCGCTGGCCCAGCTCAGGCCGCACGGCAAGGTCAGCGACGTCGTGACCTACATCGCGGTGCCCGGTCTGGCGATGCTGATCGCGCGCCGCGTGGTCCGCGACCGCCAGCTGCGCGCCGAGGCGCTCGCCGCCCGCGCCGAGCTGCTCGAGCGCGAGCACGAGCTGCGCGCGCACGAGGCCGTGGCCGAGGAGCGCGCGCGGATCGCCCGCGAGCTGCACGACCTCGTGGCCCACCACGTCAGCGTGATGGTGGTCCAGGCCGGTGCGGAGCGCCACGCCCTGGGCGACGAGCAGGCATCCACGCGCGATGCTCTCGCATCGATCGAGCAGGCCGGGCGCCAGGCGCTCACCGAGGCGCGCCGGCTCCTCGGGATGCTTCGCCGCAACGGCGACGGCGATGAGCTCCAGCCTCAGCCCAACGTCGAGCAGATCGACCTGCTGGTCGAGCACCTCGAGCGTGCAGGGCTCCCGGTCACCGTGCAGGTCGAGGGTGAGCGCACGGCGCTGCCCGCCGGCATCGACCTCTGCGCCTACCGGATCATCCAGGAGGGCCTGACGAACGCGTTGAAGCACGCCGGCCCCGCTCAGGCCCAGGTACGGCTGCGTTACGCCGCGCGCGCGCTCGACATCGAGATCCGCGACGACGGCCGCGGACCGTCGGACGTCGAGCGAGACGGGTCGGGCCACGGCCTGATCGGGATGCGCGAGCGCGTGGCGCTCTACGGCGGGATGCTGGAGACGGGCCGGCGCGAGGGCGGCGGCTTCGAGATCCGCGCGCACCTTCCGCTCGCGTGAGCATCCGCGTGCTCATCGCCGATGACCAGGCGCTCGTCCGAGCCGGCTTCCGCAAGCTGCTCGAGTCCGCGCCGGACATCGAGGTGGTCGGCGAGGCCGGCGACGGCGAGGCCGCGGTCGACCAGACGCGGAGGCTGCGCCCCTCACTCGTGCTGATGGACATCCGCATGCCCCGTCTCGACGGCATCGAGGCCACGCGCCGGCTGATGAGCGCCGAGGGTGACGCCCCGCGCGTCCTGATCCTCACCACCTTCGGCCTCGACCACTACGTCTACGACGCGCTGCGCGCCGGCGCGAGCGGCTTCATGCTCAAGGACGCGCCGCCGGAGGAGCTCCTGGCGGCGATCGAGGTCGTCGCTCGCGGTGACGCGCTGATCGCGCCGGCAGTCGCCCGCTCGGTGGTCGAGGAGTTCGTGCGCCGCTCGCCCGCGCCGAGCCCCCCCGCGCCGCTGCTCGACGAGCTCACGGCTCGCGAGCGCGAGGTGCTCGAGCTGCTCGCCCGCGGGCTGTCGAACGCGGAGATCGGCCGGCGGCTCGTGGTCAGCGACGGCACCGTCAAGACGCACGTGGCCCACGTGCTCGCAAAGCTCGACCTGCGCGACCGCATCCAGGCGGTCATCCTCGCCTACGAGGTGGGGATGGTCGTCCCCGGCAGGCCGGGCACCCGGCGATCGGAGCCGGCTGAGGGTCACGGCTGAAAGGCCGCGATGCTCGCCTACGAGGCCGGGCCCGTGCGGCCGGGCGCCGGGGCACCGCGCAGCGCCTCGGCGAAGCGCAGCGTCTCGCGCGCCACGCGGCGGCGCGCCTCGGGGTCGCCGAGCTCCACGTCGGTCTCGAGCGTCGGGACGGCGTCCGCCCGCTCGTCGGCCACGAGGCCGTCGATCAGCCCCGAGTAGCACGCCACCACCCCGTCGGAGGACAGCGGCCGGCTGGCCCAGGCCATGAACGCCGCGGTCGGGCCCTTGAGCACCTGCCCGCGCACGAGCGGCGAGACGGCGACGACGGGTGCGCCGGCGCGCTCGACGGCATCGGCGATGGCCGGGACCGCGAGGATCGGCCCGATCGAGATCACCGGGTTCGACGGACCGATGACGATCGCCCGCGCCGCTGCGATCGCCGCCAGCGCCTCGGGGGCGGGCGTCGCGACCTGCGCGCCGCGGATCTCCACGCCCTCGACGGGCCCGGCACCGCGCTCGCGGATCAGGAACTCCTGCAGCCCGAGCCAGCGGCCGCGCGCCCGGACCCACGTCCGCACCGGGTCGTCACTCGGCACGAGCACGCGCGCCGGTACGCCGAGCCGGCTGCGCAGCGCGTCGGCGGCCTCGGTCAAGCGCCCGCCCTCGGCCAGCCGCCGCGCGCGCTGCAGGCAGATCGCGAGGTCGCGGTCGCCGAGGTTGAACCAGACGTCCTCGCCCAGCGCGCGCAGCGCCTCCATGACCGTGAAGCTGTCGCCGTCCAGGCCCCAGCCGCGCTCGTCGATGCGGTCGGCGAGCCAGAACGTGACGAGGTCGGGGTCGGGCGACACGTAGCCGCCGTGCACCTCGGCGTCGTCGCCGGTGTTGGCGAGCACGACGAGGTCGGCGCCCAGCTCGTCGAGCATCCCGCGTGCGAGCTTGGCGCCGCCGCTGCCGCCGGACAGCAGCACCACCGGCCCACCCGGGCTCAGGTCGGCCACAGCTCCTCGGGCAGCCCGGTGACCCGGATGCCGGCGCGGGTCTTGTAGCGGGCGTTGATGCCGATCATCACGGCGGTCAGCTGCTCGGTGATGCGGGCGGTCTCCAGGCGCCCGCAGTCGACGCAGCGCAGGCCCTCGATGCGCCCGATCAGCTCGGCGACCGGCCGCTTGTCGGCCTTGCGGTCGCCGCAGACCAGGACGTCCTCGTCGAGCTCATGATCGAGGTCTGAGAGCAGCGCGGCCGACACCGTGTGCAGGGCGGAGACCACGCGGACGCCGTCGGGGACCATCTCGGCCGCCTGCTGGGCCGCCGAGCCCTGCCAGACGCCGAGCGTGCGCGTCGCCTTGCCCGACACCGCGGCGGCCAGCGGGACGGTGGCGTCGACCACGATCTGGCCCTCGCGCAGGTGCTCGCGCAGGTTGGTCAGCGTCTCTGACTGCGAGCGGAACGGCACCGAGAGGATCACGACGTCGGCGGCCGCCGCCGCCTCGCCGTTGGCCTCGCCGCCGAACTCCCCGGCGGGCACGCGCTCGGTCAGGCGCGCCGCCGCCTCGCGCGCACGCTCGGCGTCGCGCGAGCCGATCACGATCGGGACGCCGGCGGCTCCCAGGCGCAGCGCGAGGCCGAACCCCAGCGCACCGGAGCCGCCCACGATGGCCACGGGGGAGGGCACGGCGGCGGAGTATGACCGACCACTAGGGTTCCGCCGATGCGCCTGGAGGGACGGATCGCGCTGGTGACCGGCGGCGCCTCGGGCATCGGGGCGGCGACCGCGCGCCGGCTCGCCGCCGAGGGCGCACGCGTGGCGGTGGCCGACCTGCAGGAGCAGGCGGCGCGCGAGGTCGCCTCGGAGATCGACGGCGCCGCCGTCGTGATGGACGTCGCCGACGCCGCATCGGTGCGGGCCGGGGTCGCGGAGGTCGCCGGCGCGCTCGGCCCCGTCGACATCCTGGTCAACAACGCGGGCACCGATCGCTTCGCCTTCTTCGTCCACACCGACGAGGAGCTGTGGGACTTCGTGCTCGGGGTCAACCTGCGCGGGACGATCGCCGTCACCCACGCCGTGCTGCCCTCGATGCACGAGCGCGGCGGCGGCGCGATCGTCAACGTCGCCTCCGAGGCCGGGCGGGTCGGCTCGCAGGGCTCGGTGATCTACTCCTCGGCGAAGGCGGGCGTGATCGGGTTCACGCGTGCCATCGCGCGCGAGTCGGCCCGCTACAAGGTGCGCTCCAACGCCGTCGCCCCGGGGCCGATCGAGACCCCGCTGCTCAACGCCGCGGAGGAGATCTACGGCGAGATCGGCGCGCGCCTGAAGCAGGGGATGATCGACTCCACCGTGCTGCGACGCTCCGGCGAGCCCGACGAGGTCGCCTCCGTCATCGCCTTCCTCGCCTCCGACGACGCCTCGTTCGTGACCGGCCAGACCGTGAACGTGTCCGGCGGCCTCTCGATGGCGTGAGCGCGCGCCGGCTGGACATCCTGTGGGAGCCGTGGGACGGCCGCGGGATCGAGCATCTGCGCCTGAGCGTCGACGGGGAGCACGCCTACGCCGAGTCCGAGCTGCTCGACGAGCAGGGCGAGGAGCCCGTGCGCGTGCGCTACCGGGTCCGCACGGACGCCGCCTGGCGCACCCGCAGCGTCGAGATCACCCTGCTGGAGGCCAGGCCGCGGCTGCTGCGCCTGCACCACGACGGCGACGGTCACTGGCGCGACGGTGCAGGCGGCGCCCTGCCGGAGCTCGACGGGTGCCTGGACGTTGACCTCGAGTGCTCGCCGTTCACCAACACGCTGCCGATCCGGCGCCTCGGGCTCGCGGAGGGAGGCAGCGCCGACGTGCGCGCGGCCTGGGTCCGCCATCCGGCGCTCACCGTCCAGGTGCTCGACCAGCGCTACACCCGCGTCGCGGAGTCGCTCTATCGCTACGAGGCGCTCTCGGGCTTCCGCGTCGACCTCGAGGTCGACGCCGACGGGGTCGTGCTCGACTACGGCGAGTACTGGCGCCGGGTCGAGCCGCACGGCCGATGATCCCGCGCTCGGTCCGCATCCGCGAGGTCGGACCGCGCGACGGCTTCCAGAATGAGCCCGAGGTGGTGCCGACGGCCGAGAAGGTGCGGCTGATCGACCTCCTGGCTCGCACCGGGCTCAAGCGCCTGGAGGCGACGAGCTTCGTGCGCGCCGACGTGATCCCCCAGCTCGCCGACGCCGACGAGGTGCTCACCACGATCGACCCGCCCGGGGGCGTCGCGGTGTCGGTGCTGATCCCCAACGAGCGCGGCCTGGAGAACGCGCTGCGCCGGCGCGAGCGCTTCCAGGAGGTCAACGTCTTCCTCTCGGCGACCGAGACCCACAACCGCAAGAACGTCAACCGCTCGGTCGAGGAGTCGCTGGCCGGCCTGGAGAGCGTGCTCGGCCGCGCGCGCGAGGCGGGCCTGCGCTGCGAGGGCGTGATCTCGGTCGCCTTCGGCTGCCCCTACGAGGGCCGCGTCGAGCCCGGGACGGTGTTCGCGATCGCCGCGCGGCTGCGCGACGCGGGCGCGCAGGAGATCGGCTTCGGCGACACCACCGGGATGGCCAACCCGATGCAGGTGCGCGAGTTCTTCCCCGCCGCCCGCGCGGCGCTCGGCGACGAGGTCGAGCTGACCGCGCACTTCCACAACACGCGCGGACAGGGCCTGGCCAACGTCTACGCGGCGCTCGAGGCGGGGGTGGACTCCTTCGAGGCGAGCTTCGGCGAGCTCGGCGGCTGCCCGGTCCCCAAGGGCGCGACCGGCAACATCGCGACCGAGGACCTCGTCTCGATGCTGCACGAGATGGGGATCGAGACCGGGATCTCGCTCGAGGCGCTGATCGACGCCGCGCGCGCGGCGCAGAGCGTGCTCGGCCGCCCGCTGGGCTCGCACGTGCTCACCGCCGGGCCGGTGGCCTGGGCCCCGTGAGCCTCGCCTACGGGGTCTTCGCGCCGGCGGGCGAGCCGCCGCGCGTGGGTGCGCGCCGCGGCGACCGGGTGCTGGACGTCGGCGCGGTGGCCGGCACGGCGCTGGCCCCGCTGCTCGCCGCGGGCTCGCTCAACGGGCTCATGGCCGCGGGGCCGGCGGCGTGGCAGGAGCTGTTCGCGATCGACGACGCGCCGGAGCTGGCGCTCGCCGACGTCGCCGTCGAGCTCCCGTTCGCGGTCGCCGACTACGTCGACTTCTACTCCTCGCTCGAGCACGCCGCGAACGTCGGGCGGATGTTCCGCCCGGACGCGGAGCCGCTGCTTCCCAACTGGCGCTACCTGCCGGTGGGCTACCACGGGCGCGCCGGCACGGTCGCGGTCAGCGGCACGGACGTCGCGCGGCCGCGCGGCCAGGCCTGGGCGTCGGGCGCGGACGGGCCGAGGTACGGGCCGACGCGCGCGCTCGACGTCGAGCTCGAGCTCGGCTTCGTAATCGGGGCGCCAAGCCGGGCGGAGGAGCCCGTGCCGGTTTCGCGCGCGCTCGAGCACGTCTTCGGCGTCGTCCTGCTCAACGACTGGAGCGCGCGCGACATCCAGGCCTGGGAGTACCAGCCGCTCGGCCCCTTCCTCGCGAAGTCCTTCGCGACCTCGATCGGCGCCTGGGTCGTCCCGGCGCAGAGCCTCGAGGCCTACCGCGTGCCCTCCGCGCCCCAGGAGCCCGAGCCGCTGGAGCACCTGCGCGAGGAGCCGTGGGCGTACGACCTCGACCTGTCGCTCGAGCTCGGCGGCGAGGTCGTCGCCCGGACCAGCGCGCGCAACCTGTACTGGAGCGCCGCGCAGCAGATCGCGCACCTCACGAGCAACGGCGCCCGGCTGCGCACCGGCGACCTACTCGGCTCAGGAACGATCTCCGGGCCCGAGCCCGGCTCGCGCGGGTCGCTGCTGGAGCTGAGCTGGAACGGCGCCGAGCCGCTGACGCTGGCGAGCGGGGAGACGCGGACGTTCCTGCAGGACGGTGACGAGGTGGTGCTGCGCGGGGGCACGCCAGACGGCGCGGTGGAGCTTGCGGAGGTGCGGGGGCGGGTGGCGCCTAGCTCCCGCTGAACTCCGGCTGGCGCTTCTCGGCGAACGCGCGCGCGCCCTCGGCGAAGTCGGCCGAGCGCGCGCAGCGCTCCTGCATCGCGACCTCGAGCTCGAGCGTGGCGGCCAGCGCCGGGCGCGCCGAGGCGTCCATCACGCGCTTGGCCAGCCCGACCGCGACCGGCGCGCAGGCCAGCAGCTCGTCCACGAGCGCCTGGGTGGCCGCCTCGAGCTCCTCGGCCGGTGCGACGCGGTTGACCAGCCCGATGCGCTCGGCCTCCTCGCCCCCGATCATCTTGCCGGTCATGACCAGCTCCTTCGCGCGGCCCAGCCCGACGATCTGGGGCAGCCGCGAGGAGCCGCCCACGTCGGGGATCAGGCCGATCCGCGTCTCGGGCATGCCGATGACGGCGTCGGCGGCCATGACCCGCAGGTCGCAGGCCAGCGCGAGCTCCATGGCCCCGCCGATGCAGGCGCCGTGGATGGAGCAGATCGTCGGCTTGGTCATCTCCTCGGCGAGGTTCCATGCCTCCAGGCACGCGCGCCGGAATGCCCGCAGGTGCTCGGGGGCCCCGGCGAGGCCGGCGAGCGAGGCGAGGTCCATCCCTGAGGAGAACATCGGCCCCGCGCCGCGCAGCACGACGCAGTGCACGGCGGGGTCGTCGGCGGCGGCGCGCAGGGCCTCGCCGACGGCGAGCACGAGCTCGCCGTTGAACGCGTTGCGCTTCTCGGGGCGGTCGAGGACGACGTGGCGGACGTGGCCCCGGTCCTCCGTTGAGACGAGGGTCGGCATTGGGCGGAGCCTACCTGGGGTAGAGGAGCCGCCATGCCCTCCCGCACCCCCATCGGACACGACTTCGTCGAGCGGCTCGCCGCGCTCGACGCCATCGACACGCCGGCGCAGGCGATCGCCAAGCGCGTGCGCGACCTCACCAAGCCCAAGCAGATCAAGGAGGCGCTGAGCGGCACCTGGCTCGGCCATCCGGTGCACCCGCTGCTGGTCCTGCTCCCCATGGGCACCTGGACGAGCGCGGTGCTGCTGGACTGGCTCGGTGGCGAGGGTGCCGAGGACGCCGCCGACGGGCTGGTCGCCGCCGGCCTGCTGACCGCACTCCCGACGGTGGCGACGGGCTACTCCGACTGGGCCGACAGCGAAATCGCCAGCGACAGCGTGCGCCGCGTCGGGGCCGTGCACGCGGCCTGCAATGCGACCGCAGCCGCGCTCTTCGGCGTCTCCCTGGCCGCCCGCGCCAAGGGCTCGCGCGGGGCGGGCAAGGCGCTCGCGCTGGCCGGCTTCGGGGTCGTGGGGGCGGGCGGCTTCCTCGGCGGCCACCTCACCTACGCCGAGGGCGTCGGGGTCAACGTCGCGACCTTCGAGGAGTACCCGCAGGACTGGACGGCGGCGCTCGCCGACGCCGCGCTGGGCGAGGGCGAGATGCGCGCGGTCGAGGTCGGGAGCGCCTCGATCCTGCTCGCGCGCTGGCAGGGGCAGGTCCACGCGCTCTCCAACACCTGTGTGCACCGCGGCGGCCCGCTCGACGAGGGCGAGCTGAGCGACGGCTGCGTGAGCTGCCCGTGGCACAACAGCGTCTTCCGCCTCGAGGACGGCTCGGTGGAGCGCGGCCCGGCCGCGTTCCCGCAGCCGGCGCTGGAGGCGCGCGTCCGCGACGGCTCGATCGAGGTGCGCGCGCCGCAGCGCCCCTGAGCACTACCCTCGCCGCTTTCGAGCGGCGAGAGAGAGGCGCAGTTGGCTGAGATCACGAGGGTGGGCGTCCTGGGTGCCGGGCTGATGGGGCACGGCATCGCCCAGGTGGCGGCCCAGGCGGGCTACGAGGTCGTCCTCTGCGAGGTCGACGAGGACCGGCTGGGCAATGGCGTGGGCAAGATCGAGAAGCAGCTCGCGCGCGCCGTCGAGAAGGGCCGGCTCGGCCAGGAGGACGCCGACGCGGTGCGCGCGCGGCTGAGCCCGACGACGAGCTACGCCGACCTGGCCGACTGCGACCTCGTGATCGAGGCGATCACCGAGGACCTCGCGCGCAAGCTCGAGATGTGGCGCGAGGTCGACGCGATCGTCAAGCCCGAGGCGCTGTTCGCGACCAACACCTCCTCGCTGGCGGTCATCAACCAGGCCGCCGTCACCTCGCGGCCGCAGCAGTTCTTCGGGCTGCACTTCTTCAACCCCGCGCAGGTGATGACGCTGGTGGAGGTCATCCGCTGCGTCACCACCTCGGAGGAGACGCTGCGCACCGGGATGGAGTTCGGCGTCAAGCTCGGCAAGAGCCCGGTGCAGACGCGCGACACCGCGGGCTTCATCGTCAACCGGCTGCTCGTCCCGTTCATGCTCGACGCGATCCGCGCCTACGAGGAGGGCGTTGGCACGATCCAGGAGATCGACGACGCTATGAAGGCCGGCGCGGGGCACCCGATGGGGCCGCTGACGCTGGCCGACTTCGTCGGCCTGGACACGCTCGGCTCGATCTGCGACGTGCTGTTCGACGAGTTCCGCGAGCGCCGCTTCGCGCGCCCGCCGCTGCTGCGCAAGATGCTCTCGGCGGGCTGGCAGGGCCGCAAGTCCGGGATGGGCTTTTACGACTACGCGGGCGAGCAGCCGGTGCCGAATCCCGCCATCTGATGCCGCCGCTGCGCGAGCTGCTGCGCCCGCCCGCGCACCGCGGCCCGCTGATCGCCGCGGGCGCCGTGCTGCTCACCGTCGGGCTGGCGCTCGAGGAGATCCGCCTGCGCACCTCGCTCGCCGGCGGCGTCCATCTCGCGATCCTCGCGTTCGCCGCGGCGGCGCTGCTCGCCCTCGCCCTGCAGGCGCGATCGGAGGGCGGGCGCCCGCCGGCCTTCCAGTCGGTGCTGCTGGTGTGCGGGCTGCTGCTGGCGGGAGCGGCCCTGCTGAGGCTCGCCGACGTGCTCGGCGCCGACCTCTCCAGCGGGGTGCCCGCCGCGACGGCGACGTGGACGGCGCTCGCCCTGGCCGGGCTGGCGCTGTGGCCTGCCGTCGCGAAGGGGTCCTCGATCGCGGCGCTGATCGGCGCGCTGGCAGTCGGGATCGCCGCGCTGTCGCTCGTGCGCTGGGTGACCGGCGCGGACTCCGCGACCACCTACCGCTGGCTGCTGGCCCTCGCGGCGCTCGCCTACGCCACGGTGTCGGTGCTGCTGCGCGGCCCGGCGCCGCGGCACGCCGAGCAGATGGTCAACGCGGCGGGGCTCGCGATCCTGGCGATCGCGCTCAGCGGCCTCGTGGGCGCCGTCCTGGGTCTGCTCAGCCCGTTCGCCGGCTCTCCGGACCTGCTGCCGAACGGCTGGGAGCTGGTCGTGCTGTTCGCCGGGTGCGGCCTGGTGGCCTACGGCGCGGTCGACCGCGCGCCCGGACCCGCCTACCTCGGCGTGCTCAACCTGCTCGCCTTCATCGTCGTCGCGGGCGCGAGCGACGGGCCGACGCTGCTGTACTGGCCGCTGGCCCTGCTGCTGCTCGGGGCCGGCGCGATGGCCGCCGGGCTGCGCCCGCGGTCCCCGCTGCCGCCGGAGCCCGACGCCTACCACTCCGGCTCGGTGCCGCTCGCGGCGCGCAGCGACGACGAGGTCGTGGTGCAAGTGCGCGATGATTCGCCGCCGCGACCATGACCGACGCCGAGCACGCCAACGACGCCTTCGAGCGCGCCTACGCCGGCGGGCCCGAGCGCCACCACGCAAAGGCCGCCGAGCAGGGCAAGCTGCCGGTGCGCGAGCGCGTCGAGCGCCTGCTCGACGCCGGATCGTTCACCGAGGACGCCCTGCTGGCCAACTGGGAGGCCGACGGCCTCGGAGCCGACGGCGTGGTCACCGGCATGGGCACGGTCGGCGGGCGGCCGGTCGCGCTGATGGCCAACGACCCGACGGTCAAGGCCGGGTCGTGGGGGCCAAAGACGGTCGAGAAGATCTTGCGCATCCAGGAGGCGGCGCTGGCTCATCGCGTGCCGATGGTCTACCTGGTCGACTCCGCGGGCGCGCGCATCACCGAGCAGGTCCAGATGTTCCCGGGCCGCCGCCACGCGGGGCGGATCTTCTTCAACGAGGTGCGGATGTCGGGCGCCATGCCGCAGGTCTGCGTGCTGTTCGGCCCCAGCGCGGCCGGCGGCGCCTACATCCCGGCCTTCTGCGACGTGGTGATCATGCGCGAGGGCAACGCCTCGATGTACCTCGGCTCGCCGCGGATGGCCGAGATGGTGATCGGCGAGAAGGTCTCGCTGGAGGAGATGGGCGGGGCCAAGATGCACACTGGCGTCTCGGGCTGCGGCCATTTCCTGGTCGGCTCCGATGCGGAGGGCGTAGAGCTCGCCCGCCGGTACCTGTCCTACTTCCCGACCAACGCGCAGGACGACCCGCCGCCGGCGCCGCCCGCGGAGCCGGCAGGAGACGCGACGGCGATCCTCGAGCTGATCCCGGCCGACGAGAACAAGCCGTGGGACATGCGCGAGCTGCTGCACGCGCTCATCGACGAGGGCTCGCTGCTGGAGGTCCACAAGCGCTGGGCCAAGGAGCTGATCGTCGGCTACGCGCGCCTGGACGGCCGCGTGATCGGGATCGTCGCCAACCAGCCGAAGTTCAAGGGCGGCGTGCTGTTCGTGGACTCGGCCGACAAGGCCGCCCGCTTCATCTGGACCTGCAACGCCTTCAACGTCCCGCTGCTGTTCCTCGCCGACGTTCCCGGCTTCATGATCGGCACCGCGGTCGAGCGCCAGGGCATCATCCGCCACGGCGCGAAGATGATCGCCGCCGTGAGCGAGGCCACCGTGCCCAAGCTCTCGGTGATCGTCCGCAAGGCATACGGCGCGGGCCTCTACGCGATGGCGGGCCCCGCCTTCGACCCCGACGCGACGCTCGCGCTGCCCAGTGCCAAGATCGCGGTCATGGGCCCGAGCGCCGCCGTCAACGCGGTCTTCTACAACCAGCTGCAGGCGATCGAGGACGAGGGCGAGCGCGCGAGCCGGCGCACCGAGCTGATGGACGAGTACGCCGAGGGCGTGGACCTCCTGCACCTCGCCTCCGAGATGGTCATCGACGCCGTGGTTCAGCCCGAGGACCTGCGCGCAGAGCTCGTGCGTCGCTACGCCCGCTACGCGGGCAAGCAGCGCGAGTGGCCCGCCAAGCGCCACGGGATCCCGCCGGTCTGAGCCTCAGCGCCACGCCAGGAGGATGTCGGGCGAGCGCTCCTCGTTGTCGCGGCCGTCGGTACGCAGCAGCTCGGAAAAGCCGTGGAGCGCGTAGAAGCGCTGGGCACCGAGGTTGGACTGGAACGTCCACAGGCGCAGCCCGTCCGGCCGAAGGCGCTTGGCGTGCTCGATCAGCGCCGAGCCGATGCCTCGTCCGATGAGCTCGGGCTCGAGGTAGAGCTGGTCGAGCCAGTCGTCCTCGAGCACGAGCAGCCCGGCCGCAGCGCCGCCGTCCTCGGCCAGCCACAGCTCGCGCTGCACGACGACGACGTTCGCGAAGAAGGCGCGCACGTCATCGTCGTCATGGGCGGGCGGCGGGATCGCGCCCAGCGCGGCGTGGCGGGCACGCAGATAGAGCGCGGCGGCCGCCTCGGCGTCCGCGGGCCCGCCTCTGCGGATCCGCGCCGCGGCCACCGGCTACTTGCTCGCCAGGACGTCGACCTTCTCGATCGAGGGAGCCTCTGCGAACAGCTCGGCGTTGTCTGAGAGCCCCTGGGCGACGTCCCCGTTGAGGTGCGCGTCGCGGCCGTCCTCGTCCTCGAAGGCGTCGAAGATCCCGAACGACGACGGGCCGAACTGCAGCGCGTACCAGACGGTCGTCCCCGGCTCCTGCTCCACCAGGGACTGCGCCTTGCGCAGGAAGTCGGCCAGCTCTGACTCCTTGCCCTGCGCGGCTTCCAGCCGGACGTACAGGCCTACCTTGACGTCTGCCATGAGGGGGCTCCTTTCGGGAGGCGGTCCTTCCGTGGGTGCCCGCTCGTCGCGGACCCACACGCAAGCGGGCGCATACGATGTCGCCCCTGGGCGATAACGACGAGGGCGCCCTGCTCTGTGGCAGCCGCCTGAGGCGCTGCTCGAGCGCGTCAACGATGACGCGCCACGGGATCCCGCCGGTCCAGCTGCGCGGTCAGCGCGCGAAGCCGCCGCCGCCACGCGCGAGCCTGCGAGCGCGGTCGGTGCCGCGGCGCCCTGCCCACGGGTGTGGGCCCATCGCCCACACCCGATCGCCAACGGTCCCGTAGTGCTCGCGAAGTAGCGCCTTGAGCTCGCCGCGGTGCTCCCCACAGGCGTACAGGGTGCGCCCGTAGATCCCGCGCCCGTGCCAGGTCAGCCAGCGGCCCGGCTCCGCGTCGACGTACTCGCCGGAGCGCAGGTCGAGCAGCTGGCGCTCGAGGTTTGCCCGCGTCTGCGGATCCGGCACCGCCGGGCAGAACTCGCACCGGAATACGACCCGCACGGGCATGTCGCCACGGTACCGCTGGCGGGTCTACTGGTCGCGGCCCTCCCGGCCGCCACCGGGGCCTCCGCCTCGCGCCTCGCCCTCGGTCGCGCCGGTCTGGACGCCAAGGCCCTGGTCGCCGCCGCCGTCCGCGCCGCTGGCGGCGTCGGAGTCGTCGCCGGATCCGTGCTGGCCGCCGAAGGCCGGCTCGTCGCCC
This sequence comes from Solirubrobacterales bacterium, assembly GCA_038238015.1. GTDB lineage: Bacteria > Actinomycetota > Thermoleophilia > Solirubrobacterales > Solirubrobacteraceae > DASQFQ01. The sequence goes on from JBBRYA010000028.1 coordinate 36,452, forward strand.
GAACCGTAGCTGCCGGAGAGCTGATCGCCTCCGCCACCCTTCTCACTGGCCTCCGGATGGCCGGCCTCGGTGGCGTCCTCGTCGGCCACCATGTCTTCCTCGCGGCCGTCCTTGTAGGCGTGCAGCGGCGTGGATGTGGGCTCGCCCTTCTGGTTGCCCTCGGGGTCAGGCATGGCCTTCTCCTCCCGTTCGATCGTTGGGCTGGGTAGTGCCCAGATGTGCGGTCCAATACACGCGGCCGGCGTTCACGGCCAGGCATCGAGGATGTCCGGCGAGCCACCAACCACGCGTGCGATGAAGCCGTACACGTCGACGTCGCCGGGAGTCTGGCGCTAGGGTCGCTCGCATGGGACGCCAGGCGGTGCTCACTCTCGCTATCGCGCTGGTGCTCGCTGCGCCCGCGCGTGCCGCGACGCCGACCGCTCCGCGCGGTGCCTTCGTCGTGTTGCGCGACGTCGACCCCACGATCCTCACCGAGATGCGCTACACGACGGCGCACAACTTCATCGGGCGCCCGATCGCCGGCTATCGCGCGCCGCTGTGCATCCTCACCCGTCAGGCCGCCGAGGTGCTCGCGCATGTGCAGGCCGAGGTGCGGCGTCGCGGCTACACGCTGAAGGTCTATGACTGCTATCGCCCACAGCGCGCGGTCGACGACTTCGTGGCCTGGGGTAAGCGCCTAGGCGATCAGCGCATGAAGTCCGAGTTCTACCCGCGCGTGGACAAACGCCGGGTGTTCAAGGAGGGCTACATCGCCACGCAGTCGGGCCACAGCCGAGGCAGCACGCTCGACCTCACGCTCGTGCGCCGGCCGCCGGGCTCCAACGGGCGCTACCGGCGCGGGCAGCCCCTCCGCGACTGCGCGTTGCCAAAAACCCAGCGCTTCCGCGACAACTCGGTCGACATGGGCACGGGCTTTGACTGCTTCGACCCGCTCGCCCATCCCTTCAACGCGCGCATTCACGGCGCCCAGCGCCGCAACCGCCTGCTGCTGAGGCGGGCGATGTACCGCGAGGGATTCAAGGGGCTCGAGACGGAGTGGTGGCACTTCACCTTGCGCGACGAGCCCTACCCCAAGACCTTCTTCGACTTCCCGATCAGCCGCGCCCCGCTGAACCACTAGGGCTCGCGCCGCGCCCGCCGCAACCAGTCGACCTGGTTCTGCTTGCGCACGATCAGGTGCTCGACTGCCTCCGGGCGCGAGCACCTTCTCTTCGCCATCCTCTCCTGGTCGGCCATGGCGCTGCCTACGCGGCCGGGGCATAGCATGTGCACGATGGGGGACGACGCTGAGGGCGCGCTGCTCTGGGAGCCGCCGGAGGCGCTGATCGAGCGCGCGACGATGACGCGCTATCTGCGCTGGCTGGAGGCGGAGAAGGGGCTGCGCTTCGACGGCGATTACCAGGCGCTCTGGCGCTGGTCGACTGACGACCTGGAGGCCTTCTGGGCTTCGATCTGGGAGTTCTTCGGCGTCGAGGGCAGCTACGAGCGCGTGCTGGGCGACGCCGCGATGCCGGGCGCCGAGTGGTTCCCCGGCTCCCAGGTCAGCTACGCCGAGCACGCGCTGCGCGGCAAGCCCGACGACCGCGTGGCGATCCTGCACGCCTCCGAGCTGCGCGAGCTCGACGATTGGACGTGGGGGCAGCTGCGCGAGCAGATCGAGCGCATCGCCGCGGGGCTGCGCGGCATGGGGGTGCAGCGCGGCGACCGCGTCGTCGCCTACATGCCGAACATCCCCGAGACGATCGCGGCCTTCCTCGCCGTCGCAAGCCTCGGCGCGGTGTGGTCGAGCACGTCGCCGGACTTCGGCGCGCGCAGCGTGGTCGATCGCTTCGCCCAAGTCGAGCCCAAGGTGCTGCTCGCCGTCGACGGCTACCGCTACAACGGCAAGGACTACGACCGCGCTGACGTCATCGCGCGGCTGCAGGAGGAGATGCCCTCGCTCGAGCGGACGGTGGTCCTGCCCTACCTCAGCGAGGGCGGCGACTGGGACGAGGCGTTCCCGGCGACCGAGCAGGAGCTGACCTTCGAGTTAGTCCCATTCGATCACCCGCTGTGGATCCTCTACTCCTCGGGCACGACCGGGCTGCCGAAGGCGATCGTGCACTCGCAGGGCGGAATACTCGTCGAGCACCTCAAGAAGCTCAACCTGCACGTCGACGCGCAGGACGGCGACCGCATCTTCTGGTTCACCACGACCGGCTGGATGATGTGGAACTTCCTCGTCTCGGGGCTGCTGACCGACGCGGCGATCGTGCTCTACGACGGCTCGCCCGGCCACCCCGACCTCGGCGTGCTGTGGGAGCTCGCCGAGCGCGCCGGCGTGACCTGCTTCGGCACGAGCGCGAGCTATATCGCAAGCTGTATGAAGGGCGGCGTCGAGCCGGCCGCCGGGCGGGACCTGAGCGCGCTGCGCAGCGTCGGCTCGACCGGCTCGCCGCTGGCGCCCGAGGGCTTCGAGTGGGTCTACGAGCAGCTGGGCTCGGACACCTGGCTGTTCTCCACCAGCGGCGGCACCGACGTCTGCAGCGCGTTCGTCGGCGGCGTCCCGCTGCTGCCCGTCTACCGCGGCGAGCTGCAGGGGCGCGCGCTCGGCGCGAAGGTCGAGGCCTACGACGAGGACGCCAACGCCGTGATCGACGAGGTCGGCGAGCTGGTCATCACCGCCCCGATGCCCTCGATGCCGATCTACTTCTGGGACGACGAGGGCGGCGAGCGCTACCGCGAGAGCTACTTCGACATGTTCGAAGGCGTCTGGCGCCACGGCGACTGGATCCGCATCACCCCGCGCGGCACAGCGGTCATCAGCGGGCGATCGGACTCGACCATCAACCGCGGCGGCATCCGCATGGGCACCGCCGAGATCTACCGCGCGGTGCTCGCGCTCGACGAGATCACCGACGCGCTCGTCGTCGACGTCCCGCAGGGCGACGAGGACTGGATGCCGCTGTTCGTCGTCCTGCGCGACGGGGCCGAGCTCGACGACGAGCTGGTCAAGGCGATCCGCACCCGCATCCGCGAGGACTGCTCGCCGCGCCACGTCCCCAACGACGTGTTCGAGGTGGCCGAGGTGCCGCGCACGCTGTCGGGCAAGGTGCTCGAGGTACCGGTCAAGAGGATCCTCGCGGGGACCCCGCCGGAGAAGGCCGCGGCGCGCGATTCGCTGGCCAATCCAAACGCCCTGGACTGGTTCGTGGAGTTCGCCGAGCGCCGCTGAGTCACGTCGTCACCTCTCGGTTGTGCGTGCGGGCCTCGGTGTGTAGCGTGCCCGAGGTCAGATTCGCAAAGACGGGAGGACCGCGATGTGCTTGGCCATCCCAGGCCGCATCATCGAGGTCGTGGACGTTGAGAACCGGCTCGCCAAGGTTGACGTTGCCGGCGTTCAGCGAAACGTGAATATCGGTCTGCTTGACGACGGCGCCAACGGCGGCGTCGGTCCCGGTGATTGGGTTCTGATTCACGTCGGCTTCGCGCTCTCCCAGGTCGACGAGGAGGAGGCGCGCGCCACGCTCGAGCTGCTTCAGGGCATGGGCGCGGAGTACGAGCAGGAGCTAGAGGAGCTCAAGGGAAGCCTCATCGAGTGAGTGGCGTGGACCTCACCCTCGGCGCCCAGTGTCATCCGCATGACGGATGCATAACCTGCGGCGACGAGGCGGTCCCGATGCTCGTGATCGCCATCGACGAGGCCCGCGGGCTCGCACTCTGCGAGGACGCGCAGGGCTCGCGCAGCAGCGTCGAGATCGCGCTCGTCGACGCCGCGCCCGGCGGCGAGCTGCTCGTGCACGCGGGGACGGCGATCGCGTGAAGTTCGTTGACGAGTTCCGCGACGCCGAGCTCGGCCGGGCGCTGTCGGGCGAGATCCTCGCGACGGTCGAGCCGGGCCGCCACTACAAGCTGATGGAGGTGTGCGGCGGCCACACCCACTCGATCTACAAGTACGGGCTCGACGACCTGCTGCCCGCGAACGTCGAGCTGGTCCACGGGCCCGGCTGCCCGGTGTGCGTGATCCCGATGGGCCGCGTCGACGACGGCATCGCGCTCGCCCACGAGCCCGGCGTCATCTTCACCTGCTTCGGCGACATGATGCGGATCCCCGGCTCCAACGGGTCGCTGATGGACGCCAAGGCCGACGGCGCCGACATCCGCATGGTCTACTCGCCGCTGGACGCGCTGCGGATCGCCCGGTCCAACCCCGAGCGCGACGTCGTCTTCTTCGCCATCGGCTTCGAGACGACCGCGCCGTCGACCGCGCTGACGCTCAAGCGCGCACGCGCGGAGGGGATCACGAACTTCTTCGTCATGTGCAGCCACGTCACGATCGTGCCGC
>JBBRYA010000029.1:0-40756 GCA_038238015.1 Solirubrobacterales bacterium
ACGGCATCCGGAAGCATGCTGGTGGCACGTGACCGGATGCCGGGTGCCAGCAGACGCGGGCCGGGCCAGTCGGAATGCTCAGAACTTGCGGACGGGCCCACTAGATCACGCGGTGGATCGGCGCCAGCGCCGCCCGCGCGGCGTTGGCGCCGGCCGCGCCGTGGACGCCGCCCCCGGGATGCGCCGAGGCACCCGCGAGGTAGAGCCCGCGGATCGGCGTCTCCGTTCGCCCCAGCCCGGATGTCGGGCGGAAGATCAGCTGCTGGTGGATCTGCGCGGTCCCCTGATTGACCGCCCCGCCCACCAGGTTCGAGTTGGCCTGCTCAAGCCCTGACGGCGTGAACACGTGGCGCGCGCGGACGAGCGCGCCGAAGCCCGGCGCTCGACGCTCGATCTCGGCCTCGACCCGGGCGACGAAGGCGTCGGTTTCGCGCTCGTCCCAGCGGCCGGTGAGCTCGCCGCCGGCGTCGCCCTTGACCGTCTGCGGGACGTGGGTGTAGGCCCACGCCGTCTCCTTGCCCGCGGGCTGGCGGGTTTCGTCGACCATCGAGTACTGCCCGACGATCAGGAACGGCTGGTCGGGGATCAGCCCGCGCGAGAGCTGCGCGCTGGTGCGGGTCAGCGCGTCCATGGAGTCGGCCACGTGGAGCGTGCCGGCGCGGCGCGCGTCGGCGGCGGTCCACGGGATCGGCCCGTCGAGCGTCCAGTCGACCTTGATCGTCGCGTTGTCGAACTGGAACGTGCGAAGGTCGCCGAGGAACTCGCGCGAGAGGTGCTCCTCGCCCACGAGGTCGCGGAACAGGGTCGGTGCCACGGTCCCCGCCAGCACCGCCCGGCCGGCCGAGATCTCGCGGCCGTCCTGCAGGCGCACGCCGACGGCGCGGCCGCGGCGGATCAGGACGCGTGAAACGCGCGCGCCGCACTCCACGCGCCCGCCGTGGGACTTCAGGCGGGCGAGCATCGCCGCGATGAGGTTCCCCGAGCCGCCTTCCGCCACCGGGAAGCCGTACTGCTGCGCGAGCCCGCACAGGACCCAGCCGAAGAGGCCGCCGCCGGCCGAGTCGGGCGTCAGGTCCGCGTGCAGGGCGTTCCCACCCAGGAGCCAGCCGCCGTGTGTCCCGCGGAAGCGCTCCTCGGCGAGCCGGCGGACGGGCAGGATCGAGAAGCGCACGAAGCGCACGAGCCCCTTGGGCCCTAGGGCGGCGGCCAGTCGCGCGCCGCCCCGGACCGGAGGGAAGGGCCGCAGCAGGGCGTCCATGAACGGGCCGCCCGCGCGCTCCCAGTAGGCGTAGAGCTCCCGCCAGGCCTGGCCGTCGCCGGGAGCGTCGCGCTCCAGCGAGGCGGCGCTCTCCTCGAGGTCGAGCGAGATCACCGGGCACGCGCCGTCGGCCTGCGGGTGCGCGACCGCGAGCGGCGAGCGGCGCCAGCGCAGGCCGTGGCGCTCGAGGTCGAGTCCCCGGATGGCCGGCGAGGCGGCCGACAACGGATAGAACGAGCTGAAGTGGTCGTTGGTGAATCCCGGCTCGATCAGCTCGCTGCTCTTCACGGCGCCGCCGGGCTCGGCCTCGGCTTCGAGGACCAGCACGCTCCAGCCGCGCTCGGCGAGCAGGTTGGCGGCCACGAGACCGTTGTGTCCGGCCCCGATGACGATCGCGTCGAAGTCCCCGGGCACCGTCGCCTCCTACCCGGAACTCGCGCGGGGGAGCCGGATCTGGCGCGTACGAGCCGTTTGGGCGCGACCCCCGGTCGGGAAGGCCGGGAGCCGTGGCGACCAACGAGCGATTCATGCAGGTGCCGCCCGAAGCGGTGTGGGCCGCGCTCGCGGATCCCAGCAGCTACGGCTACTGGGTCGTCGGCTCGAAGGTCATCCGTGACGCCGAGCCCGAGTGGCCCGCGCCGGGGTCCAAGTTCCACCACACCATCGGTGCCGGGCCGTTCAAGGTCAGCGACCACACGGAGGCGCTCGAGGCCCGCGCGCCCGAGCTCCTGCGCCTGCGGGCCAAGGGCCGGCCGTTCGGGACAGCGACCGTGACCATGCGGATGCGCCGCCGCGACGGGGGCACCGTGGTGCGGATGACCGAGAACCCCGACGGCGTCACCGCCGTGCTCTCGTTGAACCCACTCGTCCATCTCGCGACCAAGCTGCGCAACGCGGAGTCGCTGATGCGCCTGGAGGAGCTCGCGCTCCTGCGCTCGCCATGAGCGTGTCCGCCGCCAGCAGCGCCTCGGTGTGGGTCGAGACGGGCCCGACCCCGCCCGCACTGCCGCGCCTGAAGGAGGACGTCGAGGCCGACGTCGTGGTGCTCGGGGGCGGCATCGTCGGCATCACGACCGCGCTGCTCGCTCAGGAGCAGGGCGCCCGCGTCGTGCTGCTCGAGGCCAACCGGCTGGCGTGCGGGGTCAGCGGCCACACGACCGCGAAGGTCTCCTCGCAGCACGGGATGATCTATTCGCGGCTGCAATCGAGCTTCGGAGCGGACACTGCGCGCGCCTACGGGCAGGCGAACGAGGCCGCGCTCGAGTGGATGGCCGCGCGTATCGAGCGCAACGCGATCGACTGCGACTTTCGCCGCCGGGAGTCCTACGCGTATGTGATGTCGCCCTCCTCGCGCTCGCAGGTCGAGGAGGAGACGCGTGCCGCGATCGAGGCGGGCCTCCCCGCCCGCCTGGTCGAGCTGACCCCGCTGCCCTACTCGGTCGAGGCGGCCGTGCGCTTCGAGAACCAGGCCGAGTTCCACGTGCGCAAGTACCTGCTCGCGCTCGCCGATCGCCTGATCGAGGCGGGCGGCCGCGTCTACGAGCACTCCCATGCCGTCCAGGTCGACGCGGACGACCGCTGCCTCGTGAAGACCCCTGGCGGCACCGTGACCGCCGACCAGGTGGTCATCGCCACGCACTTCCCGTTCCCGGACCGCTCGCTCGCGTTCATGCGCGTGCACCCGCAGCGCTCCTACGCGATCCTCTGCCGCATCGCCGGCTCCCCGCCGGAGGGCATGTTCATCAGCGGCGACTCGCCGACGCGCTCGGTCCGGGCGGTGCCGCTCGACGGCGAGGAACTGCTGTTGGTGGGCGGCGAGGGCCACCGCACGGGGACCGGCGGGAACACCGAGGAGCGCTACCGGCGCCTGGAGGCGTTTGCCCGCGAGCACTGGGACGTGCGCTCCGTCGAGTACCGCTGGTCCTCGCAGGACAACACGACGATCGACGGCCTCCCGCTCGTCGGGCGCATGACGCCCCGGGGCGATCGCGTGCTGATGGCCACGGGCTTCGCCAAGTGGGGCATGACCGGCGGGACCGCCGCGGCGCTGCTGCTGACCGACCTGCTGCTCGACCGCCCGAGCGCGTCGGCGAGCCTGTTCGACCCCAACCGCCTCACACCCCGCGCGTCCGCGCGCGCGTTCGTGAAGGAGAACGCCGTGGCGGGGGTGCGCTTCGTCGGCGACCGCCTCGGCAAGTCCGGTCAGCGGTCGATTGAGGAGCTGGCGCCCGGCGAGGGCGACATCGTGCGCCTCGCCGGCGAGAAGGTCGCCGCCTATCGCGACGAGGCCGGCGAGCTGAGCGCGGTCTCGGCGACCTGCACCCATCTCGGCTGCCAGGTGAACTTCAATCGCGCCGAGCGCAGCTGGGACTGCCCGTGCCACGGGTCGCGCTTCTCCACCGACGGCGACGTGCTCCAGGGGCCCGCGGTGCACCGCCTCGAGCGCAAGCCGATCGACTGAGCAGGACCGGACCGCCGCCTACGCCGACTGCCGCGGCTTCGCCGGCGCGTGCCCCTTCACGCCCGCGGGGCGCGCGAGCTGCGTGACCTCGCTTCGCCCCCGCAGGCGGACGCCTTCGCTTCGCGTCCAGCGCCCCGCCTCCTCCGCGCCCGCCGCGTCGAGCGCCGCGCCGGACGCGAGCACCCGGCCGGGCTCCCGCTTGGCCAGCTCGGTCAGGCGCGCGGCCTCGTTGACGGGATCGCCGATCACCGTGTACTCGAGGCGGTGTGCCGCGCCGACGTTGCCCGCGACCACCCGCCCTGCCGACACGGCGATGCCCGCCGCCGGGAGGTCGTCCTCGAGCAGCCGGCGCGAGAGCGTCCGCGCGGCCGCGAGCGCGTTGGCGGCGCAGGCGTCGTCGGTGACCGGGACGCCGAACACGCAGAGCGCGGCGTCGCCCTCGAACTTGTTGACCCACCCGCCGTGCGCCTCGACGACCTCGACGACGGCCCCGAAGAACGCGTTGAGCAGGTCGATCACGCGCTCGGGCGGCGTCCGGCTCGCGAGTTCCGTCGACCCCACGATGTCCACGAACAGGACCGCGGCGCTGCGAAGCTCGCCGCCGAGCTCAATCCCGCCGTCGAGCGCCCGCCGCGCGACGTCGACCCCGACGTGGCGCCCGAAGAGGTCACGCAGCCGCTCGCGCTCGCGCAGGCCCGCGGCCATCTCGTTGAAGCCTGCCTGCAGCAGGCCGACCTCGCTCGCATCGAAGACGGGCACCTCGACGTCCGAATCGCCGTCTTGAACGCGCGCCAGCGCGGCTCGCACCGAGCGGATGGGCTCGGCGACCGAGCGCGCGGCCGCGACCGTCGTGACGAGGCCGACCGCGAACGTCGCGGCGACGAGAAAGACGATGCTCCAGGCCGTCGTCGAGTCGGCAGGCGTGTCCCCGTGGATCACGCCGAGGGCGATGAACCCGATGCCGCCGACCGGAACCGCCGTAGCGAGGGCCCAGGCCATCACCGCCCGGGCGACGACCCCGGGCACGACCGGCCGCAGCGGAGGCCCGAAGGCGAGCGCGCGGGCGGTGACGTCGCGCAGCGAGCGCTCACCGAGCAGGAAGAAGAGTGCGCACGTGGTCAGCCCGCCCATGGCGATCGTGATCGCCACGCGACCGGCGAGCTCGGTCGAGTAGTGCAGGTTGATCGCACCGAACAACAGCGCCGCCGTCGCCCACCCGGTCGCGGGGAGGACCATCTGGTCGAAGGGCAGCCTGAGCGTCGCTCGCTGCTCGTGGTCCGTCGGCGTCCGCTCGGCCACCAGCCAGCGCAGCCGGCGGTCGAGCATCGCGAAGCCCCACTTCGAGCCGACCGCGATCGCGAGCGGCAGGAAGATCAGGAAGACGGGAAGGTTGAACAGGATCGAGTCCCGGCTCGGCGTGCCCGCGGGCGCGGGCAGCACCGCGATCAGGAACCCGAAGACGACGAGCGCGCCGGTGGCGCTCGCAGCGACGAGCATCCGGGTACCGGCTCGGCGCGTTGCGCGGATCAGCTCCTCGGCAGTGATGCGGCGAACGTATCGCGAGGCTCGCCGCGCGACTCCGTCACCGGTCACACAGGCGTGGGCTGGTCACCCCAGAGTGACCACGACGTCGGCGCGCGCCCGCGTCGGGGTCACGAGCTCGGCGTTGCGCTGATCGGAACCGAGCGCCCACGTCCGCGCGAGGTCCGGCGACCTGCCGAACTCGACGTGCCGGCGCACCAGGCGCTCGACGCGCTCGCGCTCGCCGGCCTCGACGTACCAGGCCTCGTCGAGCAGCGGGCGCACGCCGCTCCACTCGCCGTCTTCGAGCAGCAGGTAGTTGCCCTCGGTCACCACTAGCGTCACCTCCTGCGGGACGGCGACCGAGCCGGCCAGCGGCTCCTCGATCTCGCGCCGGAACTCCGGCGCGTAGACGGTCCCGCCGGCGGGGTCGCGCAGGCGCCGCAGCAGCGCGACGTAGCCGGCGGCGTCGAAGGTGTCCGGTGCGCCCTTGCGGTCGGCGCGCCCGAGACGCTCGAGCTCGGCGCCCGCGAGGTGGAAGCCGTCCATCCCGACGAGGCGGGCGGCGCCGCCGAGCTCGGCGACCACCTGCGCGGCCAGCGTCGACTTGCCGGCGCCGGGGGGACCCGCGATCCCGAGGATCCGCCGAGTCCCCGCGGCGGCGAGCGCCCGCGCGCGAGCGTGCAGCGCGGTCAGCTCGCCGGCGGCCTCAATCGGCCGCCGCCCCGTACTTGAACGACAGCGCGATGCGCACGCGGTAGTTCAGCGTGCCGTCGTCGCTGACGGTGATGTCCTGGCGCAGGACCTCGCCGATTCTCAGATCGCGCACGGTCTTGGCCGCCGTGTCGATCGCGCTGCGCGCGGCGGCCTCCCAGGACTCGCTGCTCGTGCCGATTACCTCGGTGACGCGATACACGCTGCCTTCGGCCATGGTGCTCCTCCTCCTGTGGCTGCAGAGCGAGCAGTCCTATCACTCGGCGGCAGCGGCCGTCTTATCATCGGTCGTGAGGATGCCGTCTCCCCCGACGCCCCAGCGCTCGCTGCTCGTCGCGCTCCAGTGGCTCGCCGAGGGCCGCCGCGTGATCTCCGCGACCCTGGTCGAGACGCTCGGCTCCGCGCCCCTGGGTCCAGGGGCGCAGATGCTCGTCGACGACAGCGGCCGCATCGAGGGCTCGGTTACGGGCGGCTGCGTCGAGGGCGCGCTCGTCGAGGAGGCCCAGGGCGTGCTCGCCGGCGCGCCGCCGCGCGTGGCGACCTACGGCGTCACCGACCAGCAGGCCGCCAACGTCGGGCTGATGTGCGGCGGGATCGTGAAGGTGTTCGTGCACGAGCTGCGCTCGCGCGACGCGCTCGAGGTCGCGCGCGACGCGATCGAGGCCGGGCGGCCCGTCGCGCTGGCGACGCTGCTCGACGGCGCGTCGGCCGGAGCGACGATGGCCGTGCTGGAGGACCGCACCGCCGGCGGGCTCGGGCACGCGGAGCTGCTCGACGCAAGCGTCGCCCGCGACTCGCGCGGCTTCCTCGACGAGGGCCGCTCGGCCGTGCGGCGCTACAGCGAGAAGGGCGAGACGATGGGCTCGGCCCTGCGCGTCGCGATCCACGCGTACGCGACGCCGCCGCGGATGGTCATCTTCGGCGCGATCGACTTCTCGGCGGCGCTGGCCAAGAGCGCGACCGAGCTCGGCTACGCCGTGACGATCGTCGACGCCCGCCGCGCGTTCGCGCAGAGCCCTCGCTTCTCCGAGCATGCCGAGGTCGTCGTCTCCTGGCCCGCGGAGTACCTGTCCGGCGAGGAGCTCGGCCCGCGCGACGCCGTGCTCGTGTTCACGCACGACCCGAAGTTCGACGAGCCCGCGCTGACTGCGGCGCTCGACAGCGGCGCCGGCTACATCGGCGCGCTCGGGAGCCGGCGCACGCACGCCGACCGCGAGGAGCGGCTGCTGGCGGCGGGCCTCGCCCCCGAGGACCTGCGCCGCGTCAGCTCGCCGTGCGGCCTCGACGTGGGGGCGCGCACGCCCGCGGAGACCGCGATCGCCGTGCTCGGCGAGATCCTCGCGCTGCGCGCGCAGCGCGAGGGCGGCAGGCTCGCCGACGCGAGCGGGCCGATCCACGCGCGGGCCGCCGAGGTCGCCCCGTAGGGGTCGAGAGGGCGTCGATGACCCCGCGCGACCCCGAGGAGGCGACCGCCGCCGCCACGCCCACGGCCGCCGAGGTGCCCGCCGGCACGCGCATCGGCGCCGTCCACCTGAGCGTCGCCGACCTCGACCGCTCGGTCGCCTACTACGAGTCGGCGATCGGCCTGCTCGTCCACGAGCGCAGCGGCAGCCGCGCGAGCCTGGGCGCCGGCGGCGGGGACCTGCTCGTCCTCACCGAGCGCCTCGGCGCGCGCCCGGCGGGCGGCTTCGCTGGGCTCTTCCACTTCGCGCTGCTGCTCCCCGAGCGCATCGACCTCTCCCGCTGGCTCGCCCACGCCGCCCGCGAGCGCGTGGCGCTGGTCGGGCTGTCCGACCACTTCGTCAGCGAGGCGATCTACCTCTCAGACCCCGACGAGCACGGGATCGAGATCTACTGGGACCGCCCGCGCGAGAGCTGGGAGGGCAAGGTGGCGGCGCGCATGACGACGCTGCCGCTCGACACCGGCTCGCTGCTGGGAGAGCTCGAGGATCCGCGCAGCGAGCCGTTCGAGCAGCTCGCCGCCGGCACCACCATGGGCCACGTGCACCTGCGGGTGGCGGAGATCGCGCCCACGGTGGCGTTCTACCGCGACGCGCTGGGCTTCGGGCTGATGGCCCAGCTCGGGCCGATGGCCGCGTTCCTGAGCGCGGGCGGCTATCACCACCACCTCGGCGCGAACACGTGGGAGAGCGCGGGCGCCGCCCCGGCGCCGGAGGGAACGGCGCGGCTGGAGCGCGCGACGATCGTGCTCCCGGACGCCGCCGCGCGCGACCGGCTCGTGGCACAGTCCGGGCAGGAGCCGGAGCCGCTCGAGGACGGCGCGCTGCTGATCCGCGACCCGTCGGGGACCCCGCTCGCGCTTGTGGCCTAGCGGTCGACGTGCCCGAGGACGAGGGCGGAGACCTCGTCGGCGCGCTCGACGCTCCCGAGGTGCGCGGCCTCGACGGTCTCCAGGCGCGAATCCGGGACCGCCTGCGCGATCACGCGCTGGAGCTCGGGCGGGGTCGACGGGTCCTGGCTCCCGGAGATCACGAGCGTCGGCGCGCTGATCTGCGGAAGCGACTCGCGCAGGTCCATGCCGGCGATCGCGTCGCAGCACGCCGCGTAGCCCTCGGCCGGGGTCTCGGCGACCATGTCGCGCAGCCAGCCGCGGACCTCCGGATGCGCCTGGGCGTAGGCCGGGGTCAGCCAGCGCTCGACCACCGCGTCGGCGATCCCCTCGACGCTGCCGGCCTCGCGCGCAGCCGCCGCGCGATCGACGAACACGCTCGCGTCGGGGAAGTGCGCCGCCGTGCAGATCAGCACCAGCCGGTCGATGCGCTCCGGCGCGTTGGCGGCGAGCCACATCCCGGTCATGCCGCCGATCGAGAGCCCGCCGTAGGACGCGCGCTCGAGCTCGAGGCGGTCCATCAGCGCGAGCACGTCGCGGCCGAGATCCTCGATCGCGTACGGGCCCTCGGGCACCGGCGAGCCGCCATGGCCGCGATGGTCGAAGCGGATCAGCCGCAGGCGCTCGGACAGCGGCCCGACCTGCGGCTCCCACATCTGCAACCGGGTGCCGAGCGACCCACCAAGCAGCAGCGGCGCCGCGTCCTCGCTCCCGTCAAGGCGGTGGTGGAGATCGACGGCGGGCACCGGTGTGACACTACCCCGTCACCCCGGTCGCGTCGTGCGGCGAGCCGACCGGCTTGGATTCAGGGGATCCCCGCTGGCGCAGGTAGATCGAGAGCACCGCCATCGAGCCGACGGCGAGCAGCTCGGACTGCCAGTTCTGCAGCGTGCGGTTCCAGAAGTCCGACGTGCCGAGGTACTGGCCCAGGTTGACCGCCGCCTCCTGGTGGCTGAGCTGGTTGGCGTTGTAGGACACGCGTCCCGCGACGGCCTGCACGCCCCACGAGCCGAGCCAGATCGCGGTCATCACGATCACCAGCGAGTTCGAGTACAGGCGCGTGCGCAGCCCGCCCACGCGCGCCCACAGTGGCGAGTTCTTGCGCGCGTGGCTGCCGATCAGCTGGGCTTCGTCGGATTCGCCGCCGGCCTGGTCGAGCGGCTTGGACTCCGGCGAGCCGCGCTGGAGCAGCCACACGGTGCTCAGGATGTAGAGCGTGAACTGCAGGTACTCCGACTGCCAGTTCTCGAGCAGGTCCGCCCCGAAGCTCGACGACGTCAGGTAGCGCGCGAGCGAGATGCCGTCGCTGTGATGGGCGGCCTGGACGTGGTTGTAGTCGGAGTGCCCGACGAGCGCCTCGCCGACGACCGCGAGCAGGAAGAGCCCTCCGAAGAAGAGGCCGAGGCCGTTGTTGCGCAGGCGGGTGGACACGGCGACGCTAGCGGCTGATCAGCGCGATGAGCAGGTAGAAGGTGATCCCGGTCACGATCACGATCAGGTAGGTGAAGAAGAGCGCGCGCATCAGGCCTGGGCCTCGCAGTCGAAGGGAATGTTGGTGGGCGTGCCGCCCTGGGGCTTGCAGCCCACCGCGGAGACGCGCCAGCCCTCCTTGTCGCGGTCGAGGAACACGCTCTCGCCCCCGCTGACGTCGGCCTTGGCGTTGGTGATGAACACCTGCACGCTCATGACGCGCTCGGGCTTCAGGCTGAGGCTGCCGATCGCGTCGGCGCACGGCTTGCTCACCTGGCTCTCGATCGAGGCCCGCGTGTCCTTGCTCAGCTGAGCGCAGGCGCCGCTGCCGTCGTGGCGCTGCAGCGCCGCGAAGAAGCGCTCGGTCGTCGCGCGCGCCTGGGCGCGATCGGCGCCGCCGCCGCACCCCGTCGCCGAGAGGCACAACGCCGCTGCGGCCATGAGGAGCAGTGCCCGGCGGAGCATGCCCGGGCATTCGCGGGCGCCGCGGCCTCTCCTGCCCGGCGGGCGCACCCGCCGGTGGTTAGGGTTGGCGACATGACCGGCGCCCGGCTGACCCGCGAGCGCGAGTGGCGCGAGGCCACCGGCGCGCGCGTCGCCTACGCCCCCGACGGCCGCGCGTGGGCCTGCTCCTCGGCCCAGCAGCTGCACCTGTACGAGGACGATGTGGTCGTCGCGTCGGCCGGCGCCCCCGGGCAGCTGCTCGGCGAGCTGAGCTTTGACATCGACGACAACCGCGTGCTCGTCGCGCCGCTCGTCTACGGCCGCGCCGCCCGCGATTGGGAGCCCTCTCCCCCGGTCCGCGACCTCGTCGCCGCCGGCCTCGATCCCACGGCCGCCGAGGGCTTCGCGGCGAGCGCCGGCGCGTGGGCCCCGGACGGCTCCGCGCTCGCCGTCTACGCCGAGTACCGCCCGCCCCGAGGGCTGCCCGCGCAGGCGGGCTGGAGCGGGCCGCCCGCCCGCATCGTGCTCCGCGACGGCGATCGCGCGACCGTGCTCTGGGAGGGCGATCGCTCCGAGCCGCGCGGCGCGCTCGTGGTCGGGCGCGCGCTCGTGGCCGCGGGCGGCCGGACGATCGACGTCCGCGGGCGCCCGGACGGCCGCCCCGTCGCCACGCTGGCAGCCATGCCCACGGTCGCGCGGACGCTGCGTCTGGACGCCCAGGGGCAGCGGCTCGCAGCGGGCAGCGCCGACGGCACCGTCGCGATCTGGGACGCACAGAGCTGGGAAGAGACCGCGCGCTGGCAGGCGCACCCCGGCGAGGCCGCGGGGCTCGCGTGGGCCCCGGGCGGCGCCACGCTCGCCAGCGGCGGCCAGGACGGCACGGTGCGGCTGTGGTCGCCCGCCGGCGAGCAGGTCGCCGAGGTCGCGCTCGACGCACCGGTCACCGGCCTCGTGTTCCACCCCGGGGGCGAGCGGCTGCTGGCGGCACAGGACGGGCCGGACGACGCGATCGTGGCGCTGGCGATGGGTGCGTAGGCCGGCGTTCGTTCCCGGCGCCTACAGCGACGGCCGCAGGTCGATGAAGTCCTTGTGCACGAAGGCCGTGCCGGGCGGGCGGTGCTCGACCGCGTACCAGTCGCCCGAGGTGCCGATCAGGTCGACGCGGCTGCCGCGCGGCAGGAGGTCCAGCGAGTCCGAGGCGATGTCGGGCCGGCGGCGGACGTTCAGCCGCGAGGCGGCGACCGCGCCGCGGCGCGTCATCGGCTCGACGCGGAAGTCGTTGACGCCGTCGCCGTCGAGGTCCACGTTGTTGGGCGGCCCGGCCGGCGTGCCGGTGGGGGGCGTGGCGGCCGGCCCGCGCACCCCGATCGCGACCTCGATGTCGGCCTGGGTGCGCATCCCGCCCAGCAGCCCGTCGATGCCCAGCGCGGGCGGGAAGGCCGGGGCCGTCCCGATGACGGCGCGCAGGAACGTGCGCGAGGTCGCGTCCACCGAGGCGCCGGCGGCGCCCAGCAGCGCGAGCTTGAGCTCGCCGCTCGAGGGCGCCGCCGCGTGGGCGACGGGCAGCAGCGCGGGCAGCTCCGCGGACATCCGCGGCAGGTCCACGAACGTGCGCGCGGTTGCGCAGGTGAAGCTCGTCCCGAGCGTCGCGAGGAAGTTCGCGCCCTTGGTCGCGTCGGCGCGCAGCCAGCGCTGGTACACGACCAGCGGGACGCGCGCCTCGCTCGTCCACAGCGACGTCGCCATCAGGCCCGTGAAGATGGTCGCGAGGTGGGCGGCGGGGACGCTCTCCATCGCGCTGACCCGGCACTTCTCCTCGGCGTTGGCCTCGCTGAGGTCGCCCGCGCAGTTGCCGAGCTGGCGGATCAGGTCCGCGTCGTCGGGGTTGGCGGCCACGATCCGGTAGAGCGTCTGGATGATCCGCGCGTCCCACTCGGCCGACGCCGGCTCCGCGGCGAGGCGGGCTCGCACCGCGTCCAGCGACGTCGTCGTCACCGGCGTCGCGAGCCGGTCCGACGCCCAGACCTCGAGCACGGCGCGCAGCGCGCCCTGCGGCTCGGTGCCGCCGCGTACGTAGTCGAGCTTGGAGGCCGTGAGCTGCGGGTCGTCGCCGCCGGCGGCGATGATGTCGAGGTTCCCGCCGGCGTCCTCCAGCCCGACCTGGTCGAAGGAGGCGTTGGCGCCCTTCACGCCCACCGAGGTGCCGGCAGCCGCGGTGGCGAGATAGGTCGCCAGGCTCGGCTGCGCGGCGATGGCGGCGGTGACCTGCCGCGCGGCGGTCGCCGGGTCGTGGTCGAGCGGCCCGTTGACGGCGTTGGAGGCGGTGAGGCAGCCGTTGAGCACGATCCGCGCGTTCGGGCTTGTCGACATGTTCGCCAGCAGCTCGTGCATCAGCGCGTCGGTCCCGGCGGTGTGGCCGGGCGCGGAGTTGATGTCCTGCCCGCGCTCGGAGCGCTCGGGCGTCTCGCCCCTCCCCAGCGCCGCGGCGTCCATGGTCCCCGCCATCTGGATCACGTTGCTGTTGCCGTGGCCGGCGAACATGACCTGCTCGATCCGGTCGCCCTGCCCGTAGCGGTGCGCGAGCGGGGAGAGCTCGCTCTGGATCTCCGCGAGCGTCTCCTTGCCCTCGACGAGGATCGTCAGGTGCCGGCTGTCGGTGATCACCGCGGTCAGGTTCGGGTCGCGGTGGAACGCGCCGTTGTGATCGAAGTTCGAGTGCAGGATGAGGAAGAGCGGCTTGTCCTTGCGCGTATGGCGAACGTTGAGCGCGAGCCGGTCGAGCGCGTTCTTCTCGAAGCGGTGGTAGTTGCGCACGTCGGGCAGGCGCGAGTGGTAGGCGATCGGGTTGGCGCCCTCGTTGCGCAGCGCCAGGTAGGAGTCGATCTCCGAGCCCGGGGCCTCGAGCAGCGGGTGGCAGATGCGGCAGTAGGCGATGAAGTCGTCGAGGAAGCCCGAGTCGACGAGCTTGCCAAGGGAGTCGTCGCCGGTCTGCTTGAAGATCGCGTGGCTGACGCCCGGCCCCGGCGTCGCCTCGAGCTTGATCAGCGCCGCGCCGAACTGCTGGGCGCGCGCCACGTCGGCGGTCTGCTGGAGCTCGACGGTCACGTGGGCCTGGGCGACCGCCTGCGCGTAGCGGCGCAGCTTGCCGCGCACGGTGTTGCCGAGGCCGGTGGCGACGAGGTCGTGGACGATCATCGTGCCGCAGCCCGCGAGCACCGGCTGGGTCCCGCCCTCGCTCTCGCGCGAGAACTCCAGCAGCACCCGCAGCTTCTCCCGGAAGGCCGCGGGCATCGGCGGGGTGGTCGCGGGACGGCCCGGCTCGGTCGCCCAATCGGCCTGCGCCTCGGCGAACGCGTTGAACTCCGAGAGCGTCATGGCCTCGAGCTCGGCGCGCGTGTGATGCGCCGCGTCCGGTCCCGCCACCGGCGCGGTCGGGCCGGGGGCGGTGGTCGCGGTGACGGTTCGGCTCAGCGGCGAGCGCCCGCCGAGCATCGCCGTGACGGCGGCGTTGCCCGCGCTGCGCTGGAGAGCGAGGACCCCGCCGGCGGTCAGCGAGGCGTGGGGCGCGGGCGCAGGGACGGCCTTGGCCGGCGGGTCGGGCAGCGGCGCCCGTTGCCGCTGCTCGTTCGCCTGCTCCTCGGGGTCAGCGCGTCTGGGCATGGATGGAGGCGCGTCAGGCCGCGCCACTGCGCCGACGGTAACGCAGCGCCCTGGCGGCGGGCAAGAGCCGTTCGGGCGGCCAGAAGGGCGCGCGAGCTCAGCCTGGCTCAGACGGCGATCGCGGCGCCCGCGACCGTGCCGGCGTCGAACAGCCGGCCGATCTCGGCATCGCCAAGCCCCAGCACGCCGGCGAGGATCTCCTCGGTGTGCTCGCCGAGCAGCGGCGCCCGGCGAGCGGGCTGCCTTCCCGCCCCCGTCAGCTCGAGCGGCGAGGCGGGGACGAGGTAGCTCCCGATCCCGGGCTGCTCGAGCGTTGAGAACAGCGGGTTGGCCTCCGAGCAGCGAGCGTCTGACTCCACCAGCTGCTTGAAGGTCTGGTACGGGCCCCAGGACACGCCGGTGCCCTCGAACGCCTCGCGCGCCTCGTCGAGCGAGCGCGCCTCGAACCACGGCCGCAGGATCGCCGCGATCAGGTCGCGCGCGCCGAAGCGCCCTTCTTCGGAGGAGAGGTCGTGCCCGGTCGCGCCGGCGAGGCTCTGGAACACCTCGGCCGTCCCCGTCACCTCGACGAGCGCGCGCCACTGGCGGCCGGTGAGCGCGACGATCATCACGCGGCGCCCGTCGCTGGTCGCGAAGTCGTGGCCGAAGGCCCCGTAGAGGTAGTTGCCGTCGCGCGCGGCGTCGTGACCGTCGAGCTGAGCCTCGGCGATGCGGCCGAGGTTGCCGACCATCGCGAAGGCGACGTCCGACAGCGCGAGCCGGATCAGCTGGCCCTCGCCGGTGCGCGAGCGGTGGCGCTCGGCGGCGAGGATCCCGGTCACGGCGAGGCCGCCCATGATCGCGTCCCACGCCGGCAGCACCGAGTTGAGCGGCCCGGCGAGCTCGCGCGGGCCGGTGGCCCAGGGGAATCCGGTGGCGGGGTTGACCGTGTAGTCGACCTCGGAGGAGCCGTCGGGGTTGCCGCTCAGCGCGCACATGATCAGGTCGCCGCGGCGCTCGCGCAGCGCGTCGTGGGCGAGCCAGCCGCGCGCCGGGAAGTTGGTGAGGAAGATCCCCGCGCCCCCCCCGGGCGCGCCGATCAGCGCGGCCGCGAGCTCGCGGCCCTCGGGTGAGCGTAGGTCGAGCTGGATCGACCGCTTTCCCTTGTTCAGCCCGGCCCAGAACAGCGAGCGTCCCGAGGGGGCGAGCGGCCAGCGGTTGACGTCCAGCCCGCCACCGATCTGGTCGAAGCGGATCACGTCGGCGCCGAGCTGCGCGAGCGTCATCCCGCCGAGCGGAGCGGCGACGAACGCCGAGCCCTCGACAACGCGCAGGTCGGCGAGCGGTTGCGCGGAGGCGTTCACGCCAGCACCGCGACGAAGCGCCAGTCGAGCACGTCCGCGCGCTCGCCGCCGGCCGCGCGGTCGGCGCTCACGCGCGAGCGCAGGTGCACGAGCCCGCCGCCGGACGGCAGCGCCTCGCGGCGCTCGAGCGCGACCCGCGAGCGCAGCGTGTCGCCCTCGAACACCGGGCCGCCGTGGTCGGCGGCGTGCCAGCCGAGGATCGTCACCAGCGAGGGCAGCGCGCGCGCCGCCTGCCCCGCGGCCAGCGCGATCGTGTGGCCGCCGTAGACCAGCCGGCGGCCGTGCGCGGAGTCCGCGTCGAGGTGCGCCATCGCGACGTTCAGCGTCAGCCGCGCGAGCGCGGGCGCGGCGTCGACGACGTCACCGCCCTCGACCTCCCAGGCCCAGCCGTCGCGCAGCTCATCGAAGTGCGGCCCGGGGACGCGGTCGCGATAGGCGCCGAGGTCGAGCCCCGCGGCCGCCGCGCGCAGCGGCTCGAGCTCGAGGTCGACGGCGCCCTCGCCGACGTCGCCCTGCACGCCGGTGGGCTCGTCGCGCAGCGGCAGCATGGCGCAGCGGGTGAAGTCGAGCACGGGGCGCTCGTCCTGGTCGGCGGTGCGGATGCGCAGGACGACCAGGCCGGTCGGGCTGCGCCCCTCCTTGACGGAGTTCTCCCTCCGCGCCACGACCTCGGTGGTCGTGTGGAGCGTGTCGCCCACGCGCACGCCGCGGTGCAGCAGCAGCCCGCGGTAGAAGAGGTTGGCCACCACGCGGCCGGTCGCAACGGTCGACTGGCCGATCGCGGTGTCCCACACCAGCGCCGGGTGCGCCGCCGCCGCCCCGGGCCCGAGCACGGCGGCCGCGAGCCCGTGGTCGAGCGCGATCCGCAGGCGGTCGCCCGCGAGCGCCTGGTGCAGCGCCGCGTGCCCCTCGGTCAGGGTGATCGAGGGCGCCGCGTCGAAGCGCTCGCCGACCGGCAGGTCCTCGAACCACGGGGGGGCCGGCGAGGTGGCCGACGCGAGGCTCAAGGCTGCGCCCCGGCGCGCGCGATCACCCGTCGCGCCGAGCGGGCGAGCGCCTCGTCGAGCATCTGGCCGTCGACGGCGACCGCCCCCGCCCCGCCGGCCGCCGCGCCCTCCAGCGCGTCGAGCGTCGCGCGCGCCTCAGCGACATCCTGCGCCGACGGCGTGAACGCCTCGATCAGCGCGGGCAGCTGCGCGGGATGGATCGCCCACTTGCCGTCGAAGCCCAGCGCGCGGGCGTGCTCGACCTCCGCGCGGAAGCGCTCGTCGTCGCGCACCCCGAGGTGCGGCCCGTCGATCGCCTGCAGCCCGGCGGCGCGCGCCGCGACCAGCACGGCGTCCTGGGCGAAGCGCCAGTCCTCGGGCGCCACGGGGCCCGGGCGCCCGAGCGAGGCCGCGAGGTCGGCGTAGCCGAGCACGAGGCCGTCGAGGCGCGCGGACGCGCGCGCGATCTCGGCGGCGCGCGAGAGCCCGGCCGCGGTCTCGATCAGGGCGATCAGGCGGACGGGCGTCGTGCGCCCGACCGCGCGCTCGGCGCCGTCGAGCAGCCGCTCGGCGAAGGCGAGGTCGTCGGGGTGCTCGACCTTGGGCAGCACCGCAGTCACCTCGTCGCGCTCGACCGCGGCGATCGCGATCAGGTCCTCGTGGCACCACGGCGTGCCAATCGCGTTGACGCGCACCGCGACCGCCCGGGCCTCCCACTCACCGCCGAGCGCCAGCGCCACCGTCACGCGCGCCTCCTCCTTCGCGTCCGCCGGCACCGCGTCCTCGAGGTCGACCACCACCTCGTCGGCGGACAGCGTCGCGCCCTTGGCGAGCTTGGCGGGCGGCGCCGCCGGGACCACGAGGCAGGCGCGCCGGGAGCTCACACCAGGGACACTAGTTGACACCACTCCGACGGCAAGCAGCCCGACCACGCGCAGCTGGTCGCCGGGGCACGGCTACCACATGAGCCCCTCCGAGGTCGCAGGCGACGGCAACGACCCCCGCACAGGTCAAGACGGTCGAGGACCTCGCGCTCTACGCGCACGGCACAGGCGCCCTGCCTCCCGGCGTCGAGGGCGGGCTCGACGCCCAGACCGTATACCGCGACTGATGGAGAATCGAGGACAGATACTGTCCTAAATCGCGAATACCGTCGCCGTCGGCAAGCAGTCAACTTCGAAGGAGCGGCGAATGCCCGAGCGACACGGATACATACCCGGAGTGCCCTGCTGGGTGGACACGAGCCAGCCCGATCCCGAGGCCGCGGTCGCCTTCTACGGCGGCCTCTTCGGATGGGAGCTCGAGGACATGATGCCCCCGGGGTCGGAGGGCAGGTACTTCATGGGCCGGATCCGGGGCGGCGACGTCGCCGCGATCGGATCGAGTGCGGCAGCGGCTCCGTCCGCGACGTGGAACACCTACCTCTGGGTCGACAGCGCGGACGAGACCGCATCGAAGGTCCGGGACTGCGGCGGCAGCATCGTGAGCGAGCCCTCCGACGTCATGGACGCGGGCCGGATGGCCGTGTTCACCGACGTCGAGGGCGCGGCGTTCCGGGTCTGGCAGGCGAACGAGCACGACGGTGCACGGATCGTCAACGAGCACGGCAGCCTGATCTTCAACCAGCTCAGCACGCGCGCGGCCGAACTCGCCACGTCCTTCTACGGCTCGGTGTTCGGATGGCAGACGCTCGAACTGGAGCGCGGCACGACGATGTGGACGCAGCCCGGCTACGGCGACCACCTGGAGCGCGACAATCCTGAGCTGCGCAAGCAGATGGCGGCCGCGGCTGCCCCCGCGGGCTTCGAAGACGTCGTCGCGTCGCTCCTCCCGATCCCCGACGACCAGCCGGACGCTGCTCCGAACTGGGGCGTCACCTTCGGGGTCGACGACGCGGATGCCATCGCCGACAAGGCCGCCGAGCTCGGCGGCACCGTGCTCCTCGCACCGTTCGACGCCCCGTGGGTCCGGATGACGGTCATCGCCGACCCTCAGGGCGCGACGTTCACGGCAAGCAAGTTCGTGCCTGAGAACCGGGACCTGGCGGCTCCAAGCTGACGCCGGGCCAGCGCCTCCTACAGCCGGCCGTCGAGCACGACCTCGACGTCGTCGAGCACCTTCAGCGCCCCGAACAGCGCCGAGTAGGGCTTCATGCCCCAGAGCGTCTGT
Source organism: Solirubrobacterales bacterium (assembly GCA_038238015.1). Classification (GTDB taxonomy): domain Bacteria; phylum Actinomycetota; class Thermoleophilia; order Solirubrobacterales; family Solirubrobacteraceae; genus DASQFQ01. The sequence continues at coordinate 18,377 of JBBRYA010000029.1, forward strand.
GTCACGACCGCGGTGGCGCTGAGCGTGCCGTCGTCGCCGACGACGAGGTCGAACGCGACCGGCCTCGTCCCGGCGAGCGTCAGCTCGCCCTCCACGGCGAGGCGGCCGGCCGCCGCGCTCTGCACGCCGGTCGACCGGAACACGATGCCCCGGCGCTTGAGGACCTTGTCGTCGATCGTCTGGTGGATGTTGGCCCGGTCGTCGTCGCCGAGGGCCTGCATCCCGCCGGTCCCGCGCTGCACGCGCAGCGAGCTCGCGTCCGCGGTGAGCTCGGCGCTCGTCGCGGCGGGGTCCTCCGCGAGCACGAGCGTCGCCTCCCAGGCCGTCACTCCGATCACGAGGTCATGCCCGGCCTTCGCCGCCGCCCCTCCCCGCCGGGTGTGCACCGACAGGGTCGCATTGGCGGGCCCCAGCCGGTGCGTGCCTGCGTGCGTCACGACGGCGCGAGCACATATTGGAAGCCTCTCTCTACCCCGGTGCCGGGCGGTCACTCGCCAGCGCGCGGAAGGCCGGAGTCAGCGCGTCGTAGAGCGAGGCGAAGACCGGCAGGGCGTCCGCGTAGAGCGCGGCCGCCGACGGGTCGGGGTGCTCGACCGACTCGGTCCGCACCAGCTCGGCGGCCACGTCGAGGCTCTCGATCATCCCCAGCGCCTGCATCCCCAGCAGGGCCGCGCCGAAGCCCGAGCCCTCGCGCCCGGCGGGGAAGCCGACGTCCATGCCCAGCGCATCGGTGAGCATCTGCCGCCACAGCGGCGAGCGCGCGAAGCCGCCGGTCGCGCGCAGCTCGTGGACCTCGATCCCGGCGGCCCGCATCGAGTCCAGCACGAGCGCGAGCTGAAGGCACACGCCCTCGAGCGCGGCACGGATCAGGTGCTCGCGGCGATGCGCGCGCGTGAGCCCGACGTAGGCGCCGCGCGCCAGCGCGCTCCAGTGCGGCGCGCGCTCTGAGAGCAGGTAGGGCAGCATCAGCAGGCCGTCGCTTCCCGCGGGGGCGCGCGCGGCGACCTCGAGCAGCGCCTCCTCGCCCTCGAGGTCGGGAGCGAGCGCGTCGCCCGTCCACTCGAGCACCACGCCGCCGTTGTTGATCGCGCCGCCGACCAGCCAGCGGCCAGGGGTGAACGCGTAACAGAACACCCGCCCGAGAGGGTCGATCGTGGGCTCCTCGACGAGCACGCGCAGCGCGCCGCTGGTCCCGATCGAGCAGGCCGCGACGCCCGGCCGCACGGCGCCCACGCCGAGGTTGGCCAGCGCGCCGTCGCTCGCGCCGACCACGACCGGGGTGCCGGCGGGCAGGCCGAGATCGGGAGAGCGCAGCTCGAGCACGTGCGTCACCGCGACGAGCGGCGAGAGCTGCGCGCGCTCGACGCCCGCAAGCGCCAGGGCCGGCGCGTCCCAGTCGAGCGTCGCCAGCTCGAGCAGCCCGGTGCCCGAGGCGATCGCGTGGTCGAGCGCCCACTCGCCGGTGAGGTGAAAGAGCACGTACTCCTTGATCCCGACCCAGCGGCGCGCGGCGGCGAAAGTCTCGGGCTCGCACGCGCGCAGCCGGCAGAGCTTGGGCAGCGGCGACATCGGATGCGGCGGGGTTCCCGTGCGGCGCTGGAGCTCCGAGCCGCCCTTCCCGTCGCGCAGGCGCTCGGCCTGGGCGGCGGCACGCGTGTCGGCCCAGGTGATCGAGGGCGTCAGCGGGCGGTCGTGCTCGTCCAGGCCGATCAGCGAGTGCATCGCCGCCGAGAAGCACAGGCCGGCCACGCGCGCGCCGGCCTTGTCCGCCTCCGCCGCCGCCTCGCCCGTCGCGGCCACCACGGCGGCCAGGATGACGTCCGGGTCCTGGACCGCCGCGCCCGGCTCGGGCTCGTCGAGCGGGTACTCGCGGCTCGCCGCGCCGTGCTCGGCGCCCGTCGCGTCGAACGCGACGACCTTCGTCGCCGTGGTTCCGATGTCGACGCCGAGGACCACGTCAGGCACTGTCGTTCTCCACCTCCAGTCGCGGTCTCCGGCGGCTCGGGGGACTCCCAGTCTCCTGCCGCGCCCGGCTCAGGCGCCGCCCGCAGGATGCGAGCAGTCCACCCGCTTCCCAGGAGGAACCCATGTTCCGAAGTGCCCGCAAGACCGTAGCCACACTCGCCGCGCTCGGCGCCTCGCCCTCGGCGGTTCGGCGATCGCCAGCGCTGCAACCAGCACGAGCTCGGCGACCGCGACCCCGTCGCCGTCAGCCGGCCAGGCTCAGCCGCCGCGCGACCCGACCAAGCCGGGCGGCCACGTCGGCGCCAACGGCAAGACCGAGCAGGCCCTGTCGGCCGGCGTGGCGGCGAAGGTCAAGGCCGCGGCCGAGAAGAAGGTGTCGGGCGGCACCATCGAGCGCGTCGAGACCGACGTCGACCACGGCTCGCCCTACGAGGCGCACGTCCGCAAGGCCGACGGCACCGAGCTCGAGGTCCTCGTCGACTCCGGCTTCAACGTGACCGCGGTCAACACGATGGGGCGCTAGGCGCGCAGCCACCAACCGACCGCGAGAGCAGCATGGGAGCCCGGCTATCTGGCCGGGCTTTCGTGCGTGGCGGGTCGTGGATACTTCTGGGCATGGCGTACGACGAGGACCTCGCCAACCGCATCCGCGAGCTGCTCGCCGGCGAGGCCGGCGTGACCGAGATGAAGATGTTCGGCGGCCTCGCGTTCCTGGTCGGCGGCAACATGTCGGTCGGCGCCAGCGGCCAGGGCGGGCTGATGGTGCGCGTCGACCCCGACGAGACCGACGCGCTCGCCGCAGAACCGCACGCGCGGCCGTTCGAGATGCGCGGGCGGGAGATGCAGGGTTGGCTGCGGGTCGATGTGAAGGGACTGCAGAGCGACGGTGAGCTCGAGCCGTGGGTGAAGCGCGGCGTCGCGTACGCGCGGTCGCTGCCTGCGAAGGGGTAGCGGCGTTCAGGCTCCCGGCATGTCTCCGGCGGCCAGCGGCGTCGAGTGTCGCCTCCAGAGGCGCCAGCCCGATGACCGGCGCAGCCAGACGTCGCTGATGACGAAGGTTCCGCTGCGGTTCACGCCGAGGACTGTGGCCCGCATCGAGACGCGCTGCAACACGCAGGCGCAGTCGCCCGCCAGGTCGGTGCGTCGCTCCTGCAGCTCGTAGTCGTGCACGACGTAGTCCGGCAGCACCTCGAGCCAGCGTGCGCGGGGCATGATCGCCGGCGACGGGTGCACGAGGACCAGGGCGAAGTCGACGTCGAGCACCGCCTCCGCGCCGGCCGCGTCGCGCTGCTCGAGGCAGCGCTGGAACTCGTCCATCTGAGCCTGCAGGTCGGCGTCGTCCACGCCGCCCATCATCCCCTACGAATGCGCCGGCTGGTCCCCCAGCGTCACCTCGACCGCGGTCGTCCCGCCCCCGCGCCGGACCTCCAGCTTTACCCGGTCGCCCGGCTGGTGCGCCGCCAGCGCGGCGACGAGCTCGCCGCTGGTCTTGATCGACGTGCCGTCGAGCTTGGTCACGACGTCCCCGGCCTGCAGGCCGGCGTCGTCGGCCGGCCCGCCGGGAGAGACGGTGCCCACCGCTGCGCCCTGGCCCGCGGTGTCAGCGGCGGTCGCGGTGGCGACGCCGAGGTAGGCGTGGCGGACGTCCTGGCCGCCCTCGAGCTTGCGCAGCTCGGAGGAGACGAGGTCGATCGGCGTCGCGAAGCCGACGCCCGAGTTGGCGTCGGTCCCGCCCGTGGCGATCTGGTCGGCGATGCCGATGACCTGCCCGGAGGCGTTGAGCACGGGGCCGCCGGAGTTGCCGGGGTTGAGCGCGGCGTCGGTCTGGATCGCGTGCGCGACGGTGAAGCCGTTGGGCGCCTTGATCGTCCGGTCAAGCCCGGAGACGATCCCGGTGCTGAGGCTGCGCGCGTAGCCGAAGGGGTCGCCGATCGCCGCGACCTCGTCGCCGACGCCCAGTGAGGACGAGCGGCCGAGCGAGAGCGGCTGCAGCTTCAGGCCCGAGGGGTCGACCTTGATGACCGCGACGTCGGTCGCGTCGTCGAGGCCGAGCAGCTTCGCGGAGCGCGTGGTGCCGTCGTGGAAGGTCAGGGAGATCGAGGACGCGCCGTCCACGACGTGCGCCGCCGTGACGATGTTGCCCGCTTTGTCGACCACGAAGCCGGTCCCGGTGGCGGTCGCCTGGGACTGCTGGGAGGGGCCGCCGAACGGCGACGTGCTGCGGGTGTCGGTGCTCACCCCGCGGGCGGTGATGTCGACCACGCCGGGAGCCGCGCTCGTGTAGAGCGCCCTCGCGTTGAGCGCGCCGCGCGCGATCGGCGTCGTGGCCACCGGCGCGGCGACGCTCGCGGGGCTCGACGTGTCGCTGCCGCCAAACGCGCCGGTCAGCGCGAGCAGCCCGACGGTGAGCCCGCTCGAGAGCAGCGCAGCGAGCACGAGCGGCAGCGGCAGGCCCGGGCGGCGCGGCGGCAGCGGGGGCTCCTCGGCCACCTCGGGTCGGTGCGGCGGAGGCGAGGGCGGAGCGTGGCGCGGCGGGTCGTCGAAGAGCGAGGTCGGCATGAGGGGCTCCTGGGAGGGGCGAGGCGTGTCAAGCAGCCTGCACCGTCAGTGTGAAGCGGGCCTCAGCGCATCCTGAGAATTGCCTGGGAGGCTAGAGCGAGGCCTGGAGGATGCGGCGGAGGTCCTCCTCGGTGGCCTCGCGCGGAGCGATGACGAGCAGGCGCTGCTGCTTCATCGCGCCCTCGGCGAGCGCCGGGATGTCGTCCTCGGTGTAGCCGAGCTCCGCGATCCCCGACGGGGCGCCGACGTCGCGCATGAGCGTGCGCAGGACCTCGGGCAGCGTGTCCGGGCCGGGATCCTCGATGGGGCCGCCGGTCAGCAGCTCTGCAACGTGGTGATGGCGCTCGGGATCGGCCTCGTAGGTGAAGCGGAACGCCGCCGGTGCGGTGACGATGACCGAGTGCCCGTGCGGCACGAAGGGGTGGTCCTCGGGATAGCCGGGCGGCTGGTAGACGTGCTTGAGCCCGGCGATCGGATACGCGCACGCGTGCGGGATGTGCACCCCGGCCGAGCCGAAGCCCACGCCGGCCATCGCCGCGCCGAGCATCATGTAGCCGCGCGCCTCGATGTCCTCCGCGTCCTGCACGGCGCGGCGCAGGTAGCGCCCGCCGTACTCCAGCGCCTTCGCCGACCAGACGTCGGCGACCGGGTTGGAGCCCTGGTAGGGCGGCCGGTCGTCCGGGGTCTCGGGCCTGGGCCGGCTGTCGAACGGCTTGGAGAGGAAGGACTCGGCAGCGTGGCAGACGACGTCGAGGCCGGCCGAGGCGGTCACCTCGCTGCCGAGCGTGCGCGTCAGGTCCGGGTCGACGATGCCCTGCGCCGGGCGCATGTAGCGATGGGAGATCCCGGTCTTGACCTTCAGGTCGGGGATGTCGAGGACGGCGACCGTGGTGGCCTCGGCGCCCGTGCCCGACGTGGTCGGGATCGCGAGGTGCGGCGTGAGCGGGCCCGGCGGCTTGCGGCCGCCGCCGATCGGCGGGTTGACGTACTCCATGACCTCGGCCGGGTGGCTCGTGACGAGGTTGGCGACCTTCGCGGTGTCGATGCTCGACCCGCCGCCGACCGACACGAAGCCGTCGACCTTCGCGTCGCGCGCAAAGTCCGCGGCTTCCTGCAGCGAGTCGAGCGTCGGCTCCACCCGCGATTGGTCGTAGACGACGACCTCGATGCCCTCCGCCTCGATCGCCTCGCGCACGCGGTCGGGATGCCCCGCGGCGCGGACCCCGGGGTCGGTGACCAGCAGGGCGCGCGTGACGCCCAGGCGCTTGAGCTCCCAGCCGGCCTCGGCGACCGCGCCGGGCCCGAACTTGATCGGCGTGACGTCGAGCGTGAACACCGTCTCGTGCTCCGTTGCCATTGCGCCTCTCTCCTCTGCCTAGCTCCTGGTCAGGACCGCACCGGGATTCAACAGGTCGCGCGGATCCAACGCGGTCTTGACCGCGCGCATCGCCGCGATCTCCTCGGGCGAGCGCGCCAGCCCCAGCCACTTCGCCTTCGCGACCCCCACGCCATGCTCGGCGCTGATCGTCCCCCCGCAGTCCGCGGCGAGCCGGAGGACCGCCTCGTCGGCCGCCTCGTCCTCGGGATCGGGGCCGAGCACGTTGACGTGCACGTTGCCGTCGCCGAGATGGCCGAAGAGGATCGCTCGAGCATCCGGGGCGACCTCGGCGAGCCGCTCGGGGACGCGCGCGACGAACTCCGCTAGGCGCGCGAGCGGGACGCCGACGTCGAGCTTGTGTGGGATCCCGGCGGCGGCGATCGCGTCGGTGTGCGCCTCGCGCACCCGCCACAGCCGCTCGCGGCCCGCCGTGTCGTCGGCGACGACCGCATCGTCCACACCCGCCGCCTCGAGCGCGGCCGCCAGCTCGGCCACGGGGTCGGCTCCCGCGCACTCGAGCAGCACGTAGGCGGGCGAGCGCGGCTCGACGGGCGAGCCGATGCGCAGGTGCTCGAGCACCAGCGTCAGCCCGTCGTCGGTGATGAACTCGCACGCCTCCAGGGAGCTCAGCACGGGCCGGACGGCCTCGAGCAGCGGCGCGGCCCGCGCCAGCGAGTCCAGCCCGATCAGCGCCAGCGCCCGCGCTCCGGGGCGCGGCACGAGCCGCCAGCGCACGCGGGTGACCACGCCGAGCGTGCCCTCGCTGCCGACCAGCAGCGCCGTGAGGTCATAGCCGGCGTTGTCCTTGAGCAGGCCCGACAGGCGGCGCACCACGCTGCCGTCGGCGAGCACCGCCTCCAGGCCGGCCACGCGCGCCCGCACGGTGCCGTGCCGCACCGCGCGAATGCCTCCGGCGTCGCACGCGACGAGGCCCCCGAGGGTCGCACTGTCGCGCGCGGCGAAGTCGACCCCGGCGTCGAGGCCCGCGCTCGCCGCGAGCTCCTGCAGCGCGGCGAGCGTCGCTCCGGCGCCGGCGTCGACCTGCAGCGTCGCGGGGTCGACCTCGCCGACGTCGTCCAGGCGCGCGAGCGAGAGCACGACCTCGCCGTCGCGCGGCACCGACGCGCCGACCAGCCCCGTGTTGCCGCCCTGGGGCACGACGCCGGCTCCGCGCGCGGCGCAGGCGAGGAGCACCGCCGCGACCTCTGCGCTCGAGGCGGGGCGCACGACCGCGCGCGCCCGGCCATGGAAGCGCCGCGTCCAGTCGGTCTCGTACGGCGCGCGGACGTCGTCGTCGAGCAGCACGTGGGGGGTGCCCACGATCTCCTGCAGGTCGCGGGCGAGCGGGTCCGGCGCCATGGGCGGCCATGGTGGCATCCGGGCGACGGCCGTCGCGCCTGCCACGCTGGCCCGATGCTCCGCTGGCTGATCCTCGCCGCCGTGCTCGCCGTGGTGGCGGCCGTGGTGCTCGTCTCCGGGGTGCTCGACTCGGCGACGCCCCCGGCGCGGCCGGTGGGCAACGCCGCGTTCAACTCGGACGCGCGGCCCTCCCGCCCGGCGGTGCTGTGGGCGGTCGGGGACGCCACCGGCAGCCGGGAGGGGCGCGCTGTCGAGCAGCGGATGGCGGCAGAGTCGCCCGAGCGGGTCCTGTACCTGGGAGACGTCTACGAGACCGGCACCCCTGAGGAGCTCGTGGACAACTTCGACTCGTTCTACGGCCCCATCGCGCGGCGAACCGCCCCGACGCCGGGCAACCACGAGTGGCCCCAGCACCTCCAGGGCTACGACCCCTACTGGGCCAAGGTCACGGGACATCCGACGCCGCCCTGGTACGCCTTCCGCGCCGGCGGCTGGACGCTGCTGAGCCTCAACAGCGAGGCCGCGCACGACGCGGGCTCCGAGCAGCTGCGCTGGCTGCGCGCGGAGCTCCACCGCCGGCGCGGGACCTGCGTGCTGGCCTACTGGCATCGCCCGCGCTTCAGCGCGGGCCTGCACGGGGACGCGGCGGACATGGCGCCCGTGTGGGAAGCGCTCAAGGGCCGGGCGACGCTCGTGCTCAGCGGCCACGACCACGACATGCAGCGCTTGCGCCCGCGCGACGGGCTCTACCAGTACGTCGCCGGGACCGGCGGAAAGCACCGCTACAGCGTCGACCGCAGCGACCGCCGGCTCGCGTTCGCCGACGACGCGCACTTCGGGGCGCTGCGCGTGCGCCTCGCACCAGGCCACGCCGCCCTGCGGTTCGTCGCCGCTGACGGCGGTGTGCTCGACCGCTCGGCCGTGAGCTGTAAGAAGACCTGAGCGCCCTCATGGCTAAGCCGAGCCTGGGCGTCTGCTGAGAGTCAACGCTCCCCGCAGCCGCTCAGGCGCCGCTCAGGAATCTCTAAGGTCGCGTCCCGATACTGGCGCCGTGATCGAGACCCGAGAAACCCATCGTGTGCTCGTCGTGGACGACGAGCCGAACATCGTCGACGTCGTCTCCATGGCCCTGCGCTACCAGGGCTTCACGGTCGAGTCGGCCGGAACCGGAGGCGCCGCCATCTCCGCGGTGACCGCGTTCAAGCCGCACCTGATCGTGCTCGACGTGATGCTCCCGGACATGGAGGGCTTCGAGGTCGCGCGGCGCCTCGGTGCCGAGCGGGCGCGCGTGCCGATCCTCTTCCTGACCGCGCGCGACGCGACCGACGACAAGGTGCGCGGGTTGGCCATCGGCGGCGACGACTACGTCACCAAGCCCTTCAGCCTGGAGGAGCTGATCGCCCGCATCCGGTCGATCCTGCGCCGCAGCGGGCTCGCCGAGCCGGAGTCCAGCCGGCTGCTGTTCGAGGACGTCGAGCTCGACGAGGACGCCCACGAGGTGACCCGCGGCGGCTCGCTCGTAGAGCTGACCGCCACCGAGTACCGGCTGCTGCGCTACCTGATGCTCAACCCGCGCCGGGTCCTGACCCGCGGGCAGCTGCTCGAGCACGTCTGGGACTACGACTTCGGAGGCGACGCGCGCGTGCTGGAGACCTACGTCAGCTACCTGCGCAAGAAGCTCGACAGCCACGGGCCGCCGCTCATCCACACCGTGCGGGGCGTGGGGTACGCGTTGCGGACGCCGCGGGCGTGATGTCCTCCCTGCGCGCGCGGCTGCTGGCCGCCGTGCTGATCCTCGCCGCGGCCGGCCTGCTGCTGCTGGGCGGCGTCACCTACGCCGAGCAGCGCTCGTTCCTGCTCAAGCGGATCGACGACCAGGCGCGCTCGGCGACCGACGCGGTGGCGGGCGCGCTCGCCGAGCAGGGAATCGGGTCCGAGCCCGGGCCGCCCGGCCGCGACCACGGACGCGGCGACGGCGGCCCGCACGGCGGCATCGGCCTTCCGCCCGGCACCTACGGCCAGCGGCGCAACGACGCCGGAAAGGTCCTCGGCGAGGTCGTGCTCGACTACGGCAGCCAGACTGTGGCCTCCAAGCCCAGGCTCCCGGCAACCCTGCCGATCGGCCGGATCCAGACGGTGGGCGGCCTCACCGACGAGGCCCCGCGCTACCGCGCGCTGGCGTCGCGCGAGCCCTTCGGCTCCGGCGTGACCGTCGTGGCCGTGCCGCTCGGCGAGGTCGACCAGACGCTCAACCGCCTGCTGCTCGTCGAGTCGCTGGTGATCGGGCTGATCCTGCTCGTGCTCGGTGGCGTCGCGTGGGTCGTGGTGCGCATCGGCCTGCTGCCGCTTGACCGCATCGCCCACACCGCGGGCAGGATCGCTGGCGGCGACCTGTCCCACCGCGTCGAAACCGCGGACCCGCGCAGCGAGGTCGGCCGCGTCGGGGTGGCGCTGAACGCCATGCTCGACCGCCTCGAGGAGTCCTTCGCGCGGCGCCAGGCGTCCGAGGACCGGCTGCGCCAGTTCATCGGCGATGCGTCGCATGAGCTGCGCACGCCGCTGGCGTCGATCCGCGGGTACGCCGAGCTGTTCCGGATGGGAGCGGCGCGCAAGCCCGCCGAGATCGAGAAGGCGATGCGGCGCATCGAGGACGAGGCCGCGCGCATGGGCGTGCTGGTCGAGGACCTGCTGACGCTCGCGCGCCTGGACCAGGTGGTCGACGTCCCGCACGCGCGCGTCAACCTCGCCCAGCTCGCGCGCGACGCCGTCGACGACGCGCGCGCGACGGCGCCCGACCGCGAGGTGCGCTTCGACGGGGACCCCGCCGCGGCCGTGCTCGGCGACGCCCATCAGCTGCGCCAGGTGCTCGCCAACCTGCTGCGCAACGCGCTCGTCCACACCCCGGCGGCGAGCCCCGTCGAGGTCGGGCTCGCGACGGGGGGCGACCGCGTGCGCCTGACCGTGCGCGACCACGGGGCCGGCCTGCCCACCGAGGACGCCGACGCGATCTTCGAGCGCTTCTGGCGCGCCGAGGGCGGGCGCGAGCGCGGCAAGAGCGGCGCCGGCCTCGGGCTGGCCATCGTGGCCGGGATCGTCGCCGCTCATCGCGGGCGCGTGTCCGCGTCCAACGCGGCCGGGGGCGGCGCGGCGTTCGTCGTCGAGCTGCCCGCGGCCGGCGCTGCCCCGGCCGCGGAGCCCGGGCTCTCAGGCGTCTCCCAGAAGGCTCCCACTGCCCTCTGACCACGCGGGCCGAAGCTTCGAGGCATGCTCGCCGCGACGCCTCGTCGCCCCGCTCGCCGCCGCGGCTCCGCTGCTCGACGTCGTGGTTCCCGTGTACAACGAGCAGGCCGCGCTCGAGCAGAGCATCCGGCGCCTGCATCGCTTCCTGTCGGACGAGTTCCCGTTCAGCTGGCGCATCGTCATCGCCGACAACGCGAGCACCGACGCGACGCCGCAGATCGCCCGCGCGCTCGCGGACGGGCTGCCGGGCGTGACGGCGCTGCGGCTCGAGCGCAAGGGCCGCGGGCTTGCGCTGCGGGAGGCGTGGTCGGCGAGCGACGCCACCGTCGTGAGCTACATGGACGTCGACCTGTCGACCGACCTGCGCGCGCTGCTGCCGCTCGTGGCGCCGCTGCTCTCAGGCCACTCCGACCTGGCCATCGGCACGCGCCTCGCACCGAGCGCGCGCGTGGTGCGAGGGCCGCGGCGCGAGCTGATCTCGCGCTCCTACAACCGGCTGTTGCACACGGCGGCCAACCGCAGGCTCACCTTCGGCGTGCGCGGCCGCACCGGCCTGGCTCGCCAGCACGCGCTCGGCGCGGTGGTGTTCGTCCTCACGCTCGGGCTCACGAGCGGCGCGCTGGCGATCCTGCGCGCGTTCGACGCGCGCCCGCCGCGAGCGCTGGAGCTCGCGGTCCTGATCCTGGCCGGCACCGCCGCCACGGTCACGCGCTACGTGGCGCTGAAGACCTGGGTGTTCGCGGGCCGCCGCCGGGTCACGCCGGTCGCGGCCGGCCAGCCCGCGGCATAGGCTGCCGGGATGACGACACCCCAAGGCGCGCCCGACACCACCGAACTGCTCGACCGCTTCCGCCTCGACGGCAAGGTGGCGATCGTCACCGGAGCCTCCTCCGGGCTCGGGGTCGCGTTCGCCGAGGCGCTTGCGCAGGCGGGGGCCGACCTCGTCCTCTCCGCCCGCCGCGCGGACAAGCTCGAGGAGACGCGCAAGACGCTCGAGCAGTACGGAAAGCGCTGCATCGTCGTCACCGCCGACGTCTCCGTGGTGGAGGACTGCACGCGCGTGGTCGAGCAGGCGATGGAGCAGCTCGGCAACGTCGACGTGCTCGTCAACAACGCCGGCGTCGGCACCGCGGCGCCCGCCACGCGCGAGGAGCCCGACGAGTTCCGCAAGGTGATCGACATCAACCTCAACGGCTCCTACTGGATGGCGCAGGCGTGCGGGCGCGTGATGAAGCCCGGCAGCGCGATCGTCAACATCGGCAGCGTGCTCGGCTCCACGACCGCGGGGCTTCCGCAGGCCGCCTACGCGTCGAGCAAGGCGGCGATCATCGGCCTCACGCGCGACCTCGCCCAGCAGTGGACGGGGCGCAAGGGCATCCGCGTCAACGCGCTTGCGCCCGGGTTCTTCCCGTCGGAGATGACCGACCAATACCCCGACGGCTACCTCGACGCGATGATGATCCGCGTGCCCGCCGGCCGCGCCGGCGACCCGAAGGAGCTCGCCGCCGCGCTGATCTTCCTCGCCAGCGACGCGTCGTCCTACGTCACCGGCACCGTGCTCCCGGTGGACGGCGGGCTGCTGACGACGTGAGGCGTGAGGGGCGCAGCCGCGCCCTAGTGTCCTGACACCCGCGCACGCGGCGTACGACTCTGAGCCGTCCTGCCCAGACACCGCATGGCGATGTCAATCCAGGACAGTGCGCCAGCTTTGCCCCGCTCCGCGAATCGCCCGCCTGCAGCCACGTGCGCTTGGAGATGTCGGTCGGTGCGTCGGGCGTGCCGGTCTTTGTCTGGGTCTGGGTCTGGGTCTCGGTCACGGCGGCGGCATACCCGGACAGGCCGCCGGGCATCCAGGCCCGGCGGTCGAGGTTCGGGACCTGAACTTCCGCCCGCCGGGCCGCAGACGCGCGGGCCCGCGAGCGATTGAGTGCGGCCATGCCCGCCACACGCCCCGTGCCGCCTCGGCACCGCACCTACCCGCGCGCCGCCGCGCCCGCCCCCCCCCGCGAGCCCCGCCCCGCCACCGCCGCCGCCACCAACCCCGCCCCGCGCACCTGGTCGCGGCCGGTGCCCGAGCGCCGCGAGTTCCCGCGGCGCTGAAGTCCCCTCCTCAGCCCTGGCTGCCCGCCGCGCCCGCCAGCTGCCCGAGCACCCAGCGGGCATTGGCGAGCAGCCGCTCGGCCGGATAGCGCTCGGGCTCGGCGAGCAGCAGGCGCGCGGCCTCGTCGGCGAATGCGGAGAGCATGCGGGCGGTCAGCTCCGGGTCGGGCGACGCGTTGCCGGGCACGAGGCCGGGACGGATCGCGCCGGCGAGCTGGGCGACGACGGCGGTGCGCCCACGCGAGACGTGGTCCTGCAGGCTGCGCGGCGCCCCCTCCTGCGGGACGAGCACGAGCCGCCAGGTGTCGGGGTCGGTCTGCACCGCCTCCAGGTAGGCCGCGAGCGCCGGCAGCAGCCCCTCGTGATCCGGCGGCAGCACGGTGGCGAGTTGCTCGAGCGCCCGCGCGGCCTCGCGGTCCACCAGCGCCTCGAGCAGGCCGGTGAGATCGTCGAAGTGCCCGTAGACGACGGGCCGGGTGATCCCCGCCTCGCGCGCCACGGCCTCGATCGAGACCGCGTGGAAGCCCTCACGCGCGACGATCGCCTTGGTGGCATCGAGCAGCTGCTCGCGCCGGGCGTCCGCGGTCAGCCGCTGTGTGGTCATCGTCACAGGTTACACCGCTGTAAGTTACGGGTACGTAACCGTCATGGACACCGACACGACACACGTGGACATCGCCATCGTGGGCAGCGGCTTCTCCGGCCTGGGCATGGCCATCCGGCTCAAGCAGGAGGGCATGGAGGACTTCGTGATCCTCGAGCGCGCCGGTGAGGTCGGGGGCACCTGGCAGGCCAACACCTACCCCGGCTGTGGCTGCGACGTCCCCTCCCACCTCTACTCCTTCTCCTTCGCGCCGAACCCCGCGTGGACGCGCACCTACTCCCGCCAGCCCGAGATCCGCGACTACCTGCGCCGCACCAGCGAGCGCTTCGGCCTCACCCCGCATCTGCGCTGCAACACGAAGGTGACGCGCGCCGACTGGGACGAGCAGGCCAAGCGCTGGGACATCGAGACCTCGAGCGGGCCCGTGCGCGCACGCGTGCTGATTGCCGGGATGGGCCCGCTGAGCCAGGCCAAGACCCCCGACCTCCCCGGCCTCGGGTCCTTCGAGGGCGAGGTCTTCCACTCCGCGCGCTGGAACCACGACTACGACCTCGCCGGCAAGCGCGTCGCCTCCATCGGCACGGGCGCCTCGGCGATCCAGTACGTGCCCTCGATCCAGCCCGAGGTCGAGCGCCTGCACGTCTTCCAGCGCACCCCGCCATGGATCTTCCCCCACACCGACCGGCCCACCACGCGCGTCGAGCGCGCCCTCTACCGCCTGCTCCCCCCGCTGCAGAAGCTCGTACGCGGCGGCATCTACGCCGGGCGCGAGGCGGCGGTGCTGGGCTTCGTGAAGTACCCCAAGCTGATGCCGCTGGTCGAGCGCTTGGCCAAGCGCCACATGCGCAAGCAGCTCGCCGACCCCGCCCTGATCGAGCGGGTCACGCCCGATTACACGATCGGCTGCAAGCGCATCCTGCCCTCCAACCGCTGGTATCCGGCGATCTCCCAGCCCAACGTCGAGCTCGTCACCGAGGGCGTGCAGGAGGTGCGCGCGCGCTCGGTGATCGACGCTGCGGGTGTCGAGCGCGAGGTCGACGCGATCATCTTCGGCACCGGCTTCCAGGTCGCCGACATGCCGATCGGAAAATGCGTCCGCGGGCGCGGCGGCACGCTGCTCGGCGAGGTCTGGGAGGGCAGCCCGCGGGCCTACCTCGGGACCGCGATCGCCGGCTTCCCCAACCTGTTCATGCTGCTCGGGCCCAACACCGGCCTCGGGCACTCCTCGATGATCTACATGATCGAGTCCCAGGTCGCGCACGTGATGGGCGCGCTGCAGGCGATGAAGGAGCAGGGCGCAGAGACCATCGAGGTCCAGCCCGGCGCAGAAGCGCGCTTCAACGAGAAGGTCGACGCGCAGCTCGAGGGCACCGTCTGGAACACCGGCTGCGCGAGCTGGTATCTCGACGACACCGGCCGCAACGCGACCCTGTGGCCGGACTGGACCTGGCGCTTCCGCCGGCGTGCCGAGCGCTTCGAGCCCTCGGACTACCGCCTCGAGCGCGCGGGGGCACCGGCATGAGTGCGCGAGTGATCATCACCGGGGCCGCGGGCGGCATCGGCTCGGCCTCCGCCGCCGCGCTGCGCGCCAAGGGGGCGCAGGTCGTCGGGCTGGACCTCCGGGCCGAGGACGAGCAGGTCATCGAGTGCGACATCCGCGACCAGGCGTCGGTCGACCGCGCGGTCGAGGAGGCGGTGAAGCGGCTCGGAGGCCTGGACGTCGTGATCAACAACGCCGGGGTCGGGACGCCCCAGAGCGCCGGCCTCCGGCCCGACGGGGCCGCGCTGGCGGTCATCGACATCAACTTGATAGGCGCCTGGCGCGTCACCGCGGCGGCGCTGCCCGCGCTGCGGGAGGGCTCCGGCGGGCGCGTGGTCAACGTGGCCTCCGGGCTCGCCCACATCGTCATCCCCTTCGCGCCCGCGTACTGCATGAGCAAGCGCGGGCTGGTGGCCTACTCCGACGCGCTGCGCGTCGAGCACGGCGACCGCCTGACCGTGACCACGGTCTACCCCGGCTACATCCGCACCCCGATCCATGACAGCTCGGCGGCGCTCGGGCTCGGGCTCGAGGGGGCGATCCCCGCCGAGCGCGTCGAGGACGCCGCCGCCACGCTCGTCCAGGCCGCTCTCGGCCCGCCGGTGCGCGACCTCGCCACCACCCGCCAGGGAACCGTGCAGTACGCGGTCGCCCGCGCCGCCCCGCGCCGGCTCGTCGACCGCGCCATCAACTGGCGGCTGCGCCGGCTGGTGCGCAGCGGGCACTTCAGCCGGTCAGAGCTCGCCCGCGACTTCGCCGAGCGGCTGGGAGCCTGAGAGGCCGCGCGCTTCACTAGAGTCCCGGCGAGCCGGAAGCGGTTCTTCTCCCGAGGCTGGTCAGATTCCCGTCGACACCCAGCGAGCCAGTTCTCCCCCCGCGCGCTGGGAGCGCGAGTTCGAGGCCGCGCCCGCGATCGTCAGCGAGGTGCGCGGCGCCGTCACGACGTTCGCGCGGCATCACGGCGCGACCGACCGCGCGCTCGGGGACATCGCGCTGGCGGTGTCCGAGGCCGCCACCAACGCGGTGCTGCACGCGTACGTGGACCTACCACCGGGGCGCATCTCCGTGACCGCTGAGCCGGGGCGCGACTGCCTCGTTGTCCGGGTGATCGACGACGGTCGCGGCATGATGCCCCGGTCAGACAGCCCCGGGCTCGGCCTCGGCCTGCCCACGATGGCCACGCTGACCAGCTCCTGCGACATCCGCGAGGCGCCCGGCGGACAGGGCACCGAGGTGCGGCTGGTGTTCGCCGTCCCCGGGGTGCGCGGCCCGTCGACGGCCGAGGCCGGCGAGAGCTTCGAGCTGCTCGCGGAGGTCTCGCGCCTCGCCGAATCCGGCGGTTGGCCGGGGGAAGGGGTCGAGCGCCTGGTCGACCTGCTCGTGCCCGCGATCGCCGACGCGTGCACGCTCGACCTGATGGGCGAGGGCGGCGAGCCGCGCCGCCTCGCGGCGCGCGTGAGCGGCGACCGCGGGCCCGAGCTGTCGGCCTTCCTCGCCGCCCGCTCGCCGCGCACCGACCAGGTCGACCGCACGCTGGAGACGCTGCGCGCCGGCGAGCTGCGGATCATCGAGATCGATGCGCAGTCGCTCGGCGCGCTCGCGCACGACAGCCGCGACGCCGAGGCGATGGCGGCCATGCAGCTGGCGTACTGGCTGAACCTCCCGCTGCGCGCCGGCGATCAGCTGCTGGGCAGCCTCGGGCTCGGCCTGCGCGGCTCGCGCACCGCTCCCGCCGAGCAGCTGGCGCTGTTCGAGGCGCTCGCCGAGCGCGCGGCGCGCGGCCTGGCCAACACGCAGCTGGTGGGCGAGCTGCAGCGCACCCGCCTGCGGCTGGAGCGCATCCTCGGCGCGTTGGCCGAGGCGGTCACCGTCAACGACGCCGGGGGTAGGGTCGTCTACGCCAACCCCGCCGCGGCGCGGCTGCTCGGCGCGGCCTCGGTCGAGGAGCTGGTGGCCGCCGAGCCGGGCGAGCTCGCCGCGCGCTTCCTGATCTCCCGCGAGGACGGCTCGCCCGTGGCCACCGAACATCTGCCGGGGCACCGCCTGCTCAGCGGGCTGGCGGCCGAGCCGCTGCTCACGCGCAGCGTGCTGCGCGAGACCGGCCAGGAGTACTGGCTGCTGACCAAGGCGACGTTGCTCGACGACGAGGGCCTGCTGGCGGTCAACATCATCGAGGACGTCACCGAGGCCAAGACCGCCGAGCTGCGCCAGCGCTTCCTCGCGGAGGCGGGTGAAAGGCTCGCCTCCTCGCTGGACTACGGCCAGACGCTCGCGCACGTGGCCGGGCTCACGGTCCCGGTCCTCGCGGACTGGTGCGCGATCGACGTCGTGGGCGCCGACGCCGGCCTCGAGCGCGTCGCGCTCGTGCACTTCGACCCCGACAAGCGGCGAGAGGGCGAGCGACTGGCCGAGCGTTACCCGCCCGACCTCGAGCAGGACAGTGGGCTCGGCGCGCTCCTGCGCGGGGGCGGGCCGCAGCTCTATCCGGACATCACCGACGAGATGCTGGTCGCCGGCGCCGTCGACGACGAGCATCTCGCGCTGCTGCGCGCGCTCGGCATGCGCTCGCTGATGCTGCTGCCGATGCGGATCGGGGAGCGCACAATCGGCGCGCTCACGCTGGTGACGGCGGAGAGCCGCCGCGCGTTCACCGCGGCCGACCTCGCCTTTGCGCAGGACATCGCCCGGCGCGCTGCGCTCGCGGTGGAGAACGCGCGGCGCTACGGCCCGTGATGCAACGAGCTGGACAGTCCGGTCATCTTGGATCCGAGCTGCAATCCATGCGGTCGCGCGCCGGCCACACGGTCATGAAGTTGCAATCGCGGTCGAGAGCGACCCTAAGACGTCGGGAGAGCGCTTGCCTACGAGCCCGTTCTCGACTCCCGAGCGCGGGTGAGAAGCCATGTACTTCAGCGGCCGCCCCCGAGAAGCCGGGCCGGGCAGCCGTCACCGAAGACGCCAGTGCGCGTGCCCCCACTTTTGAGCCGGCCACTGGGACGCGTGGCTTCGTCGGATCGGACAAAGGCCAGGGAGGCGATTCGTCCCCCGACCCCAAGACGCGACACGTACGCTTGCGGGACCTCAGAGAACGGGAGGCCGGCGATGAGCGGGGACGAGCAACTCAGCACGACGAGTGATTCCAGCCCTGCGGGGTCACCGGCCGCGCGCGTCTCGACCGTCCAGGGAGGATGGCCGGCGCTCGAGGAAGTGTTGCGCTACCTCGATGCGGAGGTGCTGCGGATCGTGTGCGGGCCGCGGGATCGCGCGACCGCCGTGAGCGACGTAGTGATCCTGGATCCGACCGATCCGCAGTCGGCCCAGGCGGGCGGGATCCTGCTCGGCGTCGGCCTCGCGCCAAGCGCGGGTGACGCGCTGGCGATCGTGGATCGGGCGGCCCGCTGCGGCGCCGCCGCGGTGGTCTTCCGCACCGGAGAGGAGCTGCCGGCACAGTTGGTGACGATCGCAGAGTCGGTGGACACGCTGGGCTTGCTCGCGGTGCCGCCCGAGATGGCGTGGGGGCAGCTGTACTCGCTGATGAGGACGGCGATCGTCAGTGCCGGCTCGGTCGCCGGCCCGAACCAGGCCGGCGTCCCGGTCGGGGATCTCTTCGCACTGGCCGATGCCATCGCGGCAGCTGTCGGCGGCCCCGTGACGATCGAGGATCCGCAGTGGCGCCTGCTGGCGTACTCCAACCTCGACTACGCGATCGACGACGCGCGCCGGGAGACGATCCTCGGGCGGACGCCGCCGGATGTCTGGCAGCGCCGGCTCGAGAAGGCCGGCGTCGCTCGCGCGCTTCGCTCCGGGGCTGGTGTGATCCGCTTCCAGGGTTTCGAAGGCGAGGCGCTGGCTCGCCGGCTCGCCGCTCCCGTGTGGGCGGGAAGCGAGTTGGTCGGCTCGATCTGGGTGGCCGAGGCCGGGGAGTCGCTCGGCGCCGACGCCGAGCGCGAGCTCGCGCGCACGGCTCAGCTCGCAGCCATCCACCTCATCTCGCACCACGCGTCCGAGGACGTGAGGCGGCGCACTCGCGGCGCGTTCATGCGCGAGGCGCTCGAGGGACGGATCGCGGCGTCCGGAGGCGAGCTGCCCCTGCGCGCGGAGGGCCCGTTCAGCGTGCTCGGATTCGAGCATGTCAGTGGGGAGAGCGCGGCACGCACCGGTGACGCCGAGCGCATCCTGAGCATCATGGCCCTCTACTGCGAGGACGTGAATCGCGACGCGATGTGTGGGCTCGTGGGCGAGCGCTTCTGGGCGCTGGTGCCCGTCCGGGAGGCGGGAGCGCGCGAACGCACGCTCGAGCTCGCGTGCAAGATCCTCGACCGCGTCGAGCGGGCGGTCCACGTACAGCTCTCCGCCGGGATCGGCATATCGGTGGGGCGCATAAGCGAGGTCCCGCGCTCGCGCAGGACGGCCGAGCACGCGCTCAAGCTCCTCGCCCAGCGGCCGGGCGCCCCACGACCCCTGCACATCGAGGACGTCCGCGCCCACGCCGTCCTGCTCGAACTGCTGGACCTGGCCGCCGAGCATCCGACGCTGCTCGACGGAAAAACCAGCGCCGTCCTCGACCACGACCGCGAGCGGGGCACGCGCTATGCCGCCACGCTGCGCGCCTATCTCGAGTGCTGGGGCGACGCCGCTCGGGCGGCGGAGCGGCTAGGGGTGCATCCGAACACGGCGCGCTATCGCGTGCGCCAGATCTCCGAGCGCTTCGGGCTCGACCTCGACGACGCGGACGAACGGTTCGCCGTTGAATTCCAGCTGCGCCTGTTCGCCCATAGGCCGCCGAGAGACGACTGCCAATAGTCCCGCCCTGCGGCTTGGCCTGCGCGACAACGACCCCAGGTGGTCTTTGTCGGCTTCGACGATGACAGGCGCGCTCCGGCCTGCAATTCTGTGGATCGAGGAAGGAGGGGCGCTGACTTGCGGGCTCCAAGCACACCGACAGAGCCGATCGCGGTCTTCGGCGCAGGGAACGGGGGCCAGTGCATGGCCGCGGACCTTGCGCTGGCCGGGTGCGAGGTCATCCTCTGCGAGCTTCCCGAGTTCGCCGACCGGCTGGGGGCGGTGCGGGCGCGCGGCTCGATCCGCATGACCGGCGCCGGACGCACGGGTGAGGCCGCTCTCGCCCACGTGACCGCCGACCCGTCGGAGGCCGTGGCCCGTGCGCGGCTGCTGAACATCGTGGTGCCGGCGTTCGGCCAGCGTCGCTTCTTCGAGGCGCTGATCCCGCATCTGCGTGACGAGCAGCTCGTCGTGGTGTGGGCGGGCGACTTCGGAAGCCTGGAGCTGCGCAGCATGCTCGATGCGTGCCGCCCCGAGTGCTCGGTGCACGTCGTGGAGACCAACACGCTGCCCTACGGGACGCGGCTGTTGGCGCCGGGCGAGGTCCATCTCCCGCTGCTGGCACCGCGCGTGCGGGCGGCGGCGCTGCCGGCCGACGCGGGCGCTGCGGCCCTGCCGGCGCTGAGAGAGCTGTGGCCGTGCGTAGAGGCGGGGAGCGACGTGCTGTCGGTCGCGATGAGCAATCCCAACCCGATCATCCATCCGCCCGGCTCGCTGCTGAATGTCGGGGCGATCCAGCGCGGCGACTTCCACATGTACCGCGAGGGCATCACCGAGGCCGTCGCGCGCGTCATCCGCAGTCTCTACGGCGAGGTCGCGGCGGTCGCGGCGGCGCTCGGGACGTCGGTCGTGGCCTACGAGGAGCGGGACTTCGACACGAAGGTCAGTGTCATGGGCGTTGCGTTTCAGGCGCCGTTCGACACGATCGGCGCGATCGGCGACATCGGCGGGCCACACTCGATCGAGGATCGCTACATCACCGAGGACCTCCCGTACGGGCTCGTCCCGATCGCGCAGCTCGGCGAGCTCGCCGGGGTGCCCACGCCGCTCATCGAGGCGATCGTGTCGCTGGGGTCCGCGGTCTGCGGGCGCGACTTCTCAGAGCAGGGACGCGGGCTCGAGCGGCTCGGGCTCGCCGGCCTCGCGCCAGAGGAGATCATGGACCGGGTGCGCGGCAGCGCCCTGCTCGCCGTCAGCGACAGGTGGCCGGAGTGAGGCCGCGCGCGCGCATCGCGATCGTCGCGGTCGTCTTGGCCACCGGCGCGCTTCCGGGCGGCGTCGCCTCTGCGGGCCCTCCGCCCTATCCGAGCACGAACACCGACGGACAGGCCGGCTCGGGCGGGCGCGCGGTTGCCTACCGCTCCGGCGCTCGTCTGATCGGCGACCCGACGGTGACCGCGCGGGCGCCCGACGCGCGCCTGTTCCGGACCGGCTTCGGCGCGTGGGAGCCGACGATCGGGCTCACCAGCGACGGGACGATCTTCTTCGAGGCGCGCAACAGCAACGTCGACCCGGGGATCCTGCGTTCCAGGGACGGCGGCGTGAGCTGGCGCAACGTCAACCCCGAGGCGCACAAGGTCAGCCTCGATCCCTACCTGTGGGTAGACCGGGAGACGGGTCGGGTGTTCGACTCCGACATCGACCCGACGGTGAGCTGCCCGCCTCTGTCGCACTCCGACAACCAGGGCGGCAGCTGGCACACCAGCGTCTCGTGCGGTGAGGCCGACCACCAGAGCGTCTTCGGGGGCGCGCCGCCCGAAGGCGGGGAGCGGCCGTCGGGCTATCCCAACGTCGTCTATTACTGCGCGATCAGCGGCGGCGCGCTGGCCGGCAGCTCGACGATCACCGGTTGTGCGAAGTCGCTCGACGGTGGTGACGGCTTCGCTCCGACCGGGGAGCCGGCGTATCCGGTCAAGGTGACCGGCAACCCCATGCAGCCCAACTGCGACGGCGCCGCAGGCCACGGGATCGTCGACGAGAAGGGGTATGTCTACGTGCCGCGGATCTGGTGCGGCCCGCCGTACGTGGCGATCAGCCGGGACGAGGGCAAGACCTTCACGCAGGTGAAGGTGGCCGAGCAGCCGCAGCTCGGCTTCAGCGACGCCGACGGCGTCTACCCGCACGAGAGCGGGATCGCGGCCGACCGCGCCGGCAACCTCTTCTACACCTGGGTCGGCGACGACCACCATCCGCATCTCTCCGTCTCGCGCGACCGCGGCAGGACCTGGAGCGCGCCGCTGGACATCATGCCGCCTGGGGTCGACCGCATGTCCGCGTTCACCGCCAGCGTCGACGCCGGTGACCCCGGCAAGGTCGCCGCGGTCTTCATGGGCACCAACGACCCGCCCAGCGTCCCGGTAGAGAAGACCCGCTGGAACGCCTACGTGGTCATGTCGGCCGGCGCGCTCGCCGCCGATCCCGTCTTCTACGGCGCCACGCTGAACGACCCGAGCTCCAACGCCCTGTGGGTCGGCGCCTGCGGCAGCATCCGCTGCGGCAACGTCGGTGACTTCCTGGACATCTCGATCGGGCCTGACGGCACGCCATGGTCGGCGCTGGTCGACAGCTGCCCGCTGAACGACACGTGCACGAGCTTCGGCGTCACCGAACCGCGCGGCGAGGCGGTCCTCGGCCGGCTGGTGGGTGGTCCGCCGCTGGTGGGCGGTGAGGGCGCGCAGCGGCCGGGAGTGTCGTTGCCGCCAGGGTCCTCGCGACGTTGCCGAAGCCGCCGCAGCTTCGTGATCCACCTGCGCCAGCCGCGGCGGGGACGGATCCGCACCGCGCGGGTCTACG
>JBBRYA010000030.1:0-40676 GCA_038238015.1 Solirubrobacterales bacterium
CCTCCCCCGCGCTTCGCAGCTGGTCGACCATCGCGTCGAGATCGTCGACGCGGAAGTTGATCATCCACGTGTGCTCGGGTGGCCCGATCATCTCCGAGTCCTGCGGGAAGGGCGCGAACGCGGTTGCCCCCTCCTGCTGCCGCCACGCGCTCTGCTCAGAGGTCTGCGGCACGGGGTCAACCCCAAGCCGCTCCTCGTACCACACCGCAAGCGCCTCCGGGTCCGCAGCGCGGAAGAAGAAGCCGCCGATGCCAGTGACCCGCTCCACAGCCGGGAGCCTACCTTCCAGCCGGCAGCAGAGCCGGCGCGCTGGGGATCAGCCCGCGACGAGGGCCTTGAATGTGGGCTCCTCGCGAATCGGGCGGAAGTCGGAATCGTCTGAGGCAAACGAGCGGGAACGCGGGGACTTGTCGATCGCGAGCCTGAGGTGCTCGATCGCCTCGGCAGTGCGGCCGGCGAGGCTTTCGCAGCAAGCCAGGTTGTAGCGCAGCCCTGCGTACTCGGGGTGCGCCTCCACCACGTCACGCGCGCCGTCCGCCGCCTCCGCGTAGCGCCCTTCCAGGTAGAGACGGTTGAACGGTGCCCAGAGCTCCCAGCCGTCGGCCTCGTACGCCTGCCCCGGCGTCCCCCCGACCACGAGGATCGTCGTTTGCGGCTCGTCGGCGTAGGCGGTGCGTTTCATACCGGGGCGGGCGAAGACGAACGTGCCAGCCGGAGCGTCAACTCGCGCGTCGTCGAGCTCGAAGGTCGCTCGACCGCTCTGGACGAAGTAGAGCTCTTCGTTCTCGCCAGCCTCATCGTGCTCGTTGATGATCCGGTCTCCCGCCGCGCGGCCGGTCCATGTGGTGACGCCGAACGACGTGATGCCGAAGTGGTGGCGGATCGGGCGGAAGGGTTCGCGACCGTCGTCTATCTCGTCGATCTCCGCGAGGTGGGCAACCATGTGTTCGTCCATGGCACCTACTGTCGCGCATCGGCATGCCAACGCGAAGTGGTGCACCGGCGAAACCCCGGCAACGGTGTCGCGCCGCTGCTCATTGGAGTGACTGCGTCGACGGTCCTGGTCTGGGAAGACCTCCGCATCGAGGCTGATGCACGCCAACGGCGACGTTAGTCTGGCGAGCGTGAACGTCCTGGCGCTGTATGACATTCATGGGAATGTCGACGCGCTCGACGCCGTCCTCGCCGATCCGCGCGCCGCGCACCCCGATGTGGTGGTCGTGGGTGGCGACACCGTGCCGGGCCCGTTCGCGCGCCGAACGCTTGCCCGCTTGGACTCGTTGAGCGTTCCGGTGCATTGGATACGTGGCAACGGCGAGCGCGAGGTCGCCGAAGCCATCGGCGCGCCCGCCCCGGCACCCGACGATCTGGCAGCCCTGACCGCAGCGCTCACCGCGGCCGAGCTCGGCGACGAGCGGGCAGACAGGCTCGGCGAGCTGCCGCTGACCGTGGAACTCGACGGTGTGCTCTTCTGCCACGCCAGCCCGCGGCGCGACGACGAGATGCTCACCCGGCTCTCATCCCCGGAGCGCTGGGCAGAGGCACTGGCCGGCGTCGTAGCGGTGCTGATCGTCGCCGGTCATACGCATCAACAAGACGATCGTGTCGTCGGCGACGTGCGCTTCGTCAACGCCGGAAGCGTCGGGCTGCCCTACGAAGGCGACGGAGCCGCGCGATGGCTGTGGGTCGCCGACGGCGACCCACAGCTGCGCCACACCTCCTACGACGCCAGCCGCGCAGGCGCACGCATCCTCAAGGCCGGCTGGCCCGACGAGCGCTCAGTCGGCGCCGCGCTCGTGGCTCCTGTCGAGCCGAGCATCGTGACCCAGATCTTCGAAGATCTCCCGCGAGCTTAGGCGGCGCCGTGGCCGCCGATCAAATGCGCCGCTGCGACCCGGACGCACCGCTGCTGCGGGCGTCCCTCGTCGCGCGCGGCCGTACCCTGACGCCGCCGTGTGGACCGTCCGCGATGAACCCTCCGACAGCCCCGACGCCGTCGCGCTGCTTCGCGACTACTTCGCCGAGCTGACCGAGCGCTACTTCCGCCGCCCCGCGACCGAGAAGGAGATCGATGAGACGCTCGCTGAGTACCCGAGCGCGGGCTTGACCGCCTTCTTCATCCTGCGCGGCGACGGCGAGGCGGTGGGATGCCTCGGCCTCCATCCGACCGGGGAGATCACCCGGGTGTACGTCGTCCCGCGGTGCCGTGGCGGAGGGGGTGCTCGCGCCCTGCTCGCCAGCGCCGAGGAGCACGCGCGGGCGCACGGCCTCACGCGGCTGTTTCTCGACACCCGTGCCGACCTCGTCGAGGCGCGCGCGTTCTACGTCTCCTGCGGCTTCGCCGAGATCCCGCCGCCGACGGAAACGCCCGGGCCGTTTCAAGACCACTGGTACGAGAAGACGCTCGATCCTTAGCCGCTATACCTCGGCGGCATGAGCAACGGACTTCAAGACACGGTCGCGCTCGTCACGGGCGCGAGCAGCGGGATCGGCGAGGCGACGGCGCGCGCGCTCGGGGCACAGGGGGCGACGGTGGCGGTTGTCGCGCGCCGCAAGGACCGGCTGGACGCGCTCGCGGCTGAGATCGGTGGCCTGGCCATCGAGACAGACGTCACCGACCGTGAGCAGGCGCAGGCCGCCGTCGAGCACACCGCGCAAGAGCTCGGCCGGCTCGACATCGTGATCAACAACGCCGGCGTGATGTTGCTCGGCCCGATCGTCGACGCCCCGGTCGAGGAGTGGGATCGGATGATCGAGCTCAACCTCCAGGGGCTGCTGTACATCGCCCACGCGGCGCTCCCGCACCTCCTGCGCGCAGCCGAACGCGAGCCGCGCCGGGTTGCGGACCTCGTCAACGTGAGCTCGGTTGCGGGGCGGCGCGTCGGCGCCGGCGGCGGCATCTATCAGTTGACCAAGCACGGAGTTGGGACCTTCAGCGAAGCCCTGCGCCAGGAGGTCACCGCTCGTCATGTCCGCTCGTCGTTGATCGAGCCGGGGGCGACCGAGAGCGAGCTCGTCACCCACGTGCGTGAGGAGGTCCGCAGCCAGCTTCCGCCCGGCCTCGACCAGATGCTCATGGCGGAGGACATCGCCGATGCGATCCTCTACATCGTCACGCGCCCGCGGCACGTGGCGATCAACGAGATCCTGGTCCGCCCGACCGAGCAGGTGCGCTAGCCGGGCTCGCCCTGCGCGACGTCGGCTCAAGCGGCGCGCGTGAATGCCGATGGCCCACTCGTGTCGCGACGCTCCAAGCAGCTGGTCCTCCTCACCGCAATCGCGCTGGCGGGGCTTGCGCTGAGAAGCCTGGCGTGGGAGCCCCCGCCCGTCCCTCCGGTCCCGGAGCCGCGAACCGGTCTCCAGTGCTTTCGCCAAGGCGGTGATCGCGACTACTGCCAGTGCCTTGACCGCTTGGAGTCAGCTCGTTCGATTGCCGGGCACGCCACGTCGGAGCTCCCGCCTCTCGACGACCCGACGATCCGGTACGCGTTGCGCCACCACAGTCTGTATCCGGTCATCAATTCGGACACCGTGCGGTGTCTCGCGCCTCGTGTCCCGGGCCTGCCGGGCGTGGTTGCGAGTACGAACGCCGCTCCCGCCCCGGAAGGGCGAGACGCCGGAGTGGCGGGGCCGACGACGGGCAGACGCCCGCGCCAACCGCGTCTCGTGTGAGCGGGGAAGGAGGCAGCGTCGCGGCTCGCGAGCGACCTCTTACGCTCGCTGCTCGCAGCGTTCTTGACCACAGGGGTTGGGAGGAAGAGGATGAGCCTGCGCCGCAACGCGCTCTGCCGCTGAGGGGCGGCGCCGAGGCCCGCGTCGCCGGAGTGGTGGCAGTGTTGATTCCTCGTCCAAGCTCGGGTTAGGATCGGCCATGAGTTGGGCGGCCGCCCAACGAGACGGGCCGGCATGGTTCCTTAGTGGTGCATGGCCGATGGACGGCGTTGCCGGACCTCGTCAACCGTGCGCTCACGCTCGGTGATCATGCGCAACGGATGACGACGAGGAAGAGGGCACGGTGTCCAAGCATCAGGAGCAGATCATCGCGGCGGCCAAAGACAAGCTCGACGAGGAGATCCTCGGCGCGGCGTGGGCGAAGCCGCGGGGTGCCACGACGGCCGCTGCGGGCGGTGGGCTGATCGCCTCGGAGATCGGCGCTCGCTGGGCGGGCAAGCAGAACAAGGGTGCACAGGCCGCGGGCATCGTGGTCGGCAACCCCGGAGCGGTCGCCGTCACCCCGAGCAGCCTCGTGACGATGAAGGTCAAGGTGAGCGCCATGGGCGCGATCAAGGAGGTCACCGAGGTGCTGAGCGTCGTCCCGCTCGCCGAGGTGGATTCGCTCGAGGTCAAGCGGATGGGAATGACCGGTGTGATGGAGATCAACGCCGGCGGGAGCTCGTTCAAGCTCGAGGGCAAGCCCGGCGACATGAAGGAGCTCGTGGAAGTCTTCGAACAGGCCAAGGCCGCGGCCTGAGGGCACGGAGCGGTTAGGCGAAGCCGCCTGACCGCACGGTCGCCACCGTGGTCGCGCCCCGGCTACTCGCCCACCCGATCGCGGGGACCGGCCGCGAGCGCAGCGCTCGCCCCGCGTGGGCGCGAACGCGAACTAACCGAATCCCAACCTAGACCCCACGGGGCCAAACCTGGGCGGCCCTAGCTTGACGGGCCGAGCGGGTTAGGAGGGACGAGGACCGGTGGGCAGTCGAGGTGTCCGCGAAGTCACGAGGGCGCGACGGCGCCGCGTCGCTCGGCGCGCGGCCGTTTGCGCGTTCGCGCTCGCAGTCCTTGCGTGCCTCGTGGC
The DNA here is from genome assembly GCA_038238015.1 of Solirubrobacterales bacterium. Classification (GTDB taxonomy): domain Bacteria; phylum Actinomycetota; class Thermoleophilia; order Solirubrobacterales; family Solirubrobacteraceae; genus DASQFQ01. Next base: position 4,799 of record JBBRYA010000030.1, read on the forward strand.
GCTGCCCGCGGTCCCAGCGGCGGGAGCCGGCCCTGCGACACGCTCGAGTGCGAGCGGTTGGAGCAACGTCGTCACGGACAGCACGCTGGAGCGAGCACGCATCGCCGGGCTCGCGGCCTTCGCATCCCCCTATTCCGTGAATGAGGGCGAACGCCCCACGCTCTACGTCCGAAGCCCTAGGCGCTTCAGGGTCCGTGTCTACCGCCTGGGCTGGTACCACGGCGCCGGCGCGTCCCTGGTGTATGACAAGCGCGGCGCTTCACCCCGCAACAATGCCGAGGGCGATCGTTGTGGGGCGTATTCCTCGGATGCCGGCATTCGCAGCCGGGAGCGCAACTACGGCCTGGTCGAGTGCCGCTGGCGACATCCTGTCCGCCTCGAGCTCCACGGCGCCCGCTCGGGCATCTTCTTCGCGCGCGTGACGTCGGTCATTCAAGGTGCGACTCAGGACACGCTCGCGACGTTCGTAGTGCGGAACGACTCATCCCGCAAGAGGCTCGTGATCGTCAACCCGACCACCATGGCCGCCTACAACGAGTGGTCGGACTGCCAACGGGTCTGCGCCTGGCGCAGCATGTATGTGTACTCCGGACCCCGCTCGACCAAGGTGTCCATGGACCGACCCATGGACAAGGTGCCGACGCACTTCAAGACGGACTACCCGCTGCTCCGTTTTCTCGAGCGCGAGTCGTTGCACTACACGGTCGCCACCGACGTCGACGTCGCGATGCGGCCGCGACTGCTGGACCATCGCCGCTCCGTTGTGCTCTCGGGACACGGCGAGTACTGGAGCATGGCCACTCGCGACCGACTGGAGCGCTTCGTGCTCGGCGGGCGAAGCGTCGTTGCGATGGCCGGTAACACCGGGTACTGGCAAGTCCGTTACGAGCGCTCGCACGTGGGCCTCCCCGATCCCGTCGTGGTGGGATACAAGGAGTCCGCGACGGACCTGCGGACACCGGCCGCGGTCTGCCGCAAGGACGTGATCGTCCCTTCGGATGCGGCGAACTGCGCGGACCCGATGGCCTCGGACCGCAGCCGCCGCGACGATCGGTATGTCACCGGTCGCTTTCGCGATCCACCCGTCAACCGGCCAGAGCAGGCCTTGTTCGGGGTTCAGTATCAAACGCAGCCTGCCAGTGTGGGATGGGAGCTTCCGCTCACCCTGTTCACCAATGCCGTCAAAGCACTGCGTCCCCTCGGCCGCGGCATACGCGCGGTCGGGGATGCGACTCTGGGAGCCGTGTACCGGCCAACCGGTGCTCGGTTTGCGAACATCGGCTGGGAAGGCGACAGCATTCATCCAGAGCTGTTGCTTCGTCGTGACCCCGGGTCGTGTCTCATCCCGATCGGCGCGAGCCATTGGGGCGCGCCCGTGCCCGGTCAAGCGGACAATCAGACGGTTCATCTCGTCGTGAATCGCCCGACGGGCTCCGCCGGCGCGGTCGTATCCGGGCTGACGATGTTGTGGAGTTGGGGCCTGGACGATTGGGCCGCAGTGCGTGGCCTGCCGCACTCGGGTCCGCCCATCTCACGGGTTGACCCTCGCGTGCAGCAGTTGACGCGGAACATGCTCCGCGCAGCCGATGATGGCTCGCTTCGCCGCAGCTGCAACCGCCGTCACGGCCTGGATCTGCACTTCGCGACCACCACCGTGGGTTCGCCGGCTCGCGAGCTGTTTCTCAACGAGCGCGGCTACCCCGGGCGCTGGGCGGTCGTCCCGATCGTACGCAGGCACGGTGGCGTCGCGCTCACGCCCCGCGTCAATGGTCTCGCACGGCTCAGCGGCTGGGCGAACCCCAGCAGCGCTTACGAGCAGTTCGTCGCCGATGTCAACGGCGACGGTCGTGCCGACCTCGTCGCCAAGGAGAAGCGATCCCCAGGCAACTGGTACGTCGCGACCAGCACCGGCACGACCTTCATTCCGCAACCAAGGGGCCTGCGGGGCTGGGCGAGTCCAAGCAGCGCTTATGACCAGTTCGTCGCCGATGTCAACGGCGACGGCCGCGCGGATCTCATCGCCAAGGAGAAGCGATCCCCGGGCAACTGGTACGTCGCGACCAGCACCGGCACGACCTTCGCTCCGCAACCGAGGGCGTTGGGGGGCTGGGCGTACCCGAGCAGCGCGCACGAGCTGTTCGTCGCCGACGTCAACGGCGACGGCCGCGCGGATCTCATCGCCAAGGAGAAGCGATCCCCGGGCAACTGGTACGTCGCGACCAGCACCGGCACGACCTTCGCTCCGCAACGCCGGCCCTTCCTCGCCTCCTTCGCCTCCCCCTGACCCGTGGCGAGTCCGTCAGGCCTCTCGGCTGAGCTTGCGCCACCCGCCGGCGCGGTTGTTGGCGATGATCTGCTCGAACATCGTCTGCAGCGCCGCGGCGTTGAGTGACTCGCCTTCGTAGGCGGCGACCGTCCGGGCCGTCTTGTTGTCGTGGCCGCCGGTGATGATGCCCTCGGGATCGGGGATGATCGCGCCGTCGTAGAGGAAGACGTTCACGTGGTCCTTGGTCGCGAGCAGCGCGCAGACGTTCCCTTCGAGCACGAAGTAGGGCTGCACTCGGCGCTTGATCGTCTCCTGCACCTCCGGGTCCGCGGCGTGGACGAGCTCGCGGACCCGGTGGCAGATCGCCTGCTGCCAGTCCGGCAGCGCGTCGATGTACTCGTCCACACGAGGGTCGGGGTCATGCGTCGCAGAAGTCATGGGCGCTACCTTCCCAGCGCTCCAGATTGGCGAACGGATTTACGCGCGGAGGCGCGAGGCGCGTCGCTCAGCGCGGCGGTGCGTAGAGCTGCAGGTCGTTGCCGTCGGGGTCCTTGAACGGCACGATCCGGCCCCACGGGTGCTCGGAGATCTCGCCGGAGAAGGTGACGCCCGCGTCCTTGAGGCGCTGCACCTCCTGCTCGAGCTCGCCGTCGGGCTGGAAGGCCACGAGCGCGCCGCCGTCGCCGCGCGGTGACTCCTGCTCGCTCCCGTTGAGGCCGAGCCGGAGGCCGTTGGCGCCGGCTTCGCTCCAGTCGCCGTCGTGCTCGGTGATCTCCAGGCCGAGCGTCTCTCCGTAAAAGGCGACCGCGCGCTGCATGTCGGTCACCGGCAGCCACACGGCTGCGACTCCCTTGATCATGAGGATCCTCTCGTCGTGCCCGGACCGTTGGCGCCGGGATGCCCCGGGTACGGACGAGTGCCGCGGAGAGACGTAAAGTGCACGGATGGTGCTCGGCGTCCTGGCGCTTCCGGCGGTGCTGCTCGCGCTGTCGCCGTTTCACTCCTCGGCCAAGCCGCTGCCGCCGCCGGTCAAGGCCGAGCTCAAGGCGGGCGGCTTCTGGCACCCGGGGTGCCCCGTCGCGCTGTCGGACCTGCGGCTGCTGCGGGCGACCTACCGCGGCTTCGACGGCCGCTCGCACCACGGGCAGCTCATCGTCAACAAGACCGCCGCCGCCCCGCTCTCGCGCGTCCTGGGAAAGCTCTACCGCCATCACTTCCCGATCCACCACATGCGGCTCGCCGACTTCTACGGGCCGGCGAGCGGGCGCCCTCGGGACGGGGACCCAAGCGCCTCCTTCGAATGCCGGCAGGCGGTCCCGTCGCCGTGCACGGGCGGGCGCGGCACGGGGTCGTGGTCGATGCACGCCTACGGCCTCGCGCTCGACGTGAACCCCGTCGAGAACCCCTACGTCGGCTGCGGACAGAGCCGCGACCCGACGGCGCGGCGCTATCGCGACCGCTCGCACCACCGGCGCGGGATGGTCACCTCAGGGGTGGTCCGGATCTTCCGCGCTTCCGGCTGGGGGTGGGGCGGCTCGTGGGCGGGGAGCACGAAGGACTACATGCACTTCTCCTCGACCGGCCACTAGCACCTCCCAGGAGTTGCTCTACCTCGAAGCGGCAGCGCCGGCTACGCGGCGTCGCCGCGTTGACCAGGAAGCTCGACAGCTGCAGCCGCGCTCCCGGCCTGCGGCGCGGGGCGGCGTGGTTCGCGGAGCGTACGGCTTGTTGACGTCGATGCCGGGCTCCCGCTTAGAGGCAGCATGAGCGCCGGCCGTGCGGCCGGCGCTCATCACACGCCATCAGACACCTGGACCGCCTCCAGACACCTGGACCGCCTCCCAGGTCGCTCAGCTGGAGACGACCTTGATGCTCAGCGTGTGGTCGGCCCCCATGGTCACGACGCCCTTCTGGTAGTCCTCACCGGCCTTGGAGGTGAGCCTGTACACGCCCGCGGTCGGGAAGGTGGCGGTGCTCGTCGCTCCCATGTGGCTCATCCGGGCCTGCGCGAGCTGCACCTGCGGACCGCTGCGGCGCAGGAGCTGGTGGGGCATGACGTCGTCGTTCTGAACGACCATCTTTGCTCCGACGGCCAGGCTCAGCGTGGCGTTCGGTGACGTGGCAGGGCCTCCGTTGACGGCGAGGTTGTGACAGCCGTGCATCACGTGGGCGATCCTGAGCTGCGCGCTCGCCGGAAGCGACGTGCGAGCAGGCGCGGCCGCAACTGGTGCCGGACCGGCCGGCGTGGAGCTCGTGCGGTTGTCGCTGCTGATGAGCAGGGCGATGACCGACATCAGGAGCGCGGCAACGATCCCGACCCCCGCGAGTGTCTGCAGTACGAGCTTGCCGGTGCTGCCGACGTGCTCGTCGAAGGCCTGCTGGTCAGTCTTGTCAGTGTCCATGAGACGAGCCTGCCACCGGAGGGGCACCCCGGCGTCGGTAGTGCTGCGCACCCCGTCGGGGAAATCCCGCAGTCTTTGCCCTCCGTTGACCGCGGAGGGCGGCGGCGGGTTTTAGCGGTTCTTTGCCCTGCCTTGACCTGCGAATGCCGATGATGTCGATCTGATGGCAGAGCTCTCCTCACCCAGCCCCGCCGGCCGCGACCGCGCCGTACGACGGGTCCGTGTCCTCGCCTGGGCCTCAGGGGCCGCAGCGGCCGGCCTCGCGGCGGGCATGTCCGTGGCCGCGGCGCATGCCTTCAAGGGACACGACGGCAAGGCGAGAGCGACGGCGACCGCCACCGCGGCTGCCCCGGCCGCCCGTCCCCGGGCCCGCATCACGGTGCCGGCCGCCGAGCACGTCCCGGCGATCGCGGGCGCACCGGCTCCGCTTCAGGCGCCGGCGCAGGCACCCGCCCCGGCACCCGCCCAACCTCAGCCCCAACCCGAGGCTCAGTCGGGCGGCTCGTGAGCGGGCCGGCCGCGGCCCGCTGGCAGGCGCTCGGCACCACCGCGGGCGTCCTGGTCACCGATCCGCAGGCGCTGCCGGCCGCGAGACTCGCCGTCGAGGCCGAGCTCGCCGCCATCGATCTCGCCTGCAGCCGCTTTCGCGCGGACTCCGACCTCTCGCGTCTCAACTCGCGCGCAGGCCGGCCGGTGGAGGCCGGGCCGCTGTTGCTCGAGGCCATCGCCGTCGCGATCAGGGCGGCCGCCCTGACCGACGGCCTCGTCGACCCCACGATCGGCCGGGCGCTGATCCTCGCCGGCTACGACCGCGACTTCGCGGAGCTGAGAGAGGCTCCCCCTCGCCTGAAGGCGACGTGGGTCGAGGGCTGGCGGGCGATCGCGGTCGGCCGCGCCCGCGGCGAAGTTCGGATCCCCAGCGGCGTGCGCCTGGATCTGGGCGCCACTGCGAAGGCGCTCGCGGCTGACCGGGCCGCCAACGCGGCAGCGGTTGCGACCGGTGGGGCGGGGGTGCTCGTCAACCTCGGCGGCGACATCGCCGTGGCCGGCCCCGCGCCGGCCGGCGGGTGGACCGTCCGAGTCGCCGATGACCATCAGGCGCCGCCGGAGGCGCCCGGCCAGACGCTCACGATCGGCTCCGGGGGCCTCGCGACGTCGAGCACGACCGTCCGCCGGTGGGGCAAGGACGCACACCACATCATCGACCCGCGGACCGGCCTGCCGGCCGTGTCTCGCTGGCGGACGGTCAGCGTCGCCGCGGGGGCCTGCGTCGACGCCAACATCGCGAGCACTGCCGCCATCGTGCTCGGGGAGGAGGCACCGGGCTGGCTCGCCGAGCGCGGCCTCCCGGCCCGGCTCGTCGACCAGGCGGGCGAGACGCTCACGGTCGCCCACTGGCCAAGCGAGCTCACGGTGGCGGCGTGATCGCGGCGGCCACCGCCGCTCACGGCCCGTCGGCCCTCTGGTACGCGACGCGCGGCACCGGCGCGATGACGACCGTGCTGCTGACGCTCAGCGTGGTCCTGGGCATCGGCGAGGTACGAGCGTGGCGGCCGGCAGGGACGCCTCGCTTCGCGATCGCGGCGATGCATCGCACGGCCTCGCTGCTCGCCGTGGCGCTGCTCGCCGTCCACATCGTCACGACGTTGGTCGACCCGTTTCCCCGCATCGGCCTCCTGAACGCGGTCGTCCCCTTCGCGACCGACTACCGGCCGCTCTGGATGGGCCTCGGGACCGTCGCCTCCGACCTGCTCCTCGCTCTGGTGCTGACGAGCCTGGTCCGTCGCCGGCTCGGCTATCGCGTCTGGCGCTTCGTGCACTGGTTCGCCTACGTGTGCTGGCCTGTCGCGGTGCTGCACGGGATCGGCGCGGGCTCCGACACCAAGGAGACCTGGATGCTCGCGCTCACCGTCGCGTCCGTGGCGGCGGTGCTGCTGGCGCTCGCCGGACGGCTTGCGGCGGTCGGCACGCCCCCGCGTCTGCGGATCGGCGCCGGCAGCGCCGCGATCCTCGCGACCATCGGCCTGGCGGTCTGGATGGCGCAAGGACCGCTGGCCCGCGGCTGGGCCCGCCGCGCTGGTACGCCCGCCGGCGTGCTGACCGCGTTCGCCCCCCGCGTCGCGGCCCGGACGCCGGCCGCTCCCGCCCCCGCCGTTCCGAAGCCCGATGCGCTCGCTCGCCCGTTCTCGGCGACCCTCGCCGGCGAGGTCCGCAACGGCGTGAGCTCCGACGGGACCGCCGTGGTGGACCTGCGCATGCGCCTGCACGGGGGAACCCACGGCGTCCTGCGGATCCGACTCGGAGGCCAGGCGCTGCCCGACGGCGGGCTGCACATGGACCACAGCGCGGTCACGCTCGGCCCGCGTGGGGACCCGGCGCGCTACAGCGGCCGGGTCCAGTTCCTGCGCAACTCCGTCCTGCGGGCGCTGGTGGGTTCGTCGGACGGCCGCGCGGTCCGCCTCACGGTCGACCTCTCGCTCGGAGGCAGCTCCGTCAGCGGGCGGGTCCACGGGACGCCCGTGGTCGCATGAGCCCGACGCGACTGCTCGCGGGGGTGCACGCGGACCGCCCGCTCTCGCTGGCCGAGCACGAGGACCTGCACGGCGCGAGCCCGCCGGCAGGCCCCGGCCTCGTGGACGAGGTCGACCGCGCCGGGCTGCGGGGCCGGGGCGGCGCGGGCTTCCCGACCGCCGTGAAGCTGCGGGCGGTTGCGGCCCAGCGGGGCCCGCGAACGATCCTCGTCAACGGCGCCGAAGGCGAGCCGATGAGCGCAAAGGATCGCGTGCTGCTGCAGTCGGCCCCGCATCTGGTGCTCGACGGCGCGATGGCCGCCGCGACCGCCGTGGGGGCGCGTTCGGTGGTGATCGCGATCCCCGAGGACGCGGCTGGGACGCGCGCTGCCCTGCGCGGCGCGATCGGCGAGCGGGCGGCGAGCAGGCGGGTGCGGATCGCCGACGCGCCCGGCGCCTACCTCGCAGGTGAGGAGAGCGCGCTGATCCGGCGCCTCGGCGGTGGGCCGCTCAAGCCCACCGTCGTCCCGCCGCGCCCGTTCGAGCGGGGCCTGGGCCGGCGGCCCACGCTCGTGCAGAACCCCGAGACGCTCGCGCACATGGCGCTCATCCACCGCCACGGCGCTGAGTGGTTCCGGCAGGTCGGCGCCCCGGATCATCCCGGCTCCGCCCTGGTCACCGTGGCGGGCGCTGGGGGCCGCGACGGGGTCCTCGAGATCGCCTGCGGGGCGACCCTCGCGTCGGTCCTCGAGCTCGCGGGCGGCGCGCGCGAACCACTGCGCGCCGTCCTGGTCGGTGGCTTCCACGGCGTCTGGATCGCGGGCGACCAGACCGCGGCCGTCACGCTCGACGATGCCGGGCTGTCGCGCCACGGCGGCAGTCTCGGCGCAGGCGTGATCGTCGCCCTCGGAGCCTCGGCGTGCCCGATCCAGGAGCTCGCTCGCACGATGGACTGGCTCGCGGGGCAGAGCGCGGGCCAGTGCGGGCCCTGCAGCAACGGCCTGCCGGCGCTCGCGGCCCTCGTCGCCGACATGGCGGACGGCAATGCGCCGGCGCACGCACCCCACCAGCTCGAGCGCTGGAGCGGGGACCTGCTCGGGCGTGGTGCCTGCCACCTCCCCGATGGCGCCGTGCGGTTTCTCCGCAGCGGGCTGCGGGTGTTCGCCGGCGAGCTTTCAGACCACGTGCACAACGGCCCCTGCCGGGCCTGTCGTGAGGCGCCCACGCTGACCTTCAGCCGCCCCGAGTGGAGCGTGGCCGCATGAGCGGGCATCTGCGCGTCGACCCGATCGCCTGCACCGGTCACGGGCTGTGCGCCGAGCTCTTCCCGGAGTGGATCGAGCTCGACGACTGGGGCTACCCGATCATCGAGCGCGGCCCCGTCCCGCAGGAGCTGCTGGTCCACGCGCGGCGGGCCGCCGAGGCCTGCCCGAAGCTCGCGCTGGCGATCCGGATCGAGGCCGGGCGGCCCTGACCTCAGGGCTCGAGCCGCGGCAGGCGCAGCTCGAACCGCGTCGGAGCGCCCCGGAGCACGCGCAGGCTCCCGTTGTCGGCCTGGGCCAGCGCGCGCGCGAGATGCAGCCCGATCCCGGTGCCGCCGGCGCGCGAGTCTCCGCGCTCGAAGATGCGCTCGCGATCCTCGTCGGAGACGCCGCGGCCGGCGTCAGCCACCGTGACGCCGGCCGCGCGGCGGTCGCCGACCACGTCGATGCGGGTCGGGCCCGACCCGTGGCGCAGGGCGTTGTCGAGCAGGACGTCGAGAACCTGCCCGACGGTTCCGCGAGACGCCCGCACGTGCACGTTCTTGTCGGCGCTCACCTCGAGCGCGCGCCGTGAGCGGGCGAAGGCGGGCCTCCAGCGGGCCGCGTGGTCGTGCGCGACGCCGGCCAGGTTGACGGTGACCGGGTCGCCCGCGCTGGCCTGGCGGGCGTGGGCGAGCAGGTCGGCGATCGTTGCCTCCAGCCGGTCGGTCTCGGCGAGCGCCGCGTCGAGCTCTGGCCCGCGAGCTTCGTCGCCGCTCGCGCGGCCTGCCTCCTCGAGCCGCAGCCGCAGCGCCGTCAGCGGCGTCCTGAGCTGGTGGGAGACGTTGGCCGAGAACTCGCGCTCGCGCGCCACGAGCTCGGCGATGCGGCCGGCGCTCGAGTCGAGGCCCTGCGCGATGGCGTCGATCTCCGGCACGCCGAAGTGGCCGGCGCGGACCGAGAAGTCACCGTCTCCGAGCTCCGCCGAGCGGCGCGCGATCGCCTCGAGTGGGCGTGCGAGCCGGCGGGCCTGCAGTGCCGCCAGGCCCACAGCGGTGAGGACGCCGCCGAGGCTGAGCGCGGCGATCAGCAGCCACGCGCGTTGCACACGGCCGTCGAGCTCCCCGATCGGCGCCTCGGCCAGCACGGACGCGCCGAGCGCCGACCCGGCGTGCGTGTGCAGCGTCTCGCCCTCGATGGGCGGGCCGGTGACGATGTGCGCGCCCGTCCGCGTGGTGACGGTGATGCGGTGCGCTGCCGGGATGAAGCGGCGCAGCAGGTCCGGTCCGACCGCCTGGCGGCGCTCGAGCCGGTCGTCGATGGCGCCCGAGACGCCATCGGCCTCGCGTTCGAGCTTGCTCGTGGTGTCCTCGTGCAGGCGCGCGGCCTCGACCGCACCGAGCGGGACGCCCAGGACGATCACCGCCGCCAGCGCGATCAGCGCGGTCGAGAGGATCAGACGCCGGCGCATCGACCGCGCTCAGGCCTCGAACCGGAGCCCGACGCCGCGGACCGTCACCAGCCGGCGGGGATCCTCGGCGTCCTCGCCGAGCTTGCGGCGCAGCCAGGAGACGTGCATGTCGAGGGTCTTGGTGGACCCGAACCAGTTCTCGTCCCAGACCTCGGCCATGATCCGCTCGCGCGTCACCACGCGGCCGGCCTCGCGGACCAGCAGAGCCAGCAGGTCGAACTCCTTCGGCGAGAGCTCGAGCTCCAGCTCTCCCCGCCATGCCCTGCGCGCCGCGACGTCCACGCTGACGTCGGCGGCCTGGAAGCGCTCGGCGGTCGTGCGGCGCAGCTGCGCGCGCACCCGGGCAAGAAGCTCGGCCACCCGGAACGGCTTGGTGACGTAGTCGTCGGCGCCGGCGTCAAGGCCGCCGATGGCGTCCATCTCGCCCGCCTGGGCGGTGAGGAAGACGATCGGCACGGCCGGGCGGCCCTCGCGGACGCGCTGGCAGACCTCGAGCCCGTCGATGCCGGGCAGCCCGATGTCCAGGATGAGCAGGTCGTGGGCACCGTCGACGCCCACGGCGACGGCGTCCGTCCCGCTGGTCACGGCGTCGACCTCGTAGCCCTCCCGCTCGAGCGCGCTGACGAGCGGGACGCGGATGCCCTCGTCGTCTTCGGCAAGCAGGATCAGCGCCACGGCCTCGCCCGTCGAGCCCGCCCCGCCTATCGGGGGCCGGCGGCCTTCGCGAGGCGCTTGCACGCGTCGCGCACGGCGAGGCGGAGTACAAGCGCCGTGAACGGGCCGGCGTGCTCGTAGGTGGAGTGCCAGCGGACCACGCTGCCGCCCTCAGCCTCAGGCTCGAGCGTGACCGTCGCCCGGTAGTCGCGCACGCGCATGCCGTCGAGCAGCTCGTAGCCCATCCGCTCGCCGGGCACCCAGTCGGTCACGCGCTCGCGGAGGTGGAACGGCGCCTTGACCAGGACGCGCACCGCGCCCGGCTCGTGCGGGCCGCCGCCCTCGACCTCGACCTTGGACCACGCGCCCCACTGCGCCCACTTCGACGCGTCGGCCAGCAGCGCCCAGACCGCGGAGGGGGAGCCGGAGGTCGTCGCGGAGGCGTCGATCGTCTGCACGGCGGCGATGATCGCATCTCCGCGGCAGTGGTGATGAGCTCCTAGATTGGCCCTCATGAGCCGCATCCGCCCGTGCCGTGACGATGAGCGCCCCGCGATCCTGGCGATCGTCAACGCCGCCGCGGAGGCCTATCGCGGGCTGATCCCCGCCGATCGCTGGCGCGAGCCCTACATGCCGCCGCGTGAGCTCGACGGCGAGATCGCCGCCGGGGTCGCCTTCTGGGGCTACGAGTCCGGCGGCGCCGTGGTCGGCGTCATGGGCATCCAGCCGGTGCGCGACGTCGACCTGATCCGCCACGCCTACGTCTCGCCCGCCAGCCAGGGGGCCGGGATCGGCGGGGCGCTGCTTGAGCATCTGGCGCGCTCGAGCACGCGGCGGATGCTCGTCGGCACGTGGGCCGCCGCGGACTGGGCGATCCGGTTCTATGCCCGCCGCGGCTTCGAGCTGGCCTCGCCCGAGTGCACGAAAGTGTTGCTCAAGACCTACTGGGACATCCCGGACCGTCAGGTCGAGAGCTCGGTGGTGCTGTCTCGCGGCGGCCATCTGGACGTTCGTCGAGTGCCATAAAGCCGCCGCTCTCGGCACCCGATACCTGGGCAGAGTTGATCAGGCAAACCCGTCGCGAGGCGGGGACGCAAAGCCAGAGGTCTCGCATGGACGCGAGATGGCTCGGCCGCCGGCTTGAACTGCACAACGGCTCACGCGTCACAACACGGAGGTTGGCTCGAATGACTTCAAGGATCGGCATCGTCCACCGGATGCGGTGGATGCAGGCGCTCGCCGCCACGCTGCTGCTCGCGCTCGCCGTCCTGTTTGCAGGGCTCGTCGCCTCCTCCGCCAGGGCCGTCGTGCGCTCGCCGCGCGCTTCCGCCGCCTCGGCCGCCGATCCCACCGCCGTCGATCCTCGGCTGCGCACGCTCGCGGCGCGTCACCCCGGCCAGTCCACCGAGGTGATCGTCCAGTTCTCGCAAGGCGTCGCCCCCGCCGCCCAGCGGGCGCTGCTCGCCCGGTCGGGTGGCCGCGTGACGCGCGAGCTGCACGTGATCCACGGGCTCGCGGCGCGGATGACCGCCGGTCGGGCCGCTGCCCTCGGGCGTGACGCCCAGGTGCATGCGGTCTCGCTCAACGGCGCGATAAAGACGCAGAGCATCTTGACGAGCAGCCTCGTCACGACGTTCGACAAGACCGTCCACGCCACCGCCGCCTGGAACAAGCCCAACGGCGGCCTCACCGGCAAGGGCGTCGGGGTGGCCGTCATCGACACGGGCATCGCCGGCGACCTCGTGGACTTCAACTCCGGCGACGGCTCGGGCTCCTCGCGCGTCGTGCAGTCTGCGGTCGTCAACCCGGACGCCACGACCGCCACCGACCTCTACGGCCACGGAACGCACGTGGCCGGGATCATCGCCGGCAACTCGAACGCCCGCCCGTTGAGCGACCTGCTCCACGGCGACTACGTCGGCGTGGCGCCCGACGCCAACCTGATCTCGATCAAGGCCTCTGACGACGCCGGTGACTCCACGGTGCTCGACGTGATCTACGGCCTGCAGTTCGCCGTCGACCACAAGGCCGACTACAACATCCGCGTCGTCAACATGTCGCTGGACTCCGCGACCGCGCAGTCCTACAAGACCGACCCGCTCGACGCCGCGGCCGAGGCCGCCTGGTTCAACGGGATCGTCGTAGTGGCGGCCGCGGGCAACCGTGGCACCGACGCCGACGCCGTCAGCTACGCGCCCGCCAACGACCCCTACGTCATCACCGTCGGGGCGACCGACGAGAACAACACGAGCGGCGCGGCCGACGACACGATCGCGGACTGGTCGAGCCGCGGCACCACCCAGGACGGCGTCGTGAAGCCCGACATCTACGCCCCCGGGTCGCGCATCGTCTCCAACCTGGCGCCCGGCAGCGTGTTCACGACGCTCTGCGCGACCTGCATCTCCGGCGGCGGGCAGTACATCCGCGCCGGCGGTACCTCGATGGCGGCGCCGATGGTCGCCGGCGCGGTGGCCGACGTGCTCCAGAACCACACGAGCTGGACCCCCGACCAGGTCAAGGCGGCGCTCAAGCTCGGCGCCAACACCATGAGCGGAACGGGAGTCAAGACGCTCGAGGTCAACCACACCAACGACGCCAACCCGAGCACTCCGGCGAACCAGGGCCTCACGCCCAACAGCCTGATCGACACCACCACCGGCAACATCGACTACACCCGTTCGAGCTGGAGCCGCTCGAGCTGGAGCGAGGCCGCCGACCTCCTGCGCTCGAGCTGGAGCCGGTCGAGCTGGAGCCGCTCGAGCTGGTCCTCGACCGACAGCTCAGGCGTCGAGACCACGCGCTCGAGCTGGAGCCGCAGCTCCTGGTCGACCAGCGTCTACAAGTAGGCATTCGTGCATCCGCGAGACGGCGGCGTCACCAGACGTCGCCGTCGCGCCAGTCGCAGGTGAGCTCGCCCGCCAGGTCGAGCTCGACCGTCAGCGGGAGGACGTAGATCGCTCCGTCCTCTGACTCGGTCCGCCGGATGCCGGCCGGCGTGAGCGCCGAGGTCGGTCCTTTCCACCGCCGCCACCCTCGCTCGGCGTAGAACTCCGCGGCAATGTCGGTCGCCCCGAGCGAGCCGAGCTCGTAGGCACCGCGCAGCACGCGTTCCAGTCCGTCCATCAAGGCCGCTCCGTGCCCGCGCCGGCGGCGGTCCGCGCGCACCCCGACGCCCTCGACGTGGCCGGCGCGCAGCGCGCGTCCGCCGTGCATCAGCCTCCGCTGGACCACCGCCGCGTGCCCGACCAGCTCCTCGCCCTCCCAGGCGAGCGCATGGACTCCGCCCAGGCTGTGCTCCCAGTCGGAGTCGGTCATGTCTCCCTCGAAGACGGCGTCCAAGAGCGTGCGCGCGGCCGTCAGCGTCGCGGCATCCAGGTCGGCGGTATGGGCGGTCCGTACCGAGGTCATCCGCCCAATGGTGCCGATAGCGTGCGGCGCGTGGACTCGACCTTCACGCCGTCGCACCGCGGCGGGTCCGGCCCGTCGCTGGTCTGCCTGCACGGGTTCACCGACACCTGGCGCACGTGGGAGCTGGTGCTGCCCGCGCTCGAGCGCCGCCACGACGTGCTCGCCCCGACGCTGCTGGGGCACGCCGGCGGCCCGCCGATCGAGGGGGCGATCAGCGACGCGCTGCTCGCCGACGCCGTCGAGCGCGCGATGGACGAGGCGGGCTTCGAGTCCGCGCACATCGCCGGCAACTCGCTCGGCGGCCATCTCGCGCTGCAGCTCGCGGCGCGCGGCCGGGCGAGGTCGGTCGTCGCGCTCGCCCCGGCCGGCGGCTGGGCGGCGGGCGACGAGTCCTTCAAGGACACGCTCGCCTACTTCACCTCCATGCAGGAGATGCTCGAGACCGCCGCGCCGCACGCGGAGGCGATCGTGGGCAGCGCGGAGGGCCGGCGCCGCGCGACGGCCTTCATCACCACGAGCTTCGAGCATATCCCGCCCGAGCTGCTCGCCCACGCGATGCGCGGCGCCGCCGCCTGCGAGGCGGTGGCGCCGCTCATCGCATATGCGCTGCAAGAGGGCTGGAGGCTTGACGCGGAGCGGATTACCTGCCCGGTGCGGATCGTCTGGGGCACGGCGGACCGGCTCCTGCCCTGGCCGTCGAGCGCCGCCCGCTACCACGACGAGTGGCTGCCGCACGCGGACTGGGTCGAGCTGGAGGGCATCGGCCACTGCCCCCAGCTCGACGTCCCGCTCGAGACCGCGCAGCTGATCTTGGGCTTCACCTCACGCTGACGATGCAAGCCTCGCGAGCAGCTCGTCGAGGCGCTCGTAGGTTTCGTTCGCGCCCTTCTCCATGCCGCTGGAGAGCATGCCGTCGCGCTCCTCAGTCGTGTGGAAGAGGGTGGTCGTGATGAGCCTGGTGCGGTCTCCGAGGTCCTCGAACACGGCGGTCTCCACGGCCACGTGGCCCGGCATGCCCTCCCACTCGAAGGTCTGGACGACGCGCTCGGGCGGGGCGACCTCGCGGTAGGTCCCGCGGAACGCCGTCTCGACGCCGTCGGAGTCGTGGATCACGAAGCGCCAGCTCCCGCCGGGGGAGACGTCCATCTGGTCGACGACGGCCGTCGTGCCGCGCGGGCCCCACCACTGGGGGATCAGCTCCGGATCGGTGATGGTGGCGAACACCAGGTCCCGGGGCGCGTCGAACTCGCGCTCGATGCGGATCTCGCGATCGCTCGGGGTGGTGATCGTGGCGGTCGCTGCCTGCTGTTGGTCGCTGCTCATTGCGGCGTTCCTTTCCTTCGGTCGAGGAGCTCCCCGAACCGGTCGAGGCGTTCGTCCAGCATCCGCCGGTGGGTCTCGATCCACTCGCGGACGTCGTCGAGGCGCCGAGGGCCGAGGCTGCAGTAGCGCGTGCGCCCGATCTTCTCGGTGGTCACGAGCTGCGCGTCCTCGAGCACCTGCACGTGCTTCTTCATGCCGGTGAGCGAGATCCCGAACGGCTCCGCAAGCTCCGTGATGGTCGCGCTGCCCCTGCCGAGGCGTTCGAGAACGCCTCGGCGGGTGGGGTCTGCGAGCGCTGCGAGCGTCCGGTCGACAGGTGAATACTGAACCATCGGGTTCAGTGTACCGCGAGATCGTCGCTAGGGTCAAATCGATGAGCGCCCGCACCGGTTTCGACGACGCCTGGCGGCGTGGGCAACACGGCTGGCCCGAGCGCTTCCCGCTCGTGCAGCTGCCCAACGCGCCGCTGATCCTCGCGCTGGCCGGGATGCTCGTCGCCGCGCTCACCAGCGGCTCGGTCCACGACTACGCGCGCGGGGCGTTCTACGCCGGGCTCGCCGCCTGGGCGTGGGAGGAGCTGGCGGGCGGCGTGAACTGGGTGCGCCGCCTGGTCGGCGCCGCCGGGCTCGTGTACGTGGTCGTCAAGGTCGCCGCGGCCCTCGGCGCCTGACGGCTAGCGCCCCGCGCTCGCGTCCAGGCCCAGACGGTGGGCCACCGCGGCGGCCTCGGTGCGGCTGCGGACGTCGAGCTTGGCGAGGATCCGCGAGACGTGGACGCTCGCGGTCTTCTCCGCCATGAAGAGCTGCGCCCCGATCTCGCGGTTGGTCGCGCCGCCGGCGACGAGCGCGATCACCTGACGCTCCCGGGGGGTGAGGCCGAACGGGTCCGCATCGCCGTTCGCAACCTCGGCCCCGGCGCCAGCTGGGGCGCCGTCGCGCGGCGGCAGGAGCAGGCGCGCCCGCGAGGCGAGGCCCTCGGCCTCGGCTCGCAGCCAGGGAGCGCCGAGGGTCGCGGCCGCGGCGAGCACCTCGGCGAGCTCGGCGGCGGCGGCGTCGCGATCTCCGCTCGATACGAGCGTTTCCGCGCGGCGCAGCTGCGCCACCGCGGCGGGGTAGGGCCGCGAGACGGCGCGCCAGGCATCGGCGGCGAGGGTGTCGAGCTCCGGATTGGCCGCGCCGCGGGCGCGAGCGAGGTCGGAGCGGGTCGAGGCGAGCCGCGCCGACTCGACGGGGCGGGCACTGCCCGCGCAGGCTTCCGCCCGGGCGAAGAACCCCTCCGCGCGGGCGATCGCCTCCTGCACCGCGCCGTCGTCGCCGAGGTCGCGCGCCCGCTGCGCGGCGTCGGCCTCGATCCAGGCACCGGCCTCGGCGATCCGCGCGATCCGCGTCAGATCCTCGGAGCAGAATTCGATCGCATCGAGGGCGTCGTCGACCGTGGCGCGGGCCTCGGCGAGGTCGCCGCGGCGGCGCTGCAGCTCCGCGCGCAGCGAGCCGTAGCGCCCGATGAACTGCGGCTCGCGCGAGCTCGCCACGACGTCGGCGATGCGGTCGAGCGACGCGCTCACCCGATCGTGATCGCCGTCGGCGAGCGCGATCTCCGCCCGCATCATCTCGGCGAACGCGAGGGTTATCCCTACGTAGCGCCGATCGGGCGGTGGGAGGCGTCGGCGCGCCGCCGCCCAGTCGCCGAGGTCCCACTCGATCTCGCCGAGGGTCATGGTCATCCAGTCGCTGAACCGACCCGCGCCGGCCGTGGCCGCGAGGCCCTGCTCGGCGGCGGAGAGTGCCTCTTCGGAGCGGCCGACCAGGTGCAGCGCGTCCGCGAGGTTCGCCCACGCGCTGGTGCGCTCGAAGCCGACCGGCGAGATCGCGATCGCCTCGCGCAGGTTGGCGCTGCCCGCTTCGACGTCGCCGAGAAGGACGAGCGCCAGGCCCATGGCGTTCAGCGCGTCGGCGCGGGGGCCGCTCGCGTTCGCCTCCGTGGCGGCCTCGAGTGCCGCCCGCGCGAACGGGAGCACCTCGCTGAAGCGGCCCTGGAGCATCGCGATCTTGGCCTGCCGCGAGAGGATCCGTGCGCGCTCCGGACTGCGGTCGTCCGTAGGGAGCAGCGCGATGGCGCGGGCCACCGCGGCGTGCGCGTCCTCGGCGCGGCCCAGCGACCAGAGCGCCCGCGAGTGCAGCTCGAGGAGCCCGGTGGCGACGCGCGGATCTCGCTCCTCGTCGAGCTCGCCGATCGCGTGGCGCAGCAGCGCCTCGGCCCGCCCGTAGGAGCCGTCGTTGATCAGCGCCTGGCTCGCCCGCCGGACCAGCTCGTTGCGGTCGCAGCCCGTCGTGGCCTCGGCGTCGGGCACTCGCGGCCACAGGTCGAGCGCGCGCTCGAGCAGCGCGCCGGCCTCGCCGTGGGCGTGGACGCGCTCCGCCGCGTCGGCGGCGCGCACGGACGCGACGAGCGCGTCGTGCTGGCACCCGGCCGACAGGTAGTGATGGGCGATGCCGGCGGTGATCAGCGCGTCCTCGCCGGTTTCGGCCGCCTGGCGCTCGAGCGCCCGGGCCAGCGCGAGGTGCAGCTCGGCGTGCTCCCCCGGCAGCAGGTCATCGTGGACGACCTCGCGCAGCAGCGCGTGACGGAACTGGTAGCGCCCGCGGGCATCGGCGACGATCACGTTGGCCTCCGCGGCCTCGCGCACGACGGTTCGCAGCTCGGCGCTGCCGAGCCCGCCGGCGTCCTCGAGCACGTCGTGGGAGAGCAGCCGAGCCGCGGAGAGCAGGCGCAGCACCTCCTGTGCGGGGTCGCTGAGGCGCTCGATCCGCACCATCAGCGCGTCGCGCAGCGTGGTGGGCAGGCCCCCGCGGCCGTCCAGCCCGGCCGCGAGCAGCTCCTCGGTGAACAGCGGGTTGCCCTCGCTGCGGCTGAACAGCCGCTCGACGAGGTCGGCGTCGGGCGAGCCGCCGAGGATGTCCGCGAGCAGGTCGGTGAGCTCGTCGCGCGTAAGGCGCGTGAGCTCGATGCGCCGCGCCCGCGGGTCGCGCTCGAGCTCGGCGAGCAGCGGGCGCAGCGGGTGGCGGCGGTGCAGCTCGTCGGAGCGGTAGGTGGCGATGACGAGCACGCGCTCGGTCCACAGGCTGCGGCCGAGGAAGGCGAGGAAGGCGCGCGTCGAGCGGTCGGCCCAGTGGATGTCCTCGAGCACGAGCGCGAGCGGCTGCTCGCGGCCGAGCAGGTCGAGCAGCGTGAGCAGGGCCTCGAACAGCCGCGGCTGACCCAACGTGGTCTCGTTGGCCCGCAGAGGCTCCGGGCCAGCCGGCCAGGCGCCCTCGCCGAGCTCGGGCAGGAGGGTCGCGAGCCCGGCGCGCGCGGCGGGAGGCAGCGCGTCGAGAACGGGATCGCCCTCGCGGGCGAGCGAGCGCAGCACGCTCACGATCGGTGCGTACGGGAGCTCCTCGTCGCCGAGCTCGACGCATTCGCCGATCTCGACGCGCGCGCCCGCATCGACGCTCCGCCGGGCGAGCTCGGCCACCATCCGGGACTTGCCGACGCCCGACTCACCCGCGACGAAGGCCAGCGAGGGGTGTCCGGCGCCGGCGTCGCTCAGGGCCGCCTCGAGCTCGGCGAGCTCGGCCACGCGCCCGATGAGACGGCTGCTCGTCATGCGTGTCGCCATGGCCTGAGTATCCACCGCCCGGGCGGACGGTGGACGTCGTGCTGCGAGCGGCCGCGAGCTGGATGAGGACGGTGGGGTGAATGAGCCGGCTCCTTCGTGCATGTGACCGGACGCTGCTCCTAGGCGGCGAGGCGCAGGTGGCGCAGCCGCTGGAAGCGCCCGGTGGCGGGCACGCCGCCGGCGAGCAGCCGGGCCCGGATGCGGAGGAGCTCGACGAGCTCGGCGGTGGGCCGGAACGGGTCGGCGATCGCGCGGCCGCCGTCGAGCGGCAGGGCGGCGAGGATCTGCCCGTCGACCTCGGCGATGAGCATGTCGCCGGTCGGGCGGCTGGCGCCGTCGAGCTGCGCGAGGCGCGCGAGTGCGGGGACGTCCCGCGGCGCAGCGCGGCGCAGGACGAGGCGCTCGCGCAGGGCGAGGCGCAGCGCGGCGTGCGGCGCGTGGCGCTCGGCGGACGCGCGGTGCGCCGCCCGGGAGAGTTCGGCGGCGGCCCGGCGGTCGGTGAGCTGGGCGGCGGCGACGTACTGGTCGAGCGTTTGCATCGAAAGGCCCCTTCGGTCGTGATGCGGCATGACAGGCATGCTGGGCTAAGCCGACCGGTCCTACATCAGGCGAATGGAGCGGGTTTGCGCCGCCGCCCCCTCAGTTGCCCGCCAGGGGGCCTTAGTCCTCAGCGCGTCGGGACGAGGGGCAGCGGCGAGGCGGGCTTGAGCTCCTCGAGGCGCAGCAGCGTGACCACCCGCGCGGCGCCTCCCTTGGTGGAGAGCAGGCTCAGCACCCGCTGCAGCTGGGCGACGTCGTGGGCCACGACCATGAGCATCGCGTCGGTCTCACCGGTGACCCAGTCGGCGGCGATGACCTCGGGCATCTCGCGGACGGCGCTCGCGAAGCGGCGGTGGCCGGCGTCGTCGTGGCGGGTGATCGTGACCGACACGTAGACCTGGAGCGGGAAGCCGGCCGCGGCGGAGTCCAGGCGGGCGCTGACCGCGCGGATCACGCCGGACTCCTTGAGCCGGCGGACGCGGTTGAGCGTGGCGGCGGGGGAGAGGCCGACGAGCCGGGCGAGCGCGACGTTGGGGCGGTCGGCGTCCTGTTGGAGCTCCTTGACGAGCCGGACGTCAACATTGTCAAGCTCAATCGCCATCTGACGAAAGATTATCTCGTGGAACGCCCAATGCGTCAAATCAAGCTTGGGTTCTGCGCAAGTCGGCCGACAATACTTCCATGGCTTACGTTCGCCGCAGTCCCGCGCTCTTCGCCCTCGCCGCCGCCGGTGTGCTGTGGGGCCTGACCGTGCCGCTCTCCAAGCTCGCCCTCGACTGGCTCGGGCCGGGCTGGCTGACGGTCGGGCGCTTCGCCGTCGCGGCGCCGCTGCTCGCGCTCGTCGCGCGCGGCAGGCTGGCCCGCGCCTTCACGCCCGCCATCCTCGCGTGGGGCGCGCTCGGCTACGGCGCGGTGATCCTGGTCCAGAACGCCGGCATCGAGCGCACCAGCGTCAGCCACGCCGCGCTCATCGTCGGCGTCGTGCCGGCGCTCGTGGCGCTGTTCACCGCTGCCGCCGGGCGCGGCTCGGCGGGGCGGGCGGCGTGGCTCGGCTTCGCGCTCGCGGCCGCGGGCGTCGGGCTCGTGGCGGGCGCCGGAGGCGGGCAGTCGACCGCCGCCGGCGACGCGCTCGTGCTGGCTTCGGTCGCGTTGTCGGCGGGCTACGTCGTCGCGCAGCCGCGACTGCTGGCGGGCCGCGACCCGATGGCGGTCACCGCCGTGCAGCTCGCGGCCGGCGGGCTCGCAGCCCTGCCGGCGGCGATCCTCTTCGAGGGCGCGCCGTCGGCGCCGCTGTCGCCGGAGCCGTGGATCGCGGTGCTGGTGCTCGCGAGCGCCGGGACGCTGCTGCCGTTCACGCTCTTCGCCTTCGGCCAGTCGCGCGTCGTGCCCGAGCTCGCGGGCGCGTTCATGAACCTCGAGCCGCTCGTCGGCGCGCTCGCGGGAGCGCTCGCGTTCGGTGACGCCTTCGGCTGGCCGCAGCTGCTCGGCGGCATCGTCCTGCTCGCCGGAATCGCGCTCAGCGCCCGGCCCGGGCGCGGGCGGGCGCCGGCGGTCTGCGGGTAGGGACGAGCGCGGCTGCGCGCCAGCCCGGGTCCGCACGGGAACAACCTGCTGTACCCGGCGTCCCGATGCACTAGGTTGCGGCCGATGGGGGCGATCCGCCTGTGCGCGGCTCTCGGAATCTTGATCGGGCTTCGCAGAATGAGACTGGCCGCGCTCGCGGCGACGACGGGCGTGCTCCTGCTGAGCCTGCCCGCCACCGGCGGCGACGCGTCGACGCCCGATCCCAACACGCCCGTCACGGTGCCCGCCGAGCCGGGGCAGACCGTGAGCGCTCCTGGAGCGGCACCATCCCCACCGTCAGCGACGGAGTCGGCACAAGCACCTGCGACGGCCGCCTGACCGGCGTCGACACGAACGACGTGCGGATCAACGTCGCCCCCGACACCTACGCCAAGGTCGACGTCGAGTTCAAGTGGACGATCACCTGGGATCCGTCGGATCCGACCCCCCGGGCCCAGTCCGACGAGGTTCTCACCGTCGTCAACAAGGACGCCCAGGGCGGCGGCCAGCAGGAGGGCGGCCAGCAGCGCGAGGTGGGCTCCAGCGACGGCCCGAGCACCACCGAGCAGGTCGTGCGCGAGAACCTTCCGTCGGCGACCTACCAGGCCCAGGCCTGCCCGTTCGCCAGCGCACCGCCCGATCAGCCCTACACCGGCACGCTCACGATCACCACCCGGTCGGTGGAGCCGTCGCTGGCAGCCGGACCGTCCAACGGCCTGTCCTTCTCGGCCTCGGTTCCGGCCGACCCCCAGCGCGACGAGGGCGAGCCGCTGATGGAGGTCGACCCCGACGGCAACACCTACACGTGCGGGCCGACCGGCTTCTCGAACGCCGCCGACTACGCCCAGGTCTCGACCGACGGCGCGCGCCAGTTCCACCTGCTCGGCGAGCCGCCGCGCGGCCAGCAGTCGATCGGCGGCGGCGGTGACTGCGGGCTTGGCACCGCTCCCGTCAGGAACCCCCAGGGGCTGTTCAACTACGCCTACTCCGGCCTCGGCGGCCTGACCAACTTCGCGGTCGCGGCCTCCTCGGACACCGGGCACACCCTGAACCCGAACCCGAGCTCGAACTCCGTTCCCGGTGTCGACCGCCAGTGGAACACGTTCGTCGACGCGGATTCGGTGCTGCTGTCCTACAACCAGCAGGCGCCCCGCCAGGTCGTCGTGCAGCGCTCCGACGACGGCGGCCTCGTGTATCAGAACGCGGTGCCGGCGACCCCTGTCAACCCGAGCTTCCCGGGGCCGATGCAGACGCTCCCGGCCTCGCAGAACCCCACCGGGTCAGCCAACGGGCGCCCGGCGTACTTCTCGTGGAACGACGGCACGAAGATCAACTTCGCCGTCTCCTTCGACGAGGGAACCACCTGGAACAACTGCCGGGTCGCGACGGCACCCGGCGAGCCGACGCTGTTCACGACTTCGGACGCGGACTCGTCGGGCAACATCTACGTCGCCTACGGGGAGAACGCGAAGTTCCACACCTACGTGACCTCGCTGCCGCACTCCAAGCTCGCGGACTGCAACGAGCAGGTCGTCGGCGTCACGCAGGACTCCTCGGACTTCCCGACCACCAATCCCGGCTGGTCGACGCCCGTGCAGGTCGACCGGGAGGGCATCCGCTCGACCGTGTTCCCCTGGCTGGTCGCCGGGGGCGCGCCGGGGCACGTGGCCGTGGCGTTCTACGGCAGCGAGACCGACGGCGATCCCAACTCGGGTGAGTTCAAGGGCAGCTGGAACGTCTACGTCAACCAGTCGTCCGACGCGCTGGGCTCGGGCGCCGACTTCTCGCAGGTGAAGGCCACGACCCATCCGATCCACTACGACTCGATCTGCCTCAACGGCCTCGGCTGCGCCATCAGCGGCGGCGACCGGTCGCTGGCCGACTTCTTCGCGATCGGCTACGACGCCGCCCGCAAGAAGCTCGTCGTGGTCTACGACACCACCTACAAGCGCCCCGGCGACGCCGAGGGCTCACTCGCGACCCCGCAGGTGCTCTCCCAGGAGACGGGCCCGAGCAACGGCGGCGGCAGCGTGGACACCGGCGCGCCGCCCGCGCTGCGCTCGTCATCCGACGACGCCACGGGCGACGCGATCTCCGACTACTCGAGCCTCGGCACGCCGCCGACGCCGAACAACGAACCCGCGGCCGACTTCGAGTCGGTCAAGGTCTCGCCCGAGGCCAGCGGAGGCTTCACGGTGACGATGAAGCTCAAGGACCTCTCCGACGCGGCGCTCCAGCAGGCGCTCGCGCGCACCAAGTCGCAGCGGCTGCTGTGGATCTTCCGCTGGTTCAACGGTCAGCGCTCCGCGGCCGCGGTCGCGCGCTACGACACCTCGGGCGGCTTCGGCACCGGCTTCAACGGGTTCGTGGTCGGCTCGGCGCAGTGCGGCAGCAGCGGCGACAAGTGCCTGCAGTACCCAGGCGACGAGCCGATCACGGGCAAGGTCGACCAGGCGGCGGGCACCATCACGCTGAACGTGCCCAAGGACAAGCTCAAGGCGCTGAGCGGCTCGGAGGGCCCGGGCCAGCGCCCGCAGGAGGTGCCCGCGAAGGCCGGGGATCGCCTCTATGACGGGACGGCGTTCTCGCTGGCCGACTTCTCCGCCACGGGCGGGCCCGACCAGAGCTTCCTCTACCCGCTCGACAACGCACCGTCGATGGACTTCCTCGTGCCGAGCACAAGCACGAGCGCGAGCTCGTCCGGGAGCGCAGGCGCCGGCTCGAGCGGGGTGCCCGCCAAGACCGCCGCGCAGCTCGCCCGCGAGGCGTGCCTGTCGAAGCTGACCTTCCGGTCGGTGAGCGTGGCGCCGAGCGCGTCGCGCGCGAGGCTCGGGTTCTCGCGGCGGGGGTCGGGGCCGGTGCAGGTCGACGTCTTCCAGCAGTCCAAGGGCCGGACGATCCGCGGTGAGCGCCTCGTGGCCCGCTTCTCCAACCGGTCGCGCTCGTTCACCTGGAACGGACGGGCCAACCGGCCCGGCAAGAAGGTGACCGACGGCTACCTGTTCGTGCGCTTCAAGACGGGCGCGGGCCGTGGTGAGGCGCGCCGGGTGGCGCTCCGGCGCGTGCGCGGAAGGCTCTCGCTGCGCCCGGCCTTCCAGCGTCGCGACACCTGCGACCTGCTGACCTCCTTCAAGCTCGAGCGCCCCGTGTTCGGCGGGCGCACGGCCAGGCCCCTGGGGATCGCCTATCGGCTCGGGCTCGCCGGGCGCGTGACGGTCATGGTCACCCGAGGCAGCCGGACGGTCAAGCGCTATACGCGCACGCTGGCCGCGGGCGCGCGCACGCAGCGCATCCGGCTGAGCGCGAAGGGACTGCCCACCGGCGACTACCGGGTGCGCCTGCAGGCGCGCAGCGGCGGGCAGACCACGACCGCCGCGCTGGTGGCCCGCCGGCTGTAGGAGCCCGGGGTGCGGCGTTCGGTTAGCGTCGCGCTCGTGCGCTTCACGATCATGGGCGTGGTCAACGTGACGCCCGACTCGTTCTCCGACGGCGGGCGCTTCCTGGACCCGCGCGCGGCGATCGCGCAGGGCCGCCGGCTGGCTGCCGAGGGCGCGCGGATGCTCGACGTCGGCGGCGAGTCGACGCGGCCGGGCGCCGACGGCGTGCCGGCCGGCGACGAGGCGCGCCGGGTCGTCCCGGTCGTCGAGGCCCTCGCGGCCGAGGACGCGGTCGTCTCGATCGACACCTCCAAGCGCTCCGTGGCCGAAGCGGCGCTCGACGCCGGCGCGAGCTTCGTCAACGACGTCAGCGCCTTCCGCGGCGACCCGGAGCTGGCGGGGCTGGTCGCTTCGCGCGGCGTCGACTGCTGCCTGATGCACATGCTCGGCTCGCCGCGCACGATGCAGGACGACCCGCGCTACGAGGACGTCGTCTCCGAGGTCAAGGCGTTCCTGGAGGGGCGGCTGGCCTTCGCCGTCGCGGAGGGCGTGCCCGAGGAGCGGGTGCTGCTCGACCCCGGGATCGGCTTCGGCAAGACCGTCGCGCACAACCTCGAGCTGCTGCGCCGGCTCGACGAGATCGTCGCGCTCGGCAGGCCGGTGATGGTGGGTGTGTCGCGCAAGTCCTTCCTCGGCAAGATCACCGGCCGCGAGCCCGATCAGAGGGCGGTCGCGACGGCCGCGGCGAACGTGCTCGCCCTCGAGCGCGGGGCCTCCGTATTCCGCGTCCACGACGTCCCCGAGACCCTCGATGCGCTCTCGGTGGCGACTGCTACGTTGGCGGGCCGATGGCCGGTCCAGACCCCGAGGACTACGACGACGACGACCTGAACGACGAGGACGACGATCAGCGCGAGGGTCCCGAGGTCGGCGTCACGATCGAGATCGTCGGCCTCTCGCTGTTCACCCACCACGGGGTCACCGCGGCAGAGCGCGAGGTCGGCCAGCGGCTCGTCCTCGACGTGCGCTTCGACGTCGGGGAGCCCGACGCCCTGGTCACCGACCGCGTCGAGGACACCGTCGACTACGGCGAGGTCTGCCAGGTGATCGCGCTGCTCGCCCAGCAGCGCTCCTACAAGACGCTCGAGCGGCTGTGCTCGGTGATCGCCGAGCGCCTCGCGTCGCAGTTCGGCGCCGAGAGCGTGACGGTCAAGGCCTCAAAGCCCGAGCCGCCGATCCCGCTGCCGCTGGAAGAGGTCTCGGTCGAGGTCTGGCGGGAGGAGCACTAGCTCCGTGCTCGACGACGGGCCGCGGTGGGGGCGGCGGCCCGTCCTGGCCGGAGTGGCAGGCGCAATGGCGATCGCCTTCTCGGCGATCCTGGTCCGCCTCTCGCACGCCAGCCCCAGCACGGCCGCGGTGTTCCGCTGCGCCTACGCCGTGCCGATCCTCGTGGCGCTCGCGGCGTGGGAGACGCGCCGCTACGGCCCGCGGCCCCCACGCGACCGCCTGATCGGCGTGGCCGCGGGCGTGCTGTTCGCCGCCGACCTCGTCTTCTGGCACCACTCGATCGAGAATGTCGGCGCGGGGCTGGCCACGGTGCTCGGCAACCTCCAGGTGGTGCTCGTCGCCTTCGCGGCGTGGGCGATCCTCGGGGAGCGCCCGGAGCGGCGGATCCTCGTGGCGGTTCCGATGGTGTTCGCTGGTGCGCTGCTGATCTCAGGCGTGCTCGAGCAGGGCGGCGGCTACGGGCGCGACCCCGTGGCGGGGACCGTCTACGGCGTGCTGACCACGCTCGCCTACGCGAGCTTCATCCTGGTCCTGCGCCAGGTCAACCGCGACGTGCGCCGACCCGCCGGCCCACTGCTGGACGCCACGGCGGTGGCCGCGGTCGCAGCCGCGCTGTCGGGCCTGGTCACGGGCGACGTCGAGCTCGTGCCGAGCTGGCCGGCGCACGCCTGGCTGGCGACGCTCGCCGTGACGTCGCAGGTCGTCGGCTGGCTGCTGATCTCCGTCTCGCTCCCGCGCCTGCCCGCGGCGCTGACCTCCGTGCTGCTGCTGATCCAGCCCGTTGGTGCCGTCGGGCTCGCGGTCCTGATCCTCGGCGAGCGGCCGTCGGTGGTTCAGCTGGCCGGCGTGGTGGTGGTGCTCGTCGGGATCCTGGTGGCCACCGTGACGGTTCCGCGGCGCGAGGCGGTGCCGGCCTTGACGCGGGAGTGAGTGGTCACTAACTTCACGTCGCATGTCCACCGCCGACGCCCGCCCGACACCGCGCCGCTCGGCCCCTGAGCGCCGCGAGGAGATCGTGACGATCGCGATCGAGCACTTCGCGGTCAACGGCTACAAGGGCACCTCGACCGATCAGGTGGCGCGCGAAGCCGGGATCTCCCAGCCTTACCTGTTCCGCCTCTTCCACACCAAGCGCGACCTCTTTCTCGCCTGCCACACGGCGATGCACGACCGCATCGGGGAGACCTTCGCCGCCGCGGCCCGCGGCGCCGAGCCGGGCGAGCGCCTGACCGCCATGGGCGGCGCCTACGTCGAGCTGCTGCGCGACCGCACGTCGCTGCTGTTTCAGATGCAGAGCTACGCCGCCTGCTCGGACGCCGAGATCCGCGCGCAGGTGCGCCGCTGCTACGGCGCCCTGGTCGGCCAGGTGCGCGAGCTCTCCGGCGCCGCCGACGCGGAGCTGTGGCGCTTCTTCTCCAGCGGGATGCTGATGAACGTCGTCGCGTCGCTCGACCTGGCCGAGATCGCCGCCGAGGACCCGTGGGCGGCGCTCTGGACCCAACCCGAGTCACTCCTGCAGGAGGGATGACGATGCTCGAGACGCTTGCCCGGTTCCTTCACCGCCGCCGGCGCGCGGCGCTCGCCGCCACCGTGCTGTTCGTGATCGTGGCGGGGATGCTCGGCGGCCCGGTGTTCGGGCTGCTCGATTCGAGCAACGACTTCGATGACCCGCAGGCCGAGGCGGTGCTGACGCGCTCGGAGCTGGGCCGCGCGACCGGCGCCGACGCGACCCCCGACCTGATCGCGCTCGTGCGGCTCGGCGCCTCGGCGGCCTCGCCCGCGGGCCAGGCGAAGCTGGGGAACGTCGCGGGCGCGCTGCGCGACCCTGGGATCGCGAGCGTGGTGCGCTTCCGGCCCGGCGGAGACCGTGTCCTCGTCTCCAAGGACGGCCGCTCCTCCTACGTGCTGGCCACCTTCCGCAGCGACGCGAACGGGGCGCTGGACCGCGTCAAGCCCCGGCTCGAGCGGATCTCGGGCGTCACCGTGGGTGGCTCGGAGGTCGCGCAGGACCAGGTCGGCAACCAGGTCTCCACGGACATCGCGCGCGCCGAGCTGCTCGCCTTCCCGATCCTCTTCCTGCTCTCGCTGTTCGTGTTCCGCAGCCTCGTCGCGGCGCTGCTCCCCCTCGCGGTCGGGGCGACGACGATCCTTGCCTCGTTCCTGGTCATGCGCGCTGTCAACGCGTTCGAGCCGATGTCGATCTACGCGCTGAACCTGATCACCGGGCTCGGGCTCGGGCTGGCGATCGACTACTCGCTGTTCATGGTCTCGCGCTTCCGCGAGGAGCTCGAGGCCGGCAGGGACACTCCGGCGGCACTGGTGGCGACGATGCGGACGGCAGGGCGCACCGTGCTGTTCTCCTCGATCACGGTCGCGGCGGCGCTGGCCTCGCTGCTGGTCTTCCCGCTGCGCTTCCTCTACTCGATGGGGGTCGGCGGCGCGGCCTGCGCGCTGGCGGCGGCCCTCGTGTCGCTGACCGTGCTCCCGGCGATCCTCGCCGCGCTCGGCCCGCGGGTGAACTCCCTGAGCCCGAAGCGCTGGCAGTCGGCGATCCATCGCGAGGCCTCGGCCGAGCGGGGCGGGTTCTGGTACCGCCTCTCCAGCGCGCTGATGCGCCGCCCGCTGCCGGTCGCGGTCTGCGCGGCCGCGCTGCTGATCGCGCTCGGCTCTCCGTTCGCCGGGATCCGGTTCACCGGGGTCGACGCGAACGTGCTGCCTCCGGAGCAGAGCGCGCGCATGGTCTCCGACGCGCTGGGCTCCAAGTTCCCGCCCAACCGGACGAGCCCGGTGTTCGTCGCGGCGCAGGCGCCGGCTTCCGGTCGCGCCGCGGTGCAGGCCTACGCGGGGCGCCTGGGCCGGCTGCCCAACGTCGTCGTCGCCCCCCAGGTGCAGCGTGCCGGCGACCTGTGGCGGATCGATCTCGTCGGCCGCGGCCGCCCCCTCGATGCGTCGGCGAAGGATCTGGTCCGCGCCGTCCGCGCCGTGCCCGCCCCGTTCGCGGTCAAGGTCGGCGGCCAGAGCGCGGAGTTCGTCGACCAGCAGGCCTCGCTGGCGAGCCACCTGCCGATCGCGGTCGCGATCCTCGCGGTGACCACGCTCGTCATCCTCTTCCTGATGACGGGCTCGGTGGTGCTGCCGATCAAGGCGCTGGTGATGAACGCGCTCACGCTGTCGGGCGGCGTTCGGGCTGCTCGTCCTGATCTTCCAGGACGGTCACCTCGAGGGGCTGCTCGGCTTCACGAGCCAGGGGGCGCTCGAGTCCTCCCAGCCCGTGCTGCTCTTCGCGGTCGCCTTCGGGCTCTCCACCGACTACGGCGTGTTCCTGCTCACGCGCATCAAGGAGGCCCATGACCGCGGAGCGCCCAACGAGGAGGCCGTCGCGCTGGGGCTCGAGCGGACCGGGCGCATCGTGACCTTCGCGGCACTGCTGTTCGTGATCGCGATCGGCGCCTTCGCGACGTCCCAGATCATCTTCATCAAGCAGCTCGGCGTGGGGACCGCGCTCGCCGTGCTGATCGACGCGACGATCGTGCGCGCGCTGCTCGTGCCGTCGCTGATGCGGCTGCTCGGCGACCGCAACTGGTGGGCCCCACGGCCGCTGGCACGGCTGCACGATCGCATCGGCCTGCGCGAGGGCGGCGCCCCCGCGTGAGCCACGCCTTCGATCGCGACACCGCGCTGGAGGCGGCCGGCGCGGGGCGCTGGCGCGCGTCGGTGAGCGAGCGCTGGTTCGTCGAGAACGGGCCCAACGGCGGCTTCATCGCGGCGCTCGCCGCGAGGGCGATGACGCTGAGCGCCGAGCACCCGCCGCGCTCGCTGACCCTGCACTTCCTCGCGCCGCCGGCGGCGGGCGAGCTCGACGTCGCGTGCACGATCGAGCGCGAGGGGCGCTCGACGGTGTTCAGCAGCCTGCGCTTCGAGCAGGGTGGGGAGACGGTCGCGCTCGGGCTCGGCATCAGCGCGGCGTGGCGCGAGGACCAGCCCGAATGGGCCGACGCCGACATGCCCGACGTGCCCGCGCCCGAGGACTGCGACCCGATCCCGGTCGTGAAGGGCGCGCCGCGCTTCCTCGTCAACTACGAGATGCGCCCGGCGATCGGCCCGCTGCAGGCGCCGCGTGTCGCCGAGTCGGCGATGCGCCAGCGCGCGGGCGCCGATGAGCGCACCCCGGTGCAGCCGCCCTCGCCCGCGCGCGCCGGCGGGTGGCTGCGCACCGCTGAGCCGCGATCGCTGGACGCCGTGCTGCTCGCCGCCGAGACCGACGCGTGGGTCCCCGCTGCCTTCCTGCGCATGCCCGCGCCGAGCTTCGTGCCCACGCTCGACCTCACCATCCACTGGCGCGCCCCGGCGGGCGCCGCGCCCGGCGAGCATCCGTGGGTGCTCGGGAACTTCACGACGCGCCACGCGGCGGGCGGGGTGTGGGAAGAGGACGGCGAGCTGTGGAGCCAGGACGGCGTGCTGCTCGCCCAGTCGCGCCAGCTGGCGATCGTGCGCCGGGCGCGGGGGTGACCCGCACCGGCTACCTCGGCCTGGGCTCCAACGTCGGCGACCGCCGGGCCCACCTGCAGGCCGCGGTGGCGGCGCTGCCCGGCGCCGGGGTGCGGGTGCTGGTGAGCTCGTCGGTCTACGCGACCGAGCCGGTGGGCGAGGTGCTCGACCAGCGCGAGTTCTTCAACGCCTGCGTGCGGATCGAGACCGCGCTCGAGCCCGAGGCGCTGCTCGACGCGTGCAAGGCGGTCGAGCGCGCGCTGGGGCGCGAGCCGGGCGGCGTGCGCCACGGGCCGCGGCCGATCGACATCGACGTGCTGCTGCTCGGCGACGAGCGCTTTGCGTCCGAGCGGCTGGCGCTTCCGCACGCCGAGGTGCACTCGCGGCGCTTCGTGCTCGTGCCGCTGCTCGAGCTCGACCCCGAGCTGCTGGGAGCGCGCGAGGCGCTCGAGAGGTTGGGGGAGGGGCAGGCGGTGCGGTTGTGCGGGCCGCCGCTGGTTGTCTAGGAGCCTGGCAGCCACGCCGCCGGCAGCGTCCCCGCCGGCGTATGGCCCGGGTACTGCGGGAACCAGCGGCGTGCAAGCTCGCCGGCGGGGCGGCCGTCGATCAGCGGCGCGACGTCGCCGATCGTGAGCGCCAAGCGCAGGCCCGAGGCGATCTGCAGGTCGGCGGCGTTCGGGTGCTCGCCGCCGAGCGCGCCCTGCTCGATCCAGCGCTCGACCCGGTCGAGGTGGAAGCCGAGGTTCGCGAGGTCGGCGCGGACGTTGGCGGCGGTCGCGTCACTGAAGTACGCGGCCGCCAACGCGACGCCGGGCGCGCTCAGGCGCGCGACAGAAGCGGGGACCGGCAGGCGCGCCCCCTCGCTGTAGGAGGCGACGGCCGAGGGGTGGCGCTTGAGCGCCGCCCAGATGAGCCGGCGGCCGAGCGGCTGCAGCACCTCGTCGCCCCACTCCTCGGCGAGCTCGACCGCCTTGCGCTCGTCGGCTCCCGCCGGGAGCAGCGGCGGCTCGGGCGCGCGGCGCTCGAGCGCGCGCATGATCGGCCGCGATCCGAGGACCTTCTCCCCGTCCAGGATCAGGCCGGGCACGGTGCTGCCGCCGAAGCGCGCACGCTGCACCGCCTTGGCCATGACGGGGAGGAGCTCGACGCGGCGATAGGGGATCGACTTGAGCTGCAGGGCCCGCTCGGCTGCGGCGCACGGATGCGAGGCGGGGATGGCGTAGAGGGTCGCGGTCACGCGCGCCAGGATAATGGCGGCCATGCTCCTCGTCGTCGACGCCGGCAACACCCACACCCACCTCGGCACCTACCGCGACGGCGAGCTCGTCGAGCACTGGCGCTTCGCCACCGTGCGCGAGTCCACCGCCGACGAGCTCGGGGCCGCGCTGGTCAACCTGCTCGCGCTGCGGGGCGTCACGCTGGCCGACCTCGACGCCGCGATCGTCTCCTCGACGGTGCCGCAGCTGCGCCCGGAGTGGAGCGCGATGGCCGAGCGCTACCTCGGCTGCGAGATGGACGTCGTCGGCCCGGGCCTGCGCACCGGGATGCCGATCCGCTACGACAACCCGCGCGAGATCGGGCCCGACCGGCTGGTCAACGCGGTCGCGGGCTATGACCGCTTCGGCGGGCCCTGCGTCGTCGTGGACTTCGGCACGGCGGTCACCTACGACGTCGTCTCCGCCGTGGGCGAGTACCTCGGCGGGATCATCTTCCCGGGCGTGGAGATCTCGCTCGAGGCTTTGACTGCGCGGGCCGCCGCGCTGCCGCGCGTCGAGCTGGGCGCGCCACGGGCGCTGATCGGCAAGACGACGATCGACGCCATCCGCTCGGGCGCGGTCTACGGCTTCGCCGGCATGGTCGACGGCATCCTCGCGCGCCTGCGCGCGGAGCTGGGAGCGGAAACGCGGGCGCTCGCCACCGGCGGCCTCGCGAGCGCGATCGTCCCGTTCTGCGAGGGCATCGACGAGGTCGACGACCTGCTCACGCTCACCGGGCTGCGGCTGATCTGGGAGCGCAACCAGGGGTAGCCTGGGTACCCATGCGATCCGTCCGCGACCCCTGGGAGCTCGGCGGCGTCACGATCCCGAACCGGGTCGTGCTCGCGCCGCTGGCCGGGATCGGCAACTGGTTCGTGCGCCTGCAGGCCAAGCGCTACGGCGCCGGGCTCGCATTCTCGGAGATGGTCTCGAGCTTCGGGATCCACCACGGCAACCCCAAGACGTGCACGGAGCTGCTGCGCATCGAGCCCGAGGAGCGCGTGGGCGGCCCGGTCGCTATGCAGCTCTTCGGCCACGACCCGGAGGTCATGCGCTCGGCGGCCGCCGCGGTCGCGCGCGCCGGCGCGGACATCGTCGACCTCAACATGGGCTGCCCGGTGCCGAAGGTCTGCAAGACCGGCGCGGGTGCGGCGCTGTTGGGCGACCCCGACACGGCGGTCGCGGTCGCGCTCGCCGCGCGCGAGGGCTCAGGGCTCCCGGTGACCGTGAAGCTGCGCGCCGGGCGGCGCACCGGCGAGGCCGAGGGCGTCGAGCTCGCGCGGCGGCTCGTGGCGGAGGCCGGCGTCGCCGGGATCACCTTCCACCCGCGCTCTGCGCAGGTGCGCCACAAGGGCGTGCCCGACTACGACCTCGCCGCCGAGCTGGTCGCGGAGCTGCCGGTTCCGGTGATCGTCTCGGTCGGCCTCGACGACGCCGCGCACGTGCGCTGGGTGTTCGAGCACACCGGCGCCGCCGCGGTCATGCTGGCGCGCGGCTCGCTCGGCAACCCGTGGCTGTTCGAGCAGGTACTGGGCGAGCGTGAGGGAGGCCCGTCGCGCGCCGAGGTGCTCGACGAGCTCGACTGGGTGATCGACCGCGCGGTCGACCATCTGGGCGCCGAGCGGGCGGGCCGCTACCTGCGCAAGTTCTATCCCTGGTACCTGGAGCGCCTGGCCGAGCCGCGCGCCACGGGAGGCGCCCTGCAGGCCGCCGGCACGCTCGAGCAGCAGCGCGAGATCCTCATTGGGCTGCGCTACCATGCGCGGCCGCTCGCGACCCGAGCCGCCTGAAGAACCGCGCCAGAAAGCCGCCAATGCAGAAGGACGTCCTCCTCACGCCAGAAGGCCTCGAGAACCTCAAGGCCGAGATCGTGCATCTCTCCAACGACAAGCGTCGCGAGGTCGCCGAGCGGATCAAGGAAGCGCGCGAGTTCGGCGACATCTCCGAGAACTCGGAGTACGACGACGCCAAGAACGAGCAGGCCATGCTCGAGTCGCGGATCGCCATGCTCGAGGACAAGCTGCGCGCCGCCTCGGTGATCGACGCCTCCGAGCTCGACAACGACTTCGTGCGGGTCGGCTCGCTGGTCAACCTCAAGGACGAGGGCTCGGGCAAGACGCTGAAGTACACGATCGTGGGCTCGACCGAGTCCAACCCCGGCGAGAGCAAGCTCTCCAACGAGTCGCCCGTGGGCAAGGCGCTCGTCGGCAAGAAGCGCAACGACGTGGTCAAGGTGCAGCTGCCCAACGGCAAGTCCCGCGAGCTGAAGATCACGAAGATCGACGTCGCGTGAGCGACGAGCAGCTCCCTGAGCTGCTCGCCTCCCGGCGCCGCAAGCTCGAGGCGCTGCGCGAGGACGGTGTCGAGCCGTTCCCCCACGCGTTCCCGGACGTGCGGCCGATCGCCGACGTCAAGGCGCCACACGAGGCGCTGGAGGCCGGCGAGGAGACCGACGACCGCGTCCGCGTCGCCGGGCGGCTGGCCGCGCGCCGCGGCCAGGGCAAGGCGGCGTTCCTCGACCTCGTCGACCGCACCGGCCGGGTGCAGCTGCACGCGCGAAAGGACGTGCTCGGCGACGAGGCCTTCGAGCGCCTGCTGACGCTCGACCTCGGCGACCTGCTCGGCGCCGACGGCAGCGTGTTTCGCACCCGCCGCGGCGAGCTGTCGCTCAAGCTCGAGGGTTACGAGCTGCTGGCCAAGTCCCTGCGCCCGCCTCCCGAGAAGCACCACGGCCTGACCGACGTCGAGACACGCTTCCGCCAGCGCGAGCTCGACCTGATCGCCAACGAGGAGGCGCGCGCGCTGTTCGTCACGCGCGCGAAGGTGATCACCGCGATCCGCGCCTTCCTCGACGCCGAGGGCTTCATCGAGGTGGAGACCCCCGTGCTGCAGCCGATCTACGGCGGTGCGGCGGCGCGGCCGTTCACCACCCACCACAACGTGCTCGACCGCACGCTGTACCTGCGCATCGCGACCGAGCTCTACCTCAAGCGCCTGATCGTCGGCGGCCTGGAGCGCGTCTACGAGCTGGGCAAGGACTTCCGCAACGAGGGCGTCTCCTTCAAGCACAACCCCGAGTTCACGATGCTCGAGTGGTACGAGGCCTACGCCGACTACGAGGTCGTCGCCGACCGCGCCGAGCGCTTGGTCGGCCACGTCGCCGCGGCGGTGGGCTACGAGGGCGAGATCGACTTCGCCACGCCGTGGCGGCGCGAGACGCTCGCCGGCGCGATCGGCGAGCGCACCGGCGTCGACATCCTTGCCGAGCGCGACCTCGGCTCGCTGCGCACCGCGATGGGCGAGCGCGGCCTGGAGGTCCCCGGCGAGCAGACCTGGGGGCAGCTGGTCGACCACCTGCTCTCCAAGTACGTCGAGCCCGAGCTCATCCAGCCGACCTTCCTCATGGACTACCCGGTCGAGCTCTCGCCGTTCGCCAAGCGCCACCGCAGAACCGACGGGCTGGTCGAGCGCTGGGAGTCCTTCTTCGCCGGGATGGAGTTCGCCAACGCGTTCTCAGAGCTCAACGACCCCGACGAGCAGCGCGCGCGCTTCGAGGACCAGCGCGCCGCGGCCGAGGCCGGCGACGGCGAGGCCCATCCCTACGACGAGGCCTTCGTGCAGGCGCTCGAGCACGGCATGCCGCCGACCGGCGGCATCGGCATCGGCATCGACCGGCTGGTCATGGTCTTGACCGGTCGCAGCAGCATCCGGGAAGTCGTGCTCTTCCCCGCGATGCGCTGACGCAGGGGCCTGCGTTGCCGCCTGTGCCCGTTGGTAGACTGCCCCATGGCCGTCAGCCCTCTGGCACCCGACTCATCCGGCACGGCTGGCGTGCCGAATACCTGGATGAGAAGCTCGTCCCTCGACCCGTCTCAGACCAACGCCCGACCGAGCGCTGAGCTCAAGCTGACTTAGCAGGAAAGGAAGCATCGACCCCATGTTCGAGCGATTCACAGAGCGAGCTCGCCAAGTGGTCGTCCTCGCCCAAGAGGAGGCGCGGACCCTCAAGCACAACTACATCGGCACCGAGCACATCCTGCTCGGGCTGCTGCGCGAGGAAGAGGGCCTCGCGGCCAGGGTTCTCGAGAGCCTGGACATCACCGTCGAGCGTGTGCGCGCCCAGGTGGTGCGCATCGTGGGCTCCGGCGAGGAGGTCACCTCCGGCCAGATCCCCTTCACCCCGCGCGCCAAGAAGGTCCTGGAGCTCGCGCTCCGGGAGGCGCTGTCCCTCGGCCACAACTACATCGGCACCGAGCACATCCTGCTCGGCCTCGTGCGCGAGAACGAGGGCGTCGCCGCGCGCATCCTGCTCGACTTCGACGCGGACTCCGAGAAGA
Source organism: Solirubrobacterales bacterium (assembly GCA_038238015.1). Classification (GTDB taxonomy): domain Bacteria; phylum Actinomycetota; class Thermoleophilia; order Solirubrobacterales; family Solirubrobacteraceae; genus DASQFQ01. The sequence continues at coordinate 40,580 of JBBRYA010000030.1, forward strand.
TCCGCAACGAGGTCATCCGCATGCTCTCCGGTCCGGGCGGCCGCCGCTCGGGCGGCAGCGCCGGGCAGGGCACCGCGGGCGCCGCGGGCCCAGGGAC
>JBBRYA010000031.1:0-39838 GCA_038238015.1 Solirubrobacterales bacterium
ACGCCAACCACCCCTTCGCCGCCCCCCTCGATCGCTCAACCAAGCGAGGGTCCGGCTCCACCCGGACGCCTCCGCCGACACGCCCGGGGGGTCAATTTTCAACCGGCAGAGGGGGGTCAGTTTTCACCCGGCGCCGACAAGGTAGATGCTTGCCGATATCAGGATGCGCCTCATGGCTTGAGCGTAACCGTCGCTTCATCGCCGGGTCTACGCTCCGCCGATGACGCCCAACGGCGAGCCGCTGGCTCCCGGTAGGACGCGCGTAGCACGCGGCGCACCGCCAGAGTTCAGTGGCTGACCTAGGATCGAGGCATGAGCGTCTCACTGGCGCACCAGAGCGATCGAGACGAGGTCATCTCTACCCTGGTTTCAGCCTTCGTTGACGACCCGGTCGAGCGGTGGCTGTATCCCGAGTCAGAGCAGTACCGGGCGCATTTTCCCGAGTTCGTCGCGGCGTTCGGGGGCGAGGCCTTCCGCCAGCAGAGCGTCTGGACACTTAGCGAGTTCACGGCAGTCGCCCTCTGGCTGGCACCGGACACCCAACCAGACGGCGAAGCGATCACCACGGTCCTCCGCCAGAGCGTCTCCCCCGCCAGCACGCCGACATGTTCGCGGTACTCGAGCAGATGGACGAAGGCCACCCGACGTTCCCGCACTGGTATCTGCCCTGGCTGGGAGTCCACCCCGCCCGCCAAGGAACGGGCCTCGGTGGGCAGTTGCTCAGACATTGCCTGACGCACGTCGACGCGGATCATCTTCCCGCATTCCTCGAAACCCCCAATCCACGCACCGTGCCCTTCTACGAGCGTCACGGGTTCGAGGTCACCGGCGTCGCGCAAGCCGGAACATGCCCGCCGGTCACCTTGATGCTCAGAGCGGGAAGCTAGTCCTGAAGCTGGCGTCGTCGGCACAACTCAGCGAGTCTGGATTCCCGAAAGCCGACTCGACACGCACTGCCGCTTCGCGCGATGAGCGGCGGCATGTTGGCTGTCGCGCTTTCTGAGATCAGCGGCCAGCAGGGTGTTGCCCCGAGTGAGTTACCTCTCCCGCTTCATGTTCAAGTGCGTGGCACTAGTCAGCCCACCAGTCGCGCTGGCCCTCGACGTCTTCGCGCCGAGCCTCGTCGAGACGCGGTCAGCGGCCGGCACGAATGATGGACTCGGAAGAGGCGCCTGGGAGCGGATCACGCCCAGGGGCCCAACAGACACTTGATACCCGCGGGGGTCGACTGTTTGGCCGCGCAAGTTCCACCGAAGCGGGTCAGGTCCACACGATCGAAAGAGCGTGTGACTCGCGTCGAGCGCGGCGTGCTCGAACGAGGCCTGAGCAGAGCGCGCGGCGTAGACTCGCGCCCATGGCGGTTGAGCTGTTGGTGCTCGTCAAGCACGATTGCGAGACCTGCGCGACGTTGGCGCCAGCGCTCGACGCCGCCGCGGCCGCGGGCGCGCCGGTGCGGATTCTGTCGCAGTCCGACGGCGATCAGACCGCGGCGTGGGCTCGACGGCTCGGCCTTGCCGCGGTCCCGGAGGTGGACGAGGAGCTGCGGACGTCCGAGCGGTTCGATCCGGCGGCGGTGCCGACCGTTCTGCTGCTCGATGGCGGGGACGAGCGCGACCGGGTCGAGGGTCTGCACCGTGACCGCTTGGACGAGCTGTTTGCGGCCGCGGGCGCCACGCTCCCGCACGACGGCCTCCCGGCGCTGCGGCCCGGCTGCGCATCCAAGACGCGCGACCCGGACGTGGCGGCGCGCCTGTCGGCGCGGCGGGCCCGCGCGGAGGGCCGGATCCGTTCGCGCGAGCTGCGGATCGGCGCGCTCGAGGATCCCGCCGAGGCGCTGCACGCTCGCGGCCTCACGGACGGTCTCCCGGTCGTTCCGCCCACGCCAGAGCGCGTCGTCGCGATGCTCGAGCACACGGCGCGCGACCCGCAGGAGGTCGTGGGCACCGTCCCGCCCTACGGGGGCGAGGCGACCGTCGAGAAGGTCGCGGTCAACGCGGTGATGGCTGGCTGCGCCGGGCCGGAGCTGCCGATCGTGCTCGCCGCGGTCCAGGCGGCGTGCCGCGAGGCGTTCGCGCTCCACGGGCTCGTCTCGACGACTCATCCCGCGGGCCCGCTGGTGATCGTCTCGGGGCCTTATGCCGCGGAGGCCGGCATGAACGCGGCGGGCAACGTGCTCGGGCAGGGCAATCGCGCGAACCTGACGATCGGGCGCGCGCTGCAGCTCGTCGTCCGCAACGTCGGCGGCGGCCGGCCCGGTGTGGAGGACCGGGCGGCCCACGGTCAGGCGGGCAAGGTGGGCGCGGCGTTCGCCGAGCGGCTCGAGGACTCGCCGTTCGGGGGGCTGGCGCAGGATCGCGGGGTGCCGGAGGGCGAGACGGGGGTGACGCTGCTGGCGGCTGAGGCGCCGCGGCTGGTCGTCGACCAGCTCGCGCGCGAGCCCGAGGGCCTGTGCGCATCGCTCGCGCCGGCGCTCGAGTCGGTGGCGCACCCGAAGCAGCGGTTGGCGTGGGACGTGCTGGTGCTGCTCGGGCCCGAGCATGGCCGGATCTTCACCCGCGCCGGCTGGGATCGCGCGCGCGTGCGCGAGGAGCTCTTCACGCACACGATGGCGCCGGCACGGCAGCTCGTCCGCGGCGCCGGCGGCTCGCCCGAGGGCATTGAGGACCGGCTCGTCAGCGACCCGGAGATGCTGGTGGCCAAGTTCGCGGGGCCCGAGCGCATCCTGCTGGCCCACGCGGGCGGCGACGCCGGGCTTTTCTCGATGGTCTTCGGCTCGTGGGTCGCGGGCGAGATGGGATCGACGCCGGTGAGCGTGAGCGTGGACCCGTGGCGATGAGTGAGCTCGTGATCCTCGACCCCACGGCCGAGCACGACGCGGCCGCGAGCCGCCCGCTCGCCGGCGCGCTGCACGCGGACGGCGGCGCGCGCATCGCCCTGCTCGACATCCGTAAGCCGCGCGGCGACGTCTTCCTCGACGAGCTCGAACGGCTCCTCCGGGAGCGCGGCCACGAGATCGAGCGGACGGCCAAGCCGACGTTCACCAGGCCAGCGCCCGCGGACCTGCGGCGCGAGATCGCCGAGCGCTGCGACGCGGTCATCGAGGCGCTGGCCGATTGAGGCTCGTGCGTGTCGTGCGGTCTGCGCGACGTGCTCGAGTTCGAGACGCTCGACACACCGGCGGTCCTCGTCGCCTCCGACGCCTTCACCCGCGCGGCGGAGGATCAGTCCGCCAACCTCGGGCAACCCGCGATCCGGCGCGTCTTCGTTCCGCACCCGGTGCAGGACCGGACCGACGACGAGCTGCGGGCCGCCGCTCGGACCGCCGTGGACGAGGTGCTCGCGCGCCTGGCGCCCTAGGCCGAGTACCCACATCTCTGCCCGCCGCGGAGCTCGGCTGCGCGGCGAACGTCCACGCGGTTTGCGCAGTCAGCGGCGCGCCGGCCTGCCGTCAGACGCCCCCGGCCTCAGGCGGTGTGCGGGTCGTAGGCGAGCGAATCGTAGGGCAGGTCGGGGTGCTCGCCGCGGTCGGAGAGGTCATAGGTTGCGCATCCGTCCCCGGGGTTGGTCGAAGGCGACCGCGCGCGTCAGCGTGAACGGCCGCGCCGGCTCGGCTCCGTCGAGCAGCTCGGCCAGCGGCTGGAGATGTAGCCCATCGCGCTCATCGCCCGCACGCGGCTCGCAAACAGCTCCTGGCCGACGAACAGCGCGTTATCGCGCAGCGCTTCGGCCAGCGAACCGGGAACGTCCTCCAGCGTCCCCGCCTCATCCCTGGCCCAGGCGGCGAGCTCGTAGGTGCTGCGATCGATGATCGCGACGCGCGTGTAGAAGCCGTAGAAGACCTGGTGCAGGGCATCGGCCTGCTCATCCTCGGGAAGGTCGTCGACGTACGCCTTCAGGCTGTCGACCAGCGAGGGGACGGCGGCAGTGGCTTGATCATCGGGGGTCATGACCGACCAGGCTCCGCTCACCCCGTCGGGCTGTCAAGAACTTCGCCCGTCTTCCAGTTCGTCGCGTCCAGTCCAGCACGAGGCCGTCGAGCGCAGGGATCGCGTCGGCTGCCTCCAGGGCGTCGAGCGCCACCGAATCGCGGACCTCCGGCGGCGCCCCGACCACCAGCGCCACGTACGCCTCTCCGGAGGCCTTCACCGTGACCGTGACCGCGATCGCCGCCAGGGGCACGATGCTCGCAGGTCGGCGTCGGCGTCGGCGACTGCACCCCAGCGGCGAGACGCGCTCGCGCGGCTCGCCGCCCTCGTCGAGCGGAGCGGGCAGCCTGCCATGCGGCGATGATTTCGGCACGGCGCGAGAGTCTCAACCCCATACGCTGACGTGACGAACAGCCAAAGGACGTGAACGATGCCCGAGCACAAGACTGGAACCCGCGAGGACTGGCAGGCGGCTCGCAGTGAGCTTGCCAAGCTGGAGGCCGAGCACGCCGAGCTCGGCCAGAAGGTGACTGAGCAGCGGCGCGAGCTTCCGTGGGTCGCCGTGGAGCAGGAGTACCGGTTCGACACCGAGGACGGCCCGAAAACGCTCGCCGAGCTGTTCGACGGGCGCTCGCAGCTGCTCGCCTACAACATCATGTTCGGTCCCGACTACGAGCTCGGCGCGTGCCCTGGCTGTTCGAACCTGGGGGATGAGCTCGACGCCACGCGCGTGCATCTGAACCACCGCGACGTCACGTTGATCTGCTTCTCGCGCGCGCCGATCGATCGGCTGACCGCCTACAAGCAGCGGATGGGCTGGCAGTTCCCGTACGTCTCCACCGACGGGACGGAGTTCCCGTTCGACTTCGGGCTCGCTCTCAAGCCCGAGCAGGCGCAGGCGATTCCCGAGATCAAGCAGATGGTCGACAACCCGCCTGGGTGGCTCGAGGAGTGGGGACAGCAGGTAGGGGCCAAGCTCGAGGACGGCTTGCGCGAGGGGCCGGGCTTCATCGCCTTCGCGCGCGACAACGGGAGCGTCTACCACACCTACACGGTGACCGCGCCCGATCCCTTCGTCGCGCCGTACCACTCGTTCCTGCTCCAGCGGACGCCCATGGCCGGAGCCGAGGAGCCCCGCGCCTGGCGCAAGGACGAGTACCCGGACTCACCGCGGTAGTGGCCAACTACGCATTGATCCTTGTCCGCGGCCCGGCCTGGGACGAGGCGCTCAGCATCCGCGAACAGCGCCAGTGGGACGCGCACGCCGCGTTCATGGACCGCCTCGTCGGTGACGGCTTCATCCTGCTCGGCGGCCCAGTCGGCGACGGTCGCCGCACGCTGCACGTAATCGAGGCGGCCGACGAGGACGAGATTCGTCGTTGCCTCGCCGATGACCCTTGGGCGCAAGCTGGACTGCTAGAGATCGGCTCCGTCCAGCCGTGGGCGCTCTGGCTCGACTTTCGCACCGCCACAACCAGCGACGCGTAGGTCTCGGTGAGCGGCACCCGGTCAATGTTCACGACAACTGCGTCGCGGACTCCGGTGTTGTTTGTTGGATGCTGTTACGCGCTACGTCACAGCGCCGTAAGGTCGAGCGCCGCGAGCCGGTCGGGGTCGCGCAGGACGTGCATCTCGAGGATCCTGCCGCCGCGGATCGTGAAGCCGAGCACCGAGAAGGGCCGGCCGTCGTCGAGCGCGATGAACCCGGGCGAGCCGTTGACGAGCACCGGGCGCACGTCGAGGGCGAGCCGTGAGAACGCCTGCGCTCCGCGGGCGACCGCAGTGGCGCCGCGCAGCACCGCGGAGCGCTCCGGATGGCCTGCGCCGCCGTCTGACCGGAGCACGACATCCGGGTCGAGCACCGCGACCAAGGCGTCGAAGTCCCCGCCGCGAGCCGCGGCGAGGAACGCGTCGGCGACCTCGCGCTGGCGCGCGCGATCGGCGTCGGGCTCGACCGGCGCGCTTCGCACGCGCCGGCGCGCCCGGCTCGCGAGCTGACGCGCCGCCGGCTCCGAGCGGCCGACGATCGGCGCGATCTCCTCGAACGGCACCGCGAACATGTCGTGCAGGACGAACGCGAGCCGCTCGGCGGGCGGCAGGGTCTCCAGCACGACGAGCAGCGCGAGCCCTACGGAGTCGGCCAGCACGGCTTCGCGCTCAGGGTCGGTCGCGTCGTCGCGGGTCAGGAGCGGCACCGGGAAGCGCTCCTCGAGCGGATCCTCGCGGCGCGCCGAACGCGAGCGCAGCATGTTCAGGCACACGCGCGCGACGATCGTCGTCAGCCACGCCCTCTGGTTCTCGACGGCGCCGGGGTCGGCACGGCTGACGCGCAGCCAGCCCTCCTGGACCGCGTCCTCGGCCTCGCTGCGCGACCCGAGCATCCGGTAGGCGACCGCGCGCAGGTGGGTACGACCGTCCTCGTGGCCGACATGGCCGGCTTCGGCGAGGTCAACGATCTCTTCGCCGAGGCCTTCCCGACCGAGCCTCCGGCCCGGATGACGTTGCAGGTGCCGCTGCCCCTAGGCCTGCTGATCTCCATCGGCTGCGTCGCGATCGTCGATTCGGCGTAGCTCCGCGTAGCGCTACGGAACCGCGACCACCTCCGCCTCCTCGTGCGCGACGAGGATCGCGCCCTCGCCGGTCGCGTAGGCCTCCTCGCCGTGCTGGGTGACGTCCATCCCGATCGCCTGCTCGTCGGCGATCGCGCGCAGCGGCATGACGAGCCCGAGGACGCGGAGGATCGCGAAGGTCATCGCGAATGCGTAGACCGGGGTCACGAGCACGGCGAGCGCCTGGTGGCCTAGTTGAGCGGCGTTGCCGAACAGCAGGCCGTCCGCCGCGCCGTTCCACGACCGCTGCGCGAAGAACCCGATGAAGACGATGCCAGTGAGGCCCGCGACGCCGTGGGCGGCGAGCACGTCGAGCGTCTCGTCGAGCCGCGTCCGCGGCCGCCAGACGATCACCGCGTAGCTCGGCAGCGCGGCGAGTGCTCCGAGCAGCATCGCCGACGCCGGGCTGATGAAGCCCGCCGCGGGAGTGATCCCGACGCAGCCGACGATGATCGCGGTCGCGGCGCCGATCGCCGTCACGCGACCGTCGCGCAGCAGGTCGAGCACGAACCAGACCAGCAGCGTGCAGGCCGGGGCCAGCAGCGTGTTGGTAAAGGCCAGCACGCTCGGGTTGCCGGTCGAGAAGCCGCTGCCGCCGTTGAAGCCGAACCAGCCGAACCACAGTAGGCCCGCGCCGAGCAGCACGTAGACCGAGTTGTGCGGCAGCAGCGCCTGGCGGCCATAGTCCTTGCGCGCGCCCACGACCATCGCTGCGGCCAGCGCCGAGAACCCGGAGCCCATCTCGACGGGGATGCCGCCGGCGAAGTCGAGCGTCCCGCCCGCCTGCAGCCAGCCGCCCCCGAACGCCCAGTGCGCGAGCACCGCGTAGACGAGCACCGACCACAGCGCCGCGAACACGAGGAACGTCGCGAAGCGCATGCGCTCCACGACCGCGCCCGACACGAGCGCGGTCGTGACGATGCAGAAGCTCGCCTGGAAGGCCATGAACAACAGGTGCGGGATCTTCGTCCCGGCACGCGGCGTGAAGGCGACGTCGCGCAGCAGCGCGTGGTCGAGCCCGCCGATGATCGCGCCGTTGCCGTCGAAGGCGAGCGAGTAGCCGACGAGCGCCCAGGCGACGGTGGCCACCGCCAGCGCGGCGGCGCACATCATGAATGTGTTGAGCGTGTTCTTCGAGCGCACGAGACCCGCGTAGAAGAGCCCGAGCGCGGGCGTCATCAGGAGCACCAGCGCGGTGGCGGCGAGCATCCACGCCGTATCGCCGCTGTCGATCACTTGCGCACCGGGGTGACGGCATCGTCGTCGGACTCGGCCGTGCGGATGCGCACCACGCGCTCCAGCGGCACCACGAAGATCTTGCCGTCGCCGACCTCGCTGGTCCGCGCGCCCTCGCAGAGCGCGTCGATCGTCGGCTGCACGAACGGGTCCGAGACGGCGATCTCGAAGCGCACCTTCTCCGCGAGACCCATCTGGACCCGCGTGCCGCGGTAGGTCTCGACGCGGTCGAGCTCACCGCCATGGCCCTGCACGCGGCTGAGCGACACCCCCCGCACCTCGGCGCGGTAGAGCGCCTCGAGCACGTCATTCGCCTTTTCCGGCCGGACGATGCCGATCACGAGCTTCACGATCCTGCTCCCTTTTTGGACGACTGGCGCGCCAGAACGGCGCGCGACCCTAGCGGCTCGCCCGGTTTGAGATCGTTCGCTCAGGCCTCCGACGGCGGTGCGGTCTGCCGTGACTGCCACGGCCAGCGCCCGTCCAGCTCCACGTCCAGGGTGAAGCTGAGGAAGGTCCGCACGATCACGACGATGGCGAGGACGCCGACGCCGGTGAACGTCGGCGCCACGGCCACGGTGCGGATGATGTCGGCGGCGACGAGGAACTCGAGGCCGAGCAGGATGGCCTTGCCGACCTGCTGGCGATACGCCCGGTAGGCCCCAGGCCGAGTGCCGGTCGAGCGCTGCGCGACGAGGAAGCTCCCCGTCGCGACGAGCAGGCCGACCACGACGGCGATGACGCCGGCGCCGTCGATCGCCTTCGAGATGGCGTCGACCGCGCTCTTGAAGTCTGCTTCGCTCACGTCGCACCCTGCGCCAGCCCGAATGGGCTGCCTTCGGAGTCCTTGCAGATCGCCCACGACGTGCCCGGGTGAACCACGCTCCCGCCGAGCGCCTCGACGCGCGTCAGCGCCTCGGCGATGTCGGCTACCGCGAAGTAGGGCAGCGAGAACGAGTCGCCGGGTCCGCGGCCGCGGGCGTGGACGCCGATCGCCGGAGCACCCGGCTGCGTCTGCCAGCCCTCGCCCTCGCCGGCCTGGCGAGGCTCCAGCCCAACGCCCAGGAGGCTCCCCCAGAAGCGACGCGCGCGCTCTGGATCGTCCGCGGGAAACTCGACGAGGGAGAGCTCCGCCATTGGCACAAGCTAGCGCCGAGCTCAGACCTCCAGCCGCGACTCCTCCAGGTCGAGCTCGCGCTCGACGCGGCGCATCACCTCGCTGGAGATCTGGCGCTCGTTCTGGAGCCCGATCAGCGCCTGGCGCTGGGCGGTGTAGATCTCGTGCATCAGCCGCTGGTAGAGGAGCGAGCCCTCCTCGAGCCCGTCCTCGTCCTCGATCTTCCCGGCCCGGATCTTGAAGCGCCGCTGGCGGTACTCGTAGAGCCTGCGGACCCGCTCGATGGTGCCGTCGCGGGTCCAGCCCTCGCCCTCCAGCTCGGCGACCCGGGCGAGCGCGGCGCGGGCGATCATCAGCCGCGCCCGGACCTCCTCCAGCTCCTCCTCCGAGCCGTCCTCGACGACGCCGAGGCGGCGGATCAGCAGCGGCAGGGTCAGCCCCTGGCCGACGACGGTGACGAGGATCAGCGCGAAGGTGGTGAACTGGATCAGCGCGCGACCGGGCAGCGGCGCGCCGGCGGCGGTGTGGATCGGCAGCGCCAGCGCCGCGGCCAGCGAGACGGCACCTCGCATCCCCGACCAGCTCCCGAGGAAGCGGGCGCGCCAGTCGGCGCGGCGCGCGCGCTGGGACGGACGCCGGTCAATCGCCCTGATGATGGAGGTGGTGATGAAGTTCCAGAGGAAGCGCACGGCGATCACCGCCGCGCAGACGGCCGCCGCGTAGCCGATCACGTCGCTGGTCGGCTGGCCGCTGAGCCCCCGGGCGATCACCGGCAGCTGCAGGCCGATCAGGATGAAAAGCGCCGCGTTGAGCAGGAAGGCGAGGGTCGACCACAGCGCGCCGAGCTGCATGCGGCTCTCCGGGGAGGCGATGGCGGGAGCGCGGAAGCCGATGTACACGCCGCACGCGACCACCGAGAGGACGCCCGAGACGCCGAGCTGGTCTGCCGGGATGAACGCCCCGTACGCGGTGAACAGCGAGATCGTCATCTCGGTGTTGAGGTCGCTCACGCGCATGCGCACCTGGCCGATCAGCCAGCCGACCGCGAGGCCGATCGCGACCCCTCCGGCCGCGTCGCGGAAGAACTCGAGCACGGCGTGCCCTCCCGAGAAGCTCTCTCCAACCGCTGCCGCAACCGCGACCTTGTAGGCGACCAGGGCGGTGGCGTCGTTGAACATGCTCTCGCCCTCGAGGATGTTCACCAGACGGCGCGGCGCGCCGACCCGCCGCATGATCGCCGTGGCCGCGGCCGGGTCCGTCGGCGAGACGATCGCGCCGAGCGCGAAGGCCATCGCCCAGGGAAGGCCGAGCAGCCCGTGCCCGATCCATGCCACCGCCGCCGTCGTCGCCAGGACGAGGCCGATCGCCGTCAAGGAGATGACCCGCGCGTCCGCCCGCATGGCGCGCAGGTCCGCGAAGAAGGCGGAGGAGTAGAGCAGCGGCGGCAGGAAGACGAGCAGCACGAGCTTTGGGTCGAGCTGGATGTCCGGGATTCCCGGCAGCAACCCCAGCACGAGGCCGCCGATCACCAGCGGGATCGGGTAGGGCACCTTCAGCCAGTTGGAGAGCGCGTTCAGGCCGGCGGCCGAGACGAACAGCGCGGCGATGACGATCTGCAGGTCGCTCACGGGTCAGATTCTTGCCGGTCGGGGCCGGGTGCCGATTCCCGGGTTGCTGTAGACCTCAGCGCTGAATTCGCGCGGCTCCGCGGGTCGTCACCGAAAACGGATGAAGGAGATTCGCCATGAGGAAGCTGATCGTCACCGAGTTCGTGTCGCTCGACGGAGTCATGGAGGCTCCCGGCGGCGAGCCGGGCTACGCGCACGCCGGCTGGGTCGCTGATTTCTTCAGCGGCGAGCTCGGCGCCTACAAGGAGGAGGAGCAGCTGTCTGCCGACATCCTCCTGATCGGGCGCAAGACCTATGAGTCCTTCTACGGCGCGTGGCCGGAGCGCAAGGGCGCCTTCGCCGACAAGATCAACTCGATGCCGAAGTACGTCGTGTCGACGACGCTCGGGTCGAGCGACTGGCACGACACGACGGTCATCGCAGCGGACGTGGAGGGTGCGGTCGGCGAGTTGAAGGAGCAGGACGGCGGTCCCATCATCGTGGCCGGCAGCCGGACGCTCGTGCACTCCCTCCTCCCCGCGGGGCTGGTCGATGAGATCAACCTGCAGGTCTTCCCGTTGCTCCTCGGCTCGGGAGCGCGGCTGTACCCGGAGTCCCCCGACCGGGCCGACCTCGAGCTCGTCTCCTCCAAGACGGTCGAGAACGGCGTGCTGCTGCAGACCTACCGGCCGAAGACGGGCTGAGGCGCGCCCGGCGCGCACTTACAGTCCGAATAGGCGCAACAGCGCGGCCGTCGCTCCGGCCGCGAGGACGACCACCACGAGCGGAGCCCTGCGCCACACGAGCAGAGCCGCGACCAGCAGCGCCGGGAGGCGCGCGTCGAGCACCAGCCGCTGACCGCCGTCGAGCGTCTGCACGAGGATCAGCGCCGCGAGCACAGGCACGACGACGACCTCGAGCGGCCAGCGCGCGGCGGTATCGGCGTCCACGCGATCGGCGAGCACGAACCCGAGCGCCTTGAGCGCGTAGGCGGCGGCGCACAGGGCCAGGACGGCGCCCCAGCTCACCGCGCGCGCCTGTTCAGGATCACGAGGGCGGGGACGGCTGCGAGGGCCGAGGCCATCACCGGCACGCCGGCGGGGGAGACCGGCAGCAGCGCGAGGGCGATGACCGCCCCGGCGACCCCGTCGCGACCGCGCCGGGCCGGCGCAGCTGCGGCGCGAGCATGGCTAGGAAGACCGCGGGGAAGATCGCGGCGGCCACGGGCGCCTTTCAGACGCGCCGGTAGCGGAGGTAGACCACGCGGGAGCCGAAGGTTCGCGTCTCGACCAGCTCCAGGCTGATCCTCTCCTTGACGGCGGCGAAGAACGGGGTGCCGCCGCCGAGCACGACCGGGCTGACGAAGAGCCGGTACTCGTCGATGAGGTCGAGGCCCATCAGCGAGGAGGCCAGGCCCGCGCCGCCGACGGCGAGGTCATTCCCAGATTGCTGCTTGAGGCCGGCGACCTCCTCGGCGACGCCTTCCTTCGCCAGCCGGGCGTTGCCCTCGACCGTCTCGAGGGTCGTCGAGAACACGATCTTCGGGAGGGCCTTCCAGATGCGGGCGAACTCGAGCTCGTGCTCTGGCGCCGACGGATTCTCCTCAGCGGTCTCCCAGTACGTCATCGCCTCGTAGAGCCGCCGTCCGCAGAGGTGCGCGCCGAGCTCCCGCGTCTGCCGGTTGTGGAAACGGTGGAGCTCCTCGTCGGGCGCCGACCAGTCGATCTCGCCGTCGCGCCCAGCGATGAACCCGTCCAGCGAGACTCCCATCGAGTAGATCAACTTCGGCATGACTCCTCCTTGGCCGGCGGGGCATTGAGGTCTACGACCTCGCGCCGCCTCGATCCTCATCGATGCCGCGGCGGGTTGCCCGCGCGGATCGCCTCTGAGAGAGTCGGACCATGGCATCCGCACCAGGCATGCCCCTGGTCGAGGAGTGCCCCGAACTTACCGAGACTGACCCGGAGCGCCTCGCCGAGCTCTACGACGACGTCTCGCCGCGGATGCGGGCGGTCCTCGACGTGCTGCTCGAGCATGCCCCGCAGCGGCTGACCTTCCAGGAGGTCGAGCTGATGCTCGGCTGGCACCGTGGCCGCTTCGCGAGCGTGTTCGGCGGCTTTCGGGGGCCGCGGGGCAAGCACTTCAAGCGCCCGTTTCACCTCTGCGGTCCGCGGCACTCGAGCACCCGGGAGTGGGAGCTCTGGCTCGACCCCGCGCAGGTGAAGGTGCTGGGGGCGGCGGCCGCGGGCCGAACTACGGTCCTGCGCGCTCGACCGTGAGCCGCCGCGGAGCCCTGCGCTCCCAGGCGTCGGCGAGCAGGTCGGCGAGGGCCTCAGGTGTGGCGCGGGCGAGGATGACGGACACTGCCCTGAGGCGCTTGCCCCACATGAACGCCTCGAAGGCGTCCGGTGCGCTCTGCACGGCGGTGAGGATCCCGCCCTCGTCGAGCATCACGTTCATGTGCTCGTCGTCCCAGAGGGTGGCGAAGATCTTGCCGCCGACGCGGAACGAGGGTCGCCCGTGGTGGTCCTGCTCGACCGCCTCCGGCAGCCCGAGCGCGATCGCCCTGGCCCGCTCTTGCGAGACCACGATCGCCCGCCCTACGCGAAGTCGCCGGCGTAGCTCGCCAGCGAGCGGTTGTAGCGCGGGAGGTGGCGTGAGAGCGCGATGAGCGCGAGCGCGGCGGCCTCGCGCTCTCGCCCCGTGTCGATCAGCGCCAGCGCCAGGAACGCCGCGACGGCGTCGTCGAGCTCATCCGAGCCGGCGTCGCGCTCGGCCCTGAGCAGCGTGACGCTCTCCTCCGCCTGGCCGAGGTTTCGCAGCGAGCTGGCGAGCTGGATCACGGCGCGGCGGCGGCGGATGCCGGTCAGCCCGGTCGCGAGCGCCTGCCGGTAGAGCGGGACGGCCTCGTCGGGATGCCCGGTGGAGTCGTTCGCGCAGGCGAGCTCGAACTGCGCGATCGCGTCGCCCGCCGGCCGCTCGCCGGCTAGGGCCTCTACGCGCGCGAGGAAGTCGACCGGGTCGTGGTCGTCGATGGCCGCCCAGAGGGCGGCCATCCGTGCTTCCCAGTCCGGATCGGCCGTCACGAGAGGATGCGGTACCTGATGTGCGTGGCCGCCGGCGAGCTGACCACCTCGATCGGCTCGAAGGCGGGGGCGCCGACGTTCTCGAACAGCCGCTCCCCGTCGCCGAGTAGGACCGGGGCGATGTGGAGGTAGATCTCGTCGAGCGCGCCGGCCGCGAGGTACTGCTGCACGGTGCTCGCGCCCCCGGCGATCGCGACCTCGCGGTCGCCCGCCGCGGCCCGCGCCTGCTCCAGCGCGGACTCGATCCCGTCGGTGACGAACGTGAACGTCGTGCCGCCCTGCATCTCCAGCGGCTCGCGCGGATGCTGGGTGAGCACGAACACCGGCGCGTGGTAGGGCGGGTCCTCGCCCCACCAGCCCCTCCAGCTCTCGTCCCACGGCCCGTCGCCGCCGCCGAACATCTTGCGGCCCATGATGTGCGCGCCGACGCCCTCGGTGATCTGCTTGGCGATCTCCGCGTCGACGCCGGGCTCTCCGCTCTGCGCCCAATCGTGCAGGCGCATTCCGCCCACGCCGAGGGGGTCGTCGGGGCCTTGGTTGGGCCCGGCGGCGAAGCCGTCGAGCGAAATCGAGAGATTGCAGGTGACTGAGTTCATGGGTCTATGACCTCAGTCACCCGCGGGACTCATCGGTCTGCGCCTCAGCCGCCGTTGTGCGCGCCCGAGAGCGCGTGCGCGCCGTGGCCGACCTTGCTCACGGCCTCGCTGTACATCCCCATCTCCCTGCCCACGGCCTCGCCGGTCACCGCGGGCACGACGCCGAAGTTCCCGACGATGAGGCCTGCGTCGATGTTCGCGCGGCGGAACTCCTCGTCATAGATCAGCGCAGCGCACTGCTCCTGGCTGCCGTGGACCATGAAGAACCCGCCGAGGTCCCCGCCGTGTGGATCGAGAAGGGCCATGTCCATGCTCTCGATGCGCCCGTCGGACTGCATTCGCCCGAGCAGGCCGACGAACTCGTTGAAGACCTCGACGGCCCGCTCCTCGCGACCCCGCACCGCCTCCCCGAACCCGATGAACAACGCCCGATCGGCCATGCCGACTCCTTCCTGTCGCTGAGGCTCGAACCTCTCAGAACGGCCCGCGCCGCGCAAGCCCGAAGCGGCCGGATCAGGCGCTCACGCGCCGAAGCTCGCCCGGCTTGGCGAGACGGACCTCGCGGCGCAGGCAGGCCTCGCGGTGGCGGCGCTCCTCCTCGGCGCTCGCGTGCGACAGCTCGGGCAGGATCACCGGCTTCTCGTCCTCGCCGAGCGCCACCATCGTGAAGTAGGCCGTACAGGTGTGCTTGATCGTGGCGCTGCTCACGTCCTCTGACTCGACCCTCACGCCCACCTCCATCGAGGTTCGCCAGGCGGCGTTGACCGTCGAGCGCAGCGTCAGCAGGTCGCCCACGTGGACCGGTGAGCGGAACTTCATCTCGTCCACCGCGGCGGTGACCACGCGGCCGCCGGCCAGCCGCGTCGCGGCGATCACGGCGGCATCGTCGCAGAGCTTCATGATCTGGCCGCCGTGAACGTTCCCCGCGACGTTGGCGTCCTGCACGCCCGTCCGGTAGGTGAGCACCGACACGGTCTGCTCGGGGCGGCGGGGCGGGGTCATGCGGGGCCGGCGGCGGCCTCGCGGTCGCTCGAACGCGCGCCCTCAAGTCCCAGGCTGCGGAGCAGGAACTCGGTCTGGTCGGCTACCGCCCGCTCGAACCATTCGCCCACGTAGATGTCGAAGTGGTAGGTCGCGTAGTGCCTGACCTCGCCGCGCGGCGCGGCTTCCGCGGCCCTGACCGCGGATCTGGGCGGGGCGAGCGTGTCGTTGTCGCAAACGCACACCAGGAGGGGACAGGCGACCTCCGGCGCTCTGCGCACCGGGCGGTGGGTCGCGAGCCGCAGGGCGATGCGCGCGGCCACCTCGTTGCGCCAGGTCGATCCCGGCGGCGTCATCGCCGCGAGCCCCGGGCGGGAGTCCGGCTTCGTCATGGCGGCGAGGTCACCCGGCTCGCCGACCGCGCCGATCAAGTAGGGGCGGCGATGCAGCCGGGCGCCAAGCTCGTCGCGCAACCCGGCTGCCGTGAGCCGGAGCACGTGTCTGGCACCCAGGACCGGAAGCGCCGCGAGGCCGTCCACGAACGGACACTGCGCGATCACCGCGGCGACGCGGTGATCCTCGGCTGCGAGTCGCAGCACGTATCCGCCGCTGAACGACGTGCCGAACAGTGCGATCCGCTCGGCGTCGATGCCGTCCAGACCCCGCGCGTGCGCGATCGCCGCCCGCCAGTCCTCGAGCTGATGACCGATGTCGAGTAGCTGGCGCGGCTGCCCGTCGCTCGCGCCGAAGTGCCGGTAGTCGAACACGAGGGCGCCGAGGCCGGCATCGGCGAACCGCTCGGCATAGGCATCCAGCCGTTGCTCCCGTACCGCCGCGAACCCGTGGCCGAGCACGACGCACGGCACCTCCGCGGAGCCCTCAGGGCGATACAGCCATGCGGCACAGGACTCTCCACCCGACGCGAACGTGATCTCCGTGCGTCGCATCCTCTGCCTCCGTCCGCTTCACTTTCCCGTCGTGCGGTGCATGGCCGCGCGGCTGTGGCCCCGGGCCTGGCCCGGACCTCCGCGCCCCCCGCCACGCCCAGGCGTGGCGGTGCGCCGGATCATCCGGTGCAGCGCCTCGTCGTCCGGGCTCTCCTGCTCGCGCGCGGTCAGCGCCTTCGGATGCACGGTGCGGAACACCGATCCGTGCTCGGCGTCGGTCACCACGACCTCCACCTTCACGAGGCTCGCGACGTGGACGACGATGGCGTCGAGCGCGTCGCCGCCGTCGCCGACGGTGACGAGCTGGCCTTCGTGAAAGGACTTGAGCATCGGATGGAGCCTACGCGGTCGCGCGCTGGGCCACCCATTCGACAAGACGTCGTTCCGGTAAGCAGGCTTTCCGTATTGCGGTACGCTGCGCGCCGCCGAACACGAAAGGGAGGACGATCTGATGGCAGCCATAGAGAGCCCGGAGAGCGTTGGGCTGAGGACCTTCGACGACTTCGAGGCCGCGCGCGAGACGTGGCCGCGGGGGGACAGGCTCGAGGCGATCCGCGCCGCGGGCATACAGTTCAAGCAGCGCTTCAAGGAGAGCGGCCAGATCCTGGCGCTGCGCACCTTCGATCTGGCCTCGGCTCCGTATCCGACCCGGATGGCGCTGGGCGGCGCGTCGGTGGGTCTCACCCCGTTCGTGAGCCTGCAGCCGCGGATGATGGTGATCCAGTTCGAGGGCTTCGACGGCGAGACCAAGACGCTGGTCTGGCAGCCGCTCGTGCCCGACGGCTCGCGCGCGGCGCCGTTCTACGCCCAGCTGTCTGAGCAGATGCCGAACTGGCTCGAGCGCGCCACGGTCGACTACCGCCACGAGGTCCACGAGGCCGTTCAGCTCGCGGGGCTCGAGATGGACGAGGTCGACTACGTCGCCTTCGACCACCTCCACGTGCAGGACATGCGACGGCTGCTCGGCACCACGGCGGCGGTCGACGGCCGCAGCGAGCCCTGGCCGCCGATGTTCCCCAACGGCACGTGGATCTGCCAGCGCAAGGAGCTCGACACGTTCTCCTCGATCCACCCGCTGCAGTGGGCGTGGTACGTGGAGGGCGGCATGGACAGCGCCATCGAGGACAACCTGCTCGCCCTCGACGCGGACGTGATGGTCGGCAAGGGCGTCGCGCTGGTCCGCACGCCCGGACACACCGATGGCAACCAGTCGCTGGTGATCAACACGCCGGAGGGGGTGTGGGTCTCCTCGGAGAACGGGGTCTGCATGGACAACTGGCAGCCCGAGCGCTCGAAGATCCCGGGGGTGAAGCGCTACGCGGAGTTCTTCAACCGCGAGGTGATCCTCAACTCCAACACGCTCGAGGACGCGAGCGAGCAGTACGACTCGATGGTGCTCGAGCG
This sequence comes from Solirubrobacterales bacterium, assembly GCA_038238015.1. Lineage (GTDB taxonomy): Bacteria > Actinomycetota > Thermoleophilia > Solirubrobacterales > Solirubrobacteraceae > DASQFQ01. The sequence continues at coordinate 17,510 of JBBRYA010000031.1, forward strand.
CACACTGGCCGACCGCAGCCGTCGCGACCCGCGCTGGCTGAACATCTTCCCCTCGTCGGAGATGGCGAGCCTCAAGCGCCAGTGGCCGGTGGTGCCGAGCTTCTCCCAGGGCGACCTGCGCTTCGGCGAGATCCAGGCGCCGCGGCGCGAGGCACATGTCTGATCCCGGGGGCCGGCGGGTGTTCATCACCGGCGCGCTCGGGTTCATCGGCCGCGCGCTCGGGGCGCGCCTGCGCGACGCGGGCGCTGAGGTCCGCGGGGTGGACGTGAAGGCCGACGACGGCCTCGGCGTGGTCGCGGGCGACATCACGAGGCCGGGGCCGTGGCAGGAGCACGCTCGCGGCGCCGACCTCGTCGTGCACACGGCGGCGATCCTCAGCCTCTCCGGCGGCGACCTCTGGGACGTCAACGTGATGGGCACGCGCAACGCGCTCGACGCGGCCGTCGCCGGCGGCGCGCGGCGCTTCCTGCACCTGTCCTCGGTGCTGGCCTACTCCTACGAGTTCCCCGACGGGGTCGACGAGCGCTACCCGGTACGCACCAACGGCGCGCCCTACGTGGACACCAAGGTCGCCAGCGAGCAGGTGGTGCTGCAGGCCCATGCGAGCGGAGAGATCGAGTGCGTGCTCGTGCGGCCGGGCGACGTCTACGGCCCGGGCTCGCGGCCGTGGACCATCATGCCCGTGGAGATGATCAAGGCCCGGCGGTTCGCGCTGCCCGCCCGCGGGCGCGGCGTGTTCAGCCCGGTCTACATCGAGACGCTCGTGGACGGGCTCGTACTCGCCGCCGAGCGGCCCGAGGCGGCGGGCGAGGTGTTCAACCTCAGCGACGGAGCCGGCGTATCGACCGGCCACTTCTTCGGCCACTACGCCCGCATGCTCGGCAGGCGCAAGCCGCCGGCGCTCCCGACGACGGCGCTGCGGCCGATCGCCTTCGCCGTCGATCGCGCGTCGCGCGCCCGCGGCGTTCCGGGCGAGACCAACACCGGGGTGGTGGCCTACCTCTCGCGCACCGGCACCTACTCCGTCGCCAAGGCGCGGCGGGTGCTGGGCTTCGAGCCGTCGGTGTCGCTCCAGGAGGGCATGGCCAGTACGGAGGCGTGGCTGCGCGAGCAGGGCACGCTGGCGTGAATCACGAGGGCCGGCGCTACGGGGGGCTCGCCGCGCACGAGCGACGTGAAACTCGCCGCCGGCGGCTCCTCGACGCGGCGCTCGAGGTCTTCGGCACCGCCGGCTACGCGAGCAGCTCGATCGAGGGGCTCTGCGCACGGGCCGGCGTGAGCCCCCGCCACTTCTACGAGCACTTCACGAGCCGTGAGGAGCTGCTCGTGGCGCTCTACGACGAGCTCATGGGCGACGTGATGGCGCACGTGCTCGCGGCCGGCGAGGGGCAGCCGCTCGATGTGGAGTCGCGGGCTCGCGCCGGCCTCACGGCCTTCATCGAGGCGATGCTCTCCGACGAGCGCAAGGCGCGCGTGCAGCTGGTGGAGGTGGTCGGGGTGAGCGAGCGCCTCGAGCAGCACCGGCGCGGGGTGCTGCGCGCGTTCTCGGCGAGGATCGAGAGCGACACTCGTGAGCTGATCGCCGCCGGCGCGATCCCGGACGCCGGTGACCCGCAGCTGTCCTCGATCCTCCTTGTCGGGGCCACCAACGAGCTGTTGGTGGACTGGGTGTACCGCAAGGACCGGCCGAGCGTCGGCGCTGTGATCGCCGAAACCGTCCGCCTGTTCCGTGCGGCGGCAGCCGGCCCGCCCGCCTGACGCAGGCCTCGCCTACCGGCCCACGGCGTTCGAGCCGCCCGGCGCCGGCGCCTGTGACGCGGCCGCCCTCGGATCGAGGTCGGCGAGCGTCAGCGGATGCGCGGGCGGGGTGTCGAGGACCGTGGTCGCGTGTACCTCGAGGCTCGCGTCGACGTGGACGAGCTGTCCGGATTCGATCGGCCGCCAGCCGGGATCCTCGTCCATGCGCTCGCTGGCCACCACCACGGCGGGCGTCGCGGCCATGGTCCCGGAGCGCACGCGGATGCTGCCCGCGGCGCTCGCCTGCTCGAGGTGCCGTGCTCCGCCGTGGCCGCCGGCCCGGCGCTCGAGCAGGAACAGCTCGTGCGTATCTGGATAGCGCAGCGCCCACAGGTCGGTCGCGGTCGCCAGGACCACGTTGAGCGCGTAGACCGGCAGCTCCCGCGCGATCCAGCGGGCGGCGCTCGCGATGCCCGCGCCCACGTCGCCTCCGGCGGCGGCCGCCTCGCGCGTGACGAGCGCGAAGAAGCGCTCGGAGTCGGTGTCGCCCAGCACGCGCCTGCGGTCCTCGCCGAGCCGCTGCTCGAGACGGTCGAGCCCGCCGATGACGCCGTTGTGCGCGAACAGCCTGCCCTCCTGCTCGAAGGGGTGCGTGTTGCGGGTCTCCAGCCCGCCGGTCGACGCGAAGCGGATGTGCGCGACGAACGTCCTCGACCTGCACTCCCGCGCCTCCTCGGCGAACGCCCGGTCCGCGTAGGCCGCGAGCGGGTGCTTGTCGACGTGCGGGACGTCGCGGGCGTCGAACCAGCCCAGCCCGGTCCCGTCGGGCTCGCGGCGGCTCTGGACGGCGAGGCTGTCGGGCGCCTCGAGCAGCCAGAACGTCGCGGCGGCAGGCTGGGCTCCGGCGGTCATCCCGAACAGGCGGCACATCGGCCTGACAGCATCCCAGCCCGCGCCGCGACCGACCCGGGAGACCACATGCCGCTGCACCAGCACCAGCCACGCGAGGACGAGCTCGAGTTCCGGCCGCAGTTCAGCCGGACAGGTGAGACCTCCTCGGTGCCGCGGCTGCGGCTGCCCGACCAAGGGTTGGAGCCCGACACGGCCTACCAGCTCGTGCACGACGAGCTGATGCTCGACGGCAACGCGCGCCTGAACCTCGCGACCTTCGTGACGACCTGGATGGAGCCACAGGCGCGGCTGCTCATGGAGGAGTGCCTGGACAAGAACATGATCGACAAGGACGAGTATCCGCAGACCGCCGAGCTCGAGCTGCGCTGCGTGAACATGCTCGCCTCGCTGTGGGGGGCGACGGGGGCCGAGGCGGCGACGGGCTGCTCGACGACCGGGTCGAGCGAGGCGTGCATGCTCGGGGGCATGGCCCTGAAGTGGCGCTGGCGCGAGCGCCGCCGCGCCGCCGTCAAGCCCGCCGACCGCCCGAACCTCGTCATGGGCGCCAACGTCCAGGTGTGCTGGGAGAAGTTCTGCCGCTACTGGGAGGTCGAGCCGCGCTGCGTCCCGGTCAGCGCCGAGGCGCCGCACCTCACGGCCGAGGCCGCCGCGCGTCACTGCGACGAGAACACGATCGGCGTCGTGGCGATCCTCGGGTCGACGTTCGACGGCAGCTACGAGCCGGTGGCGGAGATCGCGGCCGCGCTCGACGCGCTGCAGGCGGAGACCGGCGTCGACGTGCCGATCCACGTCGACGCTGCCTCGGGCGGCTTCATCGCCCCCTTCCTCGACCCCGACCTCGAGTGGGGCTTCGAGCTCTCGCGCGTGCAGTCGATCAACGCGTCGGGGCACAAGTACGGGCTCGTCTATCCCGGCGTCGGCTGGGTCGTCTGGCGCGACGCAGAGGCGCTGCCGAACGAGCTGATCTTCAACGTCGACTACCTCGGCGGGCAGATGCCGACGTTCGCGCTGAACTTCTCCCGGCCCGGCGCGCAGGTCGCCGCCCAGTACTACACGCTGATCCGGCTCGGCCGCGACGGCTACACCGAGGTCCAGCAGGCCTCGCGCGACACCGCTCGCTGGCTCTCCGCGGAGATCGCCGCCCTCGGGCCCTACACGCTGCTCTCCGACGGCGGCGAGCTGCCCGTGTTCGCGTTCCGCCTCGACGACGAGGCGCGCGACTTCAGCGTCTACGACGTCTCCGAGCTGCTGCGCACCCGCGGCTGGATCGTCCCCGCCTACCCAATGCCGCCGGCCATCGAGGACATGGCGGTCCTGCGCGTGTGCGTGCGCAACGGCTTCTCGCGCGACCTCGCCAGCATGCTCGTCGAGGACCTCAGGCGCACGACCGAGCGGCTCCAGTCGCGCGGCAGCAGGAGCGTCCCGGACGACAAGCGCGCGTCCTTCCATCACTGAGCGCGCGGTGTCAGGAACGGCCCGCGAGCAGTGCGCGCAGGTCGCCCACGCGGCCGAGGTGCCCGAGCTTGTCCGGGTTGACGATCGAGCACACCGTCTGCACGTGCCCATCGGCGATGTCGAGCGCCATGACGCTGACCAGCCCGTCTCCGGGGTCGAGCAGGAGAGCGCCCGGCTGGCCGTTGACCTCGACCTCGCGAATCGACGTTCCGCCGATCCGAGCCCCCTGGCGCCCCCACGCCAGCAGCGTGCGCGCCACACGGGGGCGGCCGCGCAAGGAGCGCGCAAGCGCGGGGACCTTCCCGCCGCCGTCCCCGTGCAGCACGACGTCGCGGGCGAGCAGCGCCTCGAGCGCTGCGAGATCGCCGTCCCGGGCAGCCGCGAAGAAGCGCCGCCCGAGCGCCTCGCGCTGTTCGCGCGACACCTCGAAGCGCGGCCGGCCCTGCTCGACCTGCCGGCGCGCCCGCACCGCGAGCTGGCGAACGTTAGCCTCGGTCTTGCCGACGATCTCGGCGATTGTGTCGTAGCCGTAGTCGAACACGTCGCGCAGCAGCAGGACGGCGCGCTGCTCGGGTGAGAGGCTCTCGAGCAGGACGAGGAAGGCGAGCGACAGCGAGTCGGCCATCTCCGCCTGGCGGGCGGGATCGTCACTCGGATCGGTGAGGAGCGGCTCGGGCAGCCACTCGCCGACATAGCTCTCGCGCCGCACCCGCGCCGAGCGCAGGTGGTCGATCGCCAGGCGCGTCGCGATCGTCGCCACGTAGGCGCGCGGGGACTCGATGCGCTGGCCGGCCTCGAGCGCGCCGTGGACCCGCAGCAGCGACTCCTGCACGACGTCGTCTGCCTCCGCGACGCTCCCGAGCATCCGGTAGGCGATCGCGAAGGCCGCCGGGCGGAGCTGGTCGAGTAGGCGCTCTCGCGCCGCGCTCATGCGGCGATCCCTTCGCGCCAGCTCGGGTGCTTCGGCCGCCACCCGAGCTCGCGCTTCGCCTTGGCGTTCGACGCGCCGCGCACCTCGGTCATCATGACCGTCGCGGCCTCGCCCGCGAGCAGTCGCCCTGCCCACCGAGGAACCCGCCGCGGCGCCCCCGCGCCCAGCGCGCGGGCCATGGCGGGCAGCCACTCGGCGACGGGCGCCGGCTCGTCGTCGACGATGTTGTAGATGCCGCGCCTGCCCTTCGCCACGGCGGCGGCCGTGGCCTCCGCCGCGTCCTCGATGTGCACGAACGACCACACCCCGCCGCCGTCGCCGACGACGGGGAACCTGCGCTTGCGGATCATCTCGACCTGCTGGCCACCTTCGGGCCCGAGCGAGGTGCCCGGACCGTAGAACCCTCCGTAGCGCAGCACGATGCCCTCGGTCCAGTCGGCGCCCGTGACCGCCGTCTCGAGGTGGCGGATCGCTTCGAGCGTGCGGCGCATGGCCTCCGGCGGCGCGGGATCGAGCGGGTCCTCCTCGGTCTTGACCGGCCCGCCGACGCGTGCGAACGGCCAGCCCGCGTAGCTCTGCGCCACGAACCGGCGCACCCCGAGCGCCCGACCCGCGGCCAGCAGGTGGTCGGTCGCCTCGGTCCGCAGGCGGTTGGTCTGCGCGAAGTCGCGGTCGAAGCGGCGCGGGTTCAGTGGTCCGCTCAGGGCCGTGAGCTCGTGCACGATCACCTCCGGCTCGCCCTGGGCGACCGCGCGTGCGATCTGGTCGGGGTCGAGGGCGTCGGCCATGACGGGGGTGGCGCCCAGCGCGTTGAGCGTCTCCCACCCCGCCGCGGAGCGGGTCATGCCGATCACCTCGTGCCCAGTTCCTACGAGCCTCGGGACGAGCTGCCTGCCGAGCGCGCCCGTCGCGCCGGCGACCAGGATCTTCATCACGTCTCCTCTGTTCGCGGGTTTGCAGCACCTGAGACGACGTCGCGGGCCTGGCTGTGACAGGTCCCCCCCGACCGTCGGGTTCGGCGACGGCGTTCCGTGTGGGTGGGCGCGTCAGCGGCCAAGCTGTTCATGAGCGAACGATCCGAAGTCGGGAGGAGAGCTATGACCGAGCGTCACACGATCACCGGGCCGGCCCGCGGGGAGACGCTGCCCGCCGATCGCGCCGGCGCGCGCATCCGCCTCAGGCTCGACAGCGCACCCACGCCGCGCTGGTCGAGCGCGCTGGCAGCCCATCTCGCCACTGACCTGACGGGCTGCGCCGCGGTCGGCCACCTGCGCCTGAACCGCATCGTGCAGGGCGCAGAGCTCGTACTCGAGGGCGTGGAGGCAGGCGCCGCCGAGCGGATGGGCTCGGCTCTGCGCGGCGCAGTAGCCGCAGCGAACGGCGCGTGCGAGGGCGGCGACGCGCCCGGTCCGCGCAACATGGAGCAGGACGAGGCCGACCGGCTGGCCATTGCGGTCGGCGCCGGCGCCCGCGCGACCGGCTGAACTCGCGGCCTCGCGGTTCGCCGGGGACCGGCGTACTAGGTTTCGTCCCCATGGCCGCTCCCCGCCTGCGGGTCACCGCCCAGAACGCGAACGACCTCGGCTCCGACGAGGTCGAGCTCTACCACCGCACGTACACGACGCTGCTGCGTTCCTCGGGAGAGACGCTCGTGCGGGTGCTCGAGCCGTCGCACCGGGCGATGAACTCGAGCCTGCATCCGCTCGCGGCGTCCGACGAGCTCGACCTCGGCGCGTTCCTCTACGCCACGCGCCGCCTGCCCGATCAGGTGGCCTCCGCGAAGGTGATCGTGATGGGCCAGGACGCCGAGGTCTTCGCCCGCCGGGGGATCGGCCCGATCGAGCACTGGGAGCCGCTGGAGGCGCCGGCGCGGCGGCGGCGCTGGTTCGACGGGGGCGAGGGGACGCTCGCGGTGCTGCTCGCGTCGGCCTCCGACCTCGACGACCTGATCCCGACGCTCGTCGCCTACCAGATCGAGTGGAACAAGCTGCGTGTACGCATGCGCTCGCTGGATTGGCCGCCGGAGGCAGAGCCCGCCGCGGAGCAGTGCGCGCAGGCGCTCGGTGGCTCGGAGGAGGACTTCTCGCGCCTGCGCGGGGCGTGGGGCGGCACCCTGCGCGAGCGCCTCGCCGACATCGCCGAGCGGCGGCTGAACCTGCGCGTGCAGATGCTCGGCGGCAGCGCCGTCGGCTACGCGCGGATGACGCGCCGCTGGTGGCGGCCCGTGCGTGCGAGCCTCGCCGAGCAGGGGCTCGCCAACCGGCCGATCTACTTCGTCTCCTCCAACCCGCACTCGATCGTCAACCTCGTCACCGGCACGGCGCGCTCGCGCGAGGACGAGATCCTCGAGTGGGTCGAGTCCGACGGGCCCGAGGAGCTCAAGACCGAGCTGGCGCGACTGCGCGGCGGCCGCTCCGAGGGCTCGTGGGAGAACTTCCTCTACTACTCGGCGCGCGGGCTCTTCGAGGTCGGCCCGGACGCGAGCAGGATGCAGGAGCTGCGCGCCCAGGAGGAGCGCGCGGCGGGGGTGACCCATCTGTCGAGCCGCACCGCGCTGCGCGTCTCCGCGCAGATCATCGCGCTCGACCAGCTCGACCACGCGGCGCTCGACCCGAGGCTCGGCACCGTCGATTCCGCACGCCTGGCCGCCTGCCCGGCCGTGATCGTCAACATCGAGTATCCGCTCGGCGTCGCCGCCTACAACATCCTGCGCGAGATCACCGAGGACTCCGATCGCGTGCGCGGCGTCTACGTGCTCGGGAAGGCCGCGACGCTGAACGCCGACGTCGGCGACGTGATGATCTCGAGCGTCGTCCACGACGAGCACTCGGGCTCGACCTACTGGCTCGACAACGCGTTCTCGGTCGACGACATCGCGCCGTTCCTGATGTTCGGCTCGGGCCTTGACAACCAGCGCGCGGTGACGGTCAAGAGCACGTTCCTGCAGAACCGCCAGTACCTCGACTACTACTACCGCGAGGCGTTCACGGTCGTGGAGATGGAGGCCGGCCCGTTCTGCAACGCGGTCTACGAGATCGCCGACGTCGACCGCTATCCGGTCGGGGAGGCGGTCAACTTCGCCAAGCTCCCCATCGACTTCGGGGTCATCCACTATGCCTCGGACACGCCCTACACGCAGGCGCGCACGCTCGGCGCGCGCGGGCTCTCCTACTACGGCCTGGACTCGACGTACGCCGCGTCGCTCGCGATCGTCCGGCGCGTGCTGGCGCTCGAAGATGTGCTCGTGCCCGGTTAGGGTGGGGCCGATGACCGACCTCGCCCTCCCGGCTCGCGACGACGTCGAGCCCGTCGCGAACGAGACGCTCCACCGCACCATCACCGGCACCGTCACCGTCCTCCCCTTCCTCGCCGTCGGCGGCGGGGCGGCGCTGGCCTGGCAGAGCATCCTGCACTGGAGCGACGTGATCGTCTTCGCGATCTTCTACCTGCTGACCGCGCTGGGCATCACGGTCGGCTTCCACCGCCACCTCACCCACCGCGCGTTCAAGACCAAGCGCTGGGTGCGGGCGATGCTCGCGGCGCTCGGCTCCGCCGCGATCGAGGGGCCGGTCATCGCGTGGGTCGCCGACCACCGCAAGCACCACGCCTTCACCGACGTCGAGGGCGACCCGCACTCGCCCCACGTCGACCATGGCGTCGGCTGGCGCGGTGCGCTGCGCGGGCTCCTGCACGCCCACGTCGGCTGGCTGTTCCTGCACACCCAGCGCGGCAACAAGGAGCGCTATGCGCCCGACCTGATCGCCGACCCGACGATGCGCTTCATCGACCGCACCTTCGTTCTGTGGGTGGCGCTCGGGCTGGCCGCGCCGTTCGTGCTCGGCGTCGCGATCGGCGGCTCGCTGGTCACCGGGCTCACCGGGATGCTCTGGGGCGGGCTCGTGCGGGTCTTCCTGCTGCACCACGTGACCTACTCGATCAACTCGCTCTGCCACTTCTTCGGGCGCAAGCGCTTCGAGACCGGCGACGAGTCGCGCAACCTGCTGTGGCTGGCGCCGCTGTCGATGGGCGAGTCCTGGCACAACAACCACCACGCGTTCCCGACCTCGGCGCACCACGGGATGCGCCCGTGGGAGGTTGATCCCTCCGCCGTGGTCATCAGGGGGCTGGAGAAGACCGGCCTCGCGTGGGACGTCGTGCGCGTGCCCCGCGAGCGCCAGGCGCGCAAGGCGGTGACGCCGAGTGGCTAGGCGCCAACCATCTGCGCGACTTCTCCGCGGGCTGCCCGTTGTCGGGGGCATGCGTACCTTCCTGCCCCTCGCCGCGATCGCGGCCGTCGTCCTCCTGCTCCCGGCCGCTGCCCTGGCCGCCACCCCGTCCAACGACGATCGCAGCGCCGCTCGTCAGCTCTCGATCCCCTCTTCGGTCGACGGGACCACCAAGGACTCGACGCTCGAGCCCCAGGAGCCGCCGTCCTGCGCGCCGCTGAAGGGCTCGGTCTGGTACTCGCTGACCGCGTCCGGCGACGGCCGGCTGGTCGCCGCCGTCGACAACAAGGGAGACCTCGACGGGACCATCCAGGTGTTCGAGCGCACGCGCTCGCAGCTGCGCTCCGTCGACTGCGGGGCCACCGACAAGGACGGCAAGGCATCGCTCTCGTTCAAGCCCGCCAAGGGCGCGAAGACGACGAGCTACCTGATCCGCGTCGGCCAGCTCTCGAACTCCGTGCCCGGCGACTTCCGCCTCGACGTCTACGCCCCGGCGCCCGCGGCACGGCCGCCTGGGCCGCTCCTGCCCGCCAAGGGCGTCTCGCGCTCGCTCGACGCGTTCGGCAACTCCGACGACGCCTGGTCGGTGCGCCTGCGTTCCGGCGTCACCTACCGGATGAACCTCGACCCCGGCCAGGACGGCTGCGTGGCGCTCGAGCTCTACCCGCCCGGGACGCGCGGCGACTTCGACTCCGCGAGCCCGGTGCGCACGCTGCGCTGCGGCGGCTACACGCTCTTCACGCCGGGCGCCGGCGAAGGCGGGCGCTACTCGATCCGCGCCGTCGCCGCCTCGCGGGTTCGCGGTCCCCAGCGCTATCACCTGCAGGCCGGCGTGGCGCTCTCCGACGACACCTCGCCGGGGGTGTTCCTGACCAACTACCAGCGTGCGCGCGGCACGCTCAGCGGGCGCGGGATCGACGTCGTCGACCTCTACCGCTTCGACGTCGTCAAGCGCAGCAGCCTGCGCCTCGCGCTGAAGTCCTCAAAGGCGTTCGAGCTCCTGCTGCTCAACGACCACGGGCACCGGCTCGACTCCACGAGCGCCGACGACGGCGGCGACCTGAGCCGGCCGATCAGGCCCGGCCGCTACTTCGCCGCCGTGCGCTCCTCCTCGGGCGAGTCCGGGCGCTACTCGCTCACGCGGATCTCGCGCGCGATCACGCGCACGCGCATCTCGCTGCCCGGCCGCTCGGCCCCCGGGCGCCGCGTGCCGATCGCGGTGCGCGTGTCGCCCGGTGCATCGGGGCCGGTGACCGTGACCGTCGAGCGCTTCGACCCGCTCGCCGGCTGGCAGTTCTTCAGCCGCATTCGCACTCGCGCCTCCGGCGGCACGGCGATCGCCGGGTTCACGCCCACCGGCGTCGGGCGCTGGCGGGCGCGCGCGGAGTTTGCGGGCACCCGCGGTGCGGCGCCGAGCGAGACCGGGTTCTCGACCGTGCTGGTGGCGGGGCCGCTACGGCCCTAGCCGCTCTGGCCCCTAGACCCCCTGGCGGAAGCGGAAGCGCCCGTCGGGGTCGTAGGTCGCCTTGGCGTCCTCGAGGCGGCCGAGGTTGGCGCCGTAGTAGGCGCGGCGCCAGCCCGTCAGCTCCGCGTCGATGTAGTTCTGGTAGGCGCCGCCCGAGACGTGGCCGTGCAGCGCGCCCCGGAGACGCCGCAGCCAGGCGCGGCCGGGAGCGCCGCCGCCGCCGTGGTAGGCGAGGTACTGGATCGAGAAGCGCTCGTCGCGGTGTACGAACGCCGTCGCGTCGGCGCGCGGGCGATTGATCGCGCCCCCGTAGGCGTCGAGGATGACCATCCCGGTCTCGAGCCCGGCCACGCCGCCGCCGCGCTCGAGCTCGCCCAGCAGCGCGGCGCGGGCACCTGAGGAGAGCGGCTCCCGCACGTAGTCCGACTTCGCCGAGAAGCGCGTGCGCGGGCTCCGACGCCCGTTGCCCCAGCGCAGCTGTAGTGCGGCGTAGGAGGCGCTGCCCGTGCTGACCGAGGCGCCCGCCGCGCGCAGCGGGCCGAGCAGCGCCCCGAGCCGCGCCTCCGGCCCGAGGTACTGCCCGACCACGGTGGCGCTGCGGTTCGCCCCGATCGTCATCACCGATGTGAGCGCCGGGTCGGTCTCGGGCGCCCAGCGCTGCCAGGCGGCGAGCACGGCGTCGGCCGCCGCCCACGGCACGGAGGCGGTGAAGTACGCGGCACGGCGCGCGGGGTGGGTCCCCAGCTCGAACGCGGTCACGATCCCAAAGTTGCCTCCGCCTCCGCCGCGGCAGGCCCACAACAGCTCGGGGTCGCGGCGGGCGTCGGCCCGGCGGATGCGCCCGTCGGCGGTGACGACGGTGATCGCGCGGACGTTGTCGGCGGTGAGGCCGAGCGCGCGCGCGGCGAGGCCGTAGCCGCCGCCGAGGGCGATCCCGCCGAAGCCCACGCTCGGGCAGGAGCCGCCCGGCACCGTGACCCCGGCGCGGGCGAGGCGCTCGTAGACCTCGATCAGGGTGGCGCCGGGGGCGACGGTCGCCCGGCCGCCACCAGGGTGCACCGCGATGGCGCGCAGCCGCCGCAGGTCCACCACGACGCCCGAGTCCGCGGTCGAGTAGCCCGCGTAGGAGTGCCCGCCCGAGCGCGGCACGAGCCGCACGTCGTGGCGCTCGGCCCAGCGCAGCGCGGCCTGGACGTCGCGGGTGTCGAGCGGCTGCAGGACCGCGTCGGGGGTCGCGCCGTCGAAGCGCTCGTTGTAGACCCGCGCCGCGGCGGGGTAGCCCGCGCTGCGGGGGCGCAGCAGCGGGCCTCGCGTCCTGTGCGCGAGCTCGCGCAGCGCGCGTGGGCCGGCGCCGCCTGAGCGCCGCGGAGCGGGGACGAAGGGGTCGCGCGCCGGCATCGCCAGTGCGTCGGGGCCCAGCGCGGCCAGCGCGAGGGCACCCGCGCCCGCGCGGCGCAGCAGCTCCCGGCGATCGAGCTCGGTCATCCCGGGACAGGTTAGGCGCGCGCGGCGATCGCGCTAGAGGTCCGTCAGGGCCTCGCGCACGGGCGTGTCGCCCTCGAGCAGCTCGAAGACCTTGCCGATCGTGTGCGGCTCCTCGAGGCATTCGAGCAGCGTCAGGGCGACGTCCTCGCGCGGGATCCGGCCGGTGCGCCCGAGCGAGCGCGCCGCGGCCACCATGCCGCTGCCCGGGCCGTCGACCAGCCCGCCCGGCCGGCACACCGTCCAGTCCAGGCTCGAGGTCATGAGCGCCTCGTCGGCGTCGTGCTTGGCCTGCTGGTAGGCGCGCATCGCCTCGGGCGCGGACTCCGGGTCCCCCGCGCCCATCGAGGAGAGGATCGCGTAGCGGCGCACCCCAGCTCCTGCGCCGCCTCGATGAGCTTGACCGCGCCGGCGTAGTCGACGGTGCGCTTGCGCTCTGGCCCGCTGCCGGGTCCCGCCCCCGCCGCGAACACGATCGCCTCGGCCGCGCCCAGGTGCGGCCGCGGGTCATCGTGCTCGAGGTCGCAGAGGACCGCGACCGCGCCAAGCTGCTCGAGCTCGGCGGCGTGGTCGGGATTGCGGATCAGCCCGCGCGCGTGGTGCCCGCGCGCGGCCAGGAGCCGGAGGAGGTGGAGCGCGACCTGACCGTGGCCGCCGGCGACGAGGACGTCCATGGTCTCCGTGGGTACCCCACCGGCGCCGTCGCCCACGCGTCGTGAGTATGTTCACAAGATGGGTCACCACGGAAGGTTCGCGCTCCGAGTCGCGCTGCTGCTCGCTGTCACTGCTGTGCTGCCGGCCACCGCCGCAGCCGCGCCGACGCCTCTCGGCCGGTCCTGCGCCGACCAGAACGGCGTCCGCTTCTGCCCCGGAACCGTCGCCAACCGCGTGCCGTCCTTCGACGGCGTGCCGCTTGACGTCGACGTGACGCTCCCACCCGCCAGCTCCGGCGACGGCCCGTTCCCGACGATCGTGATGATGCACGGCTACGGCGGCGACAAGACCGACTTCGAGCAGGACAAGCCGGAGGGCGACAAGCAGCCCTCCGAGGCGCCAAGCAGCGCGACCCTCTACCACTGGAACAACACCTACTTCGCCCAGCGTGGCTACGCGGTGCTCAACTACACCGCGCGCGGCTTCGGGGAGTCCTGCGGCAGCGAGGCCTCGCGCGCGGCGGACCTGGCGGGTTGCGCCGAGGGCTGGATCCGGCTCGCCGACCAGCGCCGTGAGGCCCACGACACCCAGTACCTGCTGGGCAAGCTGGTCAACCAGAACCTCAGCAAGCCCGACGCTCTGGGCGTCACCGGAATCTCCTACGGCGGCGGCCAGAGCATGGAGCTGGCCTTCCTCAGGAACCGCATCCGCAACCCCGGCGGAACGTTCTCACCGTGGGTCAGCCCTTCCGACGGTACGCCGCGCGACGGTACGCCGCTCTCGATCGCCGCGGCCTTCCCGCGCTGGCCGTGGTCGGACCTCGTCGCCTCGCTCGTGCCGAACGGGCGCTTCCTGGACACCCGCACGTCGAGCGACGCGGAGAGCCGCGACCCGCTCGGCGTGCCGATCCAGAGCTACATCGCCGGCCTGTACGCAAAGGGGCAGGCGACCGGCTACTACTCGCCGCCGGGCACGGACCCCACCGCTGACCTCACCACGTGGAACGGGGTCATCGCCATGAACGAGCCGAGCCAGCAGGCGCGTGACATCGCCGACGAGATCTTCACCCACCACCAGGCCTTCGGCCTGCCGCTCGACTCCCCGCCCGCGCCGCTGCTGATCGAGAACGGCTGGACCGACGACCTGTTCCCGCCCTCGGAGGCGCTGCGGGTCTACAACCAGCTGCGGGCGAGCAACGCCGCGGCGCCCGTCTCGCTGCAGTTCGGCGACCTCGGGCACGCGCGCGGCTCGAACAAGGTCAACTCCGACAAGGCGTTCAACGATCAGGGCAGCGCGTTCATGGACCAGTACCTGAAGGCGGGCGGGCCCGGTCCCGCGCCCGGCAGCGTGACCGCCTACACCCAGACCTGCCCGCAGGCCGCGCCGGCCGGCGGGCCGTTCGCCGCCGCGAGCTGGCCGCAGGTCCATCCCGGCTCGATCAGCTTCGGCGGGACCCAGCAGCAGACCGTGAGCTCGGACGGCGGCAACCCGGCGACGGGCCAGGGCCTCGACCCCATCTCCGGTGGCGGCGATGCCTGCAAGGACTTCGCCGAAGAGAGCGCGTCGGGCACCGCCGTCTACCGCGGCAACAAGAGCGCGGGCTACACGGTGCTCGGGCGACCCACGGTCACGGCGGCGGTCCAGACGACCGGCGTCAACGGGCAGCTCGACGCGCGCCTCTGGGACGTCAGCGAGAGCGGGCGCCAGGTGCTCATCACCCGCGGCATCTACCGGCTGCGCGACAACGAGACCGGGACGATCACGTTCCAGCTCAACGGCAACGGCTACCGGCTCGCCTCCGGCCACACGCCCAAGCTCGAGCTGCTGGGCCGTGACGAGCCCTACTACCGCAGGACCAACGAGTCGTTCACGGTGAAGCTCGGAACGGTCGACGTCTCGCTGCCGACCGTCGAGCCCAATCCCGCGTCGCTGCCGGCCGCCTCGCCGCCGTCCGGCGGGAGCACGCCGGCGACCGGCGCCCGCAGGACGCCCAAGCTCATCGTGCACCTGAAGTACTCCAAGAAGCGCCGCGTCCTGAGCACCAGCGGCCGGCTGATCCGCCCCTCCGACGTTGTTGTCACGCGCGCCTGCAAAGGGAGGGTCTCGATCCAGGTCAAGGCCGGCAAGCGCACGATCTCCACCCGCCGCGCCTCCGTGCGCCAGTTCACCTGCCGCTTTGCCTCCAAGGTGCGCTTCAAGGTGCGCAAGCGCTTCGGCAAGGCCAGGCGCCTGAAGGTCAGCGTGCGCTACGGAGGCAACGCATTCCTCAACCCTGTGAGGGCCAAGAACCGCCTGGTGCGCGTCCGCTAGCGCCGCGGCGGATCAGGCGACGGGGGTCAGCGGACCGCAGTCACAGAGGTCGCTGACCAGAGCGGCTGCCCGCTCGTCGGTCCAGCGGCCGGAGTCCACGAGATGCGCTGCCAGCGCGCGGATGTCCGAGACGGCGTCGTCGACGCTGACGTCGCTGCCAGAGGCGAAGATGAGGGTGTCGGCCGCGTCACGGATGCGCTCCTGCTCGGAGCCGAGCAGCTTGACGGGCCCGATCTCCTCGAGGGTCTTGACGATCCGGCCATAGGCCTGAGTGCGCTCGCTGTTCATGACGGCTCCATCTCCATGATCGACAGTCTACGAGCCGGGCTTTACCGCCCCGGACGTTCGGGCGCCAAACTCATCGTGCCGGGGGTGAGGTCAGGGTCGTCTGAGGGAGATTCCCGATAGGCAGGGCGCCTTCCTTCCGGGAGCCTGGACATCACAAAGATCCTCCCCGCGAAAGGCAGCCCCTGATGTCCACCCCCGAGCACCCGCCCGAGCCCGAGCCGACCGAGCCCCAGCCGACCGAGCCCCAGCCCGGCCCGGCCACCCCGCCGCCCCCGCCCGCCGCGGGGCCGCCGCCCCCGCGCAAGCTGACCCGGTCCTCGGAGGACCGGATGCTCGGCGGCGTCGCCGGCGGCCTCGGCCGCTACTTCAGCGTCGACCCGATGATCTTCCGGATCAGCTTCGTGGTGCTCGCCATCGCCGGCGGAGCCGGGGCGCTCGGCTACCTCGCCGCCTGGCTGCTCGTCCCCTCCGACGCGCAGCAGGGTGCGGCGCGCACGGACGGCAACCGCGCCGTCACGGTCGCCGGCGGCGTCGTGCTGGCCGTCGCGGCGCTCGCCGCGCTCGGCCCGGGCCTGGTCTTCATCGGTCCGCCGCTGCTCGGCCTGGCGGTGCTCGCGCTGATCGGCGTCGTGCTGTGGCGGGCCGCCGGCGGCGAGGACGGCGACGCCGGGCGCGCCGCCCGCCGGATCGGGCTGGGCATTCTGCTGCTCGTCGTCGTCGTGGCCGGGTTCCTGGCCGTGGTCGTCGGCGCCACGGTCGGCGGCGGCGCGATCATCGCCGGCCTGGTCATCGCCACCGGGGTCGCGCTGGTTGTCGGCGCGTTCCTCGGCGGCGCGCGCTGGCTGGTGATCCCGGCGCTGGTGCTCGCGGTGCCGCTTGGGCTGGTCGCGGCGTCGGGCATCGACGGCCACGGCGGGATCGGGGATCGCAACTACAACCCGACCACGACCGCCGAGCTGCGCGTCGGCTACAAGCTCGGGATCGGCCGCATCGGGCTCGACCTGCGCGGCGTCGACCTGCCCGCCGGGCGGACGGACCTCAAGGTCGACATGGGCATCGGCAGCCTGCAGCTGGTCGTGCCCGCGGACGTCTGCGTCGCCTCCCGCGCGCACCTCGGCGCCGGCTACGTGCACGTGCTGGATCGCGAGAGCGGCGGCGTCGACGTCGACTGGCGCCAGAGCCCGGCCGAGGGCCCCAAGGTCAAGCGTCTCGTCCTCGACTCCAAGGTCGGCGTCGGCGCGCTCGAGGTCGTCCACGATCCGAGCCTGTTCGGGGGCCGGGACCACACCCGGTCCTTCAGCGGCTCGTCGTTCAGCGGCAACTCCTTCGGCGGCGAACGCAACGCCGCCTGCACCACGCCGGCATGAGGCGCTTCGACCCCGCCTCGCTGGTCGCCGGGCTCGCCGTGTGCGGGCTCGGTGTGCTGCTCCTGCTCGACCAGCTCGACGTGCTGAAGCTGTCCTTCGGCTACCTCGCCCCGGCCCTGTTGGCGACGGTGGGGGCGATCCTGCTCAGCGCCGGCCTCGCCGGGCGCCGCTGAGCACCTGAGAGGATCCGGTCGTGACCGCGCTGCCCAACCAGCCGCCGCCGCTGCGCCGCGACCGCAAGGACGCGGTGATCGCGGGGGTCTGCGCCGCGCTCGGACGCCGCCTCGGCATCGACCCTCTGATCCTGCGGATCGCCTTCGCGGTGGCCTCGGCGGCGGGCGGGGCGGGGGTGCTGCTCTACCTCCTGGCCTGGGCGGCGATCCCCGGCGACGCGCCCGCGAGCTGGTCGCGCACGCGGGTCCCGGGCAGCCGCGAGAGCTGGCAGGTGGCGGGCGGCATCGGCCTGCTCGTGCTCGCGGGGCTGCTGCTGTTCCGGCAGTGGGGCCTGTGGATCGGCGACGGGCTCGTGTGGCCGGTGGTGCTGGCCAGCGGCGGCGCGGCGCTGATCTGGCGCCAGTCGGCCGCCGCGCCCGTGGTGCGCGAGGCGCGCGATCCGCCCACCTTGCGGATGGGCGGAACCGCCGTGGGCCGCGCCGCGCTGGGGGTCGCGCTGGTGATCGGCGCCGGGCTGGTCTTCCTCGACCTCAACAACGCGCTGCGCCCGGCGCGCGACGTGCTGCTCGCGGTGATCGTCGTGGTGATCGCCCTGACGCTGATCCTGGCGCCGTGGTGGCTGCGCCTCGCGCGCGGCTTCGCGGAGGAGCGCGGCGAGCGCATCCGCTCCCAGGAGCGCGCCGAGCTCGCCGCGCACCTGCACGACTCCGTGCTGCAGACGCTCGCGCTGATGCAGCGCCGCGCCGCGGACCCGAAGGAGGTGGCGGCGCTGGCCCGCCGCCAGGAGCGCGAGCTGCGGGCATGGCTCAACGACGGCGGCGCGGCGCCCGGCGGCCCGCGCACGTTCGCCACCGCGCTGCAGGCTGCCGCGACCGAGGTCGAGGACGCGCACGGCGTGCCCGTCGACGTGGTCGCGGTCGGCGACTGCGCGCTCGACGCGCCCGCCGAGGCGGTCCTCGGCGCCGCGCGCGAAGCGCTCGTCAACGCCGCCAAGTTCGCCGGGGAGGGCCCGGTCTCGGTCTACGCCGAGGCGGGCGAGGAGCGCCTGGAGGTGTTCGTGCGCGACCGCGGCCCGGGCTTCGACCCGGCTTCCGTGCCGGGTGACCGCCGCGGGCTGCGCGAGTCGATCCTCGGCCGCATGCGGCGCCACGGCGGCGAGGCCGTCGTGCACACGGGCACGGGGGACGGGACCGAGGTCGAGCTGACGATGGAGCGCCGGGCATGACCCCGAGCGTGGTCATCGTCGACGACCACCACCTCTTCCGCGCCGGGGTGCGAGCCGAGCTCGACGGCCTGGTGGAGGTGCTCGGCGACGCCGACAGCGTCGAGGAGGCGGTGCGCTGCATCGTCGAGCTCGAGCCCGACGTGGTCCTGCTCGACGTCCAGATGCCCGGCGGCGGCGGCGTGCAGGTGATCCGCGAGGTCGTCGGCAAGCGGCCCGGGCAGCGCTTCCTCGCGCTGTCGGTCTCCGACGCCGCCGAGGACGTGATCGCGATCATCCGCGCGGGCGCCCGCGGCTACGTGACCAAGACGATCTCGGGCCCCGAGCTGGCCGACGCGGTGCGCCGCGTCGCGAGCGGCGACGCTGTCTTCTCCCCGCGGCTGGCCGGGTTCGTGCTCGACGCGTTCGCGGCGGCCGGGACCGCCGCGCCCGCCGAGGTCGATCCAGAGCTCGACCAGCTGACCGCGCGCGAGCGCGAGGTCCTGCGCCACATCGCCCGCGGCTACATGTACAAGGAGATCGCGGCGCGGCTGCAGATCTCGGTCAAGACCGTCGAGGCCCACGTCTCCGCCGTGCTGCGCAAGCTCCAGCTCTCAAACCGCCATCAGCTCAGCCGCTGGGCGGTCGAGCGGCGCCTGATCGACTGATCCGCGACAACGTAGGTCCAGAACGGACGAACGTTCGATGGCGCGAGTCCTGCGCGGGTCAAGTTCTGGCGCGCCGGGGGCCGATACGCCCATCATGACGCGTCTCACCGCCTTGTGGCAGGCCTCGCCCCTCAGGGTCGTCGGAGCGCTGTTCGCGCTCTCGCTCGCGGCGATGATGGGCGTGGCCTCCGGAGCCAGCTTCACCTCGCAGTCGGCGAACGCCGGCAACGTCGTCGCGGCCGGCAACCTGCAGCAGTCCAACTCGGTCAACGGCGCGTTCCTGACCGTCAGCGGCCTCAAGCCCGGCGCGTCCCAGAGCGGCTCGACGACGATCACCAACACCGGCGACCTCACCGGCGTGTTCACGCTCTCCAAGGCCAACCTGGTCAACTCCGACACGGCGAACCCCTTCTCCTCCAAGCTCGACCTGGTGGTCGATGACCTCGGCGACCCGGCCGCGTCTCCCGCCCCCGCGCCGATCACCCGCTACACGGGCAAGCTCGGCGCCATGGGCACGATCGCGCTGGGCAACCTCGCCGCCGGTGCCGTGCACCGCTATCGCTTCACGGTCACGTTCCCGGACGGTGGCGCCGGTGGCGCCGACAACGCCTACAAGGGCGACGACGTCACCGTCGACTACGTCTGGGACGCGGTCAACGCGTAGCCATGGTCGGCCGCGGGCTCGCCGTGCTGCTGCTCGCGCTGACCGTCGCCGCGCTCGCGGTGACGTTCCTGCCGGGCCTGCTCGGCTACCAGCGCTACGTGCTGGTGGGCGGCTCGATGGAGCCGGCGATCCACAAGGGCTCGCTGATCTTCGACGAGGTCGTGCCGGTCGCCGACCTGCGCGCCGGCGACATCATCACCTACGTCCCGCCGGGCTCGCACCACCCCGTCACGCACCGCCTCGTAGAGGCGCGCCGCGGCGGCCACGGCGGGCGGGTGTTCCGCACCAAGGGTGACGCGAACCAGCTGCGCGACCTCGCGCCCTTCCGGCTGGACCGCGCGACGCAGGCGCGCTTCGCGTTCTCGATCCCCGTGCTCGGGTGGGCGTTCATCCTGCTCGGGTCGGCCACGGCGCGCTTCCTGCTGCTGGCCCTGCCCGCTCTGCTGCTCGTAGCGACAATGCTCGCCGGGCTCTGGCGCGAAGGCGGCCGGCTCGTGCGCGAGCGTGACGCCGCAACGGGGCCGGGCTGATGCGCCGGCCGGCGATCGCGATCGCCGTGGGCCTCGTGGCACTCGTGCTGGCGGTCGCCGCGGCGCTGGCCGCACCCAGCCCGGCGACGCTCGGACGCATGCAGGCCGAGGGCGCCGTCGCGCTCTCCAGCGACCGCGAGGGCGCCGCGCTGCTGCAGGCCCAGCACCTGCGTCCTGGCGACTCGGCCAGCGGGCTCGTGGCGCTGACCAACACCGGCGACCAGCCGGGCGCGCTGGGGTTCGAGACGACCGACACTCAGGACACGCCGGGCCCCGCGGGCGGCCGCCTCTCGCAGGTCCTGCGGCTGAGCGTCGCCGACGTCAGCGGGGCCACTGCACCCTTCCAAGCGCGCCTGGCCGACGTCGGCCAGGTCGCGCTCGGGACGCTGCCCGCCGGCGCCACGCGCGTCTACCGCGTCACCGCCTCCTTCCCCGACACCGGCACGCCGGCGGGTCCGCTGGCGGGCGACAACGCGCAGGAGGGCAGCGCAGTCAGCGTCGGCTTCCGCTGGCGGCTGGACGCCGCCGAGGCGCCCGCCGCGACGGTCGCGCCGCCGGCGTCACCGCCCGTCGTCACGCCGCCCGCACCTGCGCCCGCGCCGGTGGGCCCCGGCGTGTTCCTGCGCATCCCCGCTCAGCGCGCGATCGCCCCGCGCGGCCTGACCGTCTTCGCGCGCTGCGAGGTCGAGTGCCGCGTGCGCTTCCACGGCCAGCTCGACACCGCTCCGCTCGGCGGCCGCCGCAAGACGCTCATGGCCGGCAAGGTGCTGCGCCGGGAGAGCACCGAGCACCGCGTGTCGACCACGGCCGAGCAGCGCTTCTACCTGCCGTTCAGCCCGCGGGCGCTGAGACGGATCAAGCTCCAGCTGCGCCGTCACGGCCGCGTCGGGATCACGGTCGTCGCGCAGATGCGCTCCGCGGCGGGCAGCCGGGACGCGCGGCGGCGCATCGTGGCGCGCACGTACAGCCACAAGCGCGGCTGACGCGCCGGGTCTGAGCTGCGCCGACCGCCTCGGCGGGTAGCTTGGCGCGGATGGAGACGCGCGAGCATCCCCGCCTGCACGCCTCCGCGCCGCCTCGGTGGCTGGACGCCACGGCGGCCTGGGGGTGGCGGCTGCTGGTCGTGTTCGCGCTGGTCTACGCGATCGTGCTGTCGCTGGCGCACCTGCGGGTCGTGGTGCTGCCGGTCATCCTCGCCCTGCTGCTGACCTCGCTGCTGCTGCCCGTGGTGCGCGCGCTGCGCCGCCGCAAGGTGCCTCCGGCGGCCTCGGCGGGGATCGTCCTGCTGGGCGGCATCGCGCTCATCGCCATCGTCCTCGCGCTGATCCTGCCCTCGATGGTCAGCCAGTTCTCCCAGCTCGGCGGCCAGGTCCGCTCGGGGATCAACAAGGCCACCGTCGTGCTCGCCGACAAGCCCTTCAACCTGTCAAAGCGCGACATCGACGCCCGCGTCAGCAAGGGCATCAAGACGCTGAGCAAGAACTCGAGCTCGATCACCAGCGGAGTCGTGAGCGGGGCGGTCGTGCTCGGGGAGCTGCTGACCGGCCTGATCATCACGCTGCTGCTGACGTTCTTCTTCCTCAAGGACGGCGACCGCATGTGGGGCTGGGTGGCGTCGCTGGCGGGCGAGCATCGCGCCGAGCCGGTGCAGGAGGTCGCGTCGCGATCGTTCGTCGCGCTCGCCGGCTACGTGCGCGGCATCGCGCTGGTCGGGCTCGTGGACTCCATCCTGATCGGGATCTCGCTGCTGATCATCGGCGTCCCGCTCGTGGTCCCGCTGATGGTGCTCACCTTCATCGGCGCGTTCCTGCCGCTCGTGGGCGCGTTCAGCGCCGGCCTGGCCGCGGTGCTGATCGCGCTCGTGGCCAAGGGCCTGGTCGCTGCGCTGATCGTGCTCGGCGTCTGCGTCGCCGTCCAGCAGCTGGAGGGCCACCTGCTCTACCCGGTGCTGATGAGCCGCGCGGTCAACCTGCACCCGTCGGCGATCATCCTCGCGCTCGCCACGGGCGGGATCCTCGCGGGGATCATCGGCGTCTTCCTCGCCGTCCCGATCGCGAGCGTGATCGCGGTGACGATCGACTACGGGCAGAACCGGCCGGCGCCGGAGTCGCCGCTGGCCGAGGCGCCGGCGTAGCTATTTGCCCCGGAAATATTCGGCGGCTCTGTCCGGGGTGAGGGCCAGAATTTGCCTGCGAGTTGGGCGAATTCTGGGGGGGTGTGGATGTTGCGGTTGGTGGGGGAGCAGGTCGAGTCGTTGTTTGACG
>JBBRYA010000032.1:0-39837 GCA_038238015.1 Solirubrobacterales bacterium
GGCCTACAGACCTGAGCCCCGGCCCGGCTTCGCCGGCCCGGCATCCATCTCCAGATCATCAAACCGGGGGGTCACTTTTCAACCGGCGCAGGTGGTCCACATTTCAACCGGCCTTGACACATCTGCACCAGGGGTGCTTGCAGCGGCAAGCGGAGGAGCGGTGCGGCGGCAGCGGCCGTCCGCAAGACGAGTCAGGTGGCTACGCAATCAGCTACACAACGCGTTGTGTAGCGGCCGCCCTCGAATCCCTTGTGTGGCGGGGTTTCAGGGCGGGTCCTGCATCCGACCCCACCCACTCGACATTCCTTTGTCATGGTCTGATTGGTTGGGGTCGGATGCAGTCCTGATGTGGTGGTGGAGGAGGGGTTCGAGGGCGGGATTGAGTAAGGACAGGGGGCACAGGCAGGGGGTGAGGGAGAAGACAGAAGACAGGAGAGAAAGAAAGGGAAGTGAGGCATTGACGGAGGGGACAAGACGGAGATCGGGGAGAGGCGAACGACGAGACGAGCGGGGAGCACAAGGCAAAGTGTTCGGCGGAGGCGGGAAGAACGAAGGGCAGGCCGAGAAGGCGTTGGCGCTTTGAGGCGGTTGACCGGCTTAACGGGGCGTGGAGCTGAGGGAAAAAGGTTCGGCCAGTCGTGGGTAGAGCACGGGGGCCTGGTCCTCGGAGCATGGATGCCTTGCGGTGGTTGGACCGCTTGGACGTGGCGGGGGTAGTGCCGCTCGGGCTTGCGCTTGGCTTCGGGTGGCGGGTGACGTACTCGCATCTCGAGCGGCTTGCGGCGGCGGGTCTCGCGGAGCGTGTGTATGACCGAGACGGCACCATTGCTGTGATCACCCGTCACGGTCGCCGGCGCGTCGGCAGTGATCGCGGCGAGGTGCGCCGAGGCCTCGTGGTCGGAGACAGCCGAGCGCATGCCCGGGCGGTGTCATGGCTGGCGGCGCTGGTCACGCTCCGTGGCCGCGAATGGGTGAGTGATCGTGAGATGCGCGAGCTCCCCGACTGGCGGGTGCCGGTGATCAGGGCCGACTCTCGCGGAACCCATCGCCCCGACCTAGGGGTCGGAGTCGACGGCCGCCGAGTGGCGGTCGAGGTCGAGCTTTCCTACAAAGCTCCGCGCCGGCTGCGAGCGATCCTCGCGGGCTATGAGGCAGAGATCTCAGCTGGCCGGCTTTCCGGCGGGGTGCTCTACGTCTCGGATCGACCGGATGTCCTCGTCGCGGTTTCCCGGGCCGCGCGGCGCGTCGGGTTGCCACCCGAGCGGTTTCGCACCCGGGCGCTTGTGGATGTGCAATCAGAGGTCAGAGCGCTTGCCGCGGAGCGTGGAGGGCACGTCCTCGCGGTCTGATAACGCGAGCATCGGCCCAGCCGCCAGCAACTCGGATGCTTCCTCCGCCGCCCGCAGCGCGGCGTTCCACTAGGCTCCTTTACTTCCGTACGATACGGTAAAGGCATGAGCGCGATCTCCCGCAAAAACCAGATCACCATCCCGGCCGACGTGCTGCGGGCAGCTGGCTTGGGACCGGGCGACGACGTGCGGATCTCCGGCGTCGGGCCGGGCCACATCGAGCTCGTCAAGACCGACGTTCTTATCGAGGAGTACGCAGGGTCGGTGGGCGACGATGTCTACCCGCCCGGCTACTTGGACGAGGTGCGCGAGGGATGGCGGTAGTCGTCTTTGACGCCGACGTGCTCATCGGCTTCCTGAATGCCTCAGACGCCCACCACGCCGACGCGGTCACGCTCGTGCGCGACTCGCTCGTCTCGGGCACGCGGCGCATGCTGAGCGCCGTCAACTACAGCGAGCTGCTCATTGGCCCGATCAAGGCCGGCAAGGAGGCTCGCGACCATGTCGACGCCATGCTCGAACACTTCTCGATCGAGACCGTGATCGTCGATATGGCCCTCGCGAAGCGTGCCGCTGGGGTGCGGGCCCGAACGGGTCTCAAGCTACCCGATGCCTTCGCGCTGGCCACCGCGATCCACGCAGAGCATCGCGGGCACGCTGAAGTGACGCTGGCGAGCTTTGACCAAGACGTGCTCCGTGCGCACGCCGAGCTGCATCCCCGCCCGTAGGCGGCTTGCCCGGTCAAAATATCCAGCTGGACGCTCCAGGAGCAAGGCGAGCTCACCCTCACGTGGCCGTCCGGGCAGCTCGATGGCGACCAGCTCGCCGCGGTGATGGCGGCCGGCTATCCGAGTTCCCTCGTTGGGGCCTGACCCGCAGCAGATCGCGCGGCCACTGGACGGCTAGCTGCGAGCCAGGAGGAACGACGCCGACTAGAGGCGGCTCCGCCGCCAGCGACACCGGACTCGCAAGCACCGCGCGATGCGAGCCGAGAGCCCTCTTCTAGCTCACCCTCGCTGTTGTCAGCCAGCGCTCTAGTTCGCTGCGATAGAAGCGCCGATGCCGGCCGATCCGGACCGAGGCAGTGGATCCTCAGCCTGCTTCGCGTAGTCATGCACCGACGAGCGCGGGATGCCGAGCAGCAGCGAGACGTCGGTGGCGGTCAGGAGCGGCTAGGTGAGTGCCAGCGGGGAGCTAGGAGGGAGGGTGTCGGGGAGCGGCTCGAGCGGATCCAGGGCATCCGGGCTGCCAGTAGGGGGGGAGGAGGATGCGCGCGCCGGCAAGTAGGCACGCGACTGCAACGGCCGGTCCCCCGGACCAGGGGCGCCATGCCCGTTGCCGAGGACAACCAGGGCCCGTGATGTTGGTCGCCACGTGGTGCCGCCGCTGAGGGCGGTGACGGGCGAGCGGAGGCGAGATGTAGGCAGAGTGCTGGCGAGGTAGCAGTGAAGACCGGCGACGGACGCCGCGCGCGCCCCGAGCAGCGCGTCGAGAAGCGGGTCCGGCCCGCCTTGACGTCGCCCACTCGCAGCGGGATGCTGACGCGAGTCGACGATCGGAGGGCGAAGCCGTGATGACTTCCTACGAGGAGCTCGGCGAGCGGGTAAAGCAACTGCACACCGCTCGTTTCAGTGAATTCGAGCAGGAACTGCTTCGTCGAAGTGCTCTCGGCGAGCGTGAGGTAGAGCTTGAGAAGGAGCACAAGCGGCGCCGGCGCGAGTTTATGTCCTCGATAGGGATCGACCCAGGGAAGTTCGACACCGCGGCTGAAGAGGAAAACCGCAGCCAAGAGACGGCGCTCGAGGGATTCCTACAGGAATTCCGGCTCCAGTTCGCCGATCGGAGCCCGGTGCGTTCGGCAGACTCGCGGGACGCTGCGGTCCGCAGTGCGGTGCTCGCCGAAGCGGGCTACATGGTGCTCCCCGTGTTCGCCTCGTCGATCACGACCTCCGATCAGGGACTCTTCGCCGACATCGGCGGATTGGAGTGGACTTCCGGAGCCCTCGACAGCGGGTGGGTGTTCCCGGACGATCCATCGAACATCCGGATCAAGGATTCCCGGCACTACCCCAACGCTCTGTGTTGGGACAACCGCACGGATTTGCCACCGGAGTTCGCGGTGCACTTTGGATTCGTCCCAGCGACCACGGCCACCTACGAGATGACCGCGGTGCTCGCGTTCCATGGCTTTTACGTTCTGCGCTGTGACGACAGCTGGTGGAACTGCCGGGACTCAGAGGTCACCCTCACGGTGCAGATGAACGTCCACCAATACACCGATTCCGGGTGGCACGACTTCCCTGTGCTCCATGTCGAGAAGGACAACGCCGATGAAATCACCAGCTATGACCGCACGCACTTTTTCGACTACACCGCCGGCTTGCGAGCAGGCGACCCTGTCGTGATCACGGTGAAGGGCGTGGTTCGCGCATCTGCCCACGGCGGCGGCGCGTACGCGGAACTGAACTTCGCCGATGGCACGGCAAACTACATTCAGCCGCTGTTTCTGTCGGTGCAGCAGGTCTAGCAGCGCGCCGCGGAACCGCGCGTGGATAGCTCCACGCGCTCCCGCCGTATCTGAGGGGGATCAGAGACAGACTCTCGCGACGGCATTGCTGACGCGCGGCGGGCGATGAGGACGACCAGATCGATGTTGAACTGGCTCGCCGCGGTGATGGCGGCCGGCTAACCGAGTTCCCTACGGGTTCCCAAACCGCGGAAATCAACGACAGAAACGGGAACCAACGGGCCTCAACTTTGGCTTGCGAGAGCCAAATCGCTCTCTTCCCAGGCCGCTCATAATCCGTCCGACGGAGGTTCGAATCCTCCCCGGCCCATGGCTTTCGCAACGGCACCCTTGGACAGCGGACGGTCTACGCTCCCCGGGATGGTTCGCATCCTGCTCGTCGCGCTGACCTGGCTCGCCTTCTCGGCGGCGACCGCCTCCGCTCACGTCCTGGTCGAGTACATCCCGAAGCAGCTCGCGTGCGGGGACGGGATCACCCCGGGCATCTGGGCCCAGCCCGGGACGCGCGGCAGCCGGACGGTTCGCATGGAGGCGATCGATCGAGGAACCGGCCGGGTGTGGTGGCGCAAGACCGCGAGGGCCACGACCCGAGGGTGGCGCAATTGGACGCTGCCCTCCGGGACGGACGGCCACTGCGGGCCGACGACGATCGTCTACCGCCACTCTGACTTCACCGCGCGCTACACCGTGCGGTTCCGGGGAGAGGCGCGTAGCCAGTTCATCTCTATACAACGATGTAGTGGTAGAATCGCGCAGGATGGACATGCCCCACCCTCTGCCCGAAGCGCTGATCGACCTCATCGCGCAGCGCTTCCGCGTCATCGGGGAGCCGATGCGCATCAAGCTCCTCGACCGGCTGCGTGATGGACCCGCGACCGTCGGGGAGCTGGTCGTGGCGCTCGGCGCCTCCCAGCAGAACGTCTCCAAGCACCTGAACGTGCTCCATCAGTCGGGCATCGTCAGCCGTGCCAAGGCCGGCACGAGCGTGCGCTACGCGATCGCCGATGACACCGTCTTCGCGCTCTGCGAGTTGGTCTGCGGCGGCCTGCGCCGGCAGGTCGCCGATCTCGGCACGATCGTGAGCGCCGCGTGATCTTCCGCCAGGTCATCCACGACGACCTCGGCTGCGCGAGCTACCTCATCGGGGATGAGGACGCCGGGGTCGCCGCCGTCGTGGACCCGAAGCTCGACATCGGCGAGTACCTGCGCCTCGCGCGCTACCTCGGGGTGAGCATCGAGCACATCCTCGAGACCCACAACCACGCCGACCACGTCTCCGGCCACGGCCGCCTCGCCGCCGCGACCGGGGCGAGCATCCACATCCACGAGCGCGCCGAGGCCGGCTACGAGCACGAGGGCTTCCGCGACGGCTGGGAGCTCGAGCTCGGCCGCGTCCTGGTGCGCGCGCTCCACACCCCCGGCCATCGGCCGGAGCACACCGCGTTCCTGCTCACCGACACCGGCCGCGGCCCGGAGCCGTGGGCGGTGCTGTCGGGCGACACGCTGTTCGTCGGCGACATCGCGCGGCCCGACCTGGCGGTCGACAAGGTCGAGGGCGCCCGCGGGATCTTCCGCTCGCTGCGCGAGGCGCTGCTCGCGCTGCCCGGCGAGTGCGAGGTCTGGCCCGGACACCTCGGCGGCTCGCTGTGCGGCGGGCCGGGGATGGACATGAAGGTCTCCTCGACCATCGCCTACGAGCGCGCGCACCAGGACCTGCTGCGGATCGACGACGAGGATGCGTTCGTGGAGCGCACGACGTCCTCGCTCGGGCCCCAGCCCCCGAACTTCGAGGCGATCGTCGCGCTCAACCGCGGGCCGCTGCTGCGCGAGAGCATCGAGGCGCACCCGCTAGCGCCCCGCCAGGTGGAATCCATGCGCGAGGGCGCGCTCGTCGTCGACGTGCGCACCGAGCTGCAGTTCGACGAGGCGCACGTCCCCGGCGCGGTGTCCATGACCATGCTGCGCGCCGGCTTCGGCTCCAAGCTGGCGTGGCTCGCCGAGCACGAGCGCCCCGTGGTCATCGTCGGCCGCGACGACGAGGACGGACGCCAGGCGGTCACCCTGGCCGCCGCCGTCGGGGTCACGAACGTCGCCGGCTTCCTGACCGGCGGCATGACGTCCTGGCGCGAGGAGAAGCGCGCGGTCGAGCGCATCGACCGGCTCACCGTCGCCGAGCTGCACGAGCGCTGGGAGTCCGGTCGCGACGGCCCGCAGCTGCTCGACGTGCGCGAGCGCTCGGAATGGGACGAGGCGCACATCCCCGGCTCGATCCACGAGCCCTACCACGACATCCGCGGCATCCCCGAGGGGCTCGACCCCGGCGCGCCGATCGCGGTCATCTGCGCCTCGGGGCAGCGCGCCGCGGTGGGCGCTGCGCTGCTGCAGCGCCTCGGCGCCCGCGACGTCATCCACGTCGTCGGGGGCGGCGTGGGGACCTGGCAGCGGGAGGGCTGGCCCGTCGAGGCACCCTCCGAGCAGCCGGCCTGAGCCGCGTGCTGCTCGCCATCCCCTTCGGGCTGGTCATCGGCCTCTGCGTCGGCATGCTCGGCGGCGGCGGCTCGGTCCTCGCGGTGCCGATCCTCGTGTACGCGCTGGGCCAGAGCGTGCCCGAGGCGACGACGGCCTCGCTGCTGGTGGTCACGGCGGGCTCGCTGGCGGGCGGGATCGGCCACGTGCGCGAGGGCAGGATCTGCTGGCGCCACGCCGGCTCCTTCACGGTCGCGGCGCTGCCCGGCCTCGTCGCCGGCACGCTCGCCGGCGCAGCGGTCAGCGGCACCGCGGTGCTGGGCGCATTCGCGGCGATCCTCGTCGCCGCTGCCGTGGCGACGTGGCGCAAGGCCGGCGGGGAGGAGCGCGACGACGGCCCGGGGGAGCAGGACGGGAGCTGCCCGCCGCTGCGCCTGCCGCGCGACCTGCTCGCCGGCCTGCTCGTCGGCCTGCTCACCGGGTTCTTCGGCGTCGGCGGCGGGTTCCTGATCGTGCCGACGCTCGCCATCGCCCTCGCCTTCACCATGCGCACCGCCGTCGGGACCTCGCTGGCGATCATCAGCGCGACGTCGCTCGCCGGCCTCGGCGTGCACCTGCTCGCGGGCCGCAGCCTCGACGTCGGCGTCACCGCGACCATGACGGCGGCGTGCGTGGCCGGGGCGCTCGCGGGCGCCGCCGTCGCCCCGTCGGTGCCCCAGCGCACGCTCGGGCGCGCCTTCGCCATGCTGCTGTGCGGCATCGCCGGCTATCTGCTGGTCTCGGCCGCGTTCCTCGGCGGCCCGCCGGCCGGCTGACGTGCACGCGCATGAGAGGATGCGCGCCATGGGACGGGTCATGCGTGCGCCGGCGGTGCTGATCGCGCTGGTTGCGTTCGCCGCCGTCGCGGCGCCGGCCGCGAGTGCGAGCCCCGCGCTCCCGCTCGACCACGCGGGCCGCTGGATCACCGACGCGCAGGGCCGTGTCGTCGTCCTGCACGGGCTCAACATGGTCAACAAGCGCCCGCCCTACGCGCCCGACGCGGTCGGCTTCGGCGACGACGACGCCGCGTTCCTGGCCTCTGAGGGCTACGACACCGTGCGCCTCGGCATCATCTACGCGGCGCTCGAGCCCCAGCCCGGCGTCTACGACGACGCCTACCTGGACCGCATCGCCCAGACGGTGGAGACGCTCGGGCGCCACGGGATCGTCTCGCTGCTCGACTTCCACCAGGACCTCTACAACGAGCGCTTCCAGGGCGAGGGCTGGCCGGCCTGGGCGGTGCAGGACGACGGGCTGCCGGCGCAGCCCCAGTCGGGCTTCCCCGGCAACTACCTCGCGATGCCGGCGCTGCAGCGCGCCTTCGACCACTTCTGGGCCGACGACCCCGGCCCGGGCGGGGTGGGGCTGCAGGATCGCTACGCCGCGGCCTGGCGCCACGTCGCCGAGCGCTTCCGCGACCGCCCGGCCGTGCTCGGCTACGACCTGCTCAACGAGCCGTGGCCGGGGAGCACGTGGCAGCAGTGCGCGAACCCCGCCGGGTGCCCGGAGTTCGACGCGCGCCTGAGCGCGTTCACGAGCCGCACGCTGCACGCGATCCGCGCGGCCGACCCCTCGACGCTCGTCTTCTACGAGCCCAACGTCCTGTTCAACAACGGCTCCGACACGAACCTCGCGGCCTTCGGGGACCCGCACGCGGCGTTCTCGTTTCACGACTACTGCCTGCCCGCGGGGTCCTCGAACTCCAACCAGGGCTGCGACCAGTCCGACGACCTCGTGTTCGCCAACGCCGAGAAGCGCTCGGCGGCGACGGGCGACAGCCTGCTGCTGACCGAGTTCGGCGCGACCGACGCCGCGGACGTCCTCGGCACGATGGTGGCGCGCGCGGACCGCACGATGGTCGGCTGGCAGGAGTGGCACTACTGCGGCTGCGACGACCCCACCACGTCGGGGCCCGGATCCACGCAGGCACTGGTGCTCGACCCGGCCAAGGCACCGGAGGGCGCGAACCTCAAGACGGCCAAGCTCCAGCTGCTCTCACGGCCCTATCCGCAGGCGGTAGCCGGAACGCCGCGCGGCTGGAGCTTTGACCCGGGGAGCCGGCGCTTCCACCTGGTCTACGGGACGGCGCGCGCGGGCGGCGGCTCGCTCGGGCCCGGCGCGACGACGGAGATCGTCCTTCCGCGGCGCCAGTACCCGTCCGGCTACGGCGCCGAGGTCCGTGGCGGGGCCGTGCGCTCGGCGCCCGGAGCCAACCCGCTGGTCGTGCAGGCGTGCCGCGGGGCCGACGACGTCGACGTCGTCGTCACGCCGGGGGCTGTGAGCCACGCGAGCTGCGCCGCGCCCGGAGCGAGCGGCGGCCTCAAGGCCTCGGCGGGCCCGCGCCTGCGGTTGCGCGTGTCGCCGCGCCACCTGCGCGCCCGCCGCTCGGTGCGCCTGCGCTTCACCGTGACCTCGCGGGTCAACGGCGGCGCGCGCCCGGTGCGCGGGGCGACGGTGCGCTTCGCAGGGCACAAGCGCACGTCGAGCCGTACCGGCCGTGTTGTCATGCGGGTGCGTCAGCGGCGCCCCGGGCTGCGCCGCGCGACCGCGCGCGCGGCGGGCTTCCGCCCGGCGCGCGTCACCCTGCGCGTGCGCCGGCGCTGATGGCCGCGCCGCCCAGCCTCCCGATCCGGCGCAACACGCTCCTGCTCTCGGCGGCGCTGGCGGCGAACTCGGGCATGCTCCAGCTCTCCGCCGCGGTGGCGTCGCTGACGCTGGTCCTGGTCATCGGCGTCAAGGGGCTGCTGGGGCTCGGGCCCGCGATCGTGCTCGCCTCGGGTGCGCTGGCGGCGCTGCCGGCCGGGCGCCTGATGGACCGCGTGGGCCGCGTTCCCGTGCTCGCCGGCGGCTTCGTCATCGGCGGCTGCGGCGCCGGGCTGGCGGCGCTCGGGTGCGCGACCGGCTCTGCGCCGGCGGTGCTGCTCGGCCTGGTAGGCGTCGGCGCGGCGAGCGGCACCACGCTGCTGGCCCGCGCCGCGGCCGGCGACATGTACCCGCCCGAGCGGCGGGCGCGGGGGATCGCGCTGGTCCTGTTCGGCTCGGTGTTCGGGGCGATCCTCGGCCCGCTGGTGTTCAGCCCGCTGCTCGCCGGGCGCAGGCTCGACGCCGATGCGCTCGCCCTGCTGTGGCTCGCCGCGATCGGCTTCGTGGCGGTCGCGCTCGTGCTCGTCCTGTTCGTCCGCCCCGACCCGCGCCGGATCGCGGAGCTGCTGCGGACCGACGCCGACGCCCCGGCGGGCCCGGCGGCCCCGCTGCGGGAGATCGTGCGCCGGCCGGGCGCGTTCCCGGCGCTGCTGGCCGGGCAGGCGAGCTTCGCGGTGATGGTGGGCGTGATGACGCTGACCGGCGCGGTCGTCGTCGGCCACCAGCACCACGCCGGGCACACGGTGTTCCCGATCATCGGCGCCCACGTGTTCGGCATGTACGCGCTGGTGCTCGTCGTGGGCTCGGTCGTGGACCGCATCGGACGCACGCCCGCGCTCGCGGGCGGGCTGCTGGTGATGGGCGCGTCGGTGATCAGCCTGTTGTGGGTGCACAGCGTGATCGCGACTGCGATCGTGCTGTTCGGCCTCGGAATCGGCTGGAACCTGTCCTTCGTGTCCGCGACCGCGCAGCTCGCCGACTGCGCCGCGCCGTCGGAGCGGGGCAAGCTGCTCGGCTTCAACGACCTCCTGGCCGGCCTGACCGGGGCGGCGCTCGCCCTGCTGGGCGGTTTCGCGCTCACCGCCATCGGCGTCGCCGCGCTGGCGATCGGCGGCGCCGCGCTCGTGCTGGCTCCGGCGCTGTGGATCCTGCGCACGAGGCCCCGGGCGCCGATGGCCGGACCCGTCACGGCCATACCACCGACGCGCTAAGTTCGACGGTATGGAGAACCAGATGACTGCCGAGGGCCTCGAGACCCTGCGGACGGAGATCGAGGAGCTCGAAGGGCCCGCCCGAGTGGCGATCGCCGCCGAGATCAAGACCGCGCGAGGCTTCGGCGACCTCAGCGAGAACGCCGAGTACCACGAGGCCAAGAACGCCCAGTCGCGCCTCGAGACCAAGATCCTCCAGCTGCGCGAGCGCCTGCTCAGCGCCGAGGTGGTGCAGGTCACCGGCGGGGATGTCGTGTCCTTCGGGTCGACCGTCGAGGTTGAGGACGAGGACAGCGGCAAGCGCCTGACCTACACGCTCGTCTCCGCGCACGACGCCGCGCCCGGCGAGGGCCGGCTCTCCGCTGAGTCCCCCGTCGCGACCGCGCTCAACGGCCTGCGCGCGGGGACCGTCGCGGTGGTGCAGACCCCGCGCGGCAAGCGCCGCCTGAAGGTCCTCTCGGTCGCCTAAGCGACGACGCGGCGCCGCTTGCGCGCGAGCGGGGCGACGCCGAGCTCGGTCCAGTCCCCGGAGCGCAGCGCGTCGAGTGAGTGCTGGACGTCGCGGGCCTGGCGGACGGCTTCGGCGAGCGGCTCGTGCGCGGGGGGGTCGCCGAACGCAATCGCCCCGATGACGCGCTGCCCGGAGAGCACGAGCTTGCGGTAGCGGCGGCCGGGAAGGTCCTGGACGAGCTCCTCGTCGCCGGGGCCGCCGTCCTTGCGCCCGATGGAGAGCAGGTCGAGGCCGCTGAGGGAGAGCTTGGTGGGGATCGCGACGGGCTCGAAGGTCCGCTGGCCGCCGAGCGCCGTCACCGCGGCCACCTCGGCCTGCGTCACGGCGGTGGCCCAGCGGCCGAAGAGCTGGCCGTCGAACTCCGTGACGTCGCCACAGGCGAGGATGTGCGGGTCGCTGGTGCGCATGTGCGCGTCGACCACGATGCCCCGAGCGACGGCAAGGCCGGCGTCCTTGGCGATCTGGGTGTTGGGGCGGATCCCCGCGCACACCAGCACGAGGTCGGCCTCGAGCTCCAGCCCGCCGGCGAGCTCGACGCCCGCGACGCGCGCGGTGCCGGTGATCGCGCGCACGCCGGCGCCGACCCGTGCTTCCATGCCCTGCTCGAGCAGGTGCTCGCGCAGGAGCTCGCCGCTGCGCTCGTCGAGCTCGCGGTGGCCGAGCCACGCGCCGCCCTCGACCACGGTGACCGCGAGGCCCAGGCGTGCGATCGCGTCGGCTGCCTCGAGGCCGAGCAGGCCGCCGCCGATCACGACGGCTCGCTTGCACTCCTGCCGCTGGGCGTAAGCGCGTACGGCAAGCCCGTCCTCGGCGCGGCGAACGTTGAACACGCCGTCGAGGTCGATCCCGGCGATCGGCGGGCTGGCCGCCGTCGCGCCGGTGGCGAGGATGAGCCGGTCGTAGGGGAGGGTCTCGCCCATCGCGAGCACGACCTCGCGCCGTTCGCGGTCCACGCGCGCGACGCGCGTGTTGAGCCACTGGGCGATGCGCTGCTCGTCGTACCACTGCGTCGGCATCAGCTGCAGCCCCTGCATGCCCGTGGGCTCGTGGATGAGCCGGGCGATCGCGATGCGGTTGTAGAAGAGGTGCGGCGAGTCGGTGACCAGCGACAGCTCGGCCGCATGGTCCAGGCGGCGCACGTGGCCGGCGGCGGTGACGCCCGCCACGCCGTTGCCGATGATCACGACGCGCTCCTGGGTGCCGGCCGTGGGCACGCGCGGCGGCGGCTCGGCCGCCGCGACGACCGGCTCGAGCGGATGGGCGTCGGCGGACTGGCTGATCGTGACGTCGCCGTGCACGCGGGTCGAGCACGCGAGCCGCGCGTGGACGGGCAGCCCCATGCGCGACGCCGTTGAGCGCTCATCCTCGCCCGCCGGCGAGAGCTGGTCGCCGCCGGCCATGACGTAGACGGGGTCTGCGCCGCAGAGGCCGGTGCCGCAGCCGCGCGGCAGGTCGACACCCACCGCGGCCAGCGCGGCCACGAGGGTGGCGCCCGGCTCGACGTCGACCTGCCTGCCCTCGGGCCAGAGCGTGACGCGCGGCTGGCGCAGCGGGCGGTCCGGGGACCGCCGGTCGGGGATCTGCACCGGCGGCTCGCCGGCGACGACCGGCTGCCCGGCGGCCACGGCGGGAGCGGGCGTCGACATCACCATCGGCAGCGAGATGCCGGCCGGCGGCGCCTCGAAGGCGACCGGGGCGGCCACCGGAACCGGCGGTGCGGCGCCGGCGCGAGCGCCCGCGGCCGCCCGCCACGATCGGACCAGCCAGGCAGCAATGAGCATCACCACGACGGCGCGGCCCTCCCAGACCGCCCATGGCTGGACCTCGGTGCCGGTCAGCTTCCCGATCGTGCCCGCGACGAGCGCGACCCTGAACCAGTAGAAGAGGCTGAGCGATGCGGCGCCCGAGAGCGCGGTCGCCTGCGCGTCGCTGAGCTTCGTGAGCGCCTGCAGCGACGTGAGCGCCCCCACGCCGATGAAGATCGCCAGCGCGAGGCGCAGCACGAGCGCCGGCGTGGCCATGTCCGCGGGAAGGGTGAAGAACGCGTAGGAGAAGCCG
Source organism: Solirubrobacterales bacterium (assembly GCA_038238015.1). Lineage (GTDB taxonomy): Bacteria > Actinomycetota > Thermoleophilia > Solirubrobacterales > Solirubrobacteraceae > DASQFQ01. Next base: position 12,805 of record JBBRYA010000032.1, read on the forward strand.
GGCAGCGCGCCCGCGAACAGGCGACGGTAGCCGGCCCGCACCGGGTCGGCCGAGCGCAGCTCGTCGAGCAGGGCCCGGGTGGGCTTGAGGTCCTGGCAATCGGGCGTGCAGCCGACGCACGGGCTGCAGTGCGCGTGCTCGACCGGGAGCGCCGGCGCGCGCGCGTAGAGGCCCTGGACAGGGCGCAGCGGACAGATCGAGCCGCAGAACCCGCTCTTGCCCTTGAACAGCACGCCGCCGATGAACGGCGTCACTATCACCATGCCCAGCAGCAGCGCCAGCGCGGCTCCGCTGCGCTCCAGCAGCGCCGGGCGCGCCGCGATCAGCCCGAAGAACAGCAGCACGCCCACGCCGTAGCCGTGGCGCTCGAGCCAGTGCGGCAGCGGCCTCGCCCGGGTGATCCCGAGCTTGCGGGGGAGCTGGTTGGCGCTGGCCATCGGGCAGACGTTGCGCCACAGACCGGGGACGAGCACCCAGGTGAGCGGCAACACGGGGACGACGAGCCCCCAGAAGACGAGCAGCCCGGTCGCCGGGCGGAAGACGAGCAGCGCCACCACCGCGGCGAACAGCGCCAGCACGAGGGCGCGCGCCACCGGCCACGCCGAGGCGGGGCGGCGCAGGCGAAGCTGCACGTAGCGGGGCTGGGGAGGCGTTCCCATGGCGGTCGGCTGTCGCTCGGGCCCGCGGTCAGCGGATCGCCGCGGGCGCTCCCGCGGCGGGGATGCCGGTGAGCAGCTCGAGGGCGGCGGGCTCGATCCCGGCCTCCTCGCCATCGAGGTCCACATCGTCTGAGTCCCCGATCTCGAGCTCGCCCTGGCGCACGAGGCGGACCAGGGCGTCGGCCAGATGCGGATCGACCTGCGTGCCGCGCACGCGCTCGATCTCGAGCAGGGCTTCCTCGACGGGAAGCGCGTCGCGGTAGACGCGCGAGGAGGTCATGGCCTCCAGCGCGTCAGCGACGTGGAGGATGCGGCTGGCCAGCGGGATCTCCTCGCCGGCGATGCCCCGCGGGTAGCCGCCGCCGTCGTAGCGCTCGTGCAGGTTGAGCACATAGTCGGCGATGTCGGGCATCCCGGCGCCTGCGATGATGTCGCGGCCCAGCTCGGAGTGACGGCGCATGATCGCCGCCTCGTCCTCCGACAGGCAGCCGGCGCGCCGCAGGATCGTGTCCGAGATGCCGATCTTGCCGACGTCGTGCAGGACGCCGGAGGTGCGGATCACCTCGATTGCGTCGTCGTCGAAGCCCAGGGCTCGTGCCAGCGTCGCCGCGTAGCGACCGACGCGCTGGGAGTGCATGCTCGTGTAGGCGTCCTTGGCGTCCACCGCCTTGGCCAGGGCGTGCACGGTGTTGACCAGCCCCTCGCGGGCCGCCTGCGCCGCGCGCTCCTCGGGAGAGAGGGCGAACGGGTTGTCGGAGGAGTAGATGCAGGTCCGGTCGCGCCCGGAGGACTTCGCCCAGTACATGGCGCCGTCGGCGAGGTGCATGAGCTCCTCGCGCGAGATCGAGTGGCGCGGGAACTCGGCGATGCCGGCGCTGATCGTGATCCGCTGCCCGGCGGGCCCCACCTCGAGCTCGGCGATGCTGTCGCGCAGGCGGTCGACGACCTCCTCGGCCTTCTCGGCGCTGGAGCGGATGATCGCGAGGCAGAACTCGTCGCCGCCCACGCGCCCGGAGACGTCGTGCGGGCGCAGGTGCGCCCGGAAGCAATGCGAGAGCGTGCGCAGGCCCTCGTCCCCGGCGGCGTGCCCCCAGCGGTCGTTGATCTCCTTGAAGTTGTCCACGTCGAGCGCGACGATCGCGATGCCGTAGCGCTCGCGCTCGGCGCGCCGCAGCTCCTGCTCGAGGCGCTCTTGGAACGCGCGGTGGTTGAGCAGGCCGGTGAGCGGATCGGTCAGCGCCAGCGCCTCGAGGTGGCCGTGGATGGTGTCGAGTTCCCCGGCCATTCGGTCGAAGTCGTGGGCGAGCATCCCGATCTCGTCGTGGCGCTTCCAGTTGAGGCGGTGGCTGCGGTCACCGGCGCCGAGGCGCTGCGCGGCGGAGCGCAGCCGCTGCAGCGGCGCCAGCAGGGTGCGCGTGAGCAGCAGGTTGGCCAGCAGCGTCAGGGTGATCGCGGCGAGGATCGCGGCGGCGATGACGGTCTGCTTGTCCGAGGCCAGCGCGGCGTCCAGGCCGGCCAGGTCGTAGTGGAGCTCGAGCATCGCGATGGTCTTGCCGCCGCGGTGCACCGAGCGGTTGATCTCCGCGTAGTGGGCGCCGTCTACGGCATGGACCTCGTGGTAGGCGCGGTCGCCTTCGTCGATCGGCGCGGTGATCGCTGACCCGGGCGCGAGCGTGACGGGATCGGTCGAGGAGATCAGGCGCTTGACGCCGTCGGGATCGTGGGTGTGGCCGTCCTGCACGATCACCGTGTCGCCCTTGGCGTTCTTCCAGGAGACGCTGATCTTGTGGATCGTCGGGTTGAGCTCGCGCAGGCGGGCGATCCTGCGGCCCAGGCGCGGCGGGTTGTTCAGCGACGTGATGCGGAAGCCGTCGTCCCACGTGTCGGCGATCGCCTGCAGCTGGGCGCGGCCGGCCTTGTGGTAGGCCTCCTCCAGGCGCTTGGTGAACACCAGCGTCGCCGTGATCGCCAGCGCGAGCATCGCGCTGAGCACCACCAGAGCGAGCTTGATGCTCACCCTGGAGAAGGGATGACGGCTGGGGCGCTGGTCAGGTTCGCTGGCTTTGGGCACGTGTCTCTCCGTGACGGGACGGCCACCCCGAGGTGACCGATTCGGCCATGAATCGACCGTCCGCCTCATGCCCTTGAGTCCGGGTGCCGACTTCGCGCCCGAATCGACTGCAAATCGGACGTTCGTCCAGGTCAGGCGGCGCCGACTCGCGCGAGCGCCTCGGCGCGGCTCTCGACGAGGTTCAGCTGCGCGGGCATGCCCGCGATCTCGAGGATCAGCACCACATAGGAGCCGGGCTCGACCACGACCGCCATCGCGCCGCCCTCGCCGAGCTGCTGCTCGGCGTGGACGATCGCGGCAAGGGCGATCGAGTCCATGAAGCTCACGCCGCTGAGGTCGAGCACGAGGCGCTTGACGCCGGCGCCGCGGGCGGCTGCGAGTCGCTCGCGCAGCGCCGGGACGGTGGCCAGCTCGAGCTCGCCGTGCGCGCTGAGCAGGAGCCCCGAGGGCGCGAAGGCCTCCTCGGTGAGTTGGAGGGTGTGCTGTCGGGTGTTGGGCATGGGGGTTGCTTCGGCCCGACGCCCCGGAAGCTTGACCGCGTCGTGTGCGCCGCGGCGCCGGGGCCGCCCTGTCTTGGCGAGGGCGGCCCCGGCCGCGTGCTCCCTCGCTCCTAGGCCGCCGCCCAGGCTTCGAGGCCCGCGAACGCCTGCTCGCGCGTCTCGACCAGCTCGAGCGCGGCGGGCCGCCCGGCGATCTCGAAGATCAACATCGCGTAGGAGCCGGGCTCGACCACGATCGCCAGCCGCCCGTCGTCGCCCAGCTTCCGGCGTGCGCAGACGATCGCCGCCATGGCGATCGAGTCCATGAAGGTCACGCCGCGCAGGTCGAGCACGATGGTGCGCACGCCCTGCTCCGCGGCCGCGCACAGGCGGTCGCGCAGCGCGCCCACGGTGGACACGTCGAGCTCGCCCTCGGCGATGAACAGCCGCCCGCCTGCGAGAATGGCGGCCTCGTCGAGGTGGAGCGCCTCGCGCCTCTGCTCCGGCGCGGACATCACGTGAAGTCCTGGGTTCATGGGTTTCCTCCTGAGGCTCTCGGGTTCAGCGGAATACGACTCTGCAGAAGACGTTCTCGGCCGCAGGGGCGCGCGCCCGCATCAGGGGCAGACCCCAGTTCCAGAGGGCTCCTAGCCGAAGCTCAACCCGTGGCGGTGGCAGAGCTCGGCGAGCGCCTGGCGCGCCCCCTCGGGATTCTCGGGAAGCGCCTCGAAGGCCAGCAGGCCGCCGCGGAGGTCCTCGATGCCGACGCTCGGCACCTCGAGACACAGGCGCGCGAGCCAGCGGACCACCGCGCGGTCGTAGCGATCGGGGTCCTGGCGCTCGATCAGAAGCGTGATGGCCAGCGCGTCGTCGAGGTCGACGCGCGGCAGCTCGGCCGCCGCGGCGTAGACCATCGAGATGCGCCCGATGCGCAGGGCGCGGCGGAAACGCGCGTAGGGACTGCCGTGGCTCGTCATCGAACACATGTTCGCATGAGCGTCAACGCGTCATACATCTGTCCAGTGCTTCAGGACTGGCCTCGTGCCGCCGATGAGTGCGGTGTGGGGTGGCGAAGGCCGTCCTGCGCACGCATGCGGTCGTTTCTCACCACATCCCGCCAGGCGACGCGACGGCTCATCGCCGGCGACGGTCGCGTGTGGGCGCTCAACGCGGGGATCGCGTGCGCGGCCGCCGCGCTGCTCTTCGGCCCCGTCCGGCAGCTCGGAGACCCGCAGCTCGGCGTGAAGCTCCCCTGGTGGCTGCTGGCCGCCGGCTTCCTCGCCGCCGAGCGCGCCGTGGTCCACCTGCACTTCCGCCGCAGCGCGCACTCCTTCTCGCTCGGCGACCTGCCGCTCATGTTCGGCCTGCTGTTCGTCACGCCCTTCGATCTCGTCATCGCCGGTCTGGTCGGGCCGGCCGTCGTCCTGCTGTTTGACCGGCGCCTGCCGGTCATCAAGCTCGTCTTCAACACGGCCCAGTTCTCGCTGACCACCTGCATCGCCGTGCTCGTGTTCCGCGCCACGGCGGACACGGTCGGTGGCTTCGGCCCGATCGTGTGGCTGCTGGCCCTGCTCGCGATGCAGATCGCGGCGATCATCACGGTGCTGCTGATCGGCGCGGCGATCTCGCTCTCGGAGGGCAAGATCGGGGCGCGCGCACTCGGGCGCATGCTCTCGATGGACCTCGCCGTCACGGCCACCAACGCGAGCCTCGGGCTCGCCGGCGCCGTCATCGTCGCCTACGACCCCCGCGCGCTGCCGCTGCTCGGCGTGCCCGCCGTCACCGTCTTCCTCGCCTACCGCGCCTACGCCTCAGAGCGACAGCGCCACGAGAGCCTCGAGTTCCTCTACGAGACCACGCGCACGCTCTCGCGCTCACCCGAGATCGTGCTCGCGCTCGAGGGCCTGCTGGCGCGCTCGGTCGAGGCCTTCCGGGCCGAGGTGGCCGAGATCGTCCTGTTCCCGTCCGAGGGCAACGCTCCGCTGCGCACCACGCTCGGCCCGGGCGACGTGCGCGAGGTCATGCAGCCCGTCGAGGAGGATATCGCCGACGAGCTGCGCGCCCTGGTGGACCAGGACGAGCCGGTCACCCGCGTCACGACGACCTCCGGCGGCCCGCGCCTGCGCCGTTACCTCGAGGAGCGCGGCGTCACCCACGGCATGCTGGCCATGCTCCCGGGCGAGACCCGCGTGGTCGGCACGATGCTCCTGGCCAACCGGCCCGGCGTCGTGCGCGAGTTCTCCGAGCAGGACCTCAAGCTCTTCGAGACGCTGGCCACCAACGCGAGCGTCGCGCTCCAGTACGACCGCCTCGAGCAGACGGTCTGGCAGCTGCGCGAGCTCCAGCACCAGCTCGAGCACCAGGCCTACCACGACTCGCTCACCGGGCTGGCCAACCGCATGCTCTTCACCGACCGGGTCGAGGAGGCGCTGCAGGCCAAGACCGACGCGATCGCGGTCCTGTTCGTGGACATCGACGACTTCAAGACCATCAACGACACGCTCGGGCACTCGATCGGCGACCTGCTCCTGGTCGCCGTCGCCGAGCGCCTGCGGGCGTGCGTGCGACCGGCCGACACCGTCGCGCGCTTCGGCGGCGACGAGTTCGCGATCCTGCTCGGCCAGCTCGACGGGCCCGAGGACGTCGTGGTCGTGGCCGAGCGCATCCTTGACTCGCTCGGCCAGCGCATCGCCGCCGGCGACGAGGTCGTCAGCGTCCAGGCCAGCGTCGGCATCGCCACGAGCGGCCCCGACGTCAAGCGCGCCGCCGACCTGATCCGCGACGCCGACGTGGCGATGTACGGGGCCAAGCAGCGCGGCAAGGGCCGCTGGGCGCGCTTCGAGCGCTCGATGCACACCGCGATCCAGCGCCGCCACGGCCTCAAGGAGCAGCTCCAGCAGGCCGTCGACCGCCGCCAATTCGCGGTCGAGTACCAGCCGATCGCCGATCTGAAGACGGGCGCCGTCGTGGCCGCCGAGGCGCTCGTGCGCTGGAACCACCCGACGCGCGGCCTCGTGGCTCCCGGCGAGTTCATCCCGCTGGCCGAGGAGACCGGGCTGATCGTGCCGATCGGCGAGTTCGTCCTCGACGAGGCCTGCCGCCGTGCCCGCGACACCCACGCCCAGCGCGGCGAGGGCGGGCGCCTGAGCATGCACGTGAACCTGTCGGCCGTGGAGCTGCAGCACGTGGACGTGCTCGCGCGCGTCAGCCAGACGCTGCGCCGCCACCAGCTCGAGCCCGAGCAGCTCGTGCTGGAGATCACCGAGAGCGTGCTGGTCGACGCGCAGATGAGCGCGACCCTGCGCGACCTGCACCAGACGGGCGTGCGGCTCGCGCTCGACGACTTCGGCACCGGCTACTCGTCGCTGAGCTACCTGCGGTCCTTCCCGCTCGACGTGCTCAAGATCGCCAAGCCCTTCGTCGACGGCATCGCCGATGGGCGCGAGGAGCGCTCCTTCGTGCGCCTGATCGTCGAGCTGGCCAAGACGCTGGGCCTCGAGGTGGTGGCCGAGGGCATCGAGACCGCCGGTCAGCTCGACGTCCTGCGCGAGCTCGGCTGCGACCTCGGACAGGGCTTCTTCCTCGCCCCGCCGCTGACCGCGACGATCGAGGACGAGATCCAGGTAGTACGACCGTCCACCCGCTCTCTGGACGCTGGAGTCGCGGGCCGATACGACGGGCGAGAGCTGTTCGATTCAGGGCAAACCCGCCGCGAGGCGGGGACGCAAAGCTAGGGACCTCCCGCGGAGGCAGCCCGGCTGCCGGCTCAACGGAATACGAGCCAAGAGCGACAGGAGGTCGCACGTCACATGCCCAACTCACCCAGCATCCTCGAGCGTCTGCGTTGGAAGGTCGGCCTCGGGCTGGTCGTCATCGCCGCCGCAGCCGCCCACGCGGCTCCCGCCACCGACTCTCCCGCCTCCTCGGCGACCGCTCGCTCGAGCTGGAGCACCGAGGCCGACTTCGCCTCGGCCAAGAGCAGCGACGAGCTGCGCTCGAGCTGGAGCTGAGCGCTCACCCCTTCTGTGCCGGGGCGGTCACGGTCTGACCGCCCCGACCACCACCCGCTCCGCGGCACCGTAATCGAACGAATGTCCACCCGGGGTACGGCGCCGGAACCTCGCCGCCGATACCCGGTGCGAGAGCTGTACGAAGTAGGGCAAACCCGTCGCGAGGCGGGGGCGCAAAGCCAGGGACCTCACGTAGGCCGCCCAGCTGCCGGCTCACCCCACCAAGACTCTCAAGCCTCACCGAGCCAGTAGCGACACGGAGGTCGCGTCCCATATGCCCTACGCCCCGAACATCGTCTTCCGGATGCGCTGGATGGTCGGTATCGCGCTCGCCGCGATCACGGCAATGCTCACCGTCGCCCTCTCGAGCTCGGGCGCCTCGCTCCCGGCCGCGGTTGGCACGACCACTGCGCTCGCCGCCCAGCCCGCGCTGACGCCGGCGCTGACCGCGCTGGCCCAGCGCGACCCCGCCAAGCGCGTCGAGGTCATCGTGCAGCTCCAGGCCGGCACCAAGCGCGCCCAGGCCGCCCCCATGGTCAAGGCCCTGGGCGGCCGCGTGACGCGTGACCTGCACATCATCAACGCGGTCGCGGCCAAGCTGCCCGCCGCAGGCGCGGTCAAGCTCGCCTCTCAGCCCGGCGTCCGCGCCGTGTCGGTCAACGGCGCGACCAAGCCGCAGTCGATGGGCGACTCGCTGGTCACGAGCTTCAACTCGTCGATCCAGGCCACGGACATGTGGAACTACTACGGCGGCACCGGGGAGGGCGTCGGCGTCGCGGTGGTCGATACCGGCATCGCCGGCGACCTGCCCGACTTCCGCAACTCTTCCTACGACAAGACCTCGCGGGTGATCGGCTCGGCCGTCGTCAACCCGGACGCCACGACGGCGACCGATCGCTACGGCCACGGCACGCACGTCGCCGGGATCATCGCCGGCGACTCGGCCAAGCGCTCCTACGGCGATCTCCTGCGCGGCAAGTACAGCGGCGTGGCCCCGAACGCCAATCTGATCTCGATCAAGGCCTCCGACGACGAGGGCAACGCGACCGTGCTCGACGTGATCGCCGGGATCCAGTTCGCGGTCGACCACAAGGCCGACTACAACATCCGCGTCCTCAACCTGTCGCTGGAGTCGACCAACTCGGAGTCCTACAAGACCGACCCCCTCGACGCCGCGGCCGAGGCCGCCTGGTTCAAGGGCATCTTCGTGGTCGCCGCCGCCGGCAACCGCGGCACCGACGCCGACGCCGTGAGCCACGCGCCCGGCAACGACCCCTACGTGATGACGGTCGGCGCGGTCGACGATCAGGGCACCAAGTCGATCTACGACGACAAGAGCGCGACGTGGTCGAGCCGCGGGATCACGCAGGACGGCTTCGCCAAGCCCGACATCTACGCCCCCGGCGCCAAGATCGTGTCCAACCTCGCCCCGGCGAGCGCGTTCACGGCGCTGTGCTCGACCTGCGTGACCGACGGCCAGTACATCCGGGCCGGCGGGACCTCGATGTCGGCGCCGATGATCGCCGGCGCCGCCGCGATCGGCTTCCAGCTCGATCCGACGGTGACCCCGAACCGGATCAAGGCGCTGCTGGTCAACAACGGGCGCGCGCTGTCGGAGAAGATCAACGAGGTCTCCCTGTCCAACGCCGCCCGCGCGTTCAGCTACGACGGCGGAGCGGTCGCCAACCAGGGCCTGACCCCGAGCACGTTCATCGACCCGGCGACGGGCGAGATCGACTACACGCGCTCGAGCTGGAGCCGGTCGAGCTGGAGCAGCTCCTCCGATCTGCTCCGGTCCTCCTGGAGCCGGTCGAGCTGGAGCTGCGCCTCCTGCGGCGTCGGCGACAGCAGCCTCGTCGATCCCACACGGTCGAGCTGGAGCCGCTCCAGCTGGTCCACCAGCTGGACGAAGTAACGCGGTCCCGGAGCGAGCGCCAGGTCTTCTAGCCTGGCGCTCGTGCCGGGCGCCCGCCTCCTCGACGCCTACCGCGCGACCGGCGCCGACCCTCCCTTCGGGGACCCGCGGCGGGCCCATGGCGTCGACTTCGAGGGCTACTACTGGCGCCTGACCGACGCGGCCGCGGGCCGCGTCGTGATCGTCCTCTGCGGCATCTGCCGCGACGCGGCCGGGACCTGGGCGGTGGTCGCCCTGGCCGCTCATCCCGGAGGACTCGTGCGCCGGCGCCTTGTCTCTGAGGCGTGGGCCGACCCGCACGAGCTCGGCGTGCGGGCAGGCGACGTATTGCGCGGCTCGGCGAGCGAGCTGCACGTGGACCTCGGCCCGGACGCGCGGCTGGACGTCGCCCTCGATGACCCGCGGCCGTGGCCGGCTTGGGCGTTCGGGGGCGTCGGGGCGGCCCAGATCGTCCCCGGCCTCCCGCAGTACTGGCATCCGCACCTGCTCGGCGCGCGGGTCTCCGGCGGCGCGCGCCTGGGGGAGACGGCGGTCGAGCTCTCCGGCGCGACCGCCTACGCGGAGAAGAACTGGGGGTCGGCGTTCACCGAGCACTGGTGGTGGGGCCAGGCCCAGGGCTTCCGGACCGCCGACGCCTGCGTGGCGTTCGCCGGCGGCAGGATCGCGCTCGGCCCGCTGGGCGGCGCGCCGACCTCGGTCGTGGTGCGGGTGGAGGACCGCGTGCTGCGCCTGGCGCCGCCCTTCGCGCGCATGACCGCGGCGGTGGGCGCGGCGGGCTGGCGCGTGCGCGCGCGCTCGGCCGGCCATCTGGTCGAGGTCGAGGGCGAGGCCGCCGGCGCCCCGGCGGTGCTGCCCGTCCCGGTTCCCGGCGCCCGGGAGGTCGAGGACCGCTCGCACCAGTACCTCGCGGGCCGCCTGCGCGTCAGCGTACGGCGCGGACGCCGCCTGGTGTTCGCGGGCGAGTCGGCGCTCGCGGGCCTGGAGCGCTGGGCGTTCTAGGCGGCCGCCTCCGCGCGGCGGGCCGCGAGCGCGAGCGGCTCGGCGCCGACGAGGCGCTCGAAGGGCCCGATCACGGCCCAGAGGGCACGGAGCCGCAGCGCGGCGGAGGCGTCGACGGGCTTCACGCGCGCCTCGCTGATCAGCTCGGAGCCGCCGCCGGCCCCGGGCTCGACCCAGTGGGCGAAGAGCACGCGCACCGTGCCGCGCTCGTCCCAGGCGGCGAAGTCCTGAGGCCCCGTGAGCCGTGGGTAGTCGCGCGCCAGGGTCCAGATGCGCCCGCAGAGCCCCGAGACCGACCAGCACTCGCCCTCCTCGAGCAGGGTGAACGGCTCGGCGCGGAACAGCGCATCGAAGGTCTGGCCGGGCGGCACCCCGGGGATGCGCCAGCGGACCATGCGCCCGAGGCGCCCGGCGTCGGCGATCCGCATCTCGCGCGCCGCCCGCCACAGCGCGTCGGCGTCGGCGGACGCGGCGCGCCGGTGCACGCTGCGCACGGCCGGCTCGGAGAGCCAGTCGTCGAGGCGTTCGTCGTAAAGTCCGGGACGGGGCATGCGGCTGATCCAGCACAAGAAGGAGGCCTATTGGTTCTACCGCTTCCTCTCGGCGGGCTATGACCAGTACGTCAACCCGCTGTTCTGGACCACTCGGATGCGGACCGAGGCGCTCCTGGGGGCACAGCTGCATGAGCGGCGGCTGCGCACGCTCGACGCCGGCGCCGGGACCGGCTTCACGACGGAGGGGATCGTCGAGCGCGTGGACGCCGACTGCGTGACGATGCTCGACCAGAGCCCGCACCAGCTCGCGCGCGCCAGATCGCGAGAGGCCCTCGCGGGGTGCCGCAAGCTGCTCGGCGACGCCGAGGCGCTGCCGTTCGAGACCGACAGCTTCGACCGCTACGTCTCCGCCGGCTCGATCGAGTACTGGCCGGACCCGGCGCGCGGGATCGCCGAGGCCTACCGCGTGCTGCGCCCGGAGGGCATCGCGCTCATGGTCGGGCCGGTGCCGCCGGGAGATCCGCTGCTGCGCCGGCTGGCGGAGCTGTGGATGCTGTTCCCGACCGAGCAGGAGTACCGCGGCTGGTTCGAGCAGGCCGGGTTCGCCGACGTCGAGCTGCGGACCGTGGCGCCGGACTGGTACCGCGACCGGCGCAGCCGCTACGCCGTCGCGGTCAGCGGCCGCAAGCCGCGGCCGGGCGAGCCTCCGGCGGGACTCGCCACGGCGGGCAGCGTGCGCGAGCAGCTCGTCGAGCCGATGGGCGCGCGGCGGCGCCTGCTGTTCGCCGGGCGCTTCGTCGCGGGGTCGCTCGCCGGCGCGTTGTTCGTGCCCGTGGGGGCGCTGCTCGCGCTGCGCGCGCGGCTCGGGAGACGCCGGTGACCACGCGGGCCGCCGTCGCCGCTCCGCTCGGCCTCGCGCGCCGCGGCGTGGTGGCGCTCGACGTGCTGTGGCGCTTCGCGCGCCCGCACACGGTGATCGGCACCACGGTCAGCGTGCTCGGCCTCTACGCGCTCGCCACCGACCACATCGCGGGCCTCACGCTCGCCTCGGGCGCGGGCGACGCCGCGCTGACGCTGCTCGCGGCGCTGACCGTGAACGTGTTCATCGTCGGGATCAACCAGCTCGAGGACGTGGAGATCGACCGCGTCAACAAGCCCTACCTGCCGCTCGCCGCCGGCGACATGACCCGCGAGCAGGCGCGCAGGACGGTCGCGCTCGCCGCGGTTGTCCCGGTCGTGCTGGCGCTCACGCAGGGCGCGTTCGAGCTCGGCGCCGTGCTCGCCGGCCTGGTCGTCGGCGCCGCCTACTCGCTTCCCCCGCTGCGGCTCAAGCGCTTTCCAGTCGCAGCGTCGCTGTGCATTTCGGGCGTGCGCTCGGTGGTGGTCAACCTGGGCATCTACGGCCACTTCGCCGCGGCTCAGGGAGTCGACGCGGCGGCGATCCCGGCGCCGGTGTGGGCGCTGACGCTGTTCGTCGTGCCCTTCGCCTTCGCGATCGCGGTGCTCAAGGACGTCCCGGACATCGAGGGCGACCGGCGCTTCGCGGTCATGACCTTCTCGGTGCGCCTCGGCGCCGGCCGCGTCCTCGGCCTCGGCCTGGGCGCGCTGACCGCCGCCTACCTCGGGATGGCCGTGCTCGGGCCGCTGCTGATCGACGAGGCCCAGCCCGCCGTGCTCGCGGGCGGGCACCTACTCGCCCTCGGCCTGCTGTGGCGCTGGAGCCGCGAGGCGGACATCACCGACCGCGCGTCGTTCACGCGCTTCTACATGCGCGTGTGGAAGCTGTTCTTCCTCGAGTACGCGCTGGTGCCGCTGGCGTGTCTGGTGGGCTAGGGCTAGGACCGGCGGCGCAGCACGATCACGACCGCGGCGCCCACCGCCGCCGCAGCGGCGACCCCGCCGCCGATCAGGGCCGCGCGCGGTACGCGCGAGAGCCGCGAGGGGGCGGCCTGCTTCTCGGCTGCCGCCCACGCCTCGGGCGATGCGGCGGGCGATGGGGGCTGCGGGACGTCGACGAAGCGCCGCAGGCGCGGCTTGGCCGCGGCCGGGACCGGCTTGGGCGTCGCGTCCGGGCTCGCGAGCACCTCGGGCATCGGCTCGTCGCGGGCCTCCGGAGCGTCGTCGTCGCTCGTGCCGGCCGGCAGCACAGTGGAGGACTCCTCCTCGGAGTAGGCCAGGCCGTAGTGCTCGTAGAGCCGGCGCTCCTCCTCGACGCTCAGGGTGTCGCCCTCACCGAGCCTGGGAGCGCCGCCGGCGTGCTCCCGATCGGCCTCGACGCGGATCACGGTGTCCTGCACCGTCGCGCCCGCGAGCGGCACGAAGGCGGAGCCGTCGCCGCCCTCGAGGTCGACGAGCACCCACTCGGGGCGTTCGGTCTCCTCGTCGAGGAAGATCGCGTCGACCAGCCCGAGCAGCCCATCGCGCCCGTGAACCTCGCGACCCGGCCAGGCGGCGAAGTCCTCGAAGTCCCGGTGGGTCGGAAGGTCGGGCATCCCTCCGTGCCTACCGGACTGGGCGCTCCGCCAAACGTCCGGGCCACCGGTGCGAGCCGTCCGGGATCGGACTCGACGACGCCTTTCCGGGCACTGAGCGGGAACACGAAGGAGTGTCCCTGCCCGTGACGGGTAAACCCACCATTTAATGGACGAGCACGTCGAACTCGCACTTCCCGCTGACCCCGGAGCGGCGGTGACCGCCCGCAGCGCGGTCACGGAGCGCCTCTGCCCGCCTCTGGTCGGCCAGGTGCTCGAGGACGTGCGCCTGCTGGTCACCGAGCTGATCACGAACTCCCTGCGCCACGCCGACCTGCGCCCCGGCGACCGCGTCCTGGTTCGCGCGGGCGTGAGCGACGACAGGGTGCGCGTGGAGGTCCACGATCCGGGCCGCAATGGCGCGCCGGAGCCGCGGGCGCCCGGCGGCAAGGGCGGCGGGTACGGCCTGTACCTGCTGGAGCTGATCGCGCAGCGCTGGGGGGTGGAGCGAGACGGGGGCACCCTTGTCTGGTTCGAGCTCCCCGCCGGCAGCTCCCGCTAGCATCCCGCCCACGTTGCCGCCGCATCAGCCTCAGGCGCGCCGCCGGGCGTGACGACCGTGCCGGAGCATTCCGAGCTTGAGCCCTTCCGGGTCGAGGTCGAGCCGTCCCGTGACGACGTCCGCGTCACGCCGGTGGGCGAGCTCGACCTGGCGACCGCCCCCGATCTTCGCCGGGAGCTCGACCGGCTCCACGAGGCCGGGTTCGACCGGCTCGTGCTGGACCTGCGCCGCCTGCGCTTCATGGACTCGACCGGATTGCGCCTGGTGCTCGAGGTCGACCAGGATGCGCGGGACGGCGGCTGGGAATTCTCGCTCGTGCGCGGGCCCGAGACCGTGCAGCGCCTGTTCGAGATCACCAACCTGACCGAGCGGCTGAACTTCATCGACAGCTAGCCGGGCCGGCACAGCTCACGCTCGGCCTCGACCGGATCGGGGGCGACGCGCAGCGAGCGCTCGCGCCAGGCGACGCCGATGTTCTTCAGGAAGCGCCCGGCGCTCAACGGTCGGCTGACGCCCGCGATCACGTCGCGCAGCGGCGGACAGGCCAGCGCTCGCCGCGCAGCGGCCACCTGGCGCTCCGATGCCAGGCCGCGAGCGCCGTCGCGCCGAGGGGCGGCCGGGGCGTAGCGAGCCAAAAACCAGGGCACCGGCAGGCTCTTCTCGTGCCCGGCGAGACCGTGGCGCCGGCCGGTCAAGCGCAGCCGGGCGCCGATCGGGTCGGCGAGCCCGAGCCGGTCGACGATGCGCACGCCATCGCCCGCGGCGTAGCCGACGCGGCCGATCGAGCCGGTGTAGGCGACCACCTGGTGTTGCCGAGGGGGGCGCGGCCGGACGCCGGGGATCGCCTGCGGGGCCCGCACCGGGAACCGGTGGCCCTCGATCACGACGTCGCGACGGACGAAGGCCACGACGAGCGCGCCGCGGCCTCCCTGTGAGAGCGCCCGCAGCGCGCGCCCGACGTAGGGCTGGGAGTAGGGCACCGGGTTGTAGTCGGCGAGCGTGACGAAGTTCGAGTGGCCGGGCGGCGGCGTGCGCTTGCGGTGCTGGTCGAGGAACCGCTGGTCCCCGGGCGGGCTCGCGGGGCTCGACGGGGCGCGCAGGCCGATCGCGCACACGAGCGCCCAGCCGGCCACGATCACGACCGGCGCGACGGCGGCCCAGCGCCCGCGCGGCAGCGGGACCACCGCCACGGGCAGCAGCAGGCCGAGCACGCTCGGCAGCAGCATGCGCGCGTGCATGTAGTCGCCGCCGAGGCGCACGACGTAGAGCGCGTGCAGCAGGGCCGCGGCGACCGGGGCGACCGCGGGCACCAGCACGCTGCGCTCGCGTACGCCGCGCAGCTGCAGGCCCAGCAGCCCGAGCAGCGCCAGCAGCGGGAGCCACAGCGCGTAGGGGAACAGCGTGTTGGCGAGGTACGCCGCGCCGCGGCTCCAGAACGCGGACCCCGCCTCCTTGGCCAGCGCGGTGTTCGGCAGCAGCGAGGCGAAGTAGCCCATGCGGAACACCTGGTAGGCGAGCGGGAGCGCGACGGCGGCGAGCGCGAGCCGTAGCGCTCCTCCCACGCCGACTCGCGCCAGCAGCACCAGCGCGAGCCCGAACGCCGCCGAGAAGATCGCGAGGTCAGGGCGCACGAGCGGCCCGAGCCCGATCAGCAGCGCGGTCAGCCACGCCCGCCGCGGGGTGCCGCCCGGGAGCGCCCAGCGCGTGAGCGCGAGGAACGTCGTGCCCATCCACGCGACGACGAGGCCCGTCTCCAACCCGGAGGTGGCGTAGTCCCAGAACGGCGGCAGCGCCGCCACGACGAGCGCGCCGAGCGGCGCGACGCGTCCGGCGCCTCCGCGCGCCCGCGCCAGCCGAAGCCCGGCGAGCGTCGCCGCCGCGAGGCCGCCGACCGAGAACAGCAGGCCGAGGATCACGGCCTGATGCTCGAGTGAGACGACCGAGCGGGCGAGCCCGCCCGTCACGCTCAGGATCGCCAGCCACAGCGGGCCGGTGTAGGCCTCGACGCGCTCGCCGGCGTTGAACACCGGGCCGTTGCCCGCGAGCACGTTGTCGGCGATCCGCAGGTAGATGTAGCCGTCCTCGTTGACCCAGCGCCCGAGCCAGCCCGCGACCGCGAGCAGGGCGGCGGGGATCAGGCAGAGCAGCGCGACGCGGTCGAGCCGGCGCGTCACAGGTCCAGGCGGCGGAACAGCGGCCGTGGGAGATGGCGCAGCGCCGAGAACACATAGCGCAGCGGGCCCGGGACCCAGATCGTGTGCGCGGTGCCGGCGAGCCCGGCGACGATCGCCTCGGCCACGGCCTCGGGCGTCGTCGACAGCGGCGCTGCCTTCAGGCCGGCGGTCATCTTGGTGTGGACGAAGCCCGGGCGCACCACCAGCACCCGCACCCCGCTGCCGTGCAGCGCGTCGCCCAGCCCTTGGGCGAAGGCGTCGAGGCCCGCCTTGGAGGCGCCGTAGACGAAGTTCGAGCGCCGAGCGCGCTCGCCGGCCACGGAGGAGAGCACGACCAGCGTGCCGTGCCCCTGGGCCCGCATCCGCTCGGCGGCGGCTACCGACGAGGACGCGAGGCCGGTGAAGTTCGTGTGCAGAACCGCGGCGGCGAGCGCGCCGTCGTGCTCGGCGGCCTCGGCATCGCCGAGCACGCCGGCCGCGACGAGGACCACGTCGATGTCGCCGTGGGTCTCGAAGGCCTCGCCGATCACGGCCGCGTGGGACTGGACGTCGTCGGCATCGTAGGCGACCACCGCGACCCGTTCGGCTCCCGCCGCGCGCAGCTCGGCGGCGACCGCCTCGAGCTCCTGCGGGCGGCGCGCGGCAAGCACCACGCGGCGCGTGCGGCCGGCCACGAGCGCCCGCACGGTGGCCAGGGCGATCTCCGAGCCCCCACCGAGCACGAGCACCGACTCGACGGTCCCGAGCGCGTCCCTCACAGGCCCAGCCGCCGGGCGAGGTCTGAGCGCAGGCGTCGCTCGGGGTCGAGGCGCTCGCGCACGGCGCGCCAGGCGGGCAGCTCGGGGTACATCGCCTCCAGCAGCTCCGGTCGCATCCGCGAGTCCTTGGCGAGGTAGACGCGGCCGCCGGCCGCCGCGACCTGCTCGTCGAAGGCGTCGAGCGTCCGGCGCAGGCTCGGGTCCCCGGCGGGGAGGTCGACGGCGAGCGTCCAACCCGGCGAGGGGAACGAGAGCATCCCGTGGCCGGCGCCGAAGCGCTTGAGCACGGCGAGGAACGCGGGCCGGCGTTCGGCGGCGAGCCGCTCGAGGATCGCGCGCAACGTCTCGTGGGCGCCGAAGGGCACGACGAACTGGTACTGCAGCAGCCCGCGCGGGCCATAGAGGCGGTTCCAGTCGCGGACGCCGTCGAGCGGGTGAAAGAAGCTGTCGAGCGGCTCCAGGCGGCCGCGCTGCTCGCGCGGGGCGCGGCGGTAGTAGAGCTCGTTGAAGGCGCGCACCGTCAGGGGCGCGAGCAGCCCACCCGGGATCCCCGGCGGGACGGCGAGCGAGCGCCCGCGCTCATAGGCGCCCGCCGGGCGCTCGCCCGCGGCGGCGTGGTTGGCGCGGATCAGCACCGAGCGCCCGAGCCTGCGGCGCTCCAGGCAGTCGACCCAGGCGACGGAGTGGCGATAGCCCGCGTCCTCGCGCTCCATGCGGTCCATCACGTCGTCGAGGTCGCGGGCGCGCTCGGTGTCGACCACCGCGCGGTCGCTCTCGACGCGCGTGAGCCGGACGGTCGCCCGCGCGATCACGCCGGTCAGGCCCATGCCGCCGGCTGTGGCGCGGAAGCTGTCGGGGTCCTGCTCGCGGGTGACCGTCAGCCGGCCGCCCGCCGGAGTGAGCAGCTCGAAGCTCTCCACGTGCGCGGAGAACGCGCCGTCGGCGTGGTGGTTCTTACCGTGCACGTCGGCCGCGATCGCGCCGCCGAGCGTCACGTGGCTGGTGCCGGGCATCACGGGCGAGAACCAGCCCTGGGGCAACGCGACCCGGGCCAGCTCGCCGAGCGCGAGCCCGGCGCCGGCGGTCAGCACCCCGCGCTCGGCGTCGAAGTGCTCGACGCGGTCCAGGCCCGTCATGGTCAGCACGTCGCCGCCGGCGTTCTGGGCGGCGTCGCCGTAGCTGCGACCGAGCCCGCGCGCGATCGCGCCGCGGCCGTTGGCGCCCGCGAGCAGCGCGGCGAGCTCCGCGTCGGCGGCGGGACGGTGCACGCGGGCGCGGGTCGGGGCCGTCCGGCCCCAGCCCGTGAGCAGCTCAGGCGAGGTAGACACCGCAGCCGAACACGATCATCCACGCCACCGCCGCGACCCGCAGCCCGGGGTCGTGCAGCACGAGGTCCTCGGGCGCGCGGTCGCCGTCCTCCTCGATCAGCATCGCGTAGCGCATGACGAACAGCACGAAGGGCACGATCGAGAGCTCGGTGAACGGCGTGCCGCCGTGGATCCGTGCGCGCTCGAAGGCCCACAGGCAGTAGGCCGCGAGCGCGACGCTCGCGGCCATCGTGCGCAGGTTGCGCAGATAGGCGTAGGAGTACGCCGCGAGCGTCGGCCGCGTCATCGCGCGGTCGTGGCCGAGCTCGGCGAACTCGCCCGCGCGCTTGCCCGCGACCATGAACAGCGACCCGAAGGACGCGACGATCAAAACCAGCGCGACAGCGGCACCCCGGCGGCGAGGCCGCCCGCCACCGCGCGGAGCACGAAGAACGCGGCGACGGTGGCGATGTCGACCACCGGGACGCGCTTGAGGTACCAGGTGTAGGCGAACGACAGCGCGACGTAGCCCGCCACCGCGGCGAGCAGCGGCAGCGACACCAGCGCCGCCAGGGCGATCCCGCCCGCGATCGCCACGACCCCAGCGGTCAGCGCGGCCGCGGGCGACAGCTCGCCGGCGGCGACCGGGCGGTGGCGTTTGCGCGGGTGGCGCCGGTCGGCCTCCGCGTCGCCGACGTCGTTGAGCAGGTAGCCGCCGCTGGCGACGAGGCAGAAGCTCGCGAACGCCAGCGCCACCTTGGCGAGCGCCGAGGGGTGGGTGAGCAGGCCGGCCGCGGCCGGGGCGGCCAGCACGAGCGAGTTCTTGATCCACTGGCGCGGCCGCGCGGCCGCGAGCAGCGCGACGGGGGGGGAGCGCCGGAGCGCGGCCGGGGGGGAAGGCGAGGCCTCGGGGGAAGTGGTGTGGCTGGCGGTCTCGATCTGCATTTCGGTTACTCAGGGCCCGAGCCAGGGTGACGGGGCACCTACCCACTACACCAGTCGCCCATCCTCGGCACGCACCGGAGGGAGCGGCCGCTGCCCGGGCCGGTACCGTTGAGCATGAATGACACGGACCGCCCGATGACGCGCAGGCTTGAAGCCGGCCCTCTGCTGGTGGCCCTCGCGGCGCTGCTGTTGCTGGTCAGCGTGTTCCTGGACTGGTATCAGCCGGGCACGACCGGCTGGGACGCGTTCGAGGTCTTCGACCTCCTGCTCGTGGCGATCGCGCTGGCGTGCCTGGTCATCGCCGTGGGCATCATGCTGCCCGACTCCGCCCTGCTCGAACGCCGCTGGTTGCCGCTGCTGGCGGTGATCGCCGTCGTGGTCGTCGCATCGCAGATCATCGATCCGCCGCGCGGCATCGACGGGGACCCCGACACCGGGGCATGGGTCGCGCTGGCCGCGTCGCTGCTGCTCGCCGCGGGCGCCCTGCTGAGCCTCGGTCGCGTTTCGTTCGCGCTGACCGTCGAGGGCCGCGGTGACGGCCGGCGGCGCGTGTCCGCCGTCGACGCCCGCACGGATCCGACGACCGGCGAGGTCGTCCCGCCCGCAAGCGTGTCCTCCGACGCCACGACCCGCAAGGTTCCCAGCGAACCATGAGCACCGCGGACGACGTCTCCTTCGAGCTCGAGCGCTTCGAGTGGGCCGCGGCCGACCGGCTCGAGGTCGCCGGCCGGTGGCACGGCGTGCGCCGCCGGCTGGCCAAGCCGACGCTGGTGGTGGAGGTCGACGGGCGCCGCCAGCGGCTGCGCGCGCTCGCCGGCAGCGGCGAGTCAGACCCAGAGCGCTGGCAGGCCGCCTTCCCGTGGGAGGGCGAGGCCGTCCGCATCCCCGGCGCCGAGCTCGAGCTCGGCAAGACGATCGTCGTCGAGCTGCCCCGCCCGCGTCGCGGCCGCCTGGCGCAGGCCGAGGTGCAGGCGCCGCTGATCCCGGCGAGCGACCCGCAGGTGCCGCCTTCGGCCGAGGCGCCGCCGAACGACCGCGCCGAGCTGCTCGACCGCGCGCGCGAGGAGGCCAAGCGCCTGCTGGCGTCGCTCGAGGCGGCGCGCTCCGACGTGGCGGAGGCGCGCGCGGAGGCGGACGAGGCCAAGCACCGAGCGGAGACGTTGAGCGTCGAGGCCACCGGCTCCTCGGCGGAGGGCGAGCAGCTCGCCGCCCAGATCGAGGAGGTGCGCGCGGAGGCCGCCGCCGCCCAGGAGGCGCTGGAGAGCGCGCGCAACGATGCCGCGGCGGTGCGCCGGGCGCTGTCGGCCGTCCGCGAGGGGGAGGAGCGCGAGGGCGCCCAGGCCGCGGCGCTGGCCGAGCAGCTGCGCGAGACGATCGAGGAGCGCGACGCGCTCCAGCAGGCCAAGGGCCAGGACGCCTCGGTCCTCGAAGACCTCCAGGCCGTGCGCTCCCAGCGCGACGACCTGCTGCGCGAGCAGGACCGCGCGCGCACAGAGCGCGACGCCTGGCGGGAAGAGCAGAGCCGGGCGCAGGCAAGGCTGTCGGACCTCGAAAGCGAGCGCGATGCGCTGCGCACGGAGCTCGAAGCGGCGCGCGAGCGCCCGGGGCAGGCTCCTGAGGACGCCCCCGCACCGTCGACCGCCGCCGCCGAGCGCCCCCGCAGCGGGCGCTTCCGGCCGGAGCCCGCTTCGCGGCCCGAGCCCGAGCCCGCGGCCGTCGCTGCCCGGCCCGACACGCTGGGCGAGCGCGCCGCCGCGCTGCTGGGCGGCGCGACCGAGCGGGCGCGCAGCGGGCTCGCGCCGGCTCCGGGCGCGGCCAACGGCGAGCCCGAGCGCGAGCGCGAGCCGACGACGCAGCGGCGCACGCCCGTCAGCGCGCCGCGCCCGCGCCCCGGCGAGCGGGCGCGCGTCACGCCCGCGCGGCGCGCCGCGCCCGACGAGCGCGCCACGCGGTCATGGGCGCTGCGCGGGGCGGCGATCGCGGTGGTCGCGCTGCTGCTGATCGCGCTGGTGCTGATCCTCGTCTCGGTGTTCTGAGCGCCGCCGCCGCTCAGGTCGGCGCCGGCGCGAAGCGCACGGTCACGCGGGTGAAGCCGAGCGCGCGCATCAGCCCCGCGAGCATCGAACGCGTGTTGTCCTCGGCGCGGCGACGCAGCGCGGTGTCGCCGCGGGCGGCGTCGGCCAGCTTGCGCTCCGCCAGCTGGTAGAGCTGCTGCTGGTCGCCGGGGTTGCCGGAGAAGACGTCCTCGACGCGGTCGATCAGGCCGCGGTTCTGGTCGAACACGCGCGTCCGCGAGTGGTCCAGTCGCGCCGGGGTCAGCGTGGCGGCCGGCAGCGTGATCGCGACCGCCTTGCGATCCTTCGAGACGCGCACCGCGCCGCCGCGGCGGCTCAGCCCGCGGAAGTCGACGGCGGCGTCGACGGTGCCCGCCGCGACCATCAGCGAGCGCTTGCCCTTGATGAAGGACGGCAGCAGGCTCGAGTCGTGCTCCACGTCGACGACGACCTGGAGGTTCGCGCTCGCCGCCCGGTACTGCGAGAGGTTCTCGAGCGACTTCTCCAGCACCGGGCCGCTGCGATCCCGGGTCTTTGAGCCGAACGGGTTCAGGCTCGGGATCAGCGCCGGGACCGCGACGAGGGCCACGAGCACCACCAGCGCGGCCGCGGCGAGCACGACGAGGCCGCCGAGGCCGCGGCGGCGCAGGCGCGGCGAGCGTTCGTCGGCGAGCCGGACCATGCCCTGGCAGGATACGGTCGCGCGATGGGCGCTCGCCGCGGCATCTTCCTCGCCCCGTTCGACGAGCTCGCCGACCCCCGGCGCCTGGCGGAGCTCGCGGCGGCCGCCGAGCAGCACGGCTGGGACGGCGTCTTCCTGTGGGACCACATCCGCTACTCCACGCCCGCCGAGGCGGTCGCCGACCCGTGGGTCGCGCTGAGCGCGATCGCCTGCGCGACCGAACGCGTCCGGCTCGGGCCGCTGGTGACGCCCCCTTCGCGTCGGCGCGTCCACAAGCTCGCGCGCGAGACCGCCACCCTCGATCACCTGAGCGGCGGGCGCCTGATCTTCGGCGCCGGCCTGGGCTCGGACCGCCATGGCGAGCTCGGGCCGTTCGGCGAGGTGACCGATGACCGCGAGCGGGCGCGGCTGCTCGACGAGGGGCTCGAGCGCCTCGCCGCCTACTGGGCCGGCGAGTTCCAGCCCCAGCCGGTGCAGCGCCCGCGGATCCCGGTCTTGCTCGCGGGCCGCTGGCCCAACCGCCGCCCCGTTCGCCGCGCGGCGCGCTGGGACGGCCTGTTCCCAATCGACCTGCCTGGGCCCGAGGCGCTGGCCGAGCTCGCGCAGGAGGTTGCAGAGCTGCGCGCGGGCGACACGGCCCCGTTCGACCTGGTGGTCACCAACCCCGCGGGCACCGATCCCGCACCGTGGGAGCAGGCGGGCGCGACGTGGTGCCTCACCGGCTTTGACTCCCAGCCGCGCGAGGCCGAGGTGCGCGAGGCGATCGAGGCCGGGCCCTAGGCGCCCGCGAAGACGATCGGCTCGCGCAGCAGCGCCGCGGGGTCGAAGTGCGCGAGCAGGTCGCGGGTGCCGCGCGCGCCGTCCATCCGCAGGCTGCGCGCGAGCCACGCGAAGGTCCGCTCCGGGCCGAGCTCGGCCGCCGTCACGGCACCGTGGCGCTTGGCGAGCCGCTGGCCGTCGGGGCCGAGCACGAGCGCGACGTGGGCGTGGGCGGGCTCGGGCAGCTCGAGCAGGCGCGCGAGTAGCAGCTGGCGCGGCGTCGAGTCCGCGAGGTCGGCGCCGCGCACCACCTCGCCGATCCCCTGGGCGGCGTCGTCGACCACGACCGCGAGGTTGTAGGCGGGGGTGCCGTCGTTGCGGCGCACGACGAAGTCGTCGACCACCCCGCGGCGGCGGCCGAGCAGCCGGTCCTGGAACTCCACCGCCGCGCCACCGGCGCGCAGGCGCAGCGCCGGCGGGCGCCCGCCGGCGTGCTTGTTGGCGATCTCGGCGGCGGACAGCCGCAGGCAGGTGCCCGGGTAGGCGCCCTCGGGCAGCGGACCGTGCGGCGCCGACGCCGAGGCGCGGATCTCCGCGCGCGTGCAGAAGCACTCGTACACGAGGCCGCGGGCGCGCAGGCGCCCGATCGCGGCCTCGTAGAGCGGGTGGCGGCTGGACTGCCGCACGATCTCGCCGTCCCAGTCGAGGCCGAGCGCCCTCAGGTCGGCGAGCTGCTGCTCGGCCACGCCGCTGCGCACGCGCCCCTGGTCGAGGTCCTCCATCCGCATCGAGAAGCGCGCGCCCTGCGAGCGGGCGAACAGCCAGGCCAGGAGGGCGGTGCGCAGGTTGCCGACGTGCAGCGCCCCGGTGGGGCTCGGGGCGAAGCGGCCGTCGTGCCCGCTCACGCCGCGTAGGCGAAGGGCAGCCGGCCGGCGATCTCGGAGAGCCGGGGCGCCGTGCGGTCGCGCTCGGAGTAGATCAGCTCGAGGTCCTCGGGCCACGCGATTCCCACGTCGGGATCGTCGAAGCGGATGCCCGCCTCGGTGGCGGGGTCGTAGTAGGCGGTGCACTTGTAGACGAAGTCCGCCACGTCTGAGAGCACGCAGAAGCCGTGGCCGAAGCCGACTGGGATCCACAGCTGCTCGCCGCTCGCGTCGTTGAGCTCGAAGCCCTCCCACTCGCCGAAGCTGGGGGAGCCCCTGCGCAGGTCGACCACCACGTCGAGCACCCGGCCGCGCGCGCAGCGCACGAGCTTGCCCTGGCCGGGGGCGGTCTGGAAGTGGATGCCGCGCAGGGTGCCGCGACGCGAGCGCGAGTGGTTGTCCTGCACGAAGGCGGCGTCGACCCCGTGCTCGCTCCAGCTGTCGGCGCGGAAGGTCTCCATGAAAAAGCCGCGCTCGTCGCCGTGGACGGCCGGGGCGAGGCGGACGAGGCCGTCGAGGCGGGTCGGAAGGCGCTGCATTCGCGCCGAGACTCTACGAGGGAAGGGATCGGCGAGGGGGCCGTCGAATCAACCGCTCGCGATGCCCAAGACCGTGACGATGCCCCCCGCCGCTCAGGGCCACCAGACCCTGTCGGCCTACATCTCGTCGCGCTTCGACGAGTTCTCGCGCTCCCAGAAAGACGTCGCCCAGTACGTGGTCGACCACCTCGACGAGGTCGCCTTCCACACCGCCGAGGAGCTCGCGCGCCGCGCCAACACGTCCTCTTCGACCGTCGTGCGCTTTTCCCAGGCGCTCGGCTTCGAGGGCTTCCCCGAGCTTCAGGAGGCCGCGCGCGAGGAGTACCGCCACCACCATCGCCACGCCGACACCGCCGTCGAGGCCGCCGCCACGCCGCTCTTCTCGCTCGACCAGAGCGCCTTCGAGTCCGCCGTCGCCGCCGACCACGTCAATGTCGAGGAGACCGCGCGCAAGGTCTCGCGCTCGGAGGTCGATGGCGCGATCGAGGCGATCGCCAGCCACGAGAAGGTGCTGATCGCCGGCACCGACCAGATGGCGTTCTTCGCCTCCTACCTCCGCCACCTGCTGATGCTGCTCGACATCCGCGCCGAGATCGCGGCCTCGCCGTCGCAGGAGGCCCTCTCGCGCCTGGGGCGCATCGACGAGTCCACGCTGGTGATCGGGCTCTCGGCCGGGCGCCCGCACCCGCTCGTGGTGCGCGCGATGAAGATCGCCCGCCATCGCAAGGCCGGGACGCTGGCGATCGTCGACGCGACGCTCTCGGAGGTCTCAAAGCTCGCCGAGCGCACGCTGTACTACTCCTCGAACTCCCCGGCCTTCGTGCGCTCCCATGCGGGGCTGCTGTCGATCGTGCAGGCCCTGGCGTACGGGGTCTACGCGCGTGACGCCGCGCAGTACGACGATCGCATCAAGGCGTTCCGCCTGAAGTAAGTTTGGACACCCCGGCACAAACGGCGCGGCTAGCGTCCGCCTATGCCGAGGACTCCGCTTGCCGATCGCCTCCAGGCGATCGCGTCACAACATCATTCCCGCCGCCAGTTCCTGGGCGCCGCGGGTGCCGCCACCCTCGCCGCCGCCACGTGGACGCCGCGCGCCCGCGCCGCCACCGGTGAGCGCGTCGTCGTCGTGGGAGCGGGCCTCGCCGGGCTGACCTGCGCCTACCGGCTCAAGCAGGGAGGCGTGACGGCCCAGGTCTACGAGGCCTCCGACCGCCTCGGCGGGCGCTGCTGGTCGATCACCGACAAGTTCCCGGGCCTGGTCGCCGAGCACGGCGGCGAGCTGATCGACACCGGGCACATCGAGGTCAGGCAGCTCGCCCAGCAGCTGGGCCTGCAGCTCGACAACCTGCTCCAGGGCGAGACCAACGGCACCGAGCCGCTCTACTACTTCGACGGCGCGCCCTACACCTACGCGCAGGCGGCCGCCGACTACAACGGCGTCTACCAGAAGCTGCACTCCGACGTGTCGGCCGCGTCCTACCCGACGCTCTACACGAGCTCGACCGTGCGCGGGCGCGAGCTGGACCGCATGAGCATCACCCAGTGGATCAACGAGAGCGTGCCGGGCGGCGTCAACTCGAAGTTCGGCCAGCTGCTCGACGTCGCCTACAACATCGAGTACGGCGCGGAGTGCGCTGACCAGAGCTCGCTGAACCTGCTCTACCTGCTGGGCTACCGTGGCCAGGGTCAGGTGCGGCTGTTCGGCCCGTCAAACGAGAAGTACCACGTGCGCGGGGGCAACGACCAGATCGTCACCGGGCTGGCGAACGCGCTGAGCGGCCAGATCACCCGCAACCGCGAGCTGGTGGCGATCCGCCAGACCTCCGCGGGCGGCTACACGCTCACGTTCAGCGACGGCCTGGCGACCTCGACGGTCAGCGCCGACCGCGTCGTGCTCGCGCTGCCGTTCTCGATCCTGCGCTCCTCGGTGGACTACTCCAAGGCCGGCTTCTCCGCGACCAAGCAGCGCGCGATCAAGGAGCTGGGAATGGGCACCAACTCCAAGCTCAACGTCGGCTTCTCCACGCGCCAGTGGCGCACGCTGGGCAACAACGGCGACACCTACGCCGACACCGGCTACCAGGCCACCTGGGAGGTCTCGCGCGCCCAGCCGGGCACGGCGGGGATCCTCGTCGACTACACCGGCGGCAAGATCGGCAACACGTTCGGCTCGGGCACCCCGGACTCGCGCGCGAAGCAGTTCCTCGCCCAGATCGAGCCGGTGCTGCCGGGCATCACCAAGGCCTACAACGGCTGCGCGACGATCGACTACTGGCCCGCCTACCGCTGGACCAAGGGCTCCTACTCCTACTACCGCGTCGGCCAGTACCAGGCCTTCAGCGGCGCGGAGCCGGAGATCTCGGGCCGCTGCCACTTCGCGGGCGAGCACACGAGCCAGGACTTCCAGGGCTACCTCAACGGAGCGGTCTCCACGGGGGCGCGCGTGGCGGCCGAGGTGCTCAAGCCGCCGAAGTAGCCGCGGCTAGGATGGAGGGCATGCGCGACGAGTCGACGTTCCGGGTCAAGGCCGGCCTGGCCGAGATGCTCAAGGGCGGCGTGATCATGGACGTGATCGACGCCGAGCAAGCCCGGATCGCCGAGGACGCCGGCGCGGTCGCCGTGATGGCGCTCGAGCGCGTCCCCGCCGACATCCGGCGCGACGGCGGCGTGGCGCGCATGTCCGATCCGCTCCTGATCAAGGGCATCCAGGAGGCCGTGACCATCCCGGTGATGGCCAAGGCGCGCATCGGCCACTTCGTCGAGGCGCAGGTGCTCGAGGCGCTCGAGGTCGACTACATCGACGAGTCCGAGGTGCTGACACCCGCCGACATCGACCATCACGTCGACAAATGGAAGTTCATCGTGCCGTTCGTCTGCGGCGCCACGAATCTGGGCGAGGCGCTCCGGCGCATCACCGAGGGTGCGGCCATGATCCGCACCAAGGGCGAGGCCGGCACCGGCGACATCGTCAACGCAGTCACCCACATGCGCTCGGTCTTCGGAGGCATCAGGCGGCTCGGCTCGCTCCGCGACGAGGAGTTGTACGCCGAGGCGAAGGAGTTGCGCGCGCCGCACGAGCTCGTCCGCTGGGTGGCCGAGAACGGCCGCCTGCCCGTCGTCACCTTTACTGCCGGTGGCATCGCAACCCCAGCCGATGCATCTCTCTGCATGCAGCTCGGGGCGGATGGCGTCTTCGTCGGGTCGGGCATCTTCAAGTCGGGTGATCCGGACC
>JBBRYA010000033.1:0-39778 GCA_038238015.1 Solirubrobacterales bacterium
GAGCACCACGACGAGGAGCTCTTCGGCCCCGCCGAGACGCTGCAGTCCACCTTCCGGCTGCTGCGCGACGAGCTGCTGACCACGGTCTCGCAGGTCGGCGGGCGCCGCGGCGAGCTGCGCTTCGACACCGACCTCGACGTCTCCCACGCCGTCGTGCGCTACCTCGAGCTGATCAAGCTCGCCGCGCTGATCGAGCGCACGTCCCAGCCCCCGCCCGAGGGCCAGGCGGTGGCCGAGGCGCTGCCCGAGGTCAACGCCCGCCTGCTGCAGGCGGCCACGTCCGAGCAGCGCGAGATCTTCGAGACCTCGGCGCTCGACGAGTACCTGCTCGACGCCGAGCGCGACGAGAAGCTGCGCACCCGAGCGGTCGCCGCGCGCACGGAGCCGTCGCTGGAGTCCTTCCACCCGCGGCGCGGCGACGGGCTGATGCTCTCGGCGGCGGACATCGAGACCTACCGGACCTGCCCGCTGAAGTACAAGTTCGCGCGCGTGTTCCGGATCCCGAGCGAGCCGACGCTCAACCAGCGCTTCGGGATCCTCATCCACCAGGTGCTCGAGCGCTTCCACGCCGGCGGCGCCGCGTCGCGCTCGCTGCCCGAGATGCTCGGCCTGCTGGAGGCCGGCTGGCGCCGCGGCGGCTTCGGCGACTCAGAGGAGGAGCGCCAGCTGCGGGCCAAGGCGGGCCAGGCGCTCGTGCGCTACCACGCCCGCTACCAGGGCGAGGAGTCCGAGCCGCTCTGGTTCGAGCGCTCGTTCCAGTTCAAGCTCGGCCCGCACGTGCTGCGTGGCCGCGTGGACCGCGTCGACCGGCTGCCCGACGGCGCCTATGAGCTGATCGACTACAAGACCGGCCGCCCCAAGACCGCCGCCCAGCTCCGGGAGGACGTCCAGCTCTCGCTCTACGCGGTCGGCGCGCGCGAGTCCTGGCAGCTCGAGGCCGCCCAGCAGGCCTACTACTACGTGCTCGACGACGAGAAGGTGCCGGTCGAGCGCGACGAGGACGACCGCGACTGGATCACGGAGACCGTCCACACCGTCGCCGAGGGAATCCAGGGGCAGGGCTTCGAGCCGACGCCGTCGTACGCGGCGTGCTCGATGTGCGACTACCGGATCGCGTGCCCGGCGGCGGAGCGCTAGTGATCACCACCGAGCACGAGTTCGACGTCCCCCTCGACCACGCCGAGCCCGAAGGCCCGCGCATCACGGTCTTCGCCCGCGAGGTCGCCGAGGCCGGTGTGCCCGGCGCCCGGGAGCGGCCGTTCCTGGTCTTCCTCCAGGGCGGCCCGGGCAGCGAGGCTCCGCGGCCGACGGGCTTCCCACGTGCGCCCGGGTGGCTCGACCGGGCGCTGTCGGAGTTCCGCGTCCTGCTGCTCGACCAGCGCGGGACGGGGCGCTCGACGCCGGTCGGCTCGCTGCCCGGGATGAGCCCCCAGGAGCAGGCCTCCTACCTGTCGCACTTCCGCGCGGACGCGATCGTGCGCGACCTCGAGTGGATCCGCCGCGACCTGGAGGTCGATCGCTGGAGCGTGCTCGGCCAGAGCTTCGGCGGCCTGTGCGTGGTCACCTACCTGTCGCTGGCGCCGGAGAGCCTGCGCGAGGCGCTGATCACCGGCGGCCTGCCGCCGCTAGATGCGGGCATCGACGACGTCTACCGCACGACCTACGCGAGCGCCCTGGCGCGCAGCCGCAGCTACTACGACCGCCACCCGGACGACCGCGAGCGCGTACTGGCCCTGCACGTCCAGCTCGAGGCCGGCGACGTCCGGCTGCCCACGGGCGATCGGTTGACGTCGCGCCGCCTGCGCCAGCTCGGCGGCGAGCTGGGCATGAGCGACGGCGCCGAGCACCTGCACCACCTGCTCGAGCTGCCGCCCGGCTCCCCGGCCTTCCTGCACGATGTCGCCGCCGCCCAGCCGTTCGCCCGCAACCCGCTCTACGCGATCCTGCACGAGGCCTGCTGGGCCGACGGCGGCGCCACGCGCTGGGCGGCGCAGCGGCTCCTGCCCGGCGACTACGACGCCTCGCCGGAGCTGTTCACCGCCGAGCACGTATTCCCGTGGATGTTCGAGGACTACGGCGCGCTGGCGCCGCTGCGCGAGGCGGCGGAGATCCTCGCCGAGGTCGACTGGCCTCGCCTTTACGACCCCGAGCGGCTGCGGGCCAACACAGTCCCCGCCGCCGCCGCGATCTACGCGGACGACCTCTACGTGCCGCGCGAGTTCTCCGAGGCGACCGCGACGCACATCGGCGGCCTGCGCCCGTGGATCACCAACGAGTACGAGCACAACGGGCTGCGCGCCGACGGCGAGAAGATCCTCGGCCGGCTGCTGGACCTCGCGCGCGGGCGGGCGTGAGCTACGTGTCGCCGCGCTGGCGCAGGAACCGCTGGAACTCCCGTGCCAGCAGGTCGCCGGACGGGAGGTCGCTCGGGTCCGTCGGGGTGTCCTCCTCGTCGGCGGCGCGCTCGAGGCGCTCTACGAAGGCCTGGACGTCGGGGTCCATCTCGACCGCGCGGGAGACCTGGCGCTCGTACTCGACGGCCGCCTCCTCGAGCTCGGTCCCGTCGATCGCGACGCCGACGAGCCCCTCGAGCTTGCGCAGCAGCGCGAGCGCGCCCTTGGGGTTCGGCACGACGGCGACGTAGTGGGGGACCGCGGCCCACAGGGACGCCGCGGGGATGCCGGCCTGCGCGGCGAGCGCCTGCAGGCAGCCGACGATCCCGGTCGGGCCCTCGTAGTTGGAGCGGTTGAGATCGAGCCGCTCGACCAGCGCCTCGTCGGAGGCGATTCCGGTGATCGCCACCGGCCGTGAGTGCGGGACGTCGGCGAGCAGCGCGCCCAACGTGACCACCAGCTGGGCGCCGAGCGCCTCGGCGAGATCGATCACCGTCTGGCAGAACGCGCGCCAGCGGATCGCAGGCTCGGGCCCCGCCAGCAGGATCAGGTCGCGCGGCGCGCGCGGGATGCGCGCCTCGTAGACCTCGAACTCGGGCCAGTCGATGGCGCGCGTCAAGCCCTCGTGGAGGCGGACCGTGGGCCGCGTCGCCTGGAAGTCGACGAACTCCTCGGGATCGATCGTGGCAAAGCGCTGCGCGTCGAGGGCGGTGCCGAGGAAGCTGAGGGCCGCGGAGGCGGACTCGCCGGCGTCGTTCCAGCCCTTGAACGCACAGACCACCGCCGGGGCCCTGAGCCCATCCGGGCGGCGCTCCCAGCGCAACGGCTGCATCCGGTTCACGGTAGCGCGTCGTGTCCGGCGCCCCGGCCATGATCGAAGCGTGGCGCCGATCACCTCATTGCGCGCGGGCGACGACGTCGCGGGCGTCTACGCGTGCACCCGCAAGGACCGCCTGACGGCCCGAACCGGCACGCCCTACCTCGCGCTGGAGCTGCGCGACCGCACCGGCACCCTGCCGGGGCGCGCGTTCCGCGACGTCGACGTGCTGGCCGGGCGCTTCGAGCGCGGGGACCTCGTGCGCGTGCGCGGGCGCGTGGAGCGCTTCCGCGACGAGCTGCAGCTCGAGGTGCGCGGGATCGAGCGCGCGGACGCCGAGGACCCGGCGTCCTTTCTCCCCGTCGCCTACCGCGACCTCGACGAGCTCGACGGCTTCCTCGAGCACCTCGCGCGCGAAGTTCACGACGCCGAGTACCGCGAGCTGCTCGAGCGCCTGCTCGGCGACGACGAGCTGCGCGCGCAGTGGCGCCGCGCCCCGTGCACGCGGGGCGGCCACCACGCCTACCTCGGCGGCCTGCTCGAGCACACCGTCGCGGTCGGGACACTGGCGCTCGAGACCGGCGTGCTGCACCCGCGGCTGAACACCGACCTGCTGGTCTGCGCGGCGCTCGTGCACGACCTCGGCAAGACGCGCGAGTTCACCTACGGCGCGGAGGTCGGCCTGTCGGAGGAGGGCCGCCTGCTCGGCCACCTCGTGCTCGGCCAGCGGATCCTCGACGAGCGAGCGGGCGCGATGAGCGAGGCGCGCCGGCTGGCGCTCGCACACTGCGTGCTCTGCCACCACGGTCCCGACGCCGCGCCGGGGCGGCGCTTCGGCTCGCCCGAGGCGCTCGCGCTGCACCGGCTCAACGCGCTCGATGCGGGCGTCAAGGGGGCACTGGAACACGGGCTCGCGCAGAGCCACTAGGGTCCGAGGCATGTCCACGACGCAGTACTCCCCGCAGCTCCGGCCGCTCAGCGTCGGGGAGACACTCGACGCCTCCTTCAAGGTCTTCCGCCAGAACTTCGGCACGCTGGCCCTGTGCGTGCTCGTGGTATCGGTGCCGGTGAACATCGTCAGCACCCTGATCACCGCCTCGACCAGCAACACCTCGTTCGAGTTCGGTGCCACGCGGACGACCACGAGCGCGAGCGGCACCATCATCGCCGGCACGCTGATCACGGCGGTCCTCGCCATGGTGCTCTACACGCTCGCCTCGGCCGCCTGCTTCCGCGCCGTGTCCGGGGCATACCTCGGGCAGCGCCACACCGCGTCGGAGTCCTGGCGGTTCGCAGCCACGAAGCTGCTCCCGCTGTTGCTCCTGAGCCTTCTGTTCTTCCTCGCGGTGGTCGCGGGCACGATCGCGCTCATCGTCCCTGGCATCTGGCTCTCCATCGCGCTGTCACTGAGCTTCCCGGCGCTGCTGTCGGAGGGCCTCAGCCCTGTTGCGGCGATGCGGCGCTCGTTCGGGCTCGTGAGAGGACGTTGGTGGGCGACGTTCGGGGCGCTGTTCGTGATGTACCTGATCGTCGCCGTGATCAGCGGCGTCGTCGGCGCCGTGATCGGCGGAATCCTCGGGGCGGCGACCGACAGCCGGACGGTGTCCGCCGTCGTGCTGACGATCGTCAACATCCTCGCGTCGATGATCACGCTGCCGCTGTTCGCCGCGGTGCTGACGATCCTCTACTTCGACCTGCGGGTCCGCAAGGAGGGCTTCGACCTCCAGCTGCTGGCCCAGGGGGTCGGCCAGGACGCGCCCGGCTACGCAACGAGCCCGGACGCCGTCGGCGCGTCGTCGGGCCTCGGCTCCTACGAGCCTCCATCGAGCTCGCCTCCGGCTCAGTCCGGCGGCTTCGCGCCGCCGCAGGCGCCGCCACCGGGTGACGGCGGAGGGCTGAGCCAGGGCGACCCGCTCGGCGGCGAGCGCCGGCCGCCCGACGAGGGACCGCCGCGCTGAGGCGCGGGGCGCCCGCCCTGGCGGCGGCCGCCCTGGTCGTCGCGTTGCTCATCGGCTCGGTCGCGGCGCAGGCCCAGACAGCGGCGGGCGGCGGGCGGGCGGCGGACCCGCGCGCGGTGGCGCGCGAGATCCTCGCCGAGAAGCGCTTTCGCGGCAGTCAGCTGCCGCGGCCGTTCGCCGGACCGCTGCGGTGGCTCGGCGAGCGCCTGGCGCGGCTGCGACGGCTCTTCGACGACCTCGCGATCCGCACGCCCGGCGGAGCGCCCGTGTTGTGGCTGGTGATCGCCGCCCTCGTCATCACGGCGGTGGTGCTGCTCGTGCGCCGCTCCATCCGCGCCGGGGCGGGCGCCGAGGGCCGCGCCGGCCGGACGCGCACGGGTGCGCGCGAGGATCCGCGCGACCTCGAGCGCGACGCCGACCGCGCGGCCGCCGCCGGCGCGTGGGAGGCCGCAGTGCGGCTGCGCTTCCGCGCCGGACTGCTGCGGCTGGACGCGCGCGAGGCGATCGAGTACCGGCCGTCGCTGGCCACGTGGGAGGTCGCGGCCGCGCTGCGCTCGCCGGCGTTCGAGCGCGTCGGGGCCGACTTCGACGCGATCGCCTACGGCGGGCGCGAGGCGCACGAGCCCGATGCGACCGCGAGCCGCGAGGGCTGGCAGCGCGTGCTGAGCGAGCTCGGGACGCGATGAGCGCGCTGCGCCGGCGCCTGCCGGAGAACCCCGCCGTGCGGGCGGCGCTGGTGATCGTCGGCGCACTGCTGCTCGTCGAGCTGATCGCCACTGGGGTCGAGGCGATCTCCCCGAGCCCGAGCGGACCGCCCTCTTCGGCGTTCGCGACCAAGCCGCGCGGGCTCGCGGCGTGGGCGGAGCTGGCACGACGCTCCGGGCGGCGGGTGCGGGCCCTGCGCGCGCCCGCGTCGGCGCGCACGCTCCCGGCCGGCGGCACGCTCGTGGTGCTCGACCCTGACTCCTTCCCGGCGTCCGAGGCCCATGCGGTCCGCGGCTTCGCCGAGCGCGGCGGCCGCGTGGTCGCCGGCGGGGTCGAGCCGGGATCGTGGCTGAAGACGCTGCTCGCCCACGCGCGCCCGCCCGCATGGGCGGACGGCGGCGCGAAGACCGTCGGGACGACGCTGGGCGGGGCGCGGCGCCTTCGCAGCGCGGGCGAGGGCCGCTGGGGCTCGCGCGCGGGAGCGACGCCGGTCGCCGGGTCGCTGTTGCTGCGAGCTCGCGCCGGCCGCGGCGAGCTGCTGCTGCTCGCGGACGCGTCCCCGCTGCAGAACCGGCTGCTCGCGGCGCAGGACAACGCGGTGCTCGCGCTCGCGCTGGCGGGCTCGGGCGAGCTGACCTTCCTAGAGAGCGTCCACGGCTACGGACCGGCGCGCGGCCTCGCCGCGCTGCCGGCGCGCTTCGGCTGGGCGCTGATCGGGCTCGGCCTCGCGGCGCTCGCGCTGATGCTCGCGCGCGGCCGCCGGCTCGGGCCGCCCGAGCTCGAGCGGCGAGAGCTCCCGCCACCGCGTCGCGGCTACGTCGACGCGCTCGCGGGCACGCTCGCACGCGGCCGGCAGCGCGACGCCGCCGTCGCGCCGGTGCGCGAGGCCGCGCGCGAGCGCGTCGCGCGGCGCGTCGGCGCACCGCCCGGCGCGAGCGACGAGGGCTGGGTCGCCGCCGGCCTCAAGGCCGGCCTCGGGGAGGATGAGGCGCAGGCGCTCACCGGCCCCGCGGACGACGACGAGACCGTGATGTCGACAGGCCGCGCGCTGGCCGCGCTGTCGAGGAGGGATGTGCGTTGAAGGAGCTCCATGACGCCGTGGCCGCGGAGGTCGCCAAGGTGGTGGTCGGACAGGCCGAGACCGTCGCGACGCTGCTCGCGGCGGCCGCGCTCGGCGGGCACGTGCTGCTCGAGGGCCCGCCGGGCGTGGCCAAGACCCTGCTGGCCAACGCGGTCGCGCGGGCGCTCGGTGTCGAGTTCCGCCGCGTGCAGTTCACCCCCGACATGCTCCCCTCCGACCTGACCGGCAACATGACGCTGCGCGGCGGCGAGTTGAGCTTCCGCAAGGGCCCCATGTTCACCAACGTGCTGCTGGCCGACGAGGTCAACCGCACGCCGCCCAAGACCCAGGCCGCGCTGCTGGAGGCGATGCAGGAGGCACAGGTCTCGATCGAGGGCCGCGCCGAGGCGCTGCCGGACCCGTTCCTCGTCGTCGCCACCCAGAACCCGATCGAGTACGAGGGAACCTACGCGCTGCCCGAGGCGCAGCTCGATCGGTTCCTGGTCAAGCTGGACGTCGGCTACCCGTCGGCCGAGGAGGAGCTCGGCATGCTCGGGCTCAGCCGGCGCGGCGTCGGCCCGGGGAACCTCGACGCCGTCCAGCCCGTCGCCGGCGTCGAGGCCCTGCGCGAGGCCCGCGCCTCGGTCGACGCAACCCGCGTGGAGGATGACGTCGCGCGCTACGTCGTCGCCGTGGTGCGCAGGACGCGCGAGCTGCCGAGCGTCGAGCTCGGCGGCAGCCCGCGCGCAGCCGTCCATCTCCTGGGCGCGTCGCGTGCGGCGGCGCGCCTGGCGGGGCGCGACTACGTGACCCCCGACGACGTCTCGCGGATGGCCGCGCCGGTGCTCCGCCACCGGCTCGTGCTCACGCCGGAGGCCGAGCTCGAGCGCTACGGGCCCGACGACGCCGTGCGCACCGCGCTCGGCGAGGTCCCCGTGCCGCGGTGAGCCCGTCGCCGCGGGCCGCACTGCTGCTCGGGGTGATCGCGCTCGCAACAGCGCTCGTCGGTCCAGCGCTCGGCGCGCTGGCCGCGCTCGCGCTGCTGGCCGCCACGGTGGTCGACGCGCTCACGGTGCGCCGGGCTCCCCGGATCGAGCGCCGGGTCGCGCCCGTGCTCGCCCGCGGCGTGGCGAGCCCGCTGGTCGTCGAGGCGCGGGCGCACGGACCGGGCACCGTACGCGTGCGCCAGCCGATGCCGCCCGACCTCGGGCTCCAGCCGCGCGAGGGCGACGGCGGGCTGCAGGCGACGCTGACCCCGCTGCGGCGCGGGCGCCACACGCTCGGCGCTGTCGCCGCGCGCACGCAGGGCCCGCTCGGCCTCGGGCGCTGGCACCACCCGGGCGAAGGCGCCGAGGAGGTGCTCGTCTATCCCGACCTTCCGGGCGCGCGACGGCTCGCGCTCGCCGTGCGCCAGGGGCGCTTTCGCGAGCAGGGGAGGCTCACCCGCGGGCCGCTCGGGCTCGGCACCGACTTCGAGTCGATCCGCGACTACTCGCCCGACGACGACGTGCGCCAGATCAACTGGCGCGCCACCGAGCGGCTGCAGCGCCCGATGAGCAACCAGTACCGGATCGAGCAGGACCGCGAGGTGATGCTGCTGCTCGACGCCGGGCGGCTGATGGCCGCGCCGCTGGGCGACCGCACGCGGCTCGACGCCGCCGTCGACGCGGCCGTCGCGGTCGCGCTCGTCGCCGACGCGGTCGGCGACCGCTGCGGAGTGGTGGCCTTCGACGACGCGATCCGGCGGCGGCTCTCCCCTCGCCGCGCCGGCGGCGAGCGCGTCGTGCGGGCGATCTTCGACCTCGAGCCACAGCCGGTCGACGCCGACTACGAGCTCGCCTTCCAGACCGTCGAGGGCGCCAAGCGCTCGCTGATCCTCGTGTTCTGCGACCTGCTCGAGGAGGGCGCCGCGCGGCCGCTCGTCGACGCCGTGCCGGTGCTCGCGCGCCGCCATGTGGTGATCGTCGCGTCGGTGCGCGACCCCGACCTCGACGCGCAGATCGCCACCGCTCCGGCCGCGCCAATGGACGTCTACGGCCAGGCGGTCGCGCTCGACGTCCTCTCAGCGCGGGCCCGCGTCGCCCACGAGCTCGAGCGCGCCGGCGCGAGCGTGCTCGAGGCCCCCGCCGGCGGGCTGCCCGCCGCCTGCGTGCGCGCCTACCTGCGCGCCAAGGCCCGCGCCCGGCTCTGAGCCACCGCGCCAGACCGCCAGCCCCCAGAACAGCGCGCCGAGCCCGCCGCCGACGGCGATCGCCGGGGTCAGGCTCCCGAGGTTCGGCGTCACGTACCCCTCGACCAGGCCCGCGACCACCAGCCACGGCATCGTGCCGAGCACGAGCTCCATCGCGGGGCCAGCTTCGCGCTGCAGCGAGCGCGCGCGGGTCAGCGTCCCCGGCTCAATCATCGACCAGCCGAGCCGCAGCCCCGCGGCGGCGGAGATCGAGATGCACGAGAGCTCGAGCACGCCGTGCGGGAGGATCAGCCGGAACAGGTCAGCACTCGAGCCGTTCTCGATCGTCAGGCCCATGATCGCGCCGACGAAGCCGCCGTTGAAGATCGTCACCGCGGCGGTGCCCAGGCCGGCCAGCATCCCGCCCGCGACGGCCAAGAACGTCACGCGGATGTTGTTGGTGAAGATCTGGCTCGAGAGCGCGGTCGACTGCCCGGCGGAGATCGGCCCGCGCCCGCCGGGGTCCGCCGCGCCCTGAAACTGGTCGGGGACGACCCCGACCGCCGCCGCGGGATCGTCGATCGCCCACACGGCCGCCAGCAGCATCGGGCCGAAGAGCAGCAGCAGCGCCGTGGCCAGCGCCCACGGGCGCTCGCGGATGCGCTGCCAGTAGCCGCGCGAGAGGAAGTGCCAGAGCGAGCGCCGCCCGCCGGAGTCGGCGTACACCTGCTGGCGCCCGTCGAGCACGAGGCGCTCGAGGCGGCGGGTCACCGGGTCGCCCGGGAACGCGCGGCGCGCGAAGGCGAGGTCGGCCGCCGCGCCGCGATAGAGCGAGCCGAGGCGCCGCAGCCGGTCTGGTGCGAGCCGTTCGGGCTTGGCCCCCGCGTCACCGAGCAGCCCTTCCAGCGCATCCCACTCCGGTTGGCGCTCGCGCAGGAAACGGTCTAGCTTCACTGAGTAATGGAGTATGAGGACCGGGTGCAGATCGCGACGCCGGAGGGCGTCGACGTCGAGCTGACGCTCGCGGGGATCGGCTCGCGCTTCATCGCCGCGATGCTGGACCTTGTGGTCCAGGGGGGGACGCTGCTGGCGATCGCGCTGCTGCTCGGCGCGTTCAACGGCTTCGACTCCGGCGGCGAGACCGACTACGTGACGGCTGCGGTGTTCTCGATCGCCGCGTTCCTGATCTTCTTCGGCTACGACGTGTTCTTCGAGGTCCGCTCGCACGGCCGCACGCTCGGCAAGCGCTGGACCGGCCTGCGCGTCGTGCGCACCGGCGGCCGCCCGGTCGGGCTGGTCACGAGCGCGCTGCGCAACGTCATGCGGCTCGTCGACATCCTGCCCGCGCTCTACGCGATCGGGATGCTCTCGATCTTCCTCACCGTCCGCAACCAGCGCCTCGGCGACCTCGCGGCGGACACCTACGTGATCCGCGACCGGCCCGGCAAGGCGGGCGGCGGCCTGGCCGAGCTGCCCGACTACATCGCCCGCAAGGGCGCGGACGCCCAGGGCTGGGACGTCAGCGCGGTCTCGGCGGCCGACGCGAGCGCCATCCGCCAGTTCCTCGACCGCCGCGTCGAGCTCACCTCGGCCGCCCGCGACGACCTCGCCCGCGATCTCGAGCGCCGCCTGCGCCCCCGCGTCGCGGGAGCCCCCGAGGACCTGAACCCCGAGGAGTTCCTCGAGCGCCTGGCGGCGGTGAAGGCGGCTCGGTCCTGAGGCTCAGAGGGCCGGCACCACGACGCTGATCTCGACCTGGCGGCCGGGGGCGCCCGAGGCGGTCGCGGCGACCTCCCCCTGCTCGAAGAGGTTCGTGGTCCGCTTCGACGCGATCTTGCTCACGGCGTTGAGCGCCTTGAGCGCCGCCTGCGCCCGGCGCACGCCGAGGTCCGTCCCGGCACCCGCCTTCGCATCGGCGGGATCGGTCCGGCCCGCGAAGCGCACGGTGGCCAGGTCCGTGGTTCCCCACGCGAGCTGCGCGTCCATCAGCGGCTTGACGTTCATGGAGTAGTCGACGAACTCCTTGCCCGCCTCGCACTCGTTGGTGAGCACCGTCTTGACCACCTTGGGGGCGACCTTGCGGGCGCGCTGCACCGAGGCGTCGGCGGCGACCTCGACGACGAGGAAGTGCGAGATGTAGTCAAAGGCCCACAGCGTCACCCCCGGCTGGCCGGGGTCGTTGCCGCTGGCCACGCCGCCCCGACCGGCGCCCGAGCCCGCGAAGTCCTTGACCACCGCCACCTCGGCCTCGATGCCGGCGTCGTGGGCCTTGCCGTAGTCGAAGCCCGAGTCGTGGCCCTCGTAGTTCTCGACGACCTCGTGCAGCAGCTTTGCCACGCCGTGGCCGGGCGCCCAGCGCTCGGTGTTGTCGACGTCGTC
Source organism: Solirubrobacterales bacterium (assembly GCA_038238015.1). Classification (GTDB taxonomy): domain Bacteria; phylum Actinomycetota; class Thermoleophilia; order Solirubrobacterales; family Solirubrobacteraceae; genus DASQFQ01. Next base: position 11,483 of record JBBRYA010000033.1, read on the forward strand.
GATGTCGATCCGCTGCTCTTTGCTCGGGGCGACCAGCGGCTGCGGCCCGCCGGGCGGTGGCGGCTTCTGCGGGAAGGCGCCCAGGAAGACGTCGGGCTGGCCCTGGCCGAGGTGCACCTCGGCGTCGCGCGTCTTGTCGTTGACGATGCCGAGCAGCCGCGATTGGAAGGCGGGCGAGGGGGACGGCGGTGTGAGCGACGGCGCCTGGCCGGGGGCGAGCTTGGTCGGACCCGCGGGCGCGGCGGCGGCCTTCGGCGGCGTGTAGGTGCTCCCCGAGACGACGCCCTTCGCATCGCGGGCGAACGCGGTGGAGGCCGCCGGCTCCGCGATCGCGCGGAACTTTCCCCAGTCGGGCGCGCCCCCGGAAACCTTGAGCAGCCGCGCGACGGCCCGGTTGCCGACGCTTGCCTGCAGGGCGAGCACGGCCGCCACGTCGGGCGCAGGAGCAGGCGGATCGTGCGAACCCGGCTCGGCCTCGCGGTCCTCGGCGCGGCGTGATCGCGGCCCTTCCCGCCTGACCATCCGCCGAAGGTACCACCGCGCCCCTACCCTCCCACGCGGAGCGGCCGGGGCTGGTGCCCCACCCGGTCTTCAAAACCGGTACGCGGCCGTAGCCCGGTCGTAGGTAGGTTCGATTCCTGCGCCGCTCCGCTTCGGAGAATGCCTGGAGCCGCGGATTTTCTGGCCGGCGACATGGCAACGCCCCGCTCGTCGCCCACGACGCGAGCCATGCGAGCGTTTGGGAGGCTGTGCGCGTCGCTGCACTTTCGGGCGTTGTGGAGTCGACGCGCCGCCAATAATCTGGGGCCGTCCAGACTTGACGAAAGCGAGCCCACGATGGCGATTGGTGTCTACTTCAGTCCCGAATCCTTCCCGGTCGACAAGTACGACTCGACACTGAAGGACCTCGAAGACGCGGGCGCTGGCGCTCCCGCCGGGCGCCTCTACCACTGCGCACTGGAGAGCCCGGGCGGGGTGCACGTCTTCGACGTCTGGGAGTCGAAGGAGGCGTTCGAGGCGTTCGGCGCGACGCTGCTCCCGATCCTCTCGGCGGCCGGGGTCAACCCGGGCGAGCCGATGATCTCCGAGGTGCACAACGTCATCACCGGGTAGGTGATCTGAGCGATCCCGTGGCCGTCGGCCCGGCGGGCGCGCCGCCGCTCACGCCGGGACCGGCGACGCCTCCGCGTCGTAGCGCAGGAGCGCGGGGAACGCGATCGCGAGCAGCGCCGCGCCGGCGACGCACGCGAGCCCGCCCGACACGATCGAGAAGCGCACGCCGGCCAGAGCGGCCACGCTGCCGGCCTCGACGTCGCCGAGCCGCGGGCCGCTCGTGACCACGAGCATGAAGGTGGAGGACATGCGCCCGCGCATGCGGTCGGGCGTCACCGTCTGGTTGATCGTGCTGCGACAGACCGCGCTGACGCTGTCCGCCGCTCCGGCGAGCGCCAGCAGCGCGGCGGCGACCCACAGCGCCGGCGCCAGGCCCGCCAGTGCGATCGCCGCGCCCCAGACCGCCACCGCGTAGATCACGATGCGCCCGAGGCGCCGCGCGTGCGAGAGCCAGCCCGTCGTGAGCGCCGCCACGGTGGCCCCGATCGACACGGAGGCGTAGAGCAGACCGGTGCCCGCCGCGCCCGCGCCGTAGACGCTGACCGCCAGCACGGCGAACAGCGCTCGCGGCATCCCGAACGTCATCGCCATCAGGTCGATCGCGAAGGAGCCCTTCAGCGCCTGGTTGCCGCGCACGAAGCGCAGGCCCTCGCCGATCGAGCTCAAGATGCCGGCGCCCGGGTGCCCCTCGGCGTCCTGCGGCGGCTGCGGGCGCATCGCGGCGGCGGCGGCCACCATCGCCAGGCAGCTGACCGCGTCGGTCGTGTACGCCGCCCCGACGCCGAGCGCGCTGATCAGCACGCCGCCGAGCCCGGGGCCGGCGACCATGGTGACCTGCGTGAGCCCGAAGTTGAGCGCCAGCGCCGAGCGCAGCCTCGCCGGCTCGACGAGATTCGGCACGATCGCCGAGCGCGTGACGTTCTGGACCGCCCCGAAGCCGGCGAGCAGCGCGCCGAGCGCATAGAGCAGCGGGATCGGCGGCGAGCCCGCGAACGTCACCGCCGCGAGTGCGGCCGCGGTCGCCACCAGCGCGACCTGGTCGAGCAGCAGCATCCGGCGCCGGTCCATGCGGTCGGCGAACGCCCCGCCGAGCAGCGCCATCGTGACCAGCGGGACGAGCTCCACCGCGCCGAGCAGCCCGGTCAGGAACGCCGAGCGCGTCTCGACGTAGATCTGGAACGGCAGCGCGACCAGCGCGGCCTGGGTGCCGAGCCCCGAGACGACGTTGCCGAGGATGAGCAGCCGCAGGTCGCGCGAGTCGCGCAGCGGCGTGAGATCGACGGCGAGCCTTCGCACGCGCGAGCACACTAGGAGGTGTGCCGCGGGGCGGCTCTTGGCCCCGCGTCAGCGGGGCAGGAGGACCCAGACCCGCAGCGGCTCGCCGGCGAAGCCGGTCTCGCGGAAGGAGCTCACCGCGTAGCTGCGCCCGGCGATCCGCGTGCGTCCCGAGAGCGGCAGCCTGGCGTGCGCCGCCGGGCGCAGCAGCGTGGCGACGTGGCCGTGGCTCCCGCGCACGACGGCCTGCGCGCCCGAGCGCCGGTGCACGAGCTTGACGAACCCGATGACGTCCTGGATCGACGCTTCAAGACGGCCCAGCGAGCGCCCGCCGCTCCGCAGCTCGACGTGCGCACCGGCCGCGACGAAGCGCCCGCCGACGTCGACCAGCGACCGCGTGCCACGCAGGACCCGAAGGCGCACCACGTGGTAGTGCGGCAGGAACAGCTGGCGCAGCGCCTCGGCCCGCGTCGCCCGCGCGTCGTGTGCGCGCAGCGCCGAGAGCAGCACCGCGTCGCGGTTGATTCGCCGCACCGACGCGCGCCCTGGGCGCCCCACGGCCTCCAGGCGGTAGGTCCGGCGCGCGATCGCCGTCGCCTCCGAGAGCGCGGAGACCGTGCGCAGCGGACGGGCGGCGGCGACGGCGCGGTGATGTGGCTGCGCGGCCGCCGCGGTCGGAGTCCCGGCGTGACCGGCCGAGCCGCAGCCGGCTGACGCGAGGGCAGTGAACAGGAGGGCTGCCGCGACGGCGATCCGCATCGGCGACGACGCTCCCGGCTCTGCCTAATGCGGCGCTTAATCAAGGCCGCACGCTCAGGTTGCGTTCAGGCGGCGCGCCGGTAGAGCAGCACGTGGTACTGGCAGCCCGGCCCGCTTCCGCGCGCGACGTGGACGAGGCGGTAGCGGGCGAAGCGCGGGTCGCGAAGCAGCGCGCGGTCGACGTCGTAGCGGGGGACCGGCCGGGCAGGACTGCGGCTGACGATCGCGAGCACGCTCGGTCGCCGGCCGAGCACCAGCTGCGCGCGCCGCTGGGAGGACTCGGGGCCCGTGCGCTGGATCAGCGGGTCGTTGAGCAGGAACTCGTCGACCGCCGGCCGCCCGCCCGCCCGCGCTGCCACGAGCCCGGCGTCGGTGACCGAGAACGACGTGCCGGCGGGCGTCGCCGCCCGCAGCCAGCCCGCGGCGGCGAGGCGGGCCGTCTGCCGGCAGTCGGCGTACTTGCGCGCGAATGCCTGCACGTCGCTCGCGCCACCCGGGGGGTCGAACAGCACCAGCGCCGCCAGCAGCGTCGCGGCCGCCACAGCCGCGGGGGCGGCGAAGCGCCCCGGAGCGCGCCGCACGCGGGCGACGGCCAGCCCGCTGAGCAGCGCCAGGCAGGGCCAGGCCGGGAGCAGGAAGCGCGAGAACGCGTTCGCGCTGTCGAGCGTGCCCAGCGAGCCGAGCGCGTAGATGAGCGGCGCGACCGCGAGCACGCGGGCCCGGCCGCGCGCCGCGAGCACGCCGAGCCCGGCGGCCAGCACGACGGGCGCGGCCTCCAGCAGGAAGCCGCCGAGCACGTTGAAGGTCTGGCTCGTCCCTTCCTTGTAGAGCACGGAGTTGGGCAGCGGGTGTCCGTAGACCAGCAGTCGCAGCAGCTCGAGAACGACCTGCGAGGCGAGCGCGGGACCGGCCGCGCGGGCGAGCCGCGCCGCGGCGGCGCGCCGCTCGCCGCCTCGCAGGAGGCCGGGGCCCTCCGCTGCCGCCGCGAGCCCGACGGCGATGACGACGCCCTCGGGGCGCAGCCACGGCAGCGGTGCGAGCACCATGCCCGCGCGCAGCGCGCCGCCGCCGTCGCTGCGCGAGAGCCGCAGCGCGCCGGCGGTGATGACGAGCGCGGTGGGCAGCGTCTCCAGGCCGCCGAGCGCCCACAGCGCGAGCGGCGCGCACAGCGCGGTGAGCAGCAGCGCGACCCGGCTGGCCGTCCTGCCGACCGTCGCGGGCCCGCGGATCCCGATCAGCGCGAGCAGCGCGACGCCGGATGCGATGCCGAGCACTCGCGCCGCTCCCAGCGCCGGGAGCCCGGCGGAATGGGCGAGCGCCTCGAAGCCGACCAGCGCCGGGTTGCTGAAGCCCTCCACCCGCGGGCCGCCCGGGTTCCACACGAAGCCGAGGCCGCTCGCGAGGTTCTCGGCGTAACGCACGGAGATCCAGGCGTCGTCGGTGACGAACGAGCGCGCCCGCCAGGACAGCACGAGGAACGCGGCGACGGAGATCGCCGTCCACGGCCATTCGCGGGAGCGCAGGAACGGCACTCCGAATGCGCTACCCCCGCGCCTCCGGGGCGAAGCCCGGCGTTCAGGTGGCGTCCAGGCCGGCCTTCGAGGCCGCGCCCTCGCCGAGCACCGCCGCGTTGGCCGACCAGCCGCCCTCGTAGCTCGTGACCTCGCCGTCGGCCACCGCGACGATGCGGTCCGCGATCCGGTCCAGGAAGTAGCGGTCGTGGGAGACCGCGACGACGGTCCCGTCGAAGCGCTCCAGCGCGTCCTCGAGCACCTCGATCGAGTCGATGTCGAGGTGGTTGGTCGGCTCGTCGAGCACGAGGCAGTTGGCGCCGTCCTGCATCAGCAGCAGGAAGGCCAGGCGCGTGCGCTCGCCCCCGCTGAGCGTGCGCACCGGCCGGCGGATCTGCTCGTAGTCGAACAGGAAGGCCATCAGCAGCCGCACCGCCGCCTCCTCCGACAGCGACCGCCCCGTGCGCAGGACGTCGATGACCGAGAGCTCCTCGGGCAGCACGGCGGTCTGGGACAGGTAGCCGATCTGGATGCTCGGGCCGGTCCACCGCGTGCCCTCGCGCGGCGCGAGCTCGCCGGCCAGCACGCGGGCGAGCACGGTTTTGCCCGCGCCGTTGGGGCCGACGACGCCGACGCGCTCGCCGCGCGTGACCACGAGGTCGACGTCGAGCAGCACGGGGTCCTCGCCGAACGCGAAGTCCGCCTGCTCGAGCGCGACCACGCGCTCGCCGCCGCGGACGGCCGGGCGCAGCTCGAGTGCCATCTTGCGGCGCTCGAAGACGGGGCGCTCGACGCGCTCGATGCGGTCGAGCGCCCGCTGCTTGGAGCGCGCCTGCGTCGCGGCGCGCGCGTTGACGGTGATGTGCGCCCAGTGGCGGAAGCGCCGGACCGCCTCCTCGAGGCGCTCGATCTCCTTGCGCTGGGTCACCCACTGCTGGCGCTGGCGCTGCAGCTCGAGCCGGCGCGCGACCGTGTAGGCCGAATAGGCGCCCGGCCACCTCCGGATGCGGCCGCCGTCGAGCTCGGCGATCTCGTCGACGCACTCGTCGAGCAGGTGGCGGTCGTGGGAGACCATCACCACCGCACCTCCGAAGCCGTTGACCAGGCGCTCGAGCTGCTCGCGCCGGCTCATGTCGAGATGGGCCTCGGGCTCGTCGAGCAGCAGCAGGCCGGGCCGGCGTGCGAGGCAGGCGGCGAGCGTGACGAGCTTGCGCTGGCCGCCGCTGAGCTCGCGCGTGGGCGTGGCGAGCGCCGTGTCGGGAAGGCCGAGCGCCCGCAGGTGCCCCAGCGCCTCGCCCTCGGCGCTGTCGCCACCCGCCTCGCTCCAGCGGGCGAGCACGCGCTCCTGGTGGGCCAGCGCGCGCTCCATGCCGCGCAGGTCGGCGGCGAGCGCGGGATCGGCGAGGCGGCGCTCGACGTCGCCGAGCTCGCGATCGAGCTCGGCGAGCTCGGGGCGCGCGTCGCGCACGGTCGCCGCCGGGGTCCGCGCGTCGCCCTCGACGATCTGAGGCAACGACGCGAGCACGAGGCCGCGGCGGCGGGTGACCGTGCCCGCGTCGGCGTGCTCGGTGCCGGTCAGGATCTTCAGCAGCGTGGACTTGCCGCCGCCGTTGGGCCCGAGGATGCCGATGCGCGCGCCGTCGGCGACCTCCAGGTCCAGGTCGCCGAGGATCGAGCGGCCGCCGAAGGACTTGGCGATGCCGCGCGCGGAGAGCAGCGGGACGGAGGCTACGCCCGCTCCTCGGAGTAGCGCCGGCGCCCCTCCTCGACGGTCGCGTCGGCGGCGGCGCGGCCGTCCCAGCCCTGGACGTCGACCTGCTTGCCCTCCGGCTGCTTGTAGATCGAGTAGAAGTGCTCGATCTCAGCGCGCAGGCGCTCGGACAGGTCCTCGAGAGCCTCGACGTGCTCCCACGCCGGGTCCTGGCTGGGGACGCAGAGCAGCTTGTCACTCTGCCCGTTCTCGTCGGTCATGCGCAGGACGCCGACCGCTCGCACCGAGATCCGGCAGCCGGGGAACGTGGGCTCGGAGACACAGACCATCGCGTCGACTGCCCCGCCCTTCGGGCCGATGGTGTCGGTGACGAAGCCGTAGTCGGTCGGATAGACCACGGAGGAGAACAGGAAGCGGTTGAGCTTGATCGCCTGCAGCGTCTCGTCCCACTCGTACTTGTTGCGCGAGCCCTTCGGGATCTCGACGTGGCAGATCAGCTGCGGGGTCCCGTCCATGCGAGTTGCGAGCATAGTCAGATGCTCAAGGAGTTCCGCGCCTTCGTGCTGCGCGGCAATGTGGTGGACCTCGCGGTGGCGGTCGTGATCGGAGCGGCCTTCGGCACGGTCGTGACCTCGCTGGTGACCTCGCTGATCACGCCGCTGATCGCGGCGATCGCCGGCAACCACGACTTCTCCTCGCTCGCGTTCACGATCAACGGCTCGAAGTTCGCCTACGGCGCGTTCGTCAACGCGGTCGTGTCGTTCGCGCTGATCGCGGCCGTGGTGTTCTTCCTGATCGTGCGGCCGCTGAACGCGCTGATGGCCCACATGCGCACCGAGGCGCCGGTCGCGAAGGTCACGCGGCCGTGCCCGGAGTGCCTGTCGGAGATCCCCACCACCGCCCGGCGCTGCGCGTTCTGCACCGCCGAGGTCGGCACGGCGGCCTAACCGGGGCGCGGGTCCTCGCCCTCGACGGTGCGCCCGTCGCGACCGACGTAGCCGTCGGCGCCGCCGACGCATACGTAGACCGCCTCCTCGGAGTCCGAGACGTTGCGGAACTGCCGCACCGTCTCGGCGTCCACACGCGTCATCCCACCCGGGCCGAGCACGCGCTTCTCGCCGTCGCCGAAGGTGAACTCGATGGTCCCGCTGTGGACGAGGTAGAGCTCCTCCTGGCGGTCGTGGAAGTGCGGTCCGCCCGCGTAGCCCGCGGGCATGATCACCGCGTTGACGCCGAACGCGGTCACGCCGAGCTCCTTGCGGATCTTGCGGAAGCCCGGGCCCTCGCCCATGCCCTCGATCGACCCGACCGCCCAGCCCTGCCCGGTCTCCGTCTCCTTGACCGTGTCGGTCACGTCGCCTCCTCCTTCGTCGCGCTGCGTACGAGCCGGTAGGCAGTGAACACCAATAGCGCGGCGAACCCCAGCTCGAGCGCCCGCTCGGGCACCACGTTGGCGAGCGCGACCCCGCCCAGCGCGCCGGCGGCGGCCAGCGACCCGAGCACGAGTGCGTCGCGCAGCCGCAGATTGCCGTAGCCGTGCTGGCGCCAGGCGCCGACCAGGGCGACGGGGACGATCGCCACCAGCGAGGTGGCCTGCGCCTCGAGCTGGGTCAGGCCGGCGAGCAGCGCGAGCGCGGGTACGAACAGGATCCCGCCGCCGACGCCGAACAGCCCGGCCACGATCCCGGCCGCGAAGCCGACCACGCCGAGCAGGACGAGGTCCATCAGAACACCAGCAGCGCGGCGATGATCACCAGCAGCCCCGCGAACAGCAGCGACAGCGTCCGCACCGGCACGCGCTGCTGCAGCGCGGTCCCCGCCACGATCCCGGCCACGGCGGGCAGGCCCACCACGGCGCCCTCCAGCAGCCTGACGTTGCCGTAGCCGGCCTGGATCGCGGCGGCGACCGCGGCGATGATCACGATCGCGGCGAGCGAGGTCCCGGTCGCCTCGCGCGTCTCGTAGCCGAGCCAGAGGATCAGCAGCGGCACGATCACCGTCCCGCCCCCCACGCCGAACAGGCCCGAGAACAGCCCCGCCGCGGTCCCCACCGCCGCGAGCTGGAGGATGCGGCGCATCGCGGGGCATACTAGGGGCGTGCCTCCCCGGACCGCCACGCTCGATGAGCTCCTCCGGCCGCTGAAGGAGAATCCGGAGCGCTCTGCCGTGCTGCTCGACGTCGACGGGGTGCTCGCCCCGATCGTCGATCACCCCGACGACTCGCACATGCCCGAGACCACCCGCCGGCCGCTGATCGAGGTGGCCAAGCGCTACGGCGTGGTGGCCTGCGTCTCGGGACGGCGCGCCTCCGACGCGCGGCGCATCGTGTCGCTGGGCTCGATCGCCTACCTCGGCTCGCACGGCTCGGAGGTCCTGAAGCCGGGCTCGATCGCACCGGAGATGGACCGCGAGCTGCAGGCGTGGACGCGCCGCGTGCAGAGCTTCGCGCGCGAGAACTACACCGAGCCGATGCGCAAGCTGCGCATCCGCCTCGAGGACAAGGAGGCCATCGCCGGCCTGCACTGGCGCGGCGTGCCCGACGAGGACGAGGCGCAGGCGGCGATCGAGCAGGTCGCCGCCGCGGCCGAGCAGGCCGGGTTCACCACTCATTGGGGCCGCAAGGTGCTCGAGATCCGGCCTCCGGTGCGCATCGACAAGGGCGCCGGCATCGTCGCGCTGCTGCGCGACACCGACCTCGCCGCGGCCGTCTACGTCGGCGACGACACGACGGACATCGACGCGTTCCGGGGCCTCGGCGAGCTCATCGAGATGGGCCGTCTGGGCCAGGCGCTGCGCGTCGGGGTTCGCTCCGACGAGGGGCCCTCGGCGCTGCAGGCCGAGGCCGACGTGATGGTCGAGGGGACCGACGGGGTCCGGGAGCTCCTGCAGGCGCTGATCAGCTGAGGCTTGCGCTTCGTCGACTTCCTCAGGGCGACGGTCCTGCTCAGCGCCGGCACGGCCACGCTGCTCGCGGCGGTGACGATCATCGGCGTCACCCGCGAGCTCGAGCCCGTGGTCGTGTACATCGCCGCCGGGTGGTGGGTGCTGGCGGCGGCGATCGGGGTGTGGCTGGGGCGCCGCCCGGAGGCCTCGGCGCCGATCGCGCGGCTGCTGGCCTCCGCCCGCGCACAGACCAGCCTGCCCGAGCAGCGCGCGGGGCTCACCATGGTCAACCGGCTGTGGCCGCTGCTGGCCTCGACGCTGGTGGCCGGCGTGGTCGGGCTCGTGGTCCCGCAGGTCGCGGCGGTCGCCACCGGGTTCGCAATCATCTGGGCGCTGGCCTGGCGTCGCCAGGACGCCGCCGTCGCGGCGATCGAGGAGCGCGACGGGGTGCGCTTCTACGTCGAGAAGACCTCGCCGCTGCACCCGATGCAGCTGCTGCGCACCCCGGGCTTCGGCGGTTCGTTCCTGCCGACGTGAGTCCAGCCTCTGACCGCGCGCTCGCGCCGCGGCCGGGGCTGCCGATGTACGGCTCATGGACGGTGCACGACCACGCAGGCTCGCGCTCGCCGCGCTCGCGGCGGCGCTGCTCGCGCTGCCGCCCTCGAGCTTCGGGCAGGCCCCGGAGTCCTCGGCGGCCGCCTGCGCGCCGGTCCTCAGCGGCGAGTCCTGCGGCCCGGGCAACGGACGGCGCACGCCCGGCGGCGGCGAGAAGGTCCCGCACGACGGCTGGCCCGCGGTGACCGGGATCCTCTGGAAGGTCAGCGACAGCCGCGGCCACAGCAAGACGGGCGCGGAGGCCAACGACGAACTGCTCGGCCACCACGGCTCCGACACCCTCGACGGCGGGGCGGGCAAGGACATCCTCTGGGGTGACTGGGACCCGGTCGCCAACAACACGAGCCAGCGCGACGTCCTGCGCGGCGGCGCGGGCGACGACTGGCTCTACCCCAGCCACGGCCCGAGCACGGTCTCCGGCGGCGCGGGCAACGACCACGTGTGGGCCTACTACGGCCACGGCACGATCGACTGCGGCCCCGGCCGCGACACCGTGCGCGTGCGCCTCGGCAGCGCGTTCCGGCTGCGCGGTTGCGAGGTCGTCAACCACTTCTGCGGCTTCGGCTCCGACGGCCACGGCGGCTGCCTGAAGCCGGGCGAGTCGCGCTCCGCGCGGCGCTCGCGCTTCTAAAACAGCGAGACCAGCCCGACCAGCGCCGGCGCGACCACCAGCGCCGGCAGGAAGTTGCCGACCTTCACGTCCTTGAGGTCGAGCAGCTTGAGCGAGATCCCGATGATCGTGACGCCGCCCGCGCTGGTCAGCACGGCGAGCGCCTCGCCCGTGAGCACGCCGTCGAAGAAGCCCGCGCCGAGGGTGATCGTGCCCTGCACGATCAGGATCGTGAAGATCGACAGCCCGACGCCCCACCCGAGCGTGGCCGCCAGCGCGATCGCCGCAAAGCCGTCGAGCACGGCCTTGGTGGCGAGCGTCTGGTAGTCGCCGGTGAGCCCGTCCTGGATCGAGCCGACGACGGTCAGCGACCCGACGCAGAACAGCAGCGAAGCGGTGACGAAGCCCTCGGACACGGTCGATCCTTCGCCGCGGGAGAGCCTCAACTGGATCCAGTCGCCGAAGGCCTCCAGACGCCGCTCGATGCCCAGCGCCTCGCCGATGAGGCCGCCGATCAACACGCCCGCGAGCACGTAGAGCGGAGTCGAGCGGCTGGTGTCGCGGCCGCCCCACGACAGCGCGAGATCGACGCCGATGACGAGCGTGATCATCCCCAGCCCGGCCAGCACGCGCTGCTGCATGCTCACCGGCAGGCGCGACCCGGCGGTCACGCCGATCAGCGTGCCGGCCAGCACCGTGCCGACGTTGATGAGCGTGCCCGTCACGACGAGGCAGCACAATGCCAGCCGATGGAGACCGCCGACGTCCTGCTCGTCTCGCTCGGCGGCACCGCCGGCTTGCGCGAGGCCGACGCCGAGCTCGCCGCGTCGCTGCGCCGCGCGGGGGCCACCGTCGCCGAGGCGCGCGCCGCGCGCCCCCGCGAGCTGCGCACCTATGCGCTGATCGAGTTCGCCTGGGCCCGCAACGCCCGCGTCGCCGCCGCGGCCGCGATCGCCGCGCACCGCCCGCGCGCGGTCCTGTACTCCTCGACCACCGCGGCCCTGCTCGGCCCGGTGCCGGGCGCGATCCGCTTCGACGCCCCCGCCGCGGGCAACCGGCCGGGGCGTCACGGCGTCTGGCAGCGCCCGGTCGAGCGCCGGCGCTTCGCCGCCTCGCCGCTGCTCGTGCCGTGGAGCGAGGGGGGCCTCGCCGAGGCGCCGCGCCCGCACGGTGAGGCGATCGTGGTGCCCATGCCAGTCGAGCCGAGCGGTCCCGCAGTGCCGTGGGCGCAGCGCGACGTCGCCGCGATCACCTACGGGGCGAACCCGGAGAAGAAGGGGCTCGCCGACGTGCTCGCCGCGTGGGCGCGGGTGCGACGGCCGGGTGAGGAGCTGATCGTCGCCGGCCTCGACGGGCTGAGCGCGGACGGCGTGCGCTACGCCGGGATGCTCGCCCGTCCGGAGTACCGCGCGCTGCTGCGCCGGGCCCGCGTCTTCGTCGCCGCGCCCCGCCGCGAGGACTACGGCATCGCGCAGCTCGAGGCGCTGGCCGACGGGTGCGCGCTGGTCACCACGGCTTCCCCCGGGCCGTACGCCGCGCTGCCGCTCGCCCGCTCGCTCGACGCGCGGCTGGTGCGAAACGGACCGGCGCAGCTCGCCGTCGCGGTGCGCGCGGCGCTCGACGCCCCGGCCGCCGGCTACGCCGCGCGCGCCGCCGAGGCGCTGCGACCATGGCGGCGCGCCGAGGTCGACCGGATCGTGCGTGAGGAGCTGCTTCCGCGGCTAGCCTCGATCGCATGAACCAGATCGCCGGCCAGTCCATCCTCATCACCGGCGCTGCGCACGGCATCGGCGCCGAGACCGCCCGCCGCCTCGCCGAGCGCGGCGCGCGGATCGCGCTCGTCGGCCTCGCCCCCGACGAGCTCGAGCGCGTCGCCGCACAGTGCCCGGGCTCGATCGCCATCGAGGCCGACGTCACCGACCGCGGCGCGGTCGAGCGGGCCGTCGCGCAGGCCGCCGAAGCCCTCGGCGGAATCGACACCGTGATCGCCAACGCCGGCATCGCCGCGCCGGCCTTCGTCCGCACCGGGGACCCCGACGACTTCGAGCGCACGATCGACGTCAACCTGCTCGGCGTCTTCCGCACCGTCCGCGCCTGCCTCCCGCACGTCATCGAGCGCAAGGGCTACGTGCTCCCGGTGGCGTCCTTCGCCGCGTTGGGCCACGCGCCGGCGATGTCGGCCTACTCGGCGGCCAAGGCGGGCGTCGAGGCGTTCGGCAACGCGCTGCGGATCGAGCTGCGGCCGTTCGGCGTCGGGGTCGGCGTCGCCTACTTCTCCTGGATCGACACCGAGATGGTCCGCGGCGCCGACGCCGGCGAGCTCGGCGGCGCGCTGCGCGGCCTGCTCAAGGGCCCGATGGCGCGCACCTACCCCGTCGGCGAGGCCGCGGAGGCGCTCATCAGCGGGATCGAGAAGCGCCGCCGGATCGTGGTCTGGCCGCGCTGGCTGCTCGGGGCCTACGCCGGGCGGGCTCTGCTGCCCTTCCTCACCGAGGCGATGATGGCCCGCAACGTCGCCGACCTCGACAAGGTCGCCGAGCGCGAGGCCGCGCGCGGGGACAGCGGTGCCGTGGGCGAGGGCGGGGCGGCGGATCGCGGCGCGCGAGCGTCAAAGGCGGCTGGGTAAGCAAGCGCGGGAGCCGGGCGCGCGGCCCGGTCTCGGCGGGTTACCGGCGGGTTTCCGATCGCTTCTGCAATTGACCCCCGTATAGGTGCACAAGTGCAGAACCGTCGTGTCAATAGCGGCGACGGCGGCAGATCCGGGCGGCCGGAACGACCGCTTTCCTACCCAGCCGCAGTTGACGTTGACGTTCCCCGCGCGCGCTTGCGCAGCGCGGCGAACTCGGGCCACGGCCGCGTGTTGGCCACCTGCGCGGCGGTGAGCCACGCGCGCCGCGCGGTGTAGATGCCGTAGCGCAGCAGGTCGAGGTTGCGCGTCGAGTGCGCGTCGGAGTCCACGAGGATCAGCACGCCGGCCTGCGCCGCCGCGCGGGCGTGGTGCTCGTTGAGGTCGCGGCGGTCGGGCGCCGCGTTGATCTCGAGCATCGTGTGCGTGCGCGCCGCGGCCTCGATCACCCGCTCCATGTCGAGCGCGTAGGGCCCGCGGGTCTCGATCTTGCGCCCCGTCGGGTGGCCGATGGCGTCGACCCAGGGATGCTCGATCGCCGCCACCATCCGGTCGGTCATCTCGCGCTCGCTCATCCCGAAGGAGGTGTGGACGGAGCCGATCACCCAGTCGAGGCGCTCGAGCAGGGCGTCCTCGTAATCCAGCGAGCCGTCGGGAAGGATGTTGGTCTCGGTCCCCACGAGCAGCTCGATCCCCTCGATCGTCTCGTTGAGCGCGTGGACCGCCTCGATCCGCTGCTCGAGCGCCTCCGGCGTGACGTGGTTGCCGAAGCCGTGCGAGGCCGAGTGGTCGGTGATCGCGAGGTACTCATAGCCGCGAGCGCGCGCCGCCTCGGCCATCTGCTCGAGCGTCTGACGCCCGTCGGAGAGGTCGGTGTGGGAGTGCAGGTCGCCGCGGATGTCCGACAGCTCGACGAGCTTGGGCAGCCCCGGCGACCCGTCGCCGCCCAGCCGCGCCGCCTCGAGCTCGCCGCGGCCCTCGCGCAGCTCGGGCGGGATCCACTCGAGGCCGAGGCGCTCGTAGACCTCCTGCTCGGTCGCGCACCGCAGCGTCTCGCCGGTCTCGTCGTCGAGGATCCCGTACTCCGAGACGTGCAGCCCGCGCCGCACGGCGGCCTCGCGCAGCGCCACGTTGTGGGCCTTTGAGCCCGTGAAGTGCTGGAGCACGTTGCCGAACTGGTCGGGCTCGACGACCTTGAGGTCCACGCGCATGCCCGAGTGCGTGAGGACCCGCGCGCCGGCGTCGCCCGTCGACTGCACGGATTCGACGATCGGCAGCTCGCGCAGCGCCGCGGCGAGCGCGGCGGGATCCTCCGCGGTGGCGATGACGTCGATGTCCTTGACCGAGTCGGCGAGGCGGCGCAGCGACCCGGCGACCTCGACGCGGTGCGCGGCCGGATGCGAGCGCAGCACGCCGAGGATCTGGTCGGCCACCGGAATCGCGCGCGAGAGCAGCACGCGCGGCGCCGGCGTGCCGTCGGCGCCCTCGGCCAGCACGCGCAGGAGCGTCTCCTCGACCTTGGTTCCGAAGCCGCGCAGCCCGCGGATCTCGTGGCGCTCAGCGGCCGCCCGCAGTGCGTCGAGCGAGTCGACGCCGAGCTCGTCGTAGAGGCGCCGCGCGCGCTTGGGGCCGAAGCCGGGCAGATGCATGACCGAAATCAGCCCGACGGGATACTTCGCGCGCAGCTGCTGCGCCTTGGGGATGTCCCCGGTCTCGTCGAGCGCGCGGATCTTCTCCTCGAGCGTCTTGCCGATGCCGCTGAGCTCGGTCACGCGGCCGTCGCGCGCCATCGCTGCGACCGACACGGAAGCGTCGCGGACGCTCTTGGCCGCTGTGCGGTAGGCGATCGTGCGGTACTGGACGGCGCCGTCGAGCTCGTAGAGGTCGGCGAGCTCGTCGAAGGCGGCGGCGATCTGGGCGTTGGTGAGGTCGGCCATCGGCTGCGCATTAGCGTAGGGCCGCGTGCCCGGTCCCGCGTGGCTGATCCTGCCGACCTACGACGAGGCCGAGAACCTCGCCCCGCTGGTGGCCGCCGCGCGCGCCGTGCTGAACGCCGCGGCGCCGGAGGGTCACCGCACCCTCATCGTCGACGACGCCTCGCCCGACGGGACCGGCGCGATCGCCGAGGCCCTCGCCGCGGCCCACGCCGACGTCGAGGTGCTCCACCGTCCGGCCAAGTGCGGGCTCGGCAGCGCCTACCGCGCCGGCTTCGACCGCGCGCTGGAGGCGGGCGCGGGCCACGTGCTGCAGATGGACGCCGACTTCTCCCACGACCCGCAGATGCTCGCCCCGCTGCTCGAGCACGCGCGCGCGGGCGCCGACCTCGTGCTCGGGTCGCGCTACGTCCCAGGGGGCGCCGTGGCCGGCTGGCACCCGCTGCGCCGCGCGGTCTCCCGCGCGGGTTGCGCCTACGCGCGCACCGTGCTGCGGGTCCCTGTGCGCGACCTCACCGGCGGGCTGAAGTGCTTCCGCGCCGACGCGCTGCGCGCCGTCCGCTACGGCGAGGTCGCCGCGCAGGGCTATGCGTTCCAGGTCGAGCTGACCTATCGCGCGCTGCGAGGCGGGCTGAGGGTGGTCGAGCTGCCGATCGTGTTCCGAGAGCGCCGGGCCGGCCGCTCCAAGCTCTCCTGGCCGATCGCGCTCGAGGCGGCGTGGCGCGTTCCCGCGCTGCGTTCAACCGTCCGCGGCCCGCTGCCGATCAGAACCTAGATGAACACCGAGAACCTCGCCGTCGTCCAAGGCTGGGCCGACACCCGCGCCACGCTGGCCCGCTGGCGCCACCGCCCCACTCAGCCGTTGCTCCCCTGGGCGCTCGGCAGCCTCGCGGTCGCCGCGCTGCTGCTGTGCGTGACGTGGGTCGTGGCGATCCTGTCGGCGCCCGACATCTCGGGCGGGTTCTTCCCCGGGGTGACCTCGCCGGCCACTCGCGGCGACTTCGGCTTCGTGCTTTACCGCAACGGGCTCGTGCTCGCGCTGCACGGGCTCGCGTGCGTCGCGGGCTTCATGGCCGGCTCCTCGCTGCCTCAGGTGGCCGAGGGCTACTCCGGGGTCTGGCGACGGGTGCACGAGAAGGCCGGCCCGCTGGCCATCGGCTTCGTCGTCTGCGCCACGCTGTTCTCGCTGACCACGCAGGCCTATACGCTCGGGCACTCCGCCAGCGACCTGGCCTCGCAGTTGCACGTGTCGCCCGCGCTGCTGCTGCTGGGCCTCGCCCCGCACGCGGTGCCGGAGCTCTTCGCCCTCTTCCTCCCGCTCGCCGCATGGACGCTCGCCAGCCGCCGCGGCGCCTGGAACGAGCTGCTGGCGGCGACGTTCGTGACAGTGACGATCGCGATCCCGATCCTCATCGCCGCCGCGGCGATCGAGGTCTGGGTCAGCCCGCGCGTGCTGCTCGCCCTCGTGGGGTAGAGCCGGGACCAGTCGCTATACTTTTTGAAGCGACACAGGCACCCCGAGAGGAGACCGCAGCGATGGCCGGAAACATCACCGAGGTAAGCGACGCTGACTTCCAGGCCAAGGTCATCGAGGCCGACCAGCCCGTGCTGGTCGACTTTTGGGCTCCCTGGTGCGGTCCGTGCCGCGTCGTCGGGCCGGTCCTCGAGGAGATCGCGGGCGAGCGGGCCGACCTGAAGATCGTCAAGCTCAACATCGACGACAACCAGCAGACGGCCGCCAACTACCAGATCATGGCGATCCCGACGATGGTGCTCTTCAAGGACGGCCAGGAGGCCAAGCGCATCCAGGGCGCGCTGCCCAAGCGCCGCCTCGAGGCCGAGCTGGAGCCCGCGCTCGCCTAATTGTCCAGACCGGCCCATCGGGGCCGGTCGCATAGGTATCTTCGCCGTATGACGGGTGAGCCGGCAGGGCGTCGGCCCGGAGAACGGACGCTCTTCCTCGTCGCCGCAGCCATCTTCGTGGCGGCGGCGCTGTGGCTGTTCGCGTCGGCGATCGTCGGCGCCGGCCTCGGTGAGCTGCGCCGCGGCGCGCTGCCGGCGCTCTGCGTCGTGCTGCTCGCGGGCGCGGCGATCTTGGTGGCCTGGCAGCGCGAGCACGCGCGGCTGCGCGCCGAGCGTGCCGGCCGCGCCGAGCGCGAGCACGCCGCGGCCGAGAAGCTCGAGCAGGTCGAGAGCGCGGCGCGCGAGCGCCTGGGCACCGAGCGGCGGGCGCGCGCGCTGGTCGAGCGCTCGCGCCAGGCCGAGCGCGCGTGGGCCAAGGAGCTGCGCGGCCAGGTCGTGGCGCTGCACCGGCAGCGGGGCCCGCTCGGGCGCACCGAGGACACCACCGAGCTCGTGCTGCAGATCGCCATCAACGTGCTCGACGCGCAGAAGGGCCTGCTGCTCACCCGCCCCGGCGACGGGAGCGACAAGCTCTCGCTCGCCTGCTCGACCGGCTTCGATCACGACCCGGCGGACTCCGTGATCGGGCACGACTTCGCCGAGCGCGTGCTCAAGCACGACGAGACGGTGCGTGAGAACGACTCGCGGGCGCTCGAACGCCAGGGCCGGACGGCCGCCGACGACGAGATCGACAACCTCGTGGCGATCCCGATCTACCTGCGCGAGGAGTTCAACGGCGTGGTGGTCTGCGCCAACCGGCAGGGCGGCTTCGACGAGTTCGAGGAGGACGTGCTGCTCGCGCTCGGCGACCACGCCGGCGCGGTGCTGCACAACAACGCGCTCCAGGGGGAGCTGCGCGCCAGCTACCTCGGCACCGTTGCGATGCTCTCCGACGCGATCACCGCGAAGGACCCGTTCGTGGGCGGGCACTCCGAGGAGGTCTCGGCCTACGTCGGCGCCGTCGCCGAGCGCCTCGGCCTGGACAAGCGCCGCCGCGAGGAGCTGGTGTTCGGCTCGCTCCTGCACGACCTCGGCAAGATCGGCATCTCCGAGCGGATCCTGCTCAAGCCGGGGCAGCTGACCCCGGAGGAGCGCGCGGTCGTGCAGCTGCACCCGCGCATCGGCTACCGGCTGGTGTCGCGGATCGCCAGCCTCGAGCCGGTCGCGCTCGGCGTCCTGCACCACCACGAGCGCTGGGACGGCAGCGGCTACCCCGGCCGCCTGAAGGGCGAGCAGATCCCGCTGGAGGCGCGGATCATCGGCGTCGCCGACGCGTTCAGCGCGATGACCGCCGACCGCCCGTACTCGCGCCGGCGCCCGCTGGACGACGCCTGCGCCGAGATCGAGCGCTGCGCGGGCTCGCAGTTCGACCCGGAGGTGGCCACCGCCTTCGTGGAGGAGGTGCGGCGGCGCCCGCCGCCGGCAGAGCGCGACGGCACCCTGGCCAGCGCGCTCGACGACCCCGAGCTGACCATGCACCGCGACGGCAACGAGCCCTTGCTCGGCAGCGGCTCGCTCGCCGTGATCGACAACCTCACGCTGCTGTACTCCCACCGCTACCTGCACGAGGCGGCGGCGTCCGCCGCGCAGCAGGCGGCGCTCCAGCAGACCTCCTTCGCAATCGTCATGGCCGAGCTGTGCGGGCTGCCCGCCATCAACGCGCGCGACGGCCACGCCGCGGGCGACGAGGTCATCCGCGCCGCGGCCCGCACGCTGCAGAACGCGTCGGTGCGCACCAGCGCGACCGCCTGCCGCTACGGCGGGCCTCGCCTGGCCATGCTCGTCCCCGGCGCCGACGCTTCGAGCGCCAAGGCGGTCCTCACCGAGGCGCTCGCCGACTTCTCGGCCGCGGCCGAGGCGTGCGTTGCCGCGGCCGAGTACGCGCCGGGCGAGAGCGGCTCGGAGGTCATCGAGCGCGCGCGGGAGGCCCTGCGCGACGCCGTCGCCTCCGCACGCGTCAGGCCCGCGTGAGCCCGATGCGCAGCTCGCGGCCCTCGATGGTCGCGACGCTGCCGTTGACGCCGCTGCCGTAGGCGACCGAGCGCGCGAGCGTCTCGCCCGCGACGTAGCCCTCGTGGGCGCGCGCCGCGCCCAGCAGGTCCGCGTCGCCGTCGAGGGCCAGCTCGATGCGGTCCTCGACCTCGAGGCCCGCCGAGCGGCGGGCGCTCTGGACGGCGTGGACGATCTCGCGCGCCAGCCCCTCGCTGCGCAGCTCGTCGTCGAGCTCGAGCTCGAGCGCCACCGCGTGGGATCCCTCGCGCTCGAGCTGGTAGCCCTCGAGCGGCTTCATCGCCAGCTGGAGGTCGTCTGGCCCGAGCTCGTGGTCGTGGCCGTCGACGCTGATCCCGACCCGGCCGCCGTCGCGCAGCGCGGCGGCGACGTGCGCGGGGTCGAGCGCCGCCACGGCGGCCGCCGCCTGCGGCATGAGCTTGCCGAAGCGCGGCCCGAGCGCGCGGTAGTTGGGCTTGACCTCCTGGGCGCCGAGCTCGTCGGCCTGCGCGACGTAGCGCAGCTCCTTGACGTTGAGCTCGTCGCGCACGATCTCGCCGAGGCGCTCGAGCGCCTCGCGCTCACGGCCGGCGGCCACGACGACCGCGGCGCGCAGCGGCTGGCGCACCTTGAGCTTTGACTGCCCGCGCGCGGCGAGCCCGAGGCGCACGGTCTCGCGCGCGACGCCCATCGCGAACTCGAGCTCCTCGTCGCGCGCGCCGGGCTCCGGGTAGTCGACGAGGTGCACGCTGAGCTCGCGACCGTCAAGGTTGTCGTAGATCTCGTCGGCGAGGAACGGCGTGAACGGCGCGAGCAACTCGGCGACCGTCACGAGTGCCGTGCGCAGGGTCCAGAACGCGCTCGCCTCGCCGCTCCAGAAGCGCCGGCGCGAGCGCCGCACGTACCAGTTGGAGAGCTCGTCGACGAACTCGGCGATCGCCTGCCCGGCGCGCGTGGCGTCGAATGCGTCGAGCTGCTCGCGCGCGGTCTGCACCGTCGCGGCGAGCCGCGACAGGATCCACTCGTCGAGCTCGCCCGCGGGCCCCGCGTCCTCGGGCGCGTGGTCGCTCGCGTTCGCGTAGAGCACGTAGAAGCCGTAGGTGTTCCACAGCTGCAACAGGAACTGGCGCACGGCGTCGCCGACCGTCTCGGCCGAGAACAGGTAGCCCTCGAAGGGCTGCTTGGCGGTCAGGAAGTACCAGCGGAAGGCATCTGCGCCGTGGCGCTCTATGACCTCCCACGGAACGACGACGTTGCCGAGCGACTTGGACATCTTCTTGCCCTCGGGGTCGGCCAGGTGACCGAGGCAGAGGACGGTGCGGTAGGGCGAGCGGTCGAAGAGCAGCGTCGAGATCGCCAGCAGCGAGTAGAACCAGCCGCGCGTCTGGTCGATGCCCTCGCAGATGTAGTCGGCGGGGAAGCGCTGCTCGAAGTGCTCCTGGTTCTCAAACGGCGCGTGCCACTGCGCGAACGGCATCGACCCCGAGTCAAACCAGACGTCGATGACCTCCGGCACCCGGTGCATCGGCTCGCCGCAGTCGCCGCACGGCCAGGTCGGCTCGTCGACGTAGGGTCGGTGAGGGTCCTCGATCCGCTGGCCCGAGCGCTCCTCGACCTCGGCGAAGGAGCCGACCGCCTCCACGTGCCCGGCGGCGCAGCGCCACACCGGCAGCGGCGTGCCCCAGTAGCGCTCGCGCGAGATCGCCCAGTCGACGTTGTTCTCCAGCCAGCGGCCGAAGCGCCCGTGCTTGATGTGCTCCGGGTGCCACTCGACGGTCTCGTTAGCGGCGAGCATGCGCTCGCGCAGGTCCGAGGTGCGGATGTACCAGGAGGGCTTGGCGTAGTAGAGCAGCGGGGTGCCGCAGCGCCAGCAGTGCGGGTAGGAGTGCAGGAGGGTCTCCGCGCGCAGGATCCGCCCGCGCGCGCGCAGGTCCTCGACGAGGTCTGCGTCGGCGTCCTTGACCCAGCGCCCGGCGTAAGGGCCGATGCGCTCGTCGTAGGTCCCGTCGAGCCGCACCGGGTTCACGACGGCGAGGCCCTGCTCCTGGCCGAGGCGGTAGTCGTCCTCGCCGAACGCGATCGCGGTGTGGACGATGCCGGTCCCGTCGCCGGCGCTGACGAAGTCGCCCGGCAGCACCGTGTGGCCCTTCTCGCCGTAGACCTCGGCGCCGAGGTAGGGGAACGGCGGGTCGTAGCCGGCGCCGAGCATCTCGGCCCCTTCGAAGCGCTCGACGATCTCGGCGTCCTCGCCGAGCACGCGCGCGACGAGCGCCTCGGCCAGCACGTAGCCGTCGGCGGTGCGCGCGTAGGTCAGCGCCGGGTCGACGGCCACCGCGGCGTTGGAGACGAGCGTCCACGGCGTCGTGGTCCACACCAGCAGCGTGTCGCCCTCGCGCAGCGCGCCTGCCGCGCGCGTCACCGGGAAGCGGACGTAGACCGACGGGTCCTCGACGTCCTTGTAGCCCTGGGCGACCTCGTGGGAGGACAGGGCGGTCCCGCAGCGCGCGCAGTAGGGCACGACGCGGTGGCCCTCGTAGAGCAGCCCGCGATCGAACAGCGTCTTGAGCGCCCACCACACCGACTCGACGTAGTCGGGGTCGAGCGTGCGGTAGGGATGCTCGAGGTCGACCCAGTAGCCGATCCGCTCGGTCAGCGCGTTCCAGTCCTCGAGGAACTCGAACACCGAGTCGCGGCACTGCTGGTTGAACTCGGCGATCCCGTAGCGCTCGATGTCGGCCTTGGAGTGGAAGCCGAGCTTCTGCTCGACGGCGATCTCGACCGCCAGCCCGTGGGTGTCCCAGCCCCCCTTGCGCTCGACGTAACGCCCGCGCATCGTCTGGTAGCGCGGGAACACGTCCTTGAACACGCGGGCGAGCACGTGGTGGGAGCCCGGCCGGCCGTTGGCGGTCGGCGGGCCCTCGTAGAACACCCACGGCTCGGCGCCCTCGCGGCGGCGCAGCGACTCGCGGAAGACGTCGCGCTCGCGCCAGCGCGTCAGCACCTCCTCCTCGAGGGCGGGGAACGAGACGCTCTTGGGCAGGGGGCGGTGGGGCGGCACGGGAGCGGAGATTCTAGGCTCGTGCGATGGGCCGAGCCCTCACAGCGATCGGGGCGCTGCTCGTCGTGGCGTTGCTGATCCTGGCCGCTGCCGTCTACTTCACCCGCGACGAGGACCGCATCTCTGCCGACAACCTGCTCGCCGAGGACATCACGCGCGCCATCGGCACGGCGGAGGACCGTGGCGAGCCCGTCGACCTCGGCGAGGAGGCGCCCTTCCCGTGGAGCGAGGTGCTGATCGTGGCGCGCGGCACGCCGCGACCGGCGATCTCCAGGGCGCTCGGCTTCACGTGGAAGGGCGACCTCGAGGTCGCCACCGGCGACGAGCTGATCTTCGTCGCCGGCGACAAGGTCGCGCGCTTCGCCGACTACCGGGGCGAGGGGCATTTCGAGGTGCAGAGGCCGATCGCGCGGTTCGCGCGCCGCGACGCCGTGTTCGAAGTTCGCGCGCTCGTGGTACGGCCATCCTCATGACCAGCCTCGACGACCTCGACCTCTCGCTCAAGCTCTCAAAGAAGCAGCAGGCCGAGCGCCTGCAGGAGGCGCAGGACCACCTCGTCGCCCTGCGCCTCCAGCTTGGCGGCCTGACCGGGGACGGGGAGCTCGGCCCGGGCCTGCTGTGCGTGTTCGAGGGCTGGGACGCGAGCGGCAAGGGCGGCGCCATCGAGCGCCTCATCGACGGCCTCGACGCGCGCCACGTTCGCGTGAAGTCCTTCTCGGCGCCGACCCACGACGAGAAGCGCCACCACTACATGGGGCGGTTCTGGCCCTCGCTGCCGGGGCTGGGCGGGATGGCCGTGTTCGACCGCTCCTGGTACGGCCGGGTGCTCGTCGAGCGCGTCGAGGGCTACGCCAGCGTCGAGCAGTGGTCGCGCGCCTACGAGGAGATCAACGAGTTCGAGCGCTCGCTCGCCGCCGAGGGCACGATCATCGTCAAGTTCTGGCTGCACGTCTCCGAGGAGGAGCAGCTCAAGCGCTTCGAGAAGCGCGAGAAGGACCCGCTCAAGGGCTGGAAGCTCACCGACGAGGACTGGCGCAACCGCGAGAAGCGCCCGCAGTACGAGGAGGCGATCGAGGAGATGCTCGAGCGCACGAGCACCGAGTGGGCGCCGTGGACGCTGGTGGAGGGCGACTCCAAGAAGTGGGCGCGCGTCAAGGTGGTGGAGTCGGTGGTGGCCGCCGTCGAGGAGGGCATGCGCGCGCGCAACATCCAGCCGCTGAAGCTCGAGGGCAAGTCAGCGGTTCTTGCGGCGCGCGGCCTTCTGCGTGCGCGCCCTGGCCCGCGCGCGCTGCTTGGCCCGCTGGCGCTGGCGCCCGCGCTCGCGTGCTCCGGCGCCCTCGACGGGCGCGTCGCGGAGCACGCTCGGCAGCGAGCGCCGCGCGTCTCGCGCGATCCACACGCCGATCGCGGCGAAGGTGACCAGCAGCGCGCCGCCGATCGTGAACAGCGTCGCGCGCCCGACGTCGCCGCCGAGCCCGCTCGAGCTGGTCGGTGCGGGGGTCGGCGTCGCCGTGGGCGCGGCGGGCGGCAGCGGCCCGAACGGGCTGCTCTGCGCGCGCGCCGGAGCGGCGGGTGCCAGCAGCGCGGCGACGAGGATCAGGGCGGCGAGGCGGCGCATCGGTCGGCGCGAAGGTACTACGCGGGAGCACCGGTGAGGGCCCATCGGCTCCCCAGGAAGCGTGCGCCGCAGGTGAGCAGGCGCACGGCGATCAGCGCCGCCAGGCCCGCCCAGACGCCGAGGATGCCCCAGCCCTGGTGATAGGCGAGCAGCGCGATCGGCACGTAGACGGCCGCCGCGGCGAGCATCCCCCACATGAGAAAGCGCGTGTCGCTCGCGCCGATCAGGATCCCGTCGAGCGCGAAGACCGCCCCGTTGGCGGGCATCATCGCCGCGAACAGCGGCCAGATCTCGTGGGCGCGGCCGACCACGCGCTCGTCGTCGGTGAACGCCCGCGGGATCGCGTCGCCGAGCGCCAGCAGCACGAGGCCGAACGCCAGCCCGGCGAGCACCGCCCAGCCGATCATCCGCGTCGCCGCGGCGCGCGCGCCGCCGGCGTCGCCCGCCCCGAGCATCCGCCCCACCATGACCTGCCCGGCGATCGCGATCGCGTCGAGCACCAGCGCGAGGAACACGAACAGCTGAAAGGCGATCTGGTGCGCGCCTAGCGACGCCGCGCCGATGCGCGCGAGCACCGCCGAGGCGACCAGGAAGGACCCGAGCAGCGCGGTCGTGCGCACGGCGATCTCGCCGCCGATGCGCATCAGCGACCGGATCCGCACCGCATCCGGGCGCTCCCATCCCGAGGCGCGCGCCTGCACGCGCACGAAGGCGGCGCCCATGCCGGCCTGCGCGATCACCGTCCCCCACGCCGAGCCGCGCAGGCCCCAGTGGAAGCCGTAGACGAACACGAGCTCGAGCACGACGTTGACGACGTGCGCGACGACGAGGATCTGCAGCGGCGTGCGCATGTCCGATCGCCCGCGCAGGAAGCCCTGGCCCGCGCTGGCGAGCATGAAGAACGGTGCCCCGAGCGCGGCGATGCGCAGGTAGGTGCTCGCGCCGTCGAGGATCGCGCCCTGGCCGCCCAGGAGCGTCGCGGCCGGTCGCGCCAGGGCGGCGAGCCCCACGAGCAGGAACGTGCCGATCGCCGCGCCGAGCCACAGCGCCTGCGCCCCGAGGCGCCCCGCCTCGGCGTCGCGCCCCGCGCCGTGCAGCCGCGAGACCTGCGCCGTCGTGCCGTAGGTGAGGAAGTTGAAGACCGTGAAGGCCGAGGTCAGCGCCGTCGCGGCGATCGCCAGCGACGCGAGCTGGGGCGTGCCGAGGTGCCCGACGATCGCGGTGTCGACGAGCACGTAGAGCGGCTCGGCGGCCAGCGCGCCGAGGGCGGGGACGGCAAGCCGCAGGATCTCGCGGTCGTAAGGTGAGCGGCGCACCGCCCACAGGATGAAGCTCCGCCTCTATCACCACCACGACGGCGCCCGGATCGCCTACCGCGAGGCCGGCACCGGGCCCCCGCTGGCGCTCCTGCACTCGGCGGGGCTCACGCACCGCGAGTTCGAGCCGCTTGTGGAGGAGCTCGGCGACCGCTTCCGCCTGATCCTCCCGGACCTGCCCCTGCACGGCGACTCCGAGGACCGCCCGCGCCACGCCTACTCGCCCGACTGGATGGCCGAGGTGATCGCGGGCTTCTGCCGCGAGACGTGCGGCCCGCGCCCGCTCGTCGGCGGCCACGACGTGGGCGCGCTGATCCTCCTGCGCGCCGTGCTCACCCGCCAGCTCACGCCCGGGCGCCTGGTGCTGATGCCCAGCGCGATGCACCGCAGGCCGACCCGCCACCGGCTCGAGCGCGTGGTCCTCACCGCCGCGCGCGCGGGCGCCGTGCCCGGGATCGACCGCGCGCTCTCGCACGCCGCGCGCATGAGCTTCCGCCCGCAGGCGGGCGAGGCGCTGAGCGCGCGCGGCAACCCGGCGGCACGCGACCTCGTGCGCCACGCCTTCGCCGACGTCGGCGGCAACGCGACGCGGGCGCGCGCCTGGGCGCGGGCGGCGCGGCGCTGGCCCGCGGGAGGCCAGAGCGACCTGCTCGACGCCTACCGCCTGATCGACGTCCCGGTGCTGCTGCTGTGGGCCGACGAGGACCGCCTGCACCCGCTGGAGATCGCCGAGGAGGCACTCGACCTGCTCCCCCACGCGCTGCTGCGCGTCCTGCCCGGGACCGGCTTCCTGCTCGCCTACGACGACCCCGTCGGGCTCGCGCGCGAGCTCGCCGCGTTCTGCGGCTAGTGGACCACTAGGGCGCGGCCAGTGCGTCGAGCTCGCGCAGGTCGTCCTCGCCGAGCTTCACGTCGCCGGCGCCAAGGTTCTCCTCGAGGTGGGCGAGCGAGCTCGTGCCGGGGATCAGCAGGATGTTCTCGCCGTGGTGGAGCAGCCAGGCGAGCGCAACCTGCGTGGCGCTGGCGCCGACGCGGGCGGCGACCGCCTGGACCGTCGGGTCCTCGGCCGGGCGCGGAGCCGCGCCGAAGGCCGAGCCGAGCGGGAAGAACGGGACAAAGGCGATGCCGTGCTCGACGCAGGCCTGCAGCACGTCCTCGCCGTCGCGGCTGAGCAGCCCGTAGTGGTTCTGCACGCACGCGATCTCCGCGAGCTCGAGGCCCCGCTGCAGCTGGGCGCCCGCGACGTTGCTCAGGCCGATCAGCTCGAGCTTGCCCTCCTCGCGCAGCTCGCCGAGGGTGGCGAGAGCGGCCTCGAAGGCCTCGTCGTCGATCCCTTCGTCGCCGATGCGCAGGTTCACGAGCGTGGCGCGCTCGGTGTCGAGCACGCGCAGGTTGTCTTCGACCCCGGCGCGGAGATCCTCCGGCGAGAGCGCCGGGAGCCAGGCCTTGGACTCGTCGCGGCGGGCGCCGACCTTGGTGACGATCCGCAGGTCCTCCGAGTACGGGTGCAGCGACTCGTGGATCAGCTCGTTGGCGACGTCGGGGCCATAGAAGCCGGCGGTGTCGAGGTGGTCGACACCCGCCTCACGCGCGCGCCGCAGGACGGCGAGCGCCTCCTCGCGGTCGCGCGGGGGGCCATAGACGCCGGGGCCGGGGAGCTGCATGGCGCCGAAGCCGACGCGGCGGACCTCGTGCGGGCCCAGCTGAGCAGTGCTGGTCATGCGTCCAGTGTGGCACCGGCGTTGCGGGCGATCCGCTCAGCGCGCGCTACGGTTTCCGTCGTGCACGAGCCCTGCTCGATCGGCCGCGCAATGGAGGTGCTGGGAGAGCGCTGGACCTTCCTGATCCTGCGCGAGAGCTTTCTCGGCGTCCGCCGCTTCAGCGAGATGCAGCGCAGCCTCGGGATCGCGCGCAACATCCTCTCCGCCCGCCTGCAGACGCTGGTGCGCTCCGGCATCCTCGAGCGCTCTCGCTATCAGGAGGACCCCGAGCGCTTCGAGTACCGGCTGACCCCGATGGGCCGCGACCTCTATCCCGCGATCGTCTCGATCATGCGCTGGGGCGACTCGCACCTCGCCGGCGAGGCCGGTGCGCCGCTGGTGCTCCGCCACAGCTGCGGCCACGACGCCGAGCCGCTGACGGTCTGCTCGCACTGCGGCGAGCCGCTGGACCCGCGCTCGGTGACGCCGGTGCCCGGCCCCGGCGCGCGGGCCGCTAGCGTTGCGGGCCTTGAGAGCTGACCTGAAGAGAGGACCGAGATGAGCGTCCAGGAGACGGCGGGCGAGCTGTGGGGCGGTGAGACGCGCAAGGCGGTGGACAACTTCCCCGTCTCGGGCGAGCGCGTCCCGGTCGACGTGATCCGCTGGCTCGGGCGCATCAAGGGCGCCGCCGCGCGCGTGAACTCAGACCTCGGCCTGCTCGACGGCGAGCTCGCCAACCGCATCGCGCTCGCCGGCGACGAGATCGCCGCGGGCACCCACGACGGGCAGTTCCCGATCGACGTCTTCCAGACCGGCTCGGGCACGTCCTCGAACATGAACGCGAACGAGGTCATCGCGACGCTGGCCGGCGAGGGCGCGCACCCCAACGACCACGTGAACATGGGCCAGTCCTCCAACGACGTCTTCCCGAGCGCCGTCCACCTCGCTGCGCTCGACGTCGCGACGAACACGCTGCTCCCCGCGCTCGAGCGCCTCGAGAAGGCCTTCGCCGCAAAGGCCGAAGAGTTCGCCGACGTCGTCAAGGCGGGTCGCACCCACCTCATGGACGCGGTGCCGGTCACGCTCGGCCAGGAGTTCGGCGGCTACGCGGCCCAGGTCCGCCTCGGCGCGCGCCGCGTGCGCAACGCGCTCCCGCAGGTCGGGCAGATCCCGCTGGGCGGGACCGCCACCGGCACCGGCCTGAACACGCACCCCGACTTCGCGGCCGGCGTGCGCGAGCGCCTCAGCGCCGACACGGGCCTGGAGATCCACGCCCCCGAGGACCCGTTCGAGGCGCAGGCCAATCGCGACGCGCTGGTCGAGCTCTCGGGCGCACTGAAGGTCATCGCGGTCTCGCTGACCAAGATCGCCGGCGACCTCGCGCTGATGGGCTCCGGCCCGCGCGCCGGGATCGGCGAGCTGCTGCTGCCCGAGCTGCAGAAGGGCTCCTCGATCATGCCGGGCAAGGTCAACCCGGTGATGCCCGAGGTCGTGCTGCAGGTCTCCGCGCAGGTGATCGGCAACGACACCGCGATCACCGTCGGCGGCCTGCAGGGCCAGTTCGAGCTCAACGTGCGGATCCCGCTGATCGCGCGCAACCTGCTGCAGCCGAGCGCGACGCGTACGACCTGCGCCTACAAGGGCCACGCGTCGACGTTCTCCTCAGGCGCGCACGA
>JBBRYA010000034.1:0-39141 GCA_038238015.1 Solirubrobacterales bacterium
ACGTGGCCGGACTGCTCGTCGCCGAGCAGGCTGCCGGCGCCGCGCAGCTCGAGGTCGCGCATCGCGACCTTGAAGCCGGCGCCGAGTTCGGTGTAGTCCGAAAGCGCCGACAGGCGGTTGGCGGCCTCCTCGGTCAGCGCGCCCGCGCTCGGGTAGAGCAGGTAGGCGTAGGCGCGCTCGCGCGAGCGCCCCACGCGCCCGCGGATCTGGTAGAGCTGGCTGAGCCCGAACACGTCCGCGCGCTCGACGATCAGGGTGTTGGCCTGCGGGATGTCGATCCCCGACTCGATGATGCTGGTGGAGACCAGGACGTCGGCGTCGCCGCGCAGGAAGCCGATCATGCGCTCCTCGAGCACCTTCTCCTCCATCTGCCCGTGCGCGACGGTGAAGGACATCCCCGGGCAGAGCGCGCGCAGGCGCTCGGCCGTCTCGTCGATGTCCTCGACGCGGTTGTGCAGGAAGAAGGCCTGGCCGCCGCGCGCCTTCTCGCGCTCGAGCGCCTGCTTGACCAGCGGCTCGTCGTACTCGCCGACGTAGGTCTTGACCGGCCGCCGGCCCTCCGGCGGGGTCTCGATCACGGAGATGTCGCGGATCCCGGCCAGCGACATCTGCAGCGTGCGCGGGATCGGCGTCGCGCTCATCGAGATGACGTCGACCTTGAGCTTGAGCTGGCGCAGCAGCTCCTTCTGCTTGACCCCGAAGCGCTGCTCCTCGTCGACGATCAGCAGCCCGAGGTCCTTGGCGCGCACATCGCGCGAGAGCACGCGGTGGGTGCCGATGAGGATGTCGGCCTTGCCCTCGGCGAACTTCTTGACCGCCGCGCGCTGGTCGGCCGCCGAGCGGAAGCGCGAGACGTGCTCGATCGTGAACGGGTAGTCGCGCAGGCGCTCGGAGAACGTGCCGAAGTGCTGCTGGGCGAGGATCGTCGTCGGCACGAGCATCATCACCTGCTTGCCGGCGTTGGCGGACTTGAAGGCGGCGCGCAGCGCGACCTCGGTCTTGCCGTAGCCGACGTCTCCGCAGATCAGCCGGTCCATCGGGCGCTCGGACTCCATGTCGCCCTTGACGTGCTCGATCGCCTCGCGCTGGTCGGGCGTCTCGGTGTAGGCGAACGCGGACTCGAACTCGCGCAGCCAGTCCGTGTCGGGCGGGAACGCGAAGCCGCGCCGTCGGCGGCGCTCGGCGTAGAGGTTGAGCAGCTCGCCCGCGAGCTCCTGGGCCGCCCGGCGGGCGCGCGCCTTCATCGTGTCCCAGCGCGTGCCGCCGAGCTTTGAGAGCGGCGGGTGGTCGCCGCCCGCGCCGACGTAGCGCGAGATCTTCGCCAGCTGGTCGACCGGCATGAAGACCTTGTCCGAGCCCTGGAACTCGAGGTTGAGGTAGTCGCGCGTGACCTCCGACACGGTTTTGGTGTCGAAACCGGCGAAGCGCGCCAGCCCGTGGTCCTCGTGAACGACGATGTCGCCGGTGCGCAGGTCGGCGAACGAGCGCAGCAGCCCGCGCCCGCGCGACACCCTCCCACCGGCGCGCTCGGCGCGCCCGCGCCGGTGGATCAGCCGGTGCTCCGGGATGACCGCGAGCTGCAGCGGCGGCGAGACGAAGCCGTCGCGCAGGTTGGCCTCGGCGAACACCAGCGGCTGGTCGGGCTTCTCGACCTTCCAGGTCGGCCGCAGGCGGTTGAGGTTGTAGGCGGCGCGCTCGCCCTGCCCGCGCTGCGGCCATGCCACGAGCGTCGTGTAGCCCGAGCGGGTGAGCTTCTCGAGCTCGGGCTCGGCCTCGCGCAGCGAGCGCGCCGCGAACTCCGCGGCCTGGGCGCGGAACTCGAGCGGCTGGGAGCCCGAGATCGAGGACAGCCGCAGCGGCGCGCGCTGCTCGAGCGAGGCCAGGATCGCGTCGGGCTTGACGTAAAGGTGATGGGCGTCGGTGTCGTGGAAGGCGGCGGTCACGTCGTCCCAGTGGTCGCGGAGCGCGGGCTCGACGTCCTCCTCCGCCGCGACGATGAAGTCCGTGTGCGCGGGCAGCAGCTCGAGCAGCTCGCGGAAGCGGTCCACGGGCAGCAGCTCGGCGACGTCGGGGCGGTCCTCCGAGGCCTCCAGGGCCGCGATCTCGGCCAGCTCGCGGTGCTCGGGCGCGAGCTCGGCGGCGGGGGCGATCTCCACGCGCTCGGCCTCGCCTAGCGAGCGCTGCGTAAAGGTCGAGAACCAGCGCAGCGACTCGATCTCGTCGTCGAACAGGTCGACGCGGATCGCGCGCTCTTCGGTCGCCGGGTAGATGTCGAGCAGCCCGCCGCGGACCGCGAACTGCGCGCGGTCCTCGACCTGATCGACGCGCTCGTAGCCGGCCGCCGCGAGGTCCGCGGCCGCCTCGTCGAGGTCGAGCAGCTCGCCGACCTGCAGCGTGAAGCCGTGCGGGCGCAGCTCCGGGTCGGGGACCTTCTCGGAGAGCGCCACCGCCGAGACCACGATCACCGGTGATTCCGCACCGGGCGAGGGCTCCAACACGGCATCCAGCGCGGCGACCCGGAGCCCCACCAAATGCGCGGGCGGCGAGAGGTGGGACTCGTAGGCGACGCCGCGGCTGGGGTAGAAGCGCACCGCGCGCGGGCGCAGCCAAGCGCGCAGGTCGGCGGCGAGGTCGCGGGCCGCGCGGTCGTCGCCGGCGACGACGACGGTCGGGCGGCGCGCGTCGCGGTCGGCGACCGCGGCGATCAGGAACGCGCGCAGCGACTGCGAGACGAAGGCGCGCGCGCCCGGCGCGTCGAGCTGCGCGGCGTCGGGATGGTGCTCGAGATGGCTGAGGAGCGGGCGCAGGGACATGGCTTCAGAGCACGCCGAACGGCCGCGCGGATCGCGCGGCGGGGGTGCTCCAGGCCAGTCTAGGACGCGGCCGCGAGCCCGCGGGAGCGCGCCCACACGGCGGTGTCGAGCAGGCCGCGGGGGACGGTCGCCGGGACCGGCTCCCAGTCGAGCTCGCCCCACTCGCCCGCCGCCCGGTCGCGCGCGTCGGCCAGCGTGGCGCTGCCCGGCGCCGTAACCGGCAGCGAGGCCGGATCGGGATACAGGAGGTGCACGAACCAGCCGGTCTCGTGCGCGCCCGCGTGCACGTGCCAGCCCGGCTCCTCGCGCTCCTGGGTCAGCAACAGGACGCCGGCCTCCGCCTCGGCGAGCAGCCGTGCCCCCGTCAGCCGCCGCGCCTCCAGGCGGGGCAGGATCTCGCTGCGGCGCAGCAGCGCGTTGGCCTCGCGGATCCCCTCAGGCCCGATCGGGAAGCGCGCGAGCGCCACCAGCGGGTCCTGCTCGTGCCAGACGCCGCAGAAGCCCGCGCCGAACCCGGTGTGGTGGGCGGCCGTCCCCCAATCGACGAAGCGCCCGGCGACCGGCTCGCGCGGCCACGCGCGCGACCACGGGTCCAAGCAGCGCGAGGTGCCGTCAGACGGCGGCGCGGCGGCCGGTCGGACGGGATCCTGCTGCGCGCGTCGCCTGAGGCGAAGTGCCATAGGAGCTCATGTCGGCCTGCGCGCCAGGAGGTTGAGCCGTACATAGTCGACACCAGGCGCGTCGAGCTCGGCGGCCACGGCGGCGACGAAGGGCGTGCGCCGCTCGGGGGCGAGGCGCTCGAGGTGCGAGCCCAGCACGACCGTGGCCAGGTACTCGTGCAGGTCATCGGGCGCCACCCACACGTGCTGGCGCCAGGTCCACACGTCGTGGAAGCCCGCGGCGTCCAGCCGGCCGGCCGCGTCCGCGGGCGAGGAGAAGTTCCACGGGCCCGCCCAGCCGGCGAGCGCGGGCTCCTCCACGCGATCGATCGCCGCCCGCACCGCGGCGATGTTGCCTTCGCCCCCGCACTGGGCGACCAGCCGCCCGCCCGGGCGCAGGGCGGCGTACAGGCGCGCGAACAGCCGGTCGTGATCGGCGATCCAGTGGAACGTCGCGGTCGAGAGGATCGCGTCGACCGGCGGCGCGAGGGTGAGCTCGGTGAGGTCGGCCACGCGCGCGTCGACCGCGTCGCCGAGGCGCTCGCGCGTCTCCTGCACCATCGCCGGCGAGCCGTCGACCGCGATGATCTCGCCGCGCGGGAGGCGCTCGAGCAGCGCCGCCGTCACCCGCCCGGTCCCGCAGCCGGCGTCGAGCACCCGTTCGTCGCCGCGCAGCTCGAGGCGGGCGAGCACCTCACGGCCCATGGCTTCCTGCGGCGCCGAGACGCGCTGGTAGGAGGCGGCGTCCCAGTCGCGCGGCGTCATCGCCTCACAGAACAGCAGGTCGGCGCGTTAGACGGTCATGACCACCACCACATCCAGCTTCCAGATCGCCGCCCTGCCCGCCGGTCTTGCCGACCACGTGCGCGCCCACGGCGCCGATCCCGTCTACGGCCACCCGGCCCACACCCAGCCGGCGACGGGCTACGGGCCCTGCCGCTCGTGCCTGTCGACCTTCTGCCAGGGCGGCGAAGACCGCATCCTCTTCACCCACGACGCGTTCGCGGGCGCTGCCCCCTTCCCGGCACCCGGGCCGGTGTTCGTCCACGCCGAGCCGTGCGAGCCGTACGCGGGCGCGGGCTTCCCCGAGGACCTGCGCACGCTCGCGCTGACCTTCGAGGGCTATGGCGAGGAGGCGCGGCTGATCACGTTCGAGCGCGCCGCGGGCGATCCCGAGGGCGCGATCACGCGCGCGCTCGAGCATGAGGACGTCCGCTACGTCAACGTTCGCAACACCGTGGCCGGCTGCTTCGTGCTGCGCGCGGAGCGGCCGGCGACGTCCTAGGCGCCGGAGCCGACCACCCGCTCGGCCTCCTCGCGCGCGCGCTCGACGAGCTCGCGTACCTCGGCGGCCGGGCGGCGCCACTTGCCGAGCACGTGGGCGGAGACGATGTCCGGGTCGGTGCTGTCGGGGCGCCCGACCCCGATGCGCACCCGCTGGAAGTCGGCGCCGCCGAGCTCGGCCTTCAGCGACTTCAGCCCGTTGTGGCCGGCCAGGCCGCCGCCGAGGCGGGCGCGGATGTCGCCGAAGGGCAGGTCGATCTCGTCGTGGATGACCAGGATGCGATCGAGCGCGAGGCGGTAGGAGCCGCGTGCCGGCCCGACCGAGCGCCCGGCGTCGTTCATGAAGGTCTGTGGCTTGAGCACGGCCACCCGCGGGCCGCCGGGTCCGGCGCGGCCCTCGGTCAGCTCGCCGGCGAACTTCTTCTTCGGCCTGGGCAGCTCCCAGCGCTCGATCAGCGCGTCGGCGACCTCGAAGCCGACGTTGTGCGGAGTGCCCGCGTAGCGCGAGCCGGGGTTGCCGAGGCCGACGATCAGCCAGTCGACCGGGGTGGACGAGAAGAGCTTCAGCTGTCGTCGGAGGACTGCGAGGCGGCGTCGTCGCCGGTCGCGCCCTCGGCCTGGGCTTCGGCCTCTTCGCCCTCCGCCGCCTCGATCGGCTCGCCGTCCTCGCCGACCAGCGCGGTCTCGGTCTCGATCTCCTCCTCCACCGGCTCGAGCGTCGGCGGGGTGATCGTGGCGATCACGGTCTCCTCCGGATCGTCGAGCAGCGTGACCCCGTTGGGGAGGCTGACGGCGGAGAGGGTGACGGTGGCGTTCATCTCGAGCGTCGAGACGTCATAGGTGAGCGAGTCCGGGATGTCGTCGGGCAGCGCCTCGATGTTGATCTCGCGCGTCTCCTGGCTGAGCACGCCACCCTCGCTGACGCCGGGTGACTCCTCGGCGCCGGTCAGCTCCAGGACCACGACCGCATGGATCGCCTGGTCCATGCGCACGCGCAGCAGGTCGAGGTGGATCGCCTCGCCGCGGACCGGGTGGTTCTGGACGTCCTTGACGATCACGGGCGTCGCCGCGGCGCCGTCCACCGAGAGGTCGAGCACCGCGCCCGAGTGGGCCAGGGTGGCGCGCAGGATGCGACCGTCGACCGCGAAGGTCTGCGGATCGCCGCCGCCCCCGTAGACGACGCCGGGCACGAGGCCCTCGCGACGGAGCCGGCGCGTGGAGCGCGAGCCCTCGACGGGGCGGGTGGAAACCTCGAGTGCGGTGTGGTCGTGGCGCGCCATGACGGTCGGCCATCCTAGCGAAAGCGGTTCCCTTGACCGGGTTTGAGGGGTAGCCTGAAGCCCATGTCGCCCGACGCCGAGCTGATGCTCATCTTCGGCGTGCTGCACCTCTTCGCGGTGGCGCTCGGCGCGCTGCTGTTCGTGATGTTCCTGCGCTCGGACACCACCACGCAGTGGCGGCCCGAGGACGACGAGGACGGGGGCGGAGGCGGCAACGACCGCGTCACCCGCCGGCCCAAGAGCTCCCCCCCCGGCGGCCTGCCGCTCCCCGACGCCGTGCCGCCACGCGTGCGCCTGCGCTCGCACGAGCGTCTGCGCGACGTGCAGCCGCGCCCCGCACGCCGTCCGGCGCGCGAACCGGCGCCGCAGCGGCGCCCGGTCCGCCGCTAGCGCCGCCCGGCCGGCGCCGCGGGCGCGGAGCCGCCCGGCGGGATGTACTGCTCGGTGGAGCTGTAGGAGCGCTGCAGGTCGGCCCAGGCCGGCTTGCGCGAGAGGTCGCCGTAGCGCAGCAGCCCCTTCTGGTGGATCGGCGGCTGCGGGCGCGGGTTGCCGCCCTCCCAGCCGGGACGCACGCGGAACTCGTTGAGCGCCCAGTAGATCGCGCCGCTCAGCCACGGCTTGGTGGCGTAGACGCCGAGGTGGAAGTTGATGAAGTCCTGCTGGAAGGCGAAGGTGCCCTTCTCCTCGACCGGGCCGTCGCGGTTGGCCTCGGCACCGAACTCCGAGACGACGATCCCCTTGTCCGGATAGCACTGGCGCACCGAGTCCAGGTAGCCGCTCAGCTTCGTGCGGTCGAACACCTGCCCGCTCGGGCCGGGATACCAGCCGAAGTACTCGTTGACGCCGATGACGTCGAGCGGCCCGTACTCGGGCTGGCAGCCCACCGACGGATAGCCCGCGACCGCGATCGCGACCGGGCGCGTCGGATCCAGCGCCTTGGCCTGGGCGGTGGCCCGCTTGATGTAGGAGGCCTGCACCGGCCCGGGTCTGGCGGAGAGCTCGTTGCCGATCGACCACAGCATCACCGACGGGTGGTTCTGGTTGGCGAGGATGTTCTTCTCGAGCTCCTTGGCCGCGAGCTCGCGGACGAGCTTCTGCTTGAGGTACTGGGTCTTCACGGAGTAGACGGGGACCTCCGACCAGATCATCAGCCCCTCCTTGTCGGCCAGCTCGTGGAGGTAGGGATGCAGCGGGTAGTGCGTGCGGATGACCGTCGCCCCGGTGGCCTTGGCCTCGCTGATCAGGCGCTGGCGGAAGGCCGTGTCGATCGCGAAGCCCTGCTGCTTTGAGTCCTCGTGGATCCCGACGCCGCGGAAGTTCACGTACTGGCCGTTGAGCACGAGGCGCCCGTTGAAGCCGACCTTGATCGAGCGGATCCCGGAGTTGAGGACGTATGTGCCCACCGTCCGATTGCCGACCTTCGCCTGAAGCGAGACCGGATAGAGGTTCGGCTTGGCCGGCGACCACAGGCGCGGCTTTGGCACCTTGAACGATGTCGCGAACGCGCTGACACCGTTGCGGGGGATCCCCTTGGTGCCGAGGCTGAACTTGCGCGCGCCGAAGCTCCCGACCAGGCGGACGCGCTCACCGCTCGGGCGCACGTTGCGCAGGGCGACCTTGACGTCGACGGTCGCGGTGCAGGCGCCGCAGGGGAGCTTCGGCCGGACCACCACGTCCTTCCAGTCGACCGCGTCGAGCTTCTTGAGGTAGACCTCGCGCAGCAGCCCGCTGTAGTTCCACCAGCCGCCGGTCGGCAGGTTGTTCGTCGCCAGGCCTGAGGGCGGGAAGTCGGTCGGCCGCCGGCGCGAGTCGACGCGGATCACCAGGCGGTTGGTGCCCTTGCGCTTGAGCCCGGCGAGGCGGAACTCGAACGGGATGTAGGCGCCGCGGTTGACGCCGATCCGGCGGCCGTTCAGCCACACGCGCGAGCGGTAGTTGACCGACTCGAAGCGCACAGCCCACGCGAGCGCCTGACTCGAGCTCGGCAGCGAGAAGTCCTTGCGGTACCAGCCGATCCCGCCCTCCATCGACTTCACCGACTCGTCGCCGTTGTTCCAGGCGTTGGGGACCGTGACCGGGCCCCAGCCCGCCCGGCCGGTCTGCTTCTGAAAGCCCTGGCGCAGGCCGACGCCGCTCGGATCGAGACGGAACAGCCACTCGCCGTCGAGCAGGTAGCGCCCGCTCGGACCGTCGTGGTAGAGCGCCTTGGCGGTCGGTGTGAAGGCCTGGGCGCCGGTGGGGAAGGCCAGCGCCGCGAGGGCGAGCACGGGCAGCAGAAGTCGTCGGGGGAGCCGCATCACGCGGCATCTCAACACAGTGCCCGGCGGGAAGTCGCGCTCAGCGCGCGACGGTCAGGCGCATGACCCATCGGCCCGGATCGGGTCCGACAGCGAGAGCAGCGCCACCGTGCCGCCGCTCAGCGGCCCGTCCCGGCGCACGCGCACGCACTGCACGACCGGCAGGCCCTGTGCGGCCCGCCAGGCCACGCGCCCGGTGCCGATGCGCCGGGTCAGCGTGATTCGCACCGAGGGCTCGTAGTTGAGGATCTGGATCCTGCCGGAGCGGCGCAGCCGCGCGACACGGTCGCGGGTCGTCTGCGCGCACGCGGGCTCACGCGCGCACTGGGGGAGCGCCGCGAGCACGGCTCCGGCGTCCCCGCGGGCCTGGTCGCGCAGCACCAGCAGCACCTTGGAGCGCTCGGCCCCCTGACCGGTCAGCGCGCGGGCGAGCAGCAGCGAGATGCCGAGGAAGACGAAGATCGCGAAGGCGACGGCGGCGATGAGGCGGGGGCGGCGCGTTACTCGGACAATTCCAGAAACCGCTGCACCGACGCCTCCTGCTGACGCAGCCGCTCGCCCACGCGGTGGGCGTGCTCGGCGGCCAGCTCGAGGAAGTCCGCCAGGCAGCGCTCGGGGTCGTCGGGCAGCGGGTACACGCGCGCCACGTCCTGCTGGGCGCAGGCGATCCCCATGGGCGGGCGCCCCTCGGCCAGCGGCCGGGCGCCGCACACGGCGGTCACGACGATCCCTTTCTCGGGTGCCACCAGCGCGGCGGGGAGCAGGCGGTGGGCGGGCAGGCGGACGTGCAGCGCGAGCCGGCGGTCGACGGCGACGGGGACGTCGGCGAGCTGCTCGAGCGGCTCGCGCCAGATGTCGAGCACGGTGTCGGCGCCGACCAGCGCGTCGCGCAGGGCACCGGCCTGCTCGGCGTAGAGGTCCTCGGCCTCCTCGCGGTCGCGCGCCGCGGCGAGGTCGAGGTCGAGCGGGATTCGCAGCAGCTCGTCAGGAGCCATGGCCTCTCCCGCCCCATGGCCGCCGTGGGTGACGTAGGTCTGGATCGTGCCGAGGTCGCGGCGGCCGTGGAAGACGACGGTGAGCGTGTCGCACAGCGGCAGGCCCCCGACCCGGAGCGCAACAGCGGCCGACGCGTCCTGATCGATCAGCGCCCGGCGAAGCAGCTCTTCAGCTTGGTCTTCGTCCATCTTTGGCTCTCCTTGCCCGCGCACATTGTTACGCCTCCGCCGGACACGGGGTACCCTCGGCGCGTGAAGCTCATCTACAAGCCCTTCGGGATCCTGCTCGGCATCATCGGCGGCCTGGTCGGCAAGCGCATCTTCGACTTCGCCTGGACCAAGATCGACGACGAGGACCCCCCCAAGGCGACCACCCAGGTCGCGCCGTGGTCGAAGATCCTCGCCGCGGCTGCCGTCCAGGGCATGATCTTCAAGTCCACGCGCGTGGTCATCGACCGCTACGGCGCCATCGGCTGGCACTACCTCACGGGCGTCTGGCCCGGCGAGAAGCGCCCGGACCCCGAGAAGTAGCCCGCCCCGGCTACTGGCCGCCGCCGCGGAGCACGAACCCGCGCTCGGCGAGCGTGGCCAGCGCATCCTCGAAGCCCGCGAAGTCGCGCGCGAGCAGCAGCTCGATCGGTCGCCCCGCGGGACCCTCGCGCCGGACCCAGCGGCGCAGTACCGGCGCGCCCGCCTGCTCCTCGGCCTCGGCCAGCAGGTCGAGCAGGATCGGCAGCTCCGGCCGGTGGTCGAGGTCTCCGGAGACGACGGCGAGCGGGTCGGCGTCCAGGACGATCAGGAGCTCGTCCTCGTCGAGGCCCAGCAGCTCCTGCAGGCGCGCGGCGCTCAGAACAGCTGGTTCTCGCCGCCGAAGACGTCGGAGACCGAGTCGTCGGTGAAGATGCGGCGGATCGAGTCCGTGAGCAGGTCGGCGCAGGAGAGCACGCGGACGTTGTCGGGAGCGCCCGGGCGCAGCGGGATCGTGTCGGTGACCACGATCTGCTCGAAGTTCGCGGAGGCGAGGTTCTCGTAGGTGCTGTCTGAGAACACCGCGTGCGTGGCGGCGGCGTAGACGCGCGAGGCCCCCTCGTCGAGCACGGTCTGGGCGGCCGCCTTGAGCGTGCCGGCGGTACCGATCATGTCGTCGACGATGAGCGCCGTGCGGCCCTGGACGTCGCCGATGACGTAGCCGATCTCGGCGACCTGCTGGGCGGGGCGCTCCTTGTTGAGGATCGCGAGCTCGGCTCCGATCTTCGACGCGAAGTTCTTGGCGAGCTTCACCCGTCCGGCGTCCGGCGAGACCACGACGAGGTCCTCGAGGTGCAGGTCCGCGAAGTACTGGGTGAGCATGAACAGCGCGGTCATGTGGTCGACCGGCTTCTGGAAGAAGCCCTGGATCTGCCCGGCGTGCAGGTCCATCGTGAGCACGCGGTCGGCACCCGCGGTCTCCAGCGCGCGGGCGACCATGCGGGCGGAGATGGGCTCGCGCGGCGCGGACTTCTTGTCCTGGCGCGAGTAGCCCAGCCACGGCGTCACGGCGATCACGCGGTGCGCGGAGGCGCCGACCGCCGCGTCGATCATGAGCAGCAGCTCCATCATCGAGTCGTTGGGCGACATGCCGGTGTTCGGGTTGCCGCAGGTCGGCTGGACGAGGAAGACGTCGGCGCCGCGGATCGACTCCTCGTAGCGGCAATAGACCTCGCCGTCGGCGAACGTCTTGAGGATCACGCCGCCGAGGTCGACGTTGAGCTTGCCGGCGATCTTGTGGGCCAGCTCGGGGTTGGCGCGCCCCGCGAACAGCATCAGGCGCTTGCCGTACTCGAGCTGGAGGGACGTTGCGGGGGCGGGATCGGGGTCCAGCGCGCTCACCGAGGGGGCAGTGTACGCGGGCCGCAGGACGTCGCGGCCGCCCGTCAGCGCTCTTTGCGGGGCGCGCTCTCGGCGTAGCCCTCGACGTTGCGCTGGCGCTCGCGCGCGATGCCGAGCGCCCCCGGCGGGACGTCCTCGGTGATGACCGAGCCGGCGCCGGTATAGGCGCCGTCCCCGACGTCCACAGGCGCGACCAGGGAGGTGTCCACGCCGATGCGCACGCCCGAGCCGATCGTCGTGCGGTGCTTGGTCGCGCCGTCGTAGTTGGCGGTGATCGTCCCGGCACCGAGGTTCGAGGCCTCGCCGATGTCGGCATCCCCGACGTAGGAGAGGTGCGGGACCTTCGAGCCCTCGCCGAGGACGGAGTTCTTGATCTCCACGAACGTCCCGGCCTTGGCAGCGGCGCGCAGATCGGCGCCGGGGCGCAGGTAGGCAAACGGGCCGACGCTGACGCGATCGCCGAGGCTCGCGCCCTGCAGGTAGGAGTGCGGGATCGCGACCTCGTCGCCGGTCGTGGTGTCGATCAGCGTGCTGAGCGGCCCGATGGTGCAGCGGGCCCCGACCGTCGTGTCGCCGCGCAGGAACGAGGACGGCTCGACGACCGTGTCGCGCCCGATCTGCACCGCGGCCTCGATGGTCGTGCTCTCCGGGTCCACGACCGTCACCCCGGCGCGCTGGTGCGCCTGAGTGATCCGCCGCTGCGCCAGCGCCCGCACCTCGGCGAGACCGACGCGGTCGTTGATCCCGAGCGTCAGCGAGGAGTCCGTGACCGTGTGGGCCTGGACCGCCTTGCCGTCGGCACGCAGCACGGCGAGGACGTCGGGGAGATAGAGCTCGCCCTGGGCGTTGTCGGGATGCAGGCGCGAGAGCGCGTCGATCAGCGCCCCGCCGTGGAAGGCGTAGATCCCCGTGTTGACCTCGCGGATCGTGCGCTCCTCGTCGGTCGCGTCGCCCTCGGACTTGGTCTCGACGATCTTCTCGACGCTGCCGTCGGCCGCGCGCACGATCCGGCCGTAGCCGGACGGGTCGTCGAGCTCCATGGCCGCGACGGTGGCCGCCGCCCCGGCATCCTCGTGGGCGCGCGCGAGCCCGGCGATGGTCTCCGCCGTGATCAGCGGGACGTCGCCCATCAGGACGAGGACGGCGGCATCCGGCTCGATCTCGTGCGCCGCGGACTGCACCGCGTCGCCCGTCCCCTTCGGCTCCTCCTGCACGGCGACGGCGACGCCGTCGGGCAGGTGCCCGGCGAGCAGCCGCTTTGGCCCGTCGACCACCACGACCTTGCCCGCGCCGGCCTCGAGCGCCGCGAGCACGGGCCACAGGATCATCGGCCGCCCGCAGATCGGGTGCAGCACCTTCGGGACGTCCGAGCGCATCCGGGTCCCCTCACCGGCGGCGAGGATCACGACGGTCGGAGCGGCCACGGTGCCATCGTAGTATCGGGCGGCGCAACGCCGCCGTTGGGGGGTCGTCTAACGGGATAAGGCGCCAGCCTTTGGAGCTGGCTATCGGGGTTCGAGTCCCTGCCCCCCAGCTGTCTTTCCGTCCTCCCGGAATGCGAACATGTGTTCGTGCCAGGCCTCAGTTTCTCAGAGAGCGAACTCAGACCCGGCCGTCGCCGCTTCCCTCTCCTATTCCGACGTCCTGCGCCGTCTGCGGCTGAGACCCGCGGGGGGGACCGCGATCCGCAAGTGGGTGCGCAGTACCGCACTGACGTCGCGAGGACCGGCTGAGCCGCCTCTACATCAGTCACCCGGCGCAACGCACCGCCTTTCCGCCGCTACAGTGGCCCGCGCCCATGCGCGCTCGCCTCATCGTCGCCGGCCTCGTCTCGGCGCTCATCGCGGGAGCGGCGCCGGGGGTGGCCCGGGCGGGGGATCCGATCCTTCCGCTGTCCGAGCTCAAGGCCGGGATGAAGTGCACCGGTTACACAGTGATCCGGGGGACCGATGTGACGAGCTTCGACGTCGAGATCCTCGACGTGGTCTCGGGTGACCAGTCGGCCAACGACGGGCCGCGGATTCTCGTCCGCGTGTCCGGCGAGGCCGTCGACGCGACCGGGGTCGGGCCCGGGTTCAGCGGCTCGCCGATCTACTGCAACGGGCGCAACGCGGGGGCGATCTCGGAGTCGATCGGGGAGTACGGCGGCAAGGTCGCGCTCGCAACGCCGATCGAGGAGATCCTCGGCAATCCGCCCGACGCGCCCGGATCGGTGCGCCCGTCGCCGGGGCCGTCGAGGCAGCTGGCCTCGCCGCTCACGGTGGCCGGGCTCAGCGCACCGCTGGCGCGCGCGCTCACCCAGGCGGCCGCGAAGGCCGGCCGCCCGGTGCTCGCCGCGCCCGCGCAGCCGCTCACCCCGTTCCCCGTCACCGCGCCGAAGCCGGGCTCGGCGATGAGCGCGGGGTACTCCACCGGCGACATCTCCGTCGGCGCGATCGGGACCGTGGCCTACGTCGACGGCGTCCGCGTGTGGGGCTTTGGCCACCCGTTCGAGAACGGCGGCAGGCGCTCGCTGCTGCTCCAGGACGCCTACGTCTACCGCGTCATCAACAACCCGAACACGGCGGCCGACGGCAGCACCTACAAGCTCGCCGCGATCGGCCACCCGCTGGGCACGCTCTCAAACGACGCGGAGTCCGCCGTCGTCGGGCGCACGGGCGCGCTTCCGCCCACCGTTCCCGTGCGCGTGTTCAGTTCCGATCTGGACACCGGCCAGAAGCGCACGCTCACCACGCGCGTCGTCGACGAGACCGACGTCGGCACGCCGGCGGGCACGTCGGCGCTGGGCTTCGTCGCGCCGCTGGCGGTCGCGCAGGGCGCGTCGGCGATCCTGCGCAGCGGGCCGGCCAAGCTCACGGGAACGATGTGCCTGCGCATCGCCCTGCGCGAGCGCCGGACGCCGCTGCGCTTCTGCAACCGCTACGTCTCCGCGGTCCCCGCGCCCGCCGACAGCGGGGTCACGAACCTCGTCGCCGCCGGCGCGGCCTCCGACGCGCTGCTGGCCCTCAGCGTGCTCGACGACTACAAGCGCGGCGACCTGCACGTGACCGAGCTCGCCGCCCGCGTGAAGCTCCGGCGCGGGCTGAACCAGGCCTTCCTGCGCTCGGTCAGCCTTCCCGGCCGGGTGCGCCCCGGCGAGCGGGTGCGAGCGCGGCTGCGCCTGCAGATCGTGCGCGGCCGCCGCCTCACGCGGTCGGTCGTCCTGCGGATCCCGCGCTCGCTGAAGCCTGGGCGCCGCAAGCTCGTGTTCACCGGAACCGACGTCGACTCGCCCGACTCCGACCTGTTCGCCTCGATC
Source organism: Solirubrobacterales bacterium (assembly GCA_038238015.1). Lineage (GTDB taxonomy): Bacteria > Actinomycetota > Thermoleophilia > Solirubrobacterales > Solirubrobacteraceae > DASQFQ01. The sequence goes on from JBBRYA010000034.1 coordinate 14,496, forward strand.
GTGAGCACGATCACGATCGGGGGGAGCGACGCCCCCTCCCCCGGCGACCCGGGGCCGCGCTCGATCGAGGAGCTCGCCGCACGCATCAAGTCGATCGCGCGCTTCGACGGCGTCAGCGTCCGGTTCCCGGGCGGCCACGGCCTCGGTGTTCCGGCCTACCGCGATGCGCAGCTGCGCATCTCCGGCCGTGCGCGCGCCTCCGTGCGCGTCGTGCGACGGCCGCGCCGCGGCCGCTAGGCCGCGACCGCGGGCTCGCCCAGCTCGGCCGCCACGGCGTCGAGCGCGTCGCTGATCGCGGTCGCCGCGCGGTCGATGTCCTCGCGCGTCGCCACGAGCGGCGGGGAGAGGGCGACGGCGTCGCCGAGCGGCCGCACGAGCACGCCGCGCTCGCGCGCCGCCGTCCACACGCGCTGCACGGCGTTGGGCACCCGCGCGAGCAGTTCGGGGGAGAGCGCGACCGCCGCGAGCGCGCCGACGCCGCCGCGCACCCCGGCGGCCAGGGCGTGCTCGCCCAGCGGCGCGAGGGCAGACACCAGCTCGCCCTCGAGCTCGAGTCCCCGGCGGAGCAGCCCCTCGCGCTCGATGATGTCGAGGTTGGCGAGCGCGACGGCGCAGCAGGTCGGGTGTCCGGAGTAGGTCGGGCCGTGGCGGAACCACGGCGGCGCCGGCTCGTCCCAGAACGGGGCCGCCACTTCGCCGCTGATGACCACGCCGCCGAGCGGGAGGTAGCCGCTGGTCACGCCCTTGGCGAACGTGATCATCGCCGGGCGAATGCCCCAGCGCTCGGGCCCGAACCACTCACCCAGGCGGCCGAAGCCGGAGATCACCGCGTCGATGACGAGCAGCACGCCCGTGCGCTCGCACAGCGCGGCGACGCCCTCGAGGTAGCCGGGGACCGGGACGTGGACCCCGCCGGCGCCGATGACCGGCTCCACGAAGACCGCGGCGACGCGCTCGGCGCCGACGCGCAGCAGCTCGGCCTCGAGCGCCTCGAGGGAGTCGTGCGGAACTTGCGAAGCGTCGGGATCGAGCGGGCCGACGTCGACGCGGTTGGCCTGGATCCCGCCGAGGCTGGTGCCGAGGCCGTGGGTCCCGTGGTAGCCCTGGCTGCGGGAGATCAGATGCACGCGCTCGGGCTGGCCGGTCGCCGCGAAGTAGCGCCGGGCGAGCTTGGCCGCGGTGTCGATCGAGTCCCCGCCGCCGCTGGTGAGGAAGATCCGCGCGTCGTCTACCGGGGCGAGATCGCTCAGGCGCTCGGCGAGCTCGAGCGCCGGCTCGTTGGCGAACGCGCCGAAGGTCGAGTAGGTGGCCAGCCGGCGCATCTGCTCGGCGGCTGCGTCGACGAGCTCGCCGCGGCCGTGGCCGACGTTGACGTTCCAGAGGCTCGCGGTCGCGTCGAGGTAGCGGCGGCCCTGGTCGTCGGTGACGTAGCAGCCCTCCCCGCTCACGATCGTGAGCTCGCCGGAGCGGACGGCGTGCATGTCTGCGAAGGGATGCCAGAGGCGCGTGTCGGAGGGCATGGCGCCAACGTAGCCGACGCCCGCCGTCTCCGATGGCGAAACCGGTCGTCGCGGGCGCACCCGCCGGTACAGGCTCAGGCTCAGTCGCGGTGGAAGCGGTAGACCGTCCCGGCGGGGGCCAGCTCGGCCTGGTTCACGCGCGGTACGGTCGCCGCCAGGACGTCCGCGAAGGTCTGCGTGCTGGCCGCGATCAGCTCCAGCAGGCGCTCGACCGGCGTGGCCTCGTCCTTGACCCCGTTGGCGTAGTCGGTCGCGTAGCCGAGCAGCGCGTAGGGCAGCTCGATCTCGCCCGTGAGCACGGTCTCGGGGCCGCCGGTCTGCGAGACCGCGGTCACCCCGCACGCCGCGACCCCGCGGATCTCCGCCCGGGTGTTGAAGCGCGGGCCGTCCACGTGGCCGTAGCAGCCGCCGTCGCGGATCTGCACGCCCGCCTCCTGGGCGCCCGCGAGCAGCGCGGCCCGCAGCGACGGCGAGAAGGGGTCCTCGAAGATCCAGTGGCCGCGGTCGTGGTGGCCGGGCTGTGCGTGGAACGTGCAGAGGCTGCCGTCGGGCAGGCGGTTGGTCACGAAGTGCAGGTCGTCGAAGCAGATCAGCGAGCCCAGCTCGACGCCGGGGTCGACGGCGCCGCAGACGGTGACGGCGAGCACGCCGGCGGCCCCGCCCTGCTTGAGCGCGGCGATGTTCGCGCGATGGGTGACGTGGTTTGAGAGGCGCAGGTGGCCGTCGCCGTGGCGCGAGACGTGCAACACGTCGACGCCCGCGAGACGGCCCTCGGAGAGCATCACGTCGCCCCACTCGGTCCCGACGGGCCGCGGCCCGTCGCCCTCGAAGCCCGGGAGCGCGTGGGTCCCCGACCCGGTGATGATCCCGAGGCTCATCGGTCGGGTGCGTCCCGCGTGACACGCCCGCCGCCGGCGCCGCGCTCGGTGGCCGGGCCGCGCGGCGCGCTGATCCCCAGCACGCGCATCGCCTTCAGGCCCAGCCCGAGCTTCTCGCGCCCGTCGGTCGAGCCGACGTCGAGCCCGCAGAGGTCGCGCACGCGCTCGAGCCGGTAGCGGATGGTGTGGCGATGGGTGTAGAGCCGCTGGGCGGTCCCGGCGACGTTGCCGTCGGCCTCCAGGAACGTCTCGAGCGTCTGGACGAGGTCGGACTCGTACTGGTCGTCGTAGGCGACGAGCGGCTCGACGGTCTCTGAGTAGAAGCGCTGCAGCTCCGCGGGATCCTCGCTCATGGCGGGCAGCAGCAGCCGGTAGGCGCCGGTGTCCTCGAACGCGAGCACGCCCGGCGGGTCCTCGAGCGTGACCGGCTGCGCCTCCGCGACGTTGGCCGCCAACAGCGCCTCGTTGCCGGCGCGGTAGAGGTCGACGGGGTCGACGGCCAGCCGCGAGTGGCCGACCGCGAAGGTGAAGCCGTGCAGCGAGGCCTGGAGCTCGCGCGCGATCGCATCGCTGACGCGGCGCAGGATCGCGTCGTCCTCGGCGGGCACGAGCACCGCGATCTGGCCGATCGAGTCGGTGACGGTGTCGATCACCGCCGCCAGTGCGCCCGGGGTACTGGTCCGCGCCGCGCGCTCCGCCGCGGCGAGCACGCGCGCGCGCCAGTCGTCGTCGGTGGGAGCGAGATGGTGGGCGCGGATGATGACCACCGCGCCGCCGCGCGAGAGGTCGATCCCCAGCTCCTCGCCGCGGGCCACGAGGTCGCCGCGGTCGGTGACCTCGCGGTGGAGGACCGCCCGCAGGAAGCTCGACTGCGCGGCCTCAGACGCGCGCTCGGGGGCGCGCAGGCGTTCCACCTCGGAGGCGATCAGCGTCGTGACGATCCGCAGCAGCGCGTGGCCGGGCTCGCCCGAGCGCGACCGCAGCCGCAGGCGGCCCACGACCGCGTCGCCCACCCGCAGCTCGTGCGTGGCGACCCCGGGGGCGTCGGCCATCAGCGAGCGCTCGTCGGCCGAGGAGCGCGCGGCGACCGCGAGCACCCCGCTCGAGCGGTCGATCAGGACGAGCGAGGCGTCGAGGGCGCGCGAGGCGGCGCGCACGACTTCCGGGAGTCCGGCGCCGGACTCGACGGCCTCCGTGATCGCAGCCAGCGATCCGAGATCGTGCGCCGCCTCGTGGATTGGCCGAGTCCCGGGCGGGGGCATGCCGCCAAGTCTAGGAGCGGCGGCTCAGAGCGTGTCGTAGTAGTAGAGGACCGCGGCGCCGAGAGCCGAGCCGGCGACGAGGAAGGCGCCCAGCACGTAGACGCTCAGCAGCGTCGCGGCGACGCGCTCCCACAGCCGGGAGTAGGACGTCCAGGCGGGCACGAGCACCAGCGCGGCCCAGGCGATCAGCGACAGCCCGCCGCAGACGGCGGCGATCAGGTAGGTCCACTTGTCGTTGGTCATGCCTGCCCATTGTGGCGAACGCGGGCGATGTCCTGCACCGCCGGCGCGACCGCGACCGCCCGCGGATGGCTCGCGCGCAGGGTCGCCACCGCCGCCCGGGCGCGCTCGGGGCCGTCCGGCGGCTCGAATAGCCCGACCACCGTCGGGCCCGACCCGGTGACCATCGCGTGCGCGGCCCCCGCGGCGGACACCGCCGCCAGCGCGAGCTCGATCGCGGGGCAGAGCGAGCGCGCGGCGAGCTCGAGGTCGTTGTGGAGCAGCTCGAGTGGAAGCGGGCCGGCGAGCGCGGCGGTGCGCACCGAGCGTTCGAGCGCCGTGAGCTCCTCCGGCGGGCGGGCGAGCCCGAGCCGGTCGGCCTCGCGATAGACCTCGGCGGCCGACAGCCCGGCGTCGACCGGGACGATCACGAAGGCGAGCGGCAGGTCTCCCACGCCGGGCAGCGCCTCGACGTGCGTGCCGGTGTGCGTCGCCAGCGCGCGGCCGGGGGCGAGCTGGAAGGGCACGTCGGAGCCCAGCGCGGCGGCGAGCTCGTACAGCAGCGGATCGCCGGGCCGCCCGGCGGCATGCGCGGCCAGGCGCAGCGCGGCCGCGGCGTCGCCGGAGCCGCCGCCCATGCCGGCCGCGACCGGCACGCGCTTGACGATGGTCAGCCGCTGCGCCGGCGCGTCCCAGCCCGCGGCCTCGCGGTAGGCGGCGAGCGCGTCGGCGGCGAGGTTGGGGCCCTCGACCCCCGGGCAGAGGACCTCGTCCCCGGTCGCACCGGCGGGCGCGGGCTCCAGCCGCAGCTCGTCGGCCAGCGTGACCGCCTGGAGCACCGTGACCACCGGGTGCAGGCCGTCGGCACGCGGCTCGCCCACGAAGAGGCAGAGGTTGATCTTCCCGGGCGCGGAGGCGAGCAGCACGGTCATGCGCCGAGCCGCTCGTAGAGCGCGCGCCACTGCGGGGGCGAGAGCTGCTCGGCGCGCGCGTCGGGAGGCAGGCCGAGCGCCTCCAGCGCCGCGCGGGCGCCGGCGCGCACGCTCGGCTGTGCGCCCGCGGCCAGCGCGAGCGAGCCCGGCAGCGCCTTGCGGCGGTGGGCGAAGCCCTGCTGGACCAGCGCTCGCAGCCCCGGCTGCGCGGCCGGCCCGTGGCGGTGCAGGCCGACGAGCACGGAGTCGACGTTCGGCACCGGATGGAAGACGTTGCGCGAGACCGCCCGCAGCACGCGCACCTCGCAGGCCAGCTGCGCGAGCACGGAGGGCACGCCGTAGGCGGCCGTGCGCGGCGCTGCCGCGAGCCGCTCGCCGACCTCGCGCTGCGCCATCACGACCCAGGTCGTGAGCTCGGGCAGCACCTCGATGGTGCGGAGGGTCACCGACGCCGCGACCCCGTAGGGCAGGTTCGCGACGACCTTGGTCGGCGCCGGGCGCAGCGCGCCGAGGTCGAGCCTGACCGCGTCGGCGAGGTGCACCGTGACGTTCGGGTGCGCATCGGTCGCGTCGCGCAGGGCGGCCTCGAGCCCGCGGTCGACCTCGACGACGTGGACGTGGGCGACCTGCTCCGCGAGGTACTCCGAGAGCACGCCGAGGCCGCCGCCGACCTCGAGCACGACGTCCTGCGGCCCGAGCTCGGCGGCACGCCCGATCACCGCGAGCAGGTTGGAGTCGATGAGGAAGTTCTGGCCGAGCTCGCGGTTGGGGCGGATCCCGAAGGCCTTGAGGCGCCGCAGGCTCGGCTGCGAGGGGAGCTCGCTCACCAGCCGAACAGCCGCGCGGCGTTGGCGTCGACCGCCGCGTCGAGCTCGCCGTACTCGATCCCCCGGTGCTCGGCGACGAAGCGCGCGGTGTGGACCACGAACGCCGGCTGGTTGCGGTGCTTGCGCACCGGCTGGGGCGTGAGGAACGGCGCGTCGGTCTCGACCAGCAGGCGGTCGAGCGGGACGCGCGCGGCGGCGCGCGCGAGGTCGGCGTTCTTGGGGTAGGTGACGTTGCCGGCGAAGGAGATCCACCACCCGCGCTCCAGGCACTCCTCCAGGCGCTCGGGCATCGAGAAGCAGTGCAGCAGGACCTCCAGTCCGCCGGCGGACTCCGCGAGCGTGCGCAGGGTGTCCTCGCCGGCCTCGCGCGTGTGGATGACCAGCGGCTTGGACGTCTCGCGCGCGAGCTCGATCTGCGCGGCGAAGGCGCGAGACTGGGCCTCCCGCGGCGCGCCGTCGCGGTAGTAGTCGAGGCCCGTCTCGCCGATCGCCACGCAGCGCTCGTGCCGCGCCAGCGCGGCCAGCTCGCGGGCCGCGTCGTCGTCGAAGCCGGCGGCGCTGTTGGGGTGGCGCCCGACCGCCGCGAAGACGTCGTCGTGGCGCTCGGCGGTTGCGAGCGCCTCGCGCGAGGAGCGCTCGTCGAGCCCCACGTTGAGGATGCGCCGCACCCCGGCCTCGCGCGCGGCGGCGAGTTGCTGAGCCTCGGGTTCCTCGCCGAGCTCCAGGTGGGTGTGGGAGTCGATCATCTGTGGCTCATCCTGGAGGTCCGTTCGCTCTTGGGCGGCCGCTGGCGCCGGCTGGCAAGGACGCAGGGAGGGAGATGTGCCCCTGGCACATGACCGACTGAGGACGCCGGCAGCCGGTGATCAGCGGCCGCTCCAAGGGTGAAGGGATCTGCAGGATGGGCCACTAGGGCTTGGGGAACAGCGGAGCGGGCTGCTCCACGGTCGCGCCGCCGGCGACGTCGCCGAAGTGCGCCGTCGCGAGCGAGAGCCGGTCCTCACCGTCGAGCCCCAGCGCCGCGAGCAGCGTGTCGGAGGTCTCGGGCATGTAGGGCGCGAGCAGGACGGTCAGCACCCGCAGGCCCTCCCACAGCGAGTACAGCGTCTGCTCCAGGCGGTCGCGCTGCGCGGGATCCTTCGCGAGCTGCCACGGCGAGCTCTCCTCGACGAAGCGGTTCAGGCGCCGGACGCGCTGCCAGATGCGGTCGAGCGCCTGGGTGATCTCGGCGCGGTCGAGCAGGCTCGCGACCTCCTCGCCGAGGCCGTCGAAGTCCGTCGCCAGCGACGGGTCGGCAGGAGCGGAGGGCACGACGTGATCGCAGTAGCGCCCGATCATGTTCAGCGTGCGCGAGGCGAGGTTGCCGTACTCGTTGGCGAGCTCGGCCGTGTAGCGCTCGCCGAAGGTCGAGGTCGAAACCGACCCGTCGAGGCCGAAGGAGACCTCGCGGAAGCAGTAATAGCGCAGGGCGTCGGTGCCGAACGTGTCCATGACCTCGAACGGGTCGAGCACATTGCCCAGCGACTTGGACATCTTGTGCTCATCGCCCGAGGCGTCCTTCATCAACAGGAAGCCGTGGATGAACAGGTGCCGGGGCAGCGGCAGGTCCGCCGCGAGCAGCATGGCCGGCCAGAACACGGCGTGGAACTTCAGGATGTCCTTGCCCATGACGTGGAAGTCGGCGGGCCAGAACGTCTCGGTCTCGTCGTGGCCGTCGTGGGCGAAGCCGAGCGCCGTGTAGTAGTTGAGCAGCGCGTCAAACCAGACGTAGAAGACGTGCTCGGGGTCCCACGGGACCGGCACCCCCCACGAGAGCTTCGCGCGCGAGAGCGAGACGTCCTGCAGGCCGCCGGCGATGAACGAGCGCGCCTCGTTGAAGCGCACGCGCGGGAGCACGAAGTCCGACTGATCGCTGTAGAGGCGCTCGAGCTGCTCCTGGAAGGTCGAGAGGCGGAAGAACCAGTTCTCCTCGCGCTCGCGGTCGAGCGGGATGCGATGGATCGGGCAGGTGTTCTCGGGCCCGATCTCCGCGTCGGTCTTGAAGTCCGCGCAGCGGGGGCAGTACCAGCCCTCGTAGATCCCCTTGTAGACGTGCCCGTTGTCGTAGATGCGCTGCATGACCTCCTGGACACGCTTGCCGTGGCGAGGGTCCGAGGTGCGGATGAAGTAGTCGATCGACGCGTTGATGCGGGGCATCAGGTCCTGGAAGCGCGCGGCGTTGCGGTCCGCGAGCTCCTTGGGCGAGACGCCTTCGCGCTCGGCGGCGAGCGCGACCGGCTCGCCGTGCTCGTCGGTGCCGGTGAGAAAGAACACCTGCTCGCCACGCTGGCGCATGTGGCGGGCCAGGATGTCGGCGCCGATCGTGGTGTAGGCGTGGCCCAGGTGCGGCGCCGCGTTGACGTAGTAGATCGGCGTCGTGACGTAGAAGGCCATGGGCGTGGGGAAGGCTAGAAGAGTGCCCGGTGAAGGTGCACGAGTAGCCCGGCCGCCGAGTGGCCCTATCGCGCTTGTGTCATTTATGACAAGATCGCTCGACGGGTCTGAACGCCTGGGCTGACCCGCCACGACCGCTACGCCTCCCAGCGGGAAGGAACTACTCCTGATGGGAAGCCTCCGCCGGACCGGCATGCGCCGTCGCCTCCTGTTCGTTCTCGCGGTCTCGCTGCTCGTCGTGGCCGCACTCACCGTCGGCGCGTCGGCGGCGGGCCCCGGTGGTTGGGACCATCTCGGGGACGGGGGCACGCCGGGGTCCCATTCGCTCGATGGCACCGTCTCCGCGCTGAAGGACACGTCGAGCGGCTTCCTCTACGTCGGCGGCAACTTCACCGGCGCCGGCGGCATCGCCAACACCAATCGCATCGCGAAGTGGAGCGGAACCAGCTGGAGCGCGGTGAGCTCGCCGACCTCGGGGATCGACAACGGGATCGTCGACGCGATCGCCGTTGATCTCAACGGCAACGTCTACGCCGGTGGCAACTTCCAGAACGCGGGCGGCGGCGGCGGCGCCACCAACGCCGACTACCTCGCGAAATGGGACGGCACGAGCTGGGCGCCGTTCTGCACCTCGCTCAACCCCGGATCCGCGTTCAACGGAAACGTCAAGGCGCTGCAGATCATCGGCTCGACCCTCTACGTAGGGGGAGAGTTCCAGAACGGCGGCGGTCTCGCCGACGCGGACTACCTGCTCGCGTGCAACCTCACCTCGGGCGCCTCGAGCGCCACCACCGCCCCCGGCGCGATCAACGCGTTCCAGGGCCCGGTGTACGCGCTCACCGCCGACGGCAACGGAGCCCTCTACGCGGGCGGAGGGTTCATCGACCTGGAGCAGCACGGCGCCGCAGACAAGGTCGCCTACCTGTCCGGCGGCGCGTGGCACGCGATGGGCTCCGGCACCGGACAGTGCGGTTGCGCCGTCAGCGGCTTCGTGCGCAGCCTCGCCTCCAACGGGCCCAACGTGTATGTCAGCACGGACGCCACCGACGTCGGCGGCATCGCGGAGGCCGACCACGTCGCGCGGTGGGACGGGACGGCGTGGAGTGCCTTGGGCTCGAACACCGCCGGCACCAACGGGTGGTTCCCGACCTCGGCCTCGATCGACGGATTGGACGCCTCTAGCTCGCTGGTCTTCGCCACGGGGTCGTTCCAGAACGCCAACGGGGAGGCGCGCGCCGACGCCATCGCGTACTTCGACGGCACCTGGCACCCGATCGGCTCGGACGGCGCCGGCAACGGTCCCCTGAACCCCAGCGGGTCCGCTGTCGCCATCTTCGACCGGTACCGCCTCGACGGCACCCCCTTGCGACTCTACGCCGGGGGGAGCTTCACGAGCGCGGGCGGAGACGGCCAGGCGCGTTCCGTCGCCTCGTTCCGGCTGCAGGATCTCAGCAACCCCTTCGACCCGACGCCCACACCCACCCCGACGGCCGCGCCGACGACGGTGCCGACCACCCCGCCAAGCACGACGACCCCCGACAAGACGGCGCCCAGCACGCTGCTCGCCAAGGCGAGGATCAGCCAAGCAAAGCGCAAGGCGACGTTCAGGTTCGCCTCCAGCGAGCCGGGCGGCGGGTTCCTCTGCAAGCTCGACGAGAAGAGGTTCAAGCCGTGCACCTCGCCGAAGACCTATACGAAGCTCAAGCGCGGCAGGCATGTGTTCCGCGTCAAGGCGCGCGACCGGGCCGGCAACGTCGACGGGACGCCGGCGGTCAAGCGATTCAAGATCAAGCGGTAGCGCTGAGGCGAACTTCCAGAGCCCGAGAGGAGCGCCGGCGCACCTCGCTGATAGCCGGGCGCTTGCGCCCGCGCCCATGCGCGTGGGAGGGTGTCGCACCGAACCCTGGGAGATCGCCGTGCCTCGTCTGTGCCCCGCTCGACTCGCGATCGCCGCTGCGCTCCTTGCTGCCGCGATCGTCCCGGCCTCCGCTCCGGCGGCGACCTTCCGCACGATCGGCAACGGCTACAAGCCGGGCGTCGCCGTCGATCCCGCCGGCACGGCCTACTTGGCGTGGTACGGACCGGAGGCGGCGGATCCCAACTCTTTGCGCTTCTGCCGGCTGCCGCGTGGCGCGAGCACCTGCGACACCCTGCCCGGCTCGGCGACGATCGCCACCCCGGGCACCACGCTCAGCCGCCCCTTCGTGGTCGTCGACGGCGACCGCGTGCGCGTCGTGTCCTACCGCTACGGCCTCGGCGGCTCCCCGTTCTCGCAGGTCTACGAGTTCATCTCGACCAATCGTGGAGCGACCTTCGACTCCGGGCGCCCGATCGGCTCCCCGGCGTTCGACGAGGGCGTGGTCGGGCCCGGCGACACCCTTTCCGTCGCCACCAACGCGGACTCCGGCGGGCTGATCTACCAGGACATGCCGCTCGACGGATCGACCCCGAGCCCGGCGGCGCGCACCGACATCGCGGTCCTCTCCACCGACCACCCCTACAACGGGACGGTGGGCCTGGCCGACGCCGCCACGCCCGTGGCGGTGTTCGCAGCCGGGAACAGCCAGGCGCAGACCCGGCACTACGGCGGCACGGGCTCGATCAACGACGAGTCCAACTGGACCCCGGCCGCCGACCTCGGCTACGCCGACTACCCCAAGCTCGCCGGCGGTCCCTCGGGCCTCTTCCTGCTCCTGGGCGCCCAGAACGGCTCGCTGCTCGCGCGCCGCTTCGACGGCTCGGGCTTCGCCCCGGGCGCGACGGTCCTCGACCGCGGCAGCGCATCCGGCGACGCTCTCACCCAGGACGCGAGCGGGCGCCTGCACGCGGTGTTCGCACGCGGGGAGGCCGACGGCCTCCACCTCTACCACGCGACGTCCGACGACGGCACCAGCTGGCGCTCTGGCTCGCTGCTGATCCAGAGCGACGGCGGCTTCGGCGACCTGCGCGACGCCGTCGCGCCTGACCACGTCGGCGTGGCCGCCTGGTGGACCAGCGCCGCGGGCGGCGTCAAGCAGATCCGCGTCGCGGCGATCGGGCCCGACGCGCCGGCGGCGCCAACCGTGACCCCGATCCCGACACCGATCGCCATCGCGTCGAAGCCCGCGCCTCGCCTGCCGTCCAAGGCCCCGGCGTCGGCGCGCCGGCGTCACGGCAAGGTGCGCGTCACGGTCAAGGGCACGCTCGTCCTGCCCAGTTCCGTGAGCCGGACACAGGGCTGCGGCGGCACGATCGCGGCGAGCCTCAAGCGCGGGAAGAAGGCGCTCGTCAAGAGCACGCTGAAGCTCACGCGCTCGTGCGCTTTCGCCCGGGTGATCGTCCTCTCTCGCGTGCGCTCCAAGCGGCTGCGCAGCCTGTCGCTGACGCTGCGGTTCACGGGCAACGGCGCGCTCGCCCCCGTCCAGAGGACCTACACGCTGAAGGTGCACAAGTAGCCTGCGCCGGATGCAGCGCTTCAACCTCCACGCACCGACGTTCGAGTACGACGGCGAGGATCCGGAGGGCTTCCACGCCGGCCGGGACCGCGTCGGCCCGAAGATCGGCGCCTCCCAGTTGGGCGGCTCGATCTACGAGCTGCCGCCCGGCCAGAGCATCTGCCCGTATCACTACGAGTACCCCGACGAGGAGTGGCTGATCGTGCTCGCGGGCGAGGTGGTCCTGCGCACCCCCGGCGGCGAGGACGTGCTCTCCCCCGGCGACACGGTGTGCTTCCCGAGCGGCCCCGAGGGGGCGCACAAGGTCACGAACCGCGCGCAGGAGACCGCCCGCGTCCTCATGCTCTCGACCCGGCCGGTCACGTCGGTCGCGGTCTACCCAGACAGCGGGAAGGTCTTCGCCGTGACGGGCAACCCCGACGACGACACGATGGTCCGCAAGGAGAGCCGCGTCGACTACTACGACGGCGAGGTCTGAGCCAGCGTCTGCCACACGCCGAAGATGTTCCCTTCGGTGTCCTCACAGTACGCCGACAGGCCCATCTCGCCGACCTCGAACTTCGGCTTGATCACGCGGCCGCCGGCCTGCTCCACCTTCGCGAGGGCGTCGTCGACGCTCTCGACGTCCACCGTGCAGATCGCGTTGACCGGCCGGGGGAAGTCGCTGCGGCGCATGATGCCGCCGTTGATCCCGAGCTCGCCGTCGCCGGTGTCGACCAGCCAGTAGTTGCCCTCCCAGTTCTGGGTCTTCCAGCCGAAGGCGTCGCCCCAGAACTTCACCGCACGCTCGGGGTCGTCGGCCAGGAACTCGAAGTGGACGACACGGGGCACGGCTGCCTCCTCTCGCGGGATCCGGAGCGCCAACCGTATCCACTGCCGATCACGCCGGCGAGCGCGAGCGCGAGTCCCGCCCAGACCGGCCACGGCGCGACTGCGCGAGGGTTCGCCGGCGGTGCCCGGAACCGCGCGGGCCGCACGGGTCTCAGCCGGCGCAGCCGAGGCGAGCGACGCGGCGCTCTCACCAGCGGCGCGGGACCCAGCGGGGTCTGGCGGAGGAACGGCAGCGGATCGACGTAGGCGAACCGCCGTCCCTCCCGGCGGACGCCCAGGTGCACGCCGGCGTGACCTGCGGAGCCGCTCGCGCGGCCGATCCGGCCGCCGGCGAGGACCCACCCGCCGGCGCGGACCGCGAGCCGCCCCACCCCGAGGTAGCTGACGCGCCACGAGCCGCAGCGGACGCTGACCGCGCGCTCCCCCGCGACCCGCCCCGCGAACAGCACCCGGCCGCCACACGCCGCGCGCACGGACGCCCCCGGGGACGCGGCGAGATCGACGCCGCGGTGCAGGCCCGCGGCGAACGGGCGCGCGCCGTAGTCGAAGCCCCGCAGCACCGGTCCGGGCACCGGGCGCAGCCAGCGGCGCGCGGCGGCCGCCGGCGCAGGCAGCACCAGCAGGAGGGCGAGGACGAGCAGCAGGGGGCGCATTCACGCGACCGTAGGCCCCGCCGGGCCGCCGGAGCGTCGCCGAGCGTCAATCGTCGCGAAGGCGCGCGTGTCTTGTGACGATCGCGCGGGCCGCGAGCCCTATGCCCGATCGCCCTCGGAGACCGCCCGGTAGAGCTCGTTGGCCGACGCGCCGGTGAGCTCGGCGACCACCGACGCCGCGGTGCGCGGCTTGGCGCCCGCCGCGACCAGCCGGGCGACCGCGGCCACCGCCGCGGGGTCGGCCCCCACCCGAGCGGGAGCGCCGCCGATTACGAGCACCACCTCGCCGCGCGGCTCCTGCTCGCCGTAGCGCTCCGCGAGCGCCGCGGCGCCGCCGCGCACCACCTCCTCGTGCATCTTGGTCAGCTCGCGGCAGACCGCTGCAGGGCGCTCGGGGTCGAGCGCCGCGAGCACCGCCAGCGACGCCGCGACGCGCCGCGGCGACTCGAAGGCGACCACCGTCTCGGGCGAGCCGAGCACCTCCTCGAGCGCCGCGCGCTTACGAGGGAGGAAGCCCACGAAGCGCCAGCGGTCCGCCGGAAGTCCGGAGGCGACGAGCGCCGCGATCGCCGCCGAGGGCCCCGGGAGCACCTCGACCTCGAGCCCCGCCGCGATGCAGCTCTGCACGAGCACGAAGCCCGGGTCGCTGACCAGCGGCATCCCGGCGTCGCTCACCAGCGCGACCACCTCGCCGCCGAGCATCCGCTCGACCAGCTCTGGCGCGCGCTTGCGCTCGTTGTGCTCGTGGTGGGAGATCAGCGCGGCCTGGACGCCGTAGCGCTCGAGCAGCACGCGCGTGCGCCGCGTGTCCTCGCAGGCCACGACGTCGGCCTCGCGCAGCGCGGCGAGTACGCGCAGCGTCACGTCCTCGAGGTTGCCGATCGGCGTCGGGCAGACCACCAGGCGGCCGGTCGGCCCGGTCACTCCGCGGCCTCTGGATCGGCGGCGAGCAGCGCCGCGCCGATCATGCCCGCCTCGGCGCCGAACGCCGCCGCCACGACCTCGACGGTCTCGCGGCCCGGCAGCAGCGCGCGCGTGTGCATCACCGCGCGGGCGGGCTCGAGCAGCAGCTCGCCGGCCGCGATCACCCCGCCCCCGATGACCACGACCTCGGGATTGAGCATGTTCACGAGGTTGGCGATGCCGACCCCCAGGCGCTCCCCGATGACCCGGATCGCGGCGCCCGCGACGGTGTCGCCCTCGAGCGCCAGCTCGGTGATCAGCGGTCCCGTGAGCGCCTGGCCGTCCTCCATCGCCAGCCCCAGCGGCGTGTCGGGCTCGCGCGCGACGCGCAGCGCCGCCTCGCGCACGAGCGCCGACCCCGAGGCCACGGCCTCGAGGCAGCCCCAGTTCGGGCAGTTGCCCTGGCACGGCGGCCCGTCCATGTCCACGACCATGTGTCCCAGCTCGGCGGCGGCGCCGATCGCCCCGCGGTAGAGGCGGCCCCCGAAGACGAGGCCGCCGCCGATGCCCGTGCCGATGGTGAGCATCGCGACCTCGCTCGCGCCCTCGGCGGCTCCGGCGCGCGTCTCGGCCCAGACCGCGCAGTTGGCGTCGTTGTCGACCTCCACCGGCAGCTCGAGGCGGTCGGACATCAGCGCGGCGAACGGGAGGTCGGCGATCGGGAGGTTCACGGCCTGCACGGCCATGCCCGTGCGGCGGTCGAACGTGCAGGGGATGCCGACGCCAACCGCCGCGACTTGGCCGCCGACCGCCTCGCGGGCTTCATCCACGGCGTCCACGACGGCTTCGATGAGCGCCTTCGTGCCGAGCCCAAAGGCCTGCCGCCGCGCCCGGTGGCGCACCGAGAGGTCCGCCGGGTCCACGGCTCCGGCCAGGAGCTTCGTCCCACCCAGATCGACGCCGATCACGCATCTGGACGGCACTTCGACCACCATACCCCGTTCCCGATGGCCGACGAGAAGCCGAAATACAAGGTCTACCGCTCGCGCCCGCGCCTGCTGCGGCGTCGTGACGACGGGGCCCGGGAAGGCCTGGACGACCTGCGCCAGGGCGTGCCCCGCCCACAGGGGCCGGGGCGCCGGCGGGGCCTGCGCGAGCGCTTCACCTACTGGAGGGTGCTGGGGTACATCGTGCTCGCGGCGGTCGCGTGGCTGCTGATCTCGCTGCTCGTCTTCCTCCTCTCCGCCCAGATCCAGCGCGCCGGCGTCAACGACTCCGCGGGCAAGGCGCTGGACTCCTCGGGCTTCACGCTCACCTCGCCGAACACGATCCTCGTCCTCGGCTCCGACGCCCGCACCAAGGGGACCAAGGAGGCGGGAGCCAACCCCGGCGGCCCCAGCCGCTCGGACACGATGCTGCTGATGCGCGTCGGCGGCGGCCACAACGCCCGCATGTCGATCCCCAGGGACACCTTCGCCGACATCCCCGGGCACGGCCGCGACAAGATCAACGCCGCGTACGCCTACGGCGGCCCCGGCCTCGCCATCCAGACCGTCAAGAGCTTCCTCGGGATCGACGTCAACCACGTGATCGAGGTCAACTTCGAGAACTTCCCGAGCTTCATCGACTCGCTCGGCGGCATCAACTACACCGGCGGCTGCGTCGTCTCGCGCATCAACGGCGGCTACAAGAACGGCGGCTACACGCTGCGCCTCAAGCGCGGGTCCAACCACCTCGACGGCAAGGCGGCCCTCGCGCTCGCGCGCACGCGCAAGAACGAGTGCAACAAGCGCGAGGACGACCGCTCGCGCGCGCGGCGCCAGCAGAAGATCCTGTCGGCGATCAAGAACCGGCTGCTCTCCCCGTTCACCTTCGTCCGCCTGCCGTTCGTTTCCTGGCAGGCACCGAAGGCCGTGCGCTCGGACATGGCCGGGCCGGACCTGCTCGGCCTGTTCGGCGCGGTGAGCACCAGCGGCGCGCCGAAGACGCGCGTGCTGCGCGGCGCGCCGCAGGGCAACGGGCTGGCCGTCGCCCCCGCCGACAAGGCCCGCGCGGTGGCGCGCTTCCTCAGGGAGTGAGCAGCACGGCGTCCGCGACCTGGTCGCGGTGCCAGCGGGCGTCGCCGTAGACGTGCGCGTTGGCGTTGGCGCGCTTGAGGAAGAAGTGCAGGTCGTGCTCCCACGTGAAGCCGATCCCGCCGTGGACCTGCAGCGCCGAGCCGGTCACGCGCACGCCGGCGTCCGAGGCGTAGGCCTTGGCGGTCGAGGCGGCGACCGACGCCATGTCGGGCTGGTGGTCGAGCGCCCACGCCGCCCAGTAGCTCGCCGAGCGCGCGCCCTCGACCTCGAGCAGCATCTGCGCGCAGCGGTGCGAGACGGCCTGGTAGGTCCCGATCGGGCGCTCGAACTGCGTCCGGTCCTTCGCGTAGACGACGGCCATCTCCATCGCGCGCTGGGCCACGCCGACCGACTCCGCGGCGCACGCGACGGCAACCGCGTGCCAGGCGTGGCCGAAGTCGGCCTCGGATCCGGTCAGCTCCTCGCCCTCGGCGCCGTCGAACGTCACCGTGGAGAGCCTGCGCGTCGTGTCGAGCGCCTCGGCGGACTCGATGCTCACGCCCGGCGCGTCCGCGGCGACGACGAAGTGGCGGCCGCCCGCGGCCGTGACCACCAGCAGGTCGGCGGAGGCGGCATCGTGGACGGCGAGCTTCACCCCGGTCAGGCGGCTGCCGTCGGGCTCGAGCGTGGACGTGTCGGGGCGGAAGTCGCCGCCCTCGTCCCACTGCGCGACGGTCCCGCGCCGGCCGCCGGCGAGGCGCCCGGCCTCGCCCGCGGCGGCGAGCAGCAACGTCGCGGCCCAGGTGGACTGCAGCGGCGTCGGGGCGAGCGCGTAGCCGAGCTCCTCGGCGACCACCGCGAGCTCGACGATGCCGAGGCCCTGACCGCCCTGCGCTTCCTCCACCGCCAGCTCCGGCCAGCCGAGCCCGGCGATCTCCTCCCACTGCGCGTCTGTGAACCCGCGCTCCTCCTCGAGCGCGAGGCGCCGCACCTCGTCCAGGCGGTAGCGCGCGGCGAGGAACTCGCGCGCCGTGCGCTTGATGACGACCTGGTCCTCGGAGAGGTCGAAGTTCATGCGCTCACTTGGCCCGCGGCAGCCCGAGCACGCGCTCGGCCACGATGTTCTTGAGGATCTCGGTCGTCCCGCCCTCGATCGAGTTGGCGCGAGCGCGCAGGAAGCGATAGGTCCACGGGTCGTCGACCAGCTGCGCGCGCGGCCCGGCGATGTCGAGCGCGAGCTCGGTCAGCGACTGGTTGACCTCGCCCCAGTGCCACTTGCCCAGCGAGCCCTCGGGACCGGGCTGGCCGTCCTTCATCGTGCGGGTCAGCCCGCGGTACGCATTCAGGCGCAGCACCTGGGCCTCGATGTAGAGCTGCGCGAAGCGCTGGCGGATCACCGGGTCCGTGGCGGCGCCCGTCTCCTTCGCGCGCTCCATCAGCTGGCGCAGCGAGATCTGGACGTCGACCTGCAGCGCGAAGGCGAGCCCGGCGCGCTCGTGCATGAGCGTGGTGATCGCGACGACCCAGCCGTTGTTCTCCCCGCCCACGATGTTCTCGTGCGGGATCCGCGCCTCCTCGATGAACAGCTCGTTGAACTCGGCCTCGCCGGTGATCTGGCGCAGCGGGCGGATGTCGACCCCGTCCTGATCCATGTCCATCAGGAAGTAGGTCAGCCCGCGGTGCTTGGCGGCGTCCGGGTCCGTGCGCGCGACGAG
Organism: Solirubrobacterales bacterium; assembly: GCA_038238015.1. Classification (GTDB taxonomy): domain Bacteria; phylum Actinomycetota; class Thermoleophilia; order Solirubrobacterales; family Solirubrobacteraceae; genus DASQFQ01. Next base: position 32,160 of record JBBRYA010000034.1, read on the forward strand.
CATGCACCACTTGGACTGGTGGGCGAGCGTGGTCCAGACCTTCTGGCCGGTGACGATCCACTCGTCTCCCTTGCGCACCGCGCGCGTCTTGAGCGACGCGAGGTCCGAGCCCGACTGCGGCTCGGAGAAGCCCTGGCACCAGATCTCGTCGGCGGACAGGATCGGCGAGAGGTAGCGCTCGCGCTGCTCCTCGGTGCCGTGGGCGATCACCGTCGGCCCGCCCATCGCCAGCCCGAGAACGTTGGCCATCTGCGGCGCCCCGGCCCGCGCGATCTCCTCGTAGAAGATCGCCTGCTCGATCTGGCTCGCGCCCGCGCCGCCGTAGCGCTCGGGCCAGCTCAGGCCGGCCCACCCGCGTTCGTTGAGCTTGCGCTGCCACGCGCGCCGGAACTCGAAGCCGGCCTCGTCGCCCTCGGGCTCGGGGCCGGGATCGTTGTCGGCCAGCCAGGCCCGGGCCTCGTCGCGGAACTCCTCCTCGGTCGGCGAGAGCGTCAGATCCATGCGGGCGCGGACGCTACCCGCTCTTGCTGAACTGCGCCTCCTCGGTCGAGCCCTCCAGGGCTCCGGTCGAGACCGTGCCGCCGGCGATGACCTCGGCGACGTCGTCGAAGTAGCCCGCGCCGACCTGGCGCTGGTGCTTTGTGGCGGTGAAGCCGTCCTCCTCGGCGGCCAGCTCGCGCTCCTGGAGGTCGGCGAAGCCCGCCATGCCGCGGTCGCGGTAGCCGCGCGCAAGCTCGAACATCGAGTAGTTCAGCGCGTGGAAGCCCGCGAGTGTCACGAACTGGAAGCGGTAGCCCATCGCGGCGATGTCGTCCTGGAAGGAGGCGATCTCCTGCTCGGAGAGCTTGGCCTTCCAGTTGAACGACGGCGAGCAGTTGTAGGCCAGCAGCTTGCCCGGGTGCTGCTCGTGGACGGCGTCGGCAAAGCGCCTGGCCTCCTCGAGGTCGGGCTCGGAGGTCTCGCACCAGATCAGGTCGGCGTAGGGCGCGTAGGCGCGCGCCCGCGCGATCGCCTGGTCGAGCCCCGCCTCCGAGCGGTAGAAGCCTTCTTCCGTGCGCTCGCCGGTGATGAAGTCCGCGTCGCGCGGGTCGATGTCGGAGGTGACCATGTCGGCGCCCTGGGCATCCGTACGGGCGACCAGCAGCGTCGGCACGCCGGCCACGTCGGCGGCGAGGCGGGCCGCGACGAGGTTGCGGATCGCCTGCGCGGTCGGGAGCAGCACCTTGCCGCCCATGTGCCCGCACTTCTTCTCCGACGCGAGCTGGTCCTCGAAGTGCACGCCGGCGGCGCCGGCCGCGATCATCGACTTGGTCAGCTCGAAGCAGTTCAGGGCGCCGCCGAAGCCCGCCTCGGCGTCGGCGACGATCGGCGCGAACCAGTCGACGGAGTCCTCGCCCTCGCCGTGGGTGATCTGATCGGCGCGCTGCAGCGCCGCGTTGATGCGCGCCACGACCTCGGGCACGCTGTTGGCCGGGTAGAGGCTCTGGTCCGGGTACATCTGGCCCGCGAGGTTGGCGTCGGCGGCGACCTGCCAGCCGCTGAGGTAGATCGCCTCGAGGCCCGCCTGCACCTGCTGGACGGCCTGGTTGCCGGTCATCGCGCCCAGGGCCCGCACGGGGCGGTCCTCGCGCCCCAGCATCTCCCACAGCTTCTCGGCGCCGTGGCGGGCCAGCGTGTGCTCGACCTGCAGCGTCCCGCCGAGGCGGGCTACGTCCTCAGCCGAGTAGGGGCGCTCGACTCCCTGCCAGCGCTCGGACTCCCATTCGCGCTCGATGTCGGCCTGCTCGCGTCCCATGACTCTCCTCTGTCGCCTTCAGAGGACCTACCCCGTCGCGTGCGGCGTGACGCCAGAGCCACGCCGCCGAGGATGAGCACGAGTCCGGCCACTGACGCGGCGGTGATCGCCTCGTCGAGCAGCAGCGCCCCGTAGGCGAGCGCCACGCCGGGGGCGAGATAGGAGACGAGCGAGGCGCGCGCCGCCCCGGTCTCGGCGATCAGCTTGTAGAAGATGACGAACGCCGCCGCGGTGCCGAGGACGCCGAGCGCGAGCACCGCGAGTGCCGCGCGCAGGCCGGGCAGCGAGCCCGGCGCCGTCGCGGCCGCCAGCGGGAGGGTCATGACCGCGCCGACGCTGATCGAGATGAACGACACCCCCGTCGAGCTGAGGCCGCGATAGCGCTTGACCACGAAGCTCGAGAGCGCGTAACAGGCGGCGGCGCCGAGCATCGCCAGCGCGCCGAGGAACTGCCCGAGCGACTGCACGGACTCCACCCCCACGAGCAGGGCCACCCCGGCGAGCCCCATGACCATGCCCGCGATCCCCTCGGGCTTGACCTGCTCGGAGCGGTCCAGGAACGGCGCGAACGCAGCCACGAACAGCGAGGCCGGCGCGACCAGCACCGCGGTCAGGCCGGACGGCACCTCGAGCTCGCCGAACGTGATCAGCGTGAACGGCAGCGCGATCGCCAGGAAGCCCAGCAGCAGCGCGCGCCCTGGCCGCGCGCGCAGCTCCGCGAACGCGGCGCGCGCCTCCGAGCCGCCTGCGCGCAGGCGCAGCACCGCGAACAGCACGATCGCCGCCAGCACGAGCCGGGTCCACACGATCACCCCTGGCTCGAGGTCCTCGAGGGCGTACTTGATCAGGAGGTAGGACCCGCCCCAGATCGCGGCCAGCGCGGCGAGCAGGGCGGCGTGGCGAGGGGACATGCGGGCCAGTGTCGCAGCGCGCGAGCCCGGCGCCCATGAGCGTTCGCACTACGGCCGATCAGCGGCGCTTATGCGTCCTTCTTGGGCGACGACGTGGACGAGGAGGACGAATCGGAGGACGACGACGAGGACGACGACGACGACGAGCTCGTCGAGGCGTCCGAGCCGGACTTGGCCGGCGCGTCGGCCGCCTTCTTGTCGGCCCGCTTGGCGTCGTGCTTGTCGGCCCCGTCGGAGGCCGACTGGTCCATCTCGCGCTTGCGCTTGGCCGTGCCGTAGTCGGTGTTGTAGAAGCCCGAGCCCTTGAAGTGCACCGCGATCGGGTGGTAGACGCGGGAGACCGGGGCGCCGCACTCCGTGCACTCCGTCACCGGGTCCTCGGTGATCTTCTGCATCACCTCGATCAGGTGCCCGTTCTCGCAGCGGTACTCGTAGATCGGCATGCGGGGCGGGAGTATAGGCCCGCACTGGGCCTAGACTGCCGCCCTCAATGACCACGGACGTCGTCACCATGGACAAGATCGTGTCGCTGTGCAAGCGGCGCGGTTTCGTCTTCCCCGCCTCTGAGATCTACGGCGGGATCGCCAACACCTACGACTACGGGCACTACGGCGTGCTGTTGAAGAACAACGTCGTCGGCGCGTGGTGGAACGCGATGATCCTCCAGCGCGACGACATCGTGGCGCTCGACTCCGCGATCGTCCAGCACCCGCGCACGTGGGAGGCCTCCGGGCACCTGGCGGGCTTCACCGACCCGCTGGTGGACTGCCGGACCTGCGGCCAGCGCTTCCGCGCCGACCACCTGGGCGAGCTGCCCTGCGGGCGCAAGCCCTCCAAGCACCCTGGCGAGACGCCCGAGTGCGACCTCACTGAGTCGCGCGAGTTCAACCTCATGTTCGAGACCTCGATCGGGCCCGTGAAGGACGCCGGCTCGACGGTCTACCTGCGGCCCGAGACGGCGCAGGGGATCTTCCTCAACTTCAAGAACGTCCTGCAGTTCGCCCGGCGCAAGCCGCCGTTCGGGATCGCCCAGGTCGGAAAGTCCTTCCGCAACGAGATCACCCCGGGCAACTTCGTCTTCCGCACGCTGGAGTTCGAGCAGATGGAGATGGAGTTCTTCGTCCCCCCCGGCCAGGCCCAGCAGTGGCACGAGCACTGGCTGAAGGCCCGGATCGACTGGTACACGGGCCTCGGGATCCGCCCCGACCACGTGAAGCTGCGCGCGCACGACACCGACGAGCTCTCCCACTACTCCGCGGCCACCAGCGACGTCGAGTACCTCTACCCCATCGGCTGGTCAGAGCTCGAGGGCATCGCCAACCGCGGGAACTTCGACCTCACCCAGCACGCGCAGTTCTCGGGCGAGAAGCTCGAGTACTTCGACCAGCAGAGCGGCGAGCGCTACGTCCCGCACGTGATCGAGCCCGCGGCCGGTGTCGGGCGCTCCGTGCTCGCCTTCCTGTGCGACGCCTACGACGAGGACGAGCTCGGCGGGGAGCAGCGCACCGTGCTCAAGCTCCACCCCGCGCTCGCCCCCGTGAAGGTCGCCGTGCTCCCGCTGGTGCGCAAGGACGGCCAGCCCGAGGTCGCGCGCGAGCTGCACGCCGCGTTCAAGCGAGCAGGGCTGCAGAGCGAGTACGACGAAGGCGGCTCGATCGGCAAGCGCTACCGGCGCCAGGACGAGATCGGCACGCCCTACGCGGTGACGATCGACCACCAGACGCTCGAGGACCGCACCGTAACGCTGCGCGACCGCGACACGCTGACCCAGGAGCGCGTCGCGATCGACACGCTGCCCGAGCAGCTCGTCGGCCGCCTCGCGGCACCCTGGCGCTCGCCGAAGCTCGACTCGGGGTAGTCACTCGCCCATGGGCTAGGACGTCACCGCCACGGTCTTCTCCCGCGAGGACCGCCAGCGCTACCGCGAGAAGGTCCGCAGCTGCCTCGACGTCTTCGCGCGCATGCTCGCCGAGTCGCGCTTCGATCCCGAGCGGCGCTCGGTCGGCCTGGAGATCGAGCTCAACCTGACCGACGAGGCGGGCGACCCGGCGATGCTCAACGCCGCGGTGCTCGAGAACATCGCCGACGGCGACTTCACCACCGAGCTCGCGCAGTTCAACGTCGAGATCAACGTCGCCCCCCACCTGCTCGAGGCCGGGGTGTTCGCAGACCTCGAGCAGGAGGTGCGCGCGAGCCTGAACCACGCCGAGGACAAGGCGCGCGAGGTCGGGGCGCACATGATGCTCGTCGGGATCCTGCCCACGATCGCCGAGACCCACCTGCACGCGGGCGCCTTCAGCGCCAACCCGCGCTACGAGCTGCTCAACGAGCAGATCTTCGCCGCCCGCGGCGAAGACCTCCACATCTCCATCACGGGCCCCGAGCACCTCACCACGTTCGCGAACACCATCGCCCCGGAGGCAGCGTGCACGAGCTTGCAGCTCCACCAGCAGGTCGACCCCGAGGCCTTCGCGGTGCACTGGAACGCCGCGCAGGCGATCGCCGGCGTGCAGCTGGCGGTCGGAGCGAACTCGCCGTTCTTCTTCGGCAAAGAGCTCTGGCGCGAGACGCGGATCGCGCTGTTCGAGCAGGCCACCGACACCCGCCCGGAGGAGCTCAAGGCGCAGGGCGTGCGCCCCCGCGTGTGGTTCGGCGAGCGCTGGATCTCCTCGATCTTCGACCTCTTCGAGGAGAACGTGCGCTACTTCCCGGCGCTGCTGCCCGTGTGCGAGCCCGAGGATCCGGTCGGGGCGCTCGAGCGCGGCGACGTGCCCCAACTGCAGGAGCTGCGCCTGCACAACGGGACGGTCTACCGGTGGAACCGCCCGGTCTACGACGTCGTGGGCGACAAGCCGCACCTGCGCGTGGAGAACCGCGTGCTGCCCGCCGGCCCGACGGTGATCGACACACTCGCCAACGCGGCGTTCTACTACGGGCTCGTGCGCGCGCTGGTCGACGAGGAGCAGCCGCTGTGGGCGCGGATGTCCTTCTCCACGGCGGAGGAGAACTTCCACGCAGGCGCTCGTGAGGGGATGGACGCGACGATCTTCTGGCCCGGCGCGGGCGAGGTGCCCGCGGCCGAGCTGGTGCTGCGCCGCCTGCTGCCCGCCGCCCACCAGGGCCTCGAGGCCTGGGGTGTGGACGCCGGTGACCGCGACCGGCTGCTCGGGATCATCGAGCGCCGCTGCCTGGCCCACCGCAACGGCGCCTCCTGGCAGGCCGAGGCCTTCTATCGCCTCTACCACGGCAAGGGCCTGGACCGCGAGAGCGCGCTGCGTGAGATGACGCTGCGCTACCGCGAGCTCATGCACGCCAACGAGCCCGTGGACGGCTGGCCGCTGCCTTAGCCTGGCTCAGCGCCCGAGCTCGCGGGCCACGCGCCGCAGCTCCTCGGCCGCCGGCGCGAGCTCGGGGCCGAGCCGCGCGGCGACGGCGTCGATCCGCTCGGCCAGGCGGTCGTCGCGCGAGAGCGGCGGGCGCTCGGCCGGGCGCGACCCTTGGAGCCGGCGCAGGATCGGCGGGAGGGCGGTCGCGAGCAGGAACACGATCAGGAGGACCGCGAGGGCGGTGACCACACTGTCGTCGACCCCGTCGATCGCCCCGCTGAGGCCGAGCAGCCCGGCGGCCGTGTCGATCGCGGCCGCGACGATCGAGATCCCGCAGAGCGCGTGTACGAGCGCGCCGTCCTCAGCGCGCTCGCTCTGCAGCACCAGCGAGGCGTGCGAGCCCGCGAGCGCAAGCAGCGCCAGGCAGCCGCAGGTCCGCCACAGCCACTCGGGATCTCCGTCTATCCACAAGCTGCCCACGAGCGTCAGCCACGCCCCAGCCGAGACGGCGGTGGTCGCGGCGCCGGCGAGCCGGCGCCGCCCCCGGCCGGCGCGCCGCAGTGTCTCGCCGGCCGCGGCGGTGGCGCTGGCGACGCTGAAGCCGAGGCTAGTGCCGATGATCCGCCCGTCGGTGTCGTCGAAGGACCCGGTGAGCAGTGCGAGGATCGCGACGACCGCGGCGAGGCAGAGGCCGCCGACGAGCGCCCAGCCGGCGAGGCGCCGCGGCGGCACCGACTCGATCGCGAGCCCGGTCATGGCGACCAGTATCCCGCGACCGAGCCGGTGCGGCCCCGGCTAGTAGCCGTAGCCGTAGCTATTTGCCCCGGACAAACTCGGGGTGAGGAGCGGGCGAAATGAAACGGCCGCGCGGGTGCGCGGCCGTTTCTGCGAGTTGGCGCTCGGGGTGAGCGGCGGCCCGGGAGGATCTCAATCGGTTCGGATGGCGAGCG
>JBBRYA010000035.1:0-38196 GCA_038238015.1 Solirubrobacterales bacterium
CCCCCGCTCTGGACGCCCTCGTGGGGGTCTGCGGGGTTCTCGTTCTTGGTGTCGCTGTCTTCGTCGTGGTGGGCCATGGCCGTGTGCTACCCCGCGCCCGATCCCCTGAAATGCGATGCGGCGGCAGGGCTCAAGAGCCGTGCCGCCGCTTCTGGCAATCCTTGCGTTCCGTCCGTGGAGCTCCTTGTCAGGAGCGATCCCTGCCTCCGAGGGCTAGCGAATTCATATCACACCGGGAGTCGGTCTATCACGACTCCACAGCGAGCGGCTCGCGCATCGCCTTGGTCGCGGGCGCGCGGCGGTAGGGGTTCTCGTCCGCCACGTCCTCCTCGTGGTAGACCGACTCCGCGTTGACGGCCCAGATGTCGTGGCGGGCGCCCGTGAGGATGTTGTCCACCGCGCGGATGGAGGTGAGCATCGAGTGGTCGGAGTTGTTGTAGCGGTGCAGCCCGTTGCGCCCGACCTGCTGCAGGTTGGAGATGCCCTCCAGCCAGCCGCGGATCGTGTCCACGCGCTCGGCGTAGTCGGCGTCGTACATCGGATAGGCGAGCGGCACGCGCGTGACGAAGCCGCGCTCGACCTTGTCGCGGGACACGAGCTGCAGCGCCTCGAGCTCGTCCTTGGCCAGCTCGACGAGGGCGTCGTCGTCCATCTCCCACAGCTCGTCGCCGGAGAAGCAGAAATACTCCAGCCCGACGCAGGCCTTGGACTCGTCCGGGACCATCCACGGGCTCCAGGAGCGGTAGTTCTGGATGCGGCCGACCTGGACGCTCGGATCGTGGATGTAGATCCAGTTGTCGGGGAAGAGGTCCTCGCCGTCGATCACGAGCGCGACGGTCAGGAAGTCGCGGTAGCGCAGGCCCTGGGCGGCGCCCTGGACCTCGCCGCCGGCGGCGACGCCCGACAGCCCGACCGTGGCGCGCAGCGGGAGCGAGGAGATGACGTGGCTCGGCTCGATTCGCTCGCCGCCGGCCACGATCGCGGCGACCTCGCCGTCGCGGATCTCGATCTCCTGCACGGGGGCGCTGAGGCGGACCTCGCCGCCCGCGGCGATGATCTCGTCGGTCATCGTCTCCCACATCTGGCCCGGGCCGAAGCGCGGGTAGTGGAACTCGGTGATCAGCGACTTGACCTTGTTGCCCTTGTTGCCGAAGAACGCGGCCTTCGCGGCGGAGAAGAACGACAGGCCCTTGATGCGCTGGGCGGCCCACTCGGCGCGCAGCTCGGTCGTCGGAACGCCCCACACCTTCTCGGTGTAGGACTTGAAGAACAGGTTGAACAGCCGCTTGCCGAAGCGATTGGAGACCCACTGCTCGAAGTTGTCCTCCTTGCCCTTGGGCTTCATGAGCGCCCACAGGTAGGAGAGGCCGGCGCGGGTCAGCTCGACCGGGCCGAGCTTCTTGATCACGTCCATCCCCTGCAGGGGGTAGTCGAGGAACTTGTGGTTCCAGTAGATGCGCGACATCCGCGGGCGCAGGAGAAACTCCTCGTTCATCACCTCATGCCAGAGGTCGTCGACCTCCTTGGACTTGGTGAAGAAGCGATGGCCACCGAGATCGAAGCGGTAGCCGTCGCGAACCTCGGTCTTGGCAAGTCCGCCGACCTGGTCCTCGGCCTCGAGGACGATCACGGGCACGCCCTTGCGGGCGAGCAGATAGCCGGCGGTCAGCCCGGCCGGTCCGCCGCCCAGGACGGTGACCGGACGCTGCTCGCCGGAGGAGTGGGGAGCCTGAACGGCCTCGAATTCGACAGTGGACATGAGTGCAGAGTGTCCACTCGCGCGTCCGGAGACACCGTCCCCTAACGGGCCCTAACAGGCCTTAACCGCTGCGGTGGGGCGAGTACGCTGGTCGCGTGCAGATTGTGTCGGCGCTGGAGATCCTGCTCGTCGACGACGATCAGCCGTTGCGCGACATGCTGTCGCGCTCCTTCGAGCGCGAGGGCCACCAGGTGACCGCCGTGGCCGACGGGGACGCCGCGCTGGCCGCCGCCGCGGACCGGCCCTTCGACGTGGTGCTGCTCGACGTCGCCCTCGGAGCGGGGCCGACGGGCCATGACGTCGCGCGCGCGCTGCGCCGCCGCCGCGACGTGGTGCCGATCATCATGCTGACCGCGCTGGACTCCGAGGCCGACGCGGTGCAGGGCCTCGAGGCCGGGGCCGACGACTACGTGACCAAGCCCTTCGGCCTCGCCGAGCTGCGCAGCCGCATCCGGGCTGTCATGCGGCGGGCCCACGGGCGCGTCGTCGAGGGCAGCCTCACGATCGGGCCCGTGGCGCTCGACCGCGAGCTGCGCCGGGTCGAGGTCGCCGGGCGCCCGATCCGGCTCACCTTCAGCGAGTTCGAGCTGCTCGCGTGCCTGATGGGCCGCCCTGGGCGGTCGTTCAACCGCCAGGAGCTGCTGCGGACGATCTGGGGCGACAGCGCCTATCGCGACCCGCGCGCGATCGACGTCCACATCCGCCACCTGCGCGAGAAGCTCGAGGAGCAGCCCGAGCAGCCGAGCCTGATCCTCACGGTGCCGGGCACCGGCTATCGCTTCCGCGAGGGCTGATGCGCAGCGGCTGGCTCCGCAGCGGTCTGCGCTGGCGCCTGCTGCTGGCGCTCGTGCTGACCAGCGTCGTGACGCTCGCGGCGGCCGCCGCGGTCGTGCTGGGCCCCCTTCAGGACCGTCTTCGCACTCAGAGCATCTCGAGCCTGCGCGCGGCGGTGCTGGCCGCGCGCCCGCAGTTCGAGCGCGCGCTGCACCGACGCGGGCGCGATCGCGAGGCGACGCTGGGCAACGCGGTGTTCGAGCTGTCCGACCAGACCGGTGCGCGCGTGCTCGCGACGGACCTGGTCCTCACGCCCGCCGGCGACGAGACGGGGCCGGGCTTCCTCGGTGACTCCGAGAGCGGGCCGGCGCCCCCTCAGGCCTGGCTCGCCGCCCTGCGCGCGCTGCGCGTACAGGAGACCGTGCTCATCGTCGTCGGCGACGACGTCGCGGTCGGCGTCCCGCTCTACGGCAAGGGCGAAGTCGCCGGCGCCGTCGTCGCCCGCCGGCAGCTCACCGAGGTCGCCAACGCGGTCGAGCAGGTCCGCAACGCGCTGCTGGCCGCGGCCGCCGTCGGCCTGCTCGTCGCGGCCGCGCTCGGGGTCGCGCTGGCCAGCACGCTGCTGCGCCGCCTCGGCCGGCTGCGCGCCGCGGCGCTGCGCATCTCCACCGAGGGCCCGAACGCGCCGATGCCGCGCGACAAGGGCCATGACGAGGTGGGCGACCTCGCCCGCGCGCTCGCGCAGATGCAGGAGCAGCTGCGCCGGCAGGAGGCCGCGCGGCGGGCCTTCGTGGCCACCGCGTCGCATGAGCTGCGCACGCCGCTGACGATGCTCCAGGGCACGATGGAGCTGCTCGAGGACGACCTGCGCGACGGCCGGCTGGATCCTCCCGACGCCCTTCAGCAGGTGGCCAACGCGCGGCGCGAGCTGCTGCGGATGTCCACCCTGGCCGAGGAGCTGCTCGACCTCAGCCGCCTCGACGCCGTCGTCCAGATGCGCTCCGAGCCGGTCGAGCTCGGCGAGGTCGCCCGTGCCGTGGCCGCCGAGTTCGAGCTGCGCGCGGGCGAGCTCGGCACGACGATCGACGTCGTGCCGCCGACCACGGAGTGCTGGGGGCGCGGGGACCCCGACGCGGTGGCGCGCGTCGTGCGCATCCTCATCGACAACGCGTTGCGCTACGCGCCGGGCGACCCCATCCGCGTGGTCGCGCGCGAGGGTGACCGCCTCGCGACCATCGAGGTCGCCGACCGCGGCCGGGGCATCTTGCCGGAGGAGCGCGAGCGGATCTTCGAGCGCTTCCACCGCGGCCGCGGCGCCGGCTCGGCCGGCGGCTTCGGGCTCGGGCTGGCGATCGGCCGCGAGCTCGCCGAGCGCATGGGCGGCGAGCTCACGCTCGCCGAGCGTCCCGACGGCGGCGCGCGCTTCGAGCTCTCCCTCCCCGGGGGGCGCGACCGCGCGCCGCAGCGCGACGCGGCCGCGTCGGCCGCGTAGCTCCCCGCTACGCGCGGGTCTTCAGCAGCACGGTCGCCTGCAGCGCGTGCGGGCGCTTCGGGAACGCCGAGGGCGGCTCGATGGCGGTCACGCGGAAGCGGCGGTCGTTTGAGACGTACTGGTTCCACTGCTCCGAGCGCAGCCGTATCTGCTCGGTCCACGGCGCCTGCCAGCGGCCGAGGTTGTAGATGATCGGCCGGATCAGCACGAGCCGGTGCCCCGGCGCCAGCGAATCGAGGATCGGTTTGAGGTCCTTGCGCGCCGAGGTGGCGCGCATGCGCTCCACGCCGTCGCGCCAGTCGGTGACGCCGAGCTCGCTGACGGGCCCCCAAAGCGTCGCGTAGCGCAGGCCCGGCGGGAGGTAGTAGTGCAGCACGGGCACCTGCTCGGGCTGGGTGGAGACGACGACGTCCCCCGGCGCGAGGCTTGGCGCGATCCCCGCGACCAGGTCGCGCGCGTTGCTCTTCTGCGCCGGCGGTGCGTCAAAGGCCCACAGGAGCGCCACGAGCGCGAGCCCGGCGAGCCCGACGCCGCGCGCGGCGGCGAGCCCCGCCGCGGCGAGCAGCAGGAACGGTGCCAGCGAGACGGCGAGGTAGCGGTTCGCCCAGGCGGGCGAGATCTCCGAGGCCACCCACGCGATCACCGCGGTCCCGACCGCCAGCACCGCGAGCGCGACGACCGCCCGCGAGGCGGCGTCGAGCTGCCCGGCGCGGCGGGTGCGAAACACCGCGGCGAACCCGGTCCCGCCCGCCAGCAGCAGCACGACGCCTCCGGTCGCGCCGAGCAGCAGCGCCGGCACCTGGAGCAGATCCCGGAGGTTGGGGCGCTCCGCCCAGGGAGCTCCGGTGTGCGCCGTCTGGAACAGCAGCGTGGGCACCCACGGCAGGTAGAGCACGAGGACCATGCCGAACGCGAGCAGCCCGTCCAGCAGGCGCCGCCGGCGCAGGGCGGGCGGCGAGAGGCGCACGAGGACGAGCCAGGCGATCCCCGATGCCGCTGCGAAGAACAGCGTCCAGTTGTGGGTGTAGAGCATCGCCGCGAGCGCGAGCGCGAACGCCACCGGCCAGCCCCGTGCCGGCCGCGCGTCGTCGCCCGCGAACGTGCGCAGGAAGCACGTGCACGCCACCAGCCCGAGCAGGATGATCAGCGCGTACATGCGCGTCTCCTGCGCGTACTGCGTCAGGAACGGGTTCAGCGCCGCGAGCGCCGCCGCGATCCATCCCGCCCGCCCGCCGAAGAAGCTGCGCGCGCCCCACCAGGCGACGGGGATCGCGACCAGCGCGATGATCAGCGAGAGCGTGTGGGTCGCCGACTCTCCGCGGCCGGCGAGGCCGAGCCAGAAGTGCAGCAGCGAGTAGAAGACCGGCGGCGAGCCGTCCAGGCGCAGCGCACCAGGGATCTCGCCGAGCGGCCGGTCGGCGATGCCGACCGACAGGCCCTCGTCAATCCAGAAGCCCGCGCCCATCTGCCCCGTGCGCAGGAGCAGGCTGAGCCCGACGAGGAGCCCGAGGCCGAGCGGGACGGCGACGCGGGCGCTCGGGATCGACCGTGCGCGGAGTTCCCACGCCGGGCGCGAGGCGTAGGTGGCCATGCGGGAAGGATAGAGCGCGTTCACGCGGCGCAGCGGCGGCGCAGGACCCACTCTCGGGTCCCAGCGACGCGCGGGAAGCGGCGATCTCTGGACATCGTCGTGTAGCGAGGGGCGATGATGATCCCTGGCGGGTGCGACGCGATCTGGACCAGCCCGGCGTGCATGTGCAGGCGCCAGGCGATGGCCGGAACCTGGAAGGGACCGGTGAAGACCGTCCCGCACGACTTCACGGCCTGGACGCCGCCGGCGCGCGCGATCAGGCCCGGCACGACGGAGTAGAAGTCGGCCTCCTCCTGCACGCGCTGGGTCCCACGCGCCAGCTCACGCACGTCGGAGATCACGAAGGGCGCGGCCAGCGCGCCCAGCACGGCGGCGAGCGCGAGCACCCGGCCTCGGCGGACCCGCCCGCGCAGCTCGTGGACCATCTCGGCCCAGCCGACGCCGGCGAGCACGCAGACCAGCGCCGCCGGGAGCGCGACGTAGCGCAGGTTGCCCGCAAATCCGGCCTGGGTCATCGCGGCGACGGCGATCATCAGCACGAGCGCGGCGAGGCCGAGCGCGAGACGGACGTTCATGCGCCGCCCGCGCGCCGCCATCACGGTGACCAGCAGCGCGCCCACCACCACCGGGGCGCTGAGCACGCTCGCGGACCGGCCGAAGACCTCGAGGAACGGGTGCGCGGCGAACGCGGCAGAGTCCGGATTGGGCTGGCGCGCGCGGTTGGCCGCGCGCAGCGGGTCGCCCGAGCCCCACCACTCCGGCAGGAACCAGAGCGCGCCGTTGAGCACGAAGCAGGCCGCCACGAGGACGCGCCGCTGCGGCTGCGCCCACGCCAGCCAGAGCCCGTAGAGCCCGAAGAACGGCCAGACCTCCGGCCGCAGCAGCGCGGCGCCGAGGCCGAGCACGAAGGCTGCGGCGCGACGGCCGTCGAGGTGGCGCTCGACGGCCCACAGGCACAGCGCCACGAGCAGGCCCTCGGAGTTGCCGCGCCAGAAGTTGCGAACGAACTCGTCGGCCAGCAGCAGCGAGCCCGCCGCGATGATCCCGGCCGCGCGCCCGGCGAAGCGCGCGGCGAGCCGGTAGGCCATCGCCACCGCCAGCAGCCCGCCGGCGCGGGCGACGACGAGCCACAGCAGCGGGGCGACCGCGGCCCCGGTCAGCGCGAACGGCGTGGTGAACAGGACCGGCAGCGGCTTCCACGACGGCCCGCGCAGCGTGTCGAGGTCGAGCTCGGTGATCTCCCGCCCCCAGATGATCCACGACCACGGGTCGTAGGTCGGCTCGGAGGGGCCGACGAGCGAGAGCACGCCGAGCGCGAGGCAGCCGAGCACGAGCCAGGTCCAGGGCCGGGGGCGCTGCGCCGCGCCGGCCTCCGCGCGCGCGCCGGCGCGCCCGAGCGAAGCGGACGGCGGGGCTGCGGTCGTGCTCGCGGCGGACACCGGCGCCATCATGCCCCGGAGCGGCGTTCGTAGATCACGATCGGGACCCCGCCGGGGGCCGTGCGCTCCTCGTGCGGGGTGAAGCCGCGGCTCTCGTAGAGCCCGCGCGCAGGCGGGTTCGCGGCGCCGGTGGCGACGATAGTGCGCGTGACGTCGTGCTCCACGCCCTCGAGCGCGTGCAGGAGCCGCGAACCGACGCCGCGCCGGAAGGCGTCGGGGTGCACGACGAGGCGGTGGATGTCCAGCAGCGTCCCCTCGCGGCGCCAGGACACCGCGCCGACAAGGCGCGGGCCGTCGTAGGCGCCGAGGAAGCTCTCCCCGCTGGCCCGCAGCTGCGCGGCGCTCTCGGTCAGCGCCGGCAGGGTGACGACGCCGAGCAGGTCGGCCTCCACGCGATAGGCGGCCCGTTGCAGCGACAGCAGCGCCTCGAGCGTCGCGTCGTCGTCGAGGTCGAGGCGGACGACGACGACGTTCACGCCAGCCCCAGCGCTCCGCGCACGGCGGCCGAGGCCTGGACGTCGGTGTCGATCGCGGTCGCCTGCGCGCCCCACGCGGCGAGGCCGCGGTCCAGCGCGGCGATCGGGAGCTCGCAGGCCTCGGCGAGCTCGCGCGCGCGGCGCTCGAGCAGCATGCGGTCGCCCGACACGAGCAGCCGCTTGGCGGCCAGCGTCGTCTCGTCGTCCTCGCCGCCGACGTGCAGCGCGTCGGCCGCGAGCGGGTACAGCGCGGCCGCCCCCAGCGTCACCAGGAGCTCGAAGCGCGGCGCGCGCCCGAGCCCGGGCAGCGCGAGGCGCTCGAAGACGCGGCCGAAGCGCCGCTCCGGCGACCACTCCGCGTCACCCTCGAAGCCCGCGGCCTGGGAGCCGGCCCGCTGCGCCCAGGCGCGGTACGCGGCGAGCGTGTGAGGCTGCACGCCCGGCAGCTCGGGCAGCTCGCCGCTCGCCCACGACGGGCGCGCCGCCGCGAGCGCCTCGTGCAGCTCGGGCGGGCTGAGCACGAGCAGGACCGCCAGCCAGGTCGCGTCCTCGCGGTCGTCGACCGCAGCCACCGCGGGATGCGGCCCGGGCGGTGACAGCCGCGCCTCGGCCTGCCACAGCGCGACCGCGAGGCGCTCGGCGTCGGCGGTCGCGCGCAGGCCGGGCACGAGCGGGTTGCGGTAGCCGTCGTCGGCCGCGCGCGCCACGCGCCGGGTCACGACTCCGGAGCGACGGGCGGCCGGGGTGCCGGCCTTGGCGGGCTTGCGCGCGGCGGTCCGCCCGCCCCCGCTCGCGCGCGGCGGTGCCTTGGCCTTGAGCTCCGCGGCGAGCTCGCGGCTGCAGATCGTGCAGTTCGCGGTGAGGCGGTTGTGGCGACAGAAGAGCGGCATTCGCGGCCGTCAGGACCGTAGCGGCTGCGCGACCACTCGACCGCCGCGCGCCGGGGTCAGCGTCACCCCGCGCCGGCGCATGCGCTCGCCCTCTCGGCCCACCGGCTGCAGGTCCACGCGCGTCACCACCGCGCGCAGGACCTCCCTCATCTCCATCGTGGCGAACGCCGCGCCGAGGCAGCGCCGGACGCCGCCGCCGAAGGGGATCCACGTATACGGGTCCGGTGCGCCGCCGAGGTGGCGCTCGGGCCGGAAGGCGGTCGGCTCGGGCCACAGCTCGGGCCGGCGGTGGGCGAGATAGAGGCACGGCACCACGTGCACGCCCGCGGGCAGCTCCCAGCCGCCGACGTTGAACGGGGCCACCAGCTTGCGCGCGGCGATCGAGAGCACCGGCCGCGTGCGTAGCACTTCTTTGACGACCGCGTCGAGGTAGGCCTGCTCGCCCGCCGCCAGCTCTTCGCGCAGGCGCGCCAGCACCGCAGGGTGTCGCGCCAGACGCTCGAGCGCCCACGCCAGCGACCCGGCCGTCGTCTCGTGCCCGGCCGCGAGCAGCGTGACCAGCTGGTCGCGCAGCTCGCCGTCGCTGGGCGGCGTGCCGTCCTCGTGGCGCGCGGTCAGCAGCAGCCCGAGGATCGAGTCGCGTTCCCCGCTCTCGCGAGCGCGAGCGATCACGCCGGTCAGGAGCGCGTCGAACGCGCGTACCGCGCGCCGGAAGGAGCCCCAGGGGCTGCGCGGCCCGAGGTCGCGCTGGACCAGCACGAGGGCCAGCATGCGCGGTAGCGAGCTGGTCGGGTCCAGCGTCCGCCGGATCGCCTCGCGCACGCGCTCTGCGTCAGCGCCGCCGCGTACGCCGAACACCGCGCGGACGATCACCTCGAGCGTGAGCGCCCGCATCCGCGCGAGCCCGTTCAGCGTCGCGCCGGGAGCCCAGTGCGCGACCTCGGCGGCCGCGATCTCCGCGATCGCGTTGCGGTGGGCGTGCATCGACTCACCGTGGAAGGCGGGCAGCATGAGTCGGCGCTGGCGCAGGTGCTCGGGCCCGTCGAGCAACAGAATCGAGTGCGGGCCGACGAACGGCGCGAGCAGGCCCGAGCTCGCGCCCGCCCGGACCACGGCCGGGTCCGCCGTGAACACGCGGCGGATCGCCTCCGGCTCGGAGACCACCACCATCGGCGCGTCGGCCCATGCCGTGCGCAGCGTGAAGGGCTCGCCGTAGCGCGCCTGGCAGCGGCGCAGCAGGTCCGTCGGCCGCGCGATCCACTCGTAGGTCTGCACCGCGGAGGGCTCGGACGGCCCGGGCGGCAGCACGGCGCCGGGGCTCACGGCCAGCCGTCGGGGAACGCGAAGTGCTGCCCGCCGACCGAGGCCACGATCGGCTCGCCGGGCCGGGCAGCGAGGATCAGCGGATGCTCGGCGTCGCGGGTGGCGAACTCCGCGGTCGCCACGCTGCGCCCTCCGAACGCCGTCGCGAGGGCGAGCACGGCCTCGGCGAGCCCGGCGACCACCCCGATCGGCGCCGCGAGCTCGCCGAGCTCGGGATCGACGGCGATCGCGGTGGCGGGCACCGGGCGCACGTCGGGGAGGCCGGCCGGCGCCGCGCCGGGCACGGCCTCGGCTCCCAGCGTGCGGGTCACGCCCGCCTGCGTGAGCTCGACCGGGGAGCCCATCGCCCACTCGATCATCGTCGCCTCGGCGGCCTCGCCCTCATCGATGAGCAGCACGACGCGCTCCGCGCCGGCCCGGCGCGCGAGCTCGCGTACGGTGGCCACCGCGACGGCGGTGCGCTCGTCCTCGCTCATCGCACGGCGGCTGGCGCCGCGCGGCCATCGACGATCATGGCCAGTGCCCTTCCCCGTGCGTGCCCGGCCTAGTCGCGGGGTATCGACCCGGTCGATGCCGGTGCTCACCGAGGACGGCTGGCGCTCCCTCCTCGACGCCCGCAGCGACCACACCCTGGGGGTCGAGGAGGAGCTGATGCTGCTTGACGCGGCGACGCTCGACCTGCTTCCCGCAGCACCGCGGGCGATCGAGGCGTACGGCGACCTCTCGCGCGTGCGCGGCGACCTGCCCGCGGCCCAGGTCGAGATCGTCACGCCCGTCTGCGACTCAATCGCCGCTGCCGCCGCCGCGCTGCGCGGCACCCGGCGCGAACTGCAGGCGGTGCTCGCGCCGTGGGCGCGGCTGGCGGGCGCGGGGACGCACGCCTTCGCAGTGCCCCGCGGCCCGCTCTCTGACCAGCCGCGCTACCGCCGCCTGGCCAACGAGTACCGCTGGGTGCTCGACCAGCAGCTCGTCTTCGGGCTGCACGTCCACGTCGGCGTGCAGGGCGCCGACCGCGCGCTCGCCGTCTGCAACGCGCTGCGCTCCTACCTCCCGGAGCTGGCCGCGCTCGCGGGCAACGCCCCGCTGCACGCCGGGCGCGACACGGGGCTGGCCTCGCTGCGGCCCAAGCTCGCCGAGATGCTGCCGCGCCAGGGCATCCCGCCGGCCTTCGCCTCGCTCGCCGACTTCGCGGGGCTGCTGGCCTGGGGCGAGGCGGGCGGCGTGTTCCCCGCGCTCGGCGACGTCTGGTGGGAGGTGCGCCTGCACAGCGCGTTCGGGACCGTCGAGGTGCGGGTCCCCGACACGCAGACGACACCTGAGGAGTCGGCGGGGGTCGTGGCGCTCACCGCGGGGGTCGCCGCCTGGCTCGTGGAGCGCTACGACCGCGGCGAGCGCCTGCCGGTGCACGACAGCGCCCGGATCGCCGAGAACCGCTGGCGGGCGCTGCGCCACGGCCTGCGCGGCGAGCTGCTCGACCTCGACACCGGCGAGCCGCGACCGGCGCGCACCGTGGTGCTCGACCTGATCGACGCCGTCGCCCCCGCCGCCGGGCGTCTCGGCGGGTCGGCGGAGCTCGAGCACGCACGCACGCTCGCACGGGAGAACGGCGCCGAGCGCCAGCGCCGGCTGTTTGAGGCGCACGGCGCGCACGAGGTGGTAGCGCACCTCGCCGGCCTGTTCGCGCCATGAGGTCGAAGTCCCCGCGCCGATCTTCGTCCAGCGGTCGGTGGCCCATGAGCGCGAAACGGGCATGCTCACCCGCGTGGCGCGTGCACTTCAAGAGCCGCTGAGGCTGCTCGACGGCTACCCCACCGAGGAGGGGACCTTTGACGAGGCGGTCGCCCGCGACGGCGCCCTGCGCCCGCCGGCCACCGCTGCGCTGACCGCCGTCGCCCGCCACCCGCTCTCCCAGCTGGCGGCGACCGTGTGCGCAGACGCCGCCGACGCCGGGGTCTGCTTCCACTCGATCGACGGCGACCAGGCGTTCGCGATCGATCCCTTCCCTCGCGTGCTCGCGGCGACGGAATGGGACGCCATCGACGCGGGCCTGCGCCAGCGCGTGCGCGCCCTCAACGCGTTCACGGCCGACGTGTACGGCGAGCGGCGCGTCGTCGCCGACGGCGTCGTCCCGGCGCGCGTGATCGACACGGCGGCCTACTACGAGCCGGCGATGCAGGGGGTGCAGCCGCCCGCGGGGATCTGGATCGGCGTCGCCGGGCTCGACCTCGTCCGCGACGGCGAGGGGCGCTTCCTCGTGCTCGAGGACAACGTGCGCACGCCGAGCGGCTTCAGCTACGCGCTCGCGGCGCGGCGGGCCATGGTCGCCCACCTGCGGCTCGAGCCGCACGACCGGCCCGTCCCGCTCGACGGGCTCGGCGAGCTGCTGGCGGCGACGCTGCGGGCCGCCGCGCCGGAGGGCACGCGCGGCGAGCCGCGGACGGCGGTGCTCACCGACGGCGAGACCAACGCGGCCTACTACGAGCACGAGTGGGTCGCCGCCGAGCTCGGCGTGCCCCTGATCGACGCCTGGAGCTTCGATCCCGCCGCGCTCGACGTGGTCTATCGCCGCACCGACGCCGACCGGCTCGACACCGACGTCGGGCGGCGCCTGCTCGGCCCCGTCCGCGACGGCTCGCTCGCCGTGATCAACGCCTTCGGCACGGGCGTAGCCGACGACAAGCTCGCCCACGCCTACGTCGAGGCCATGGTCCGCTACTACCTCGGCGAGGAGCCGCTGCTGCCCTCTGTGGAGACCTTCGACCTCGGCGATCCGGCGGGCCTGGAGCACGCGCTCGACGTGTTCGGCGAGCTCGTGGTCAAGCCGCGCGCAGGCTACGGCGGCGTCGGCGTCGTGATCCTCCCCCACGCGCAGCCGCGCGACGTGGAGCGCACCCGGGCCGCGGTGCGCGCGAACCCGGCCGACTTCGTGGCCCAGCGGATGATCATGCTCTCCAGCCACCCGACCGTGGTCGACGGCCGCCTCGCCCCCCGCCACGTCGATCTCCGGCCGTACGTCTTCCTCACCGGCCAGAATGAGGCGCACGTGATGCCCGGCGGCCTGACGCGGGTCGCCCTCGACGAAGGAGCCCTGGTCGTGAACTCGTCCCAGAACGGCGGTGCCAAGGACACGTGGGTGCTCGAGCGGTGAGGCCGCTCATCGGCGTCACGACCTCCGAGGTGCGCCTGGAGCACCGTGCCGACCCGATGGCCGAGGGCGACCCGCCCATGCGCGAGATGGCGCTCGGGATGGTCTACATGCGCGCCGTCGAACTCGCGGGCGGCATCCCCGTCGTGCTGCCTCCGCTCGGCCACGACGCAATCGCCCCGCTGCTCGACCGGCTCTCCGGGATCTGCCTGTCGGGCGGCCCCGACCTCGACCCGCACGGCTATGGCGAGGGCCCCCACCCCCAGCTCGGCCCCACCGAGCCCGACCTCGACGGCTTCGAGCTCGCGCTCGCCCAGCTCGCCGACGCGCGCCAGATGCCCGTGCTCGGGGTGTGCCGCGGCTGCCAGGCCATGAACGTCGCTCGCGGCGGCACGCTCTACCAGCACGTAGCCGACATCACCGACGGCACGATCGAGCACCGCCAGGCGGTGCGCGGCCGCGTCCCGACGCACTCCGTGAAGATCGCCCCGGGCTCGCGGCTGGCCCGGGTGATGGGCGTCACCGAGGCCGAGGTCAACTCCTTCCACCACCAGGCCGCGCACCGCCTCGGCAAGCGCATGCAGGCCGTGGCCTGGTCGCCGGACGGGCTGATCGAGGGCATCGAGAGCCGCGGGCCCGCGTTCTTCCTCGGCGTCCAGTGGCACGCCGAGTCGCTGGTCGAGCGGCCCGACCAGCTCGAGCTGGTCCGCGCGCTCGTCACCGAGGCCGAGGGCTACGGCACCGCGCCGGTGGAGGTGCGCGCGGCGTGAGCCCGCTGCCCGACTGGGCGGTCTGGAGCCCGGCGGGGGCCGAGCGCCCGTGGTCGGTCGGGATCGAGGAAGAGGTGATGCTGCTCGACCCTGGCTCGTGGGAGCTGGCCTCGCGCTCGGATGAGGTGCTCGAGGCGATGACGCCCGAGCTCGCCGGCCGCGCCGCCGCCGAGACCCACGGCTCCGCGCTCGAGCTGACCGGCACGCCCCACGGCGACGTGGGCGCGGCGATCGCCGAGCTCTCCGCGCTGCGCGCCGGCCTGGCCGACACGCTCGGGCCGCTCGGCCTGCGCGCCGCCGTCGCCGGCACGCACCCGTTCACGCTCTGGGAGGACATCGAGGTCTCCCCCGGCGCGCGCTACCAGTTCCTCTACAACTCGCTGCGCGAGCTGGCGCGCCGCGAGCCGACGTTCGGGCTGCACGTCCACGTCGCGATCGCCGACCCCGAGCAGGCCGTCCACGCGCTCAACCGGATGCGCGCCCACCTGCCGGTCCTGCTCGCGCTGTCGGCCAACTCGCCGTTCTGGCAGGGCCGCGATACCGGCCTGGCCTCGGTGCGCACCCCGCTCTTCCAGGCGTTCCCGCGCGTCGGGATCCCCCGCTGCTTCCGCGACTACGCCGAGTACGTCGGGACCGTCGACCTGCTGCTGCGCTGCGACGCCTTCCCGGAGCCCACGTTCCTGTGGTGGGACGTGCGCCTGCAGCCGCGCTTCGGCACGCTGGAGATCCGGATAATGGACGCCCAGACGCGCGTCGCCGACACCGCCGCGCTGACGGCGCTCGCGCAGTGCCTGGTGCGCCTGGAGGCCGAGGAGGGCCACGCGAGCTTCAGCCTCGTCGACCATCCCGAGGTGCTGGAGGAGAACCGCTTCCTCGCCGCGCGCGACGGCATGGCCGGCACCCTGATCGACCCCGACGCCGAGCGGCGCGTGCCGACCCGGGAGGTCGTCGAGGAGCTGCTCGCGGCATGCGCGCCCCATGCGGCCGAGCTGGGCTGCAGCGCTGAGCTCGAGAGCGTCACGGTGCTAGCGGAGGCGCCCGGTTCCGTGCGCCAGCGCG
The DNA here is from genome assembly GCA_038238015.1 of Solirubrobacterales bacterium. Lineage (GTDB taxonomy): Bacteria > Actinomycetota > Thermoleophilia > Solirubrobacterales > Solirubrobacteraceae > DASQFQ01. The sequence continues at coordinate 14,719 of JBBRYA010000035.1, forward strand.
CGCGCGCCGGCAGCGGTTCGGCGCCGCAGCTCGGGCGGCTGATGAGCGCGCTGAACGCGGACTTCACCACCGCGCTGGCCGCGGTCTAGGCGATGTGCGGCATCGGCGGCGAGCTGCGCCGCGGCGCGGCCCCGGACCGCGAGGCGCTGGCACGCATGAGCGCCGCGCTCGCCCCGCGCGGGCCTGACGGCGAGGGCACCTGGGTCGGCGAGGCGGTCGGGCTCGTACACCGCCGGCTGGCGATCATCGACCTGTCCGAGCGCGGGGCGCAGCCGATGCACGACGAGCGCCACGGCCTGGCGATCGTGTTCAACGGCTGCATCTACAACCACCACGAGCTGCGCGCCGAGCTCGCGGCGGCGGGCCACGCCTTCGAGTCGGCCAGCGACACCGAGGTGATCCTCGCGGGCTGGGCGCACTGGGGCGAAGGCGTGCTGGACCGGCTCGCCGGCATGTTCGCGTTCTGCCTCGTCGAGCGCGCGAGCGGGCGCTGCGTGCTGGCGCGCGACCGGCTCGGGATCAAGCCGCTGTACCTGGCCGACTCGCCGGACGGAGGCCTGCGCTTCGCCTCGACGCTCCCCGCCCTGCTGGCCGCCGGCGACGTCGACACGGACGTCGATCCCGTCGCCCTGCACCACTACCTGTCCTTCCACTCGATCGTCCCCGCGCCGCGGACGATCCTGCGCGGCGTGCGCAAGCTCGCCCCCGCGACCGTCCTCGTGGTCGAGCCCGGCGGTGAGCGGCGCGAGCGCCGCTACTGGGATCCGCCGTTCGCGCGCGACCAGGAGCGCGAGGGCTGGAGCGAGCGCGACTGGGACGAGGCGGTGCTCGACGCGCTGCGCACCGCCGTGCGGCGGCGGATGGTCGCCGACGTGCCCGTCGGGATCCTGCTCTCCGGCGGCCTGGACTCGAGCCTGATCGTCGCGCTGCTGGCCGAGCAGGGCCAGCGCGGGCTCGCGACGTTCTCGGTCGGCTTTCCCGACGCGGGCGGCCGCGAGGGCGACGAGTTCGTGTTCTCCGACCTCGTGGCCCGCGAGTTCGCCACCGACCACTACCAGATCCGCGTCGGGCACGAGCGCCTGCTGCCCGCGCTGCCGCGCGCGATCGCGGCGATGAGCGAGCCGATGGTCTCCCACGATGCGGTCGCGTTCTTCCTGCTCTCCGAAGAGGTGGCGCGCCACCGCAAGGTGGTCCAGTCCGGCCAGGGCGCCGACGAGGTCTTCGCGGGCTACTACTGGTACCCGCCGCTGCTCGAGGCCGACGGGCAGGGGCTCGACGTCTACGCGGAGAGCTTCTTCGACCGCGGCGACGACGGCGTGCGCGAGCTGCTGGGCCCGGGCGCCGCGCCGGAGGGCGACCCGAGCCGCGCGCTGGCCGAGCGCTGGTTCGCCGCTCCGGGCGCCGCGACGGCGATCGACCGCGGGCTGCGCCTCGACGCGGAGGTGATGCTGGTCGACGACCCGGTCAAGCGCGTGGACAACATGACGATGGCCCACGGCCTGGAGGCGCGCACTCCGTTCCTCGACCACGAGCTGGTCGAGCTCGCCGCGCGCTGCCCGCCCGAGCACAAGCTCGCCGAGGGCGGGAAGGGCGTACTCAAGCGCGCCGCCCGCGGCATCGTCCCCGACGCGGTGATCGACCGGCCGAAGGGCTACTTCCCCGTCCCCGCGCTCTCGCACCTGGAGGGCGGCGTGCTCGAGCTGGTCCGCGACGCGCTGCACGCCCCCGCGGCGCGCGCTCGCGGGCTCTTCGACCCCGGGGTGGTCGAGCGAATGCTGGCCGCGCCCAACGAGCACCGCACGAACCTCGACGGCTCCTCGCTGTGGCAGCTCGGCCTGCTCGAGCTGTGGCTGCAGGAGCACGTGGGCTGAGCGCGTGCGGCGCAGCCCGGAGGAGATCGCGGCGATCCTGCGCGCGCGTGCGCGGCTGGACCGGCTCGACTTCTACCCGAGGCGCGTGCGCATCGGCCACGTGCGGATCCTGCACGTGCCGTGGTTCTTCCGCCTGCCGCTGCTGCGGCGCTTCCACGGCTACGAGCTCGGGACGCTGATCCTGCTGCGGATGCCGCTCGCCGAGACCTCCGACGACGTGATCGTCCACGAGCTCTGCCACGTCTGGCAGTGGCAGCACAAGCCGCTGGCGATGCCGCTCTCCTACCTGCTGGGCTACGAGCACAACCGGCACGAGGTCGAGGCCCGCCGTGCTGCGGCGGAGACCGCCTAAGGAGCGTCCTCGATCTCCTGGAGGCGCGCCTGGGCGGCGGGGTCGAGGCCGCGCAGGTGGGGCCCGAAGTACGCGGCGAGGCACTCGCGCGCGAGCTCGCGCTCGTCCGCCGGCGCCAGCGCGTTGCGCTCGGCGGCGTGGCGCGCGGCGTCGAGGAACACGCCCGCGCCGATGTCGCGCAGGTCGCGCGCTCCGAACAGGCGTCGCACCGCCGCGGCCGCGGTCGCGTCGCCGCCGGCTGCCTCGTCGACGAGCGCTCCGAGCGCCGCGTCGTCGGGGGCGGGGAGGCGGAGGTGGGCGAAGCGCCTGAGGATCGCGGCCGATACCGGCCCGGCTGGATCGCCGTCCCCGCGCGTGGCGAGGATGCGCCACTCCTTGGGCGGGCTCGCCTCGCCGGACCCGTCCGGGAGCGGGACCGGGAGGCCGCCGAGGAACGAGGACAGCGCGCCGAAGGCGCGGTCGACGTCGGCGCGGTCGATCTCGTCGAGGATCAGCCACTTGTTCTTCTCCGCGGCGCCGAGCACGTGGCCGCGCTCGAGCGTCGTACTGCCGTCGGAGGAGCGGCGGACCCGCCCGAGCGTGTCGCGGGAGGACCAGCGCGGGGTCGGCGTTGCGAGCGCGGCTCCGCTCGAGCGGCCGGCCTTGGCCGCCGCCTTCGCGATGGCGAGGGCGAGGGTGGTCTTGCCCGCGCCGGGCGGCCCGGTGATCACGAGGTGCTTGCCCGAGCCGAGCGCGGCGACCGCCGCGGCGTAGACGGAGTCCGGGAGGCGCAGGCCCGCCGACTCGCCGGCCTCCCTGACGGCGTCGAGGTCGAGGAAGCCGCTGGCCGCGCGGCCCGCGGGCGCGGGTACGGAGGGCGGAGCGGCTGGAGGCGGAGGCGCCGCGACAGGCGGCTGATCCGGCGGAGGAGGGGTGGGGGCCGCAACGGACGGCGGATCCGGCGGCGGCGGCGGGGTGGGGGCCGCGGGAGGCGGAGGCGGCGGGTCCGGCGGGGGCGGGGCGGGAGTCGTGGGCGGCGGGGGCTCGGCGGGCGGCGGCCCGGCGAGCGGCTCGCCGGCGCTGACCTCCGCGGCCGGCGGCTCGGGCGCCGGTGCGCCGAGCGGCTCGCCCGGAGTGACGTCGGGCGCCTCGACCTCGGCCGGTGCCTCGCCGGGGGGGTCGGCGCCGAGGGGCTCGCCCGAGGTCACGTCGGGCGTCTCGGCCGGCGCGACGGACGGGTGCGGCTTGGTCGACGCGTCCGGGGCCGCCGTCTCCCAGATGTCCGCCGGCGGCGTCGGGCGCTCCGCGGCTGTCGGCGGCGCGGCAGGCGCCACCGGGGGCGCGGGCGGCGCCTCTGCCGCGGCCGGCGCGGCCGGCGCGTCCGCCGACGGGGGCGCGGGCGCCACCGGCGGCGGCGCGGGTGGCGGCTCCGCGCTCCCGCGGACGTCCTCCCACTCGTCCTCGCCCGGCTCGGCCGCCGGCGCTGAGGCCGTGTCGGCGAGCGCCTCGGCCACGGGCTCCGTGGCGGCGGGCTCGGCGGTCCCGGCGGTCCCGGCGGCCTGCCTCGCGGCCTCGGCGTCGCCCTCGGCCTTCGCCGCCTCGGGGCCGCCGGGGTTCAGCTGGCCGGCGAGGTCGCGCAGCGACATGTGGATCGGCAGCGTGAGCTCGCTCTTGGTCTGCGCGCCGGTCTCGGTCAGGCGCGCCTCGTCGTCGATCAGCCCGAGGTCCCGCAGCAGCGTGCGGTAGCGCTCGCCCTGGCTCAGCAGGGTGTTCTCGTTGTCCCAGCCCGCGCGGCCGAGGTGGGAGAGGGCGCGGCCGAAGTCGAGCGTGGAGACCCGGAAGTCCGGCGGGTTGGACGCGAACAGGCTCAGCCCGATCGCCACCCCGTGGTAGATCGAGTCGGTCATGTGGCGCTCGCGCAACTGGCGCAGCAGCCACTCCGCCTGGCCGTCGGAGATGTCGAAGACGTTCTCCGGGTCGCCGCTGCGCACGTAGCGCTTGCCGAGATCGGTCAGCTCGACCGTGCCGCGATCCTCCTTGAGCAGGCCCGCCGACCGCGCGTAGGAGACGAACTGCCGAGTCCGGCCGAGCGCGTTCTCCAGGCCGGGCGGGAACAGCTCCTCGGCGGAGAACTCGGTGACGAACTCGTCCAGGCGCAGGCGCTCGCGCTGGTTGATGGCCTGCAGGAGGCCGTGCGCGTCGCCGAGCCGGGGAGCGGGAATGGGGCGCATGCCGCTAGGCCTTCGCCTCGTCTTCCTTGGCGGCTGCCGGCGGTGCCGCGGGCTTGGCGACGCCCGCGGCAGCGGCCTTGACCTGCTCGGCCTGGTCGGCGGTGCCGGCCGCCTTCGCGGCCGTGGGCGCGGTGCCCGACTTGGGCGCCCCGGCCTTGCCGGTCTTGGGCGCTCCGGCGGCGCCGGCCTTGGACGGAGCGGCCGGCTTCGGCGGCTTCGGCGGGGTCGGCGGCTTCGCCGCGGCGGGCTTCGGCGGGGTGGGCGGCGTCGCCGCGGCCGGCTTCGGCGGGGTCGGCGGCGAGGCGGCCGGCTTGGACGCGGCCGGCTTCGCCGCCTTCGGCTTCGGCGTGCGCGGCTTGGCGGCGGCCGGCTTCTTCGCGGGCTTGGCGGCAGGCGGCTTGACCGCTGTGGCCGGAGGCACCTCGGCGGCGGCGCTCGCGCTGGGCGAGTCCACCTTCGAGGACGCCGCGGCGCGCGTCGGAGCCGTCCCCGACTTCGGCGCCCCGGCCTCGCCGGCCTTCGGCTTGGGCTTGCGAGCGCTCGTCCCGGCCGTCTTGGCGCGCTCGGTCTGCGTCATCGCCGGCGCCTGCGCGCCGGTCTTGACCCCTCCGCGCGGCTCAGGGGCGGGCGGCGGCGGGCTCGCGGCGGAGCCTTCGCGGCGAAAGCGTCCGGTGGCGCCGGAGACCACCTTGCGGCCTTCCCTGACAACGGTGTCGATGAGGTCCTTCGGAATGAGCGCCATGGCCCGAGTCTATGCGCGGGCGGCGCGGCGCGCAGCCGTAGCCCGGAGGGGCTAGGCGGCGACGGCGAACGGGATGGAGTCGAGCTCCCCGCAGGCCATCGCGATCGCTTCACTGGCGGAGAGGGTCTGCGCGACCATGCCGTCGGAGGTGCGCAGCTCGGCCCACACGCGGCCCCAGTCGCGGTCGACCTCGAAGTGCAGCTCGACGGTCCCGCCGAACAGGTCCTGAGCCCGCTCCCACGCTGCATCAAGCTGTGCCAGGACCTCAGGCGGCGGTCCCATCGGGGCATCTTGACGAGGAGCGGGGAAGCGGGGCATCAGGTGAACCTTTCAGGAGCGGAGCACGCTGCAGGACGTTCATCGGACGCCTTGAGCGATCGGCGCATGGGGTGGACACCCCAAGCCTGCTAAGACCGATCTGGATGCCGCTCGCCGCTTTGCACACGGAGCTTGTGCTGACCGGCCTGCTGTTCGCGGTGGTGATCCTCGTGACCGCCGCGCGCGTGCTCAACGTGCCGTATCCCGTCTTCCTCGTGCTGGGCGGGCTCGCGGCGGGCTTCGTGCCCGGCGTGCCCGAGGTGCGCCTGGCGCCCGACCTCGTGCTGCTGATCTTCCTGCCGCCACTGCTGTACTCGGCGTCGGTCTTCACCTCGCTGCGCGACCTGCGCCAGAACGTGCGGCCGATCGCGCTGCTGGCGGTCGGGCTCGTGCTGGCGACCTGCCTGGCCGTGGCGGTGATCGCCCACACGGTCATCGATGGGATGTCCTGGCCCGTCGCCTTCGTGCTCGGCGCGGTGATCTCCCCCACCGACCCCGTCGCCGCAACCGCGATCGCCGGCAAGATCGGCGTCCCGCGACGGGTCGTGACGATCATCGAGGGCGAGGCGCTGATCAACGACGGTACGGCGCTCGTGGCCTACAAGGTCGCCGTGACAGCGGTCGTGGCGGGCACGTTCTCCCCCTCCCACGCGGCGGTCCAGTTCGTGCTCGGCGTGCTCGGCGGCGCGGCCATCGGACTGGTGGTCGGCTTCGTCGTCGCCCACGTGCGCGAGCGCCTGCACGATCCGCCGATCGAGGTCACCATCTCGATCCTCACCGGCTACGCGGCCTACCTGCCCGCGGAGGAGCTCGGCGTCTCAGGGGTCGTCGCCGCGGTCACCGTCGGGCTGTTCATGGGCTCGCAGACCTCGCGCGTGACCGACGCGACCGTGCGCATGCAGGGCGACGCGGTGTGGCAGATCCTCGCCTTCCTGCTCAACTCGTTCCTGTTCGTGCTCGTGGGCCTCCAGCTCCCGGCGATCCTCGACGAGCTCCGGATCGAGCGCTACGCGACCTCCAGGCTCGTCCTCTACGGGGCGGTGGTGTGCGTCGCGGTCGTCGTTGTGCGGCTGGTCTGGACCTTCGTGTTCACCTACACGCCGCGCGCGATCTTCCGCAGCGTGCGCCGCGACGACCCCTCTCCGCCGGTCCGCCACGTCAGCCTGGTCGCGTGGATGGGGATGCGCGGAGCGGTGTCGCTCGCCGCCGCGCTGGCGATCCCGCTCAGTACCCATGCGGGCGTCCGCATCGGGCAGCGCCCGCTGATCCTCTTCATCGTGTTCTGCGTGATCCTCGTGACGCTCGTCGCCCAGGGGCTCTCGCTCCCGGCGGTGGTCAAGCTGCTGCGGGTCAGCGCCGACACCGACACCGCCGACCAGGAGTCGCGCGCCCGCCTGCACGCCGCCGAGGCAGCGCTGGTGCGCATCGACGGGCTCTCGCGCGAGCCGTGGACGCGCGACGACACGATCGAGCGCCTGCGCAACATGTACGGCTACCGGCAGCGGCGCTTCGCCGCGCGCTTCGACGAGGACGAGGACGACGGCGCCTACGAGCAGCGCAGCACGGACTACTCGCGCATGATGCGCGCCATCATCGAGGCGCAGCGCGAGGCCATCGAGCGCCTGCGCGGGGAGGGCGAGATCTCCGACGACGTCATGCGCGCGGTCGAGCACGACCTCGACCTCGAGGAGCGCCGCCTCACGGAGGCCTAGCGGCGAGTCGGCTCGAGCCGCGCGGCCAACAGCTGTTGCGCGTCTACTGCGGGGCGTGTCGCTCGTTTGACGGCGAGGTGATTGCTCTCCGCGCGAGCCTGCTGTCGGGAACCCACGCTGGTGCTAGGCACCCGGCTCGGGTCGGTATGTCCCGAAGCTCCAGGTGTGGCCCTCGAGATCGCGCGCCGAGTACTCCCGTGACCCGTAGGGCGTGTCCTCGATCTCGCGCGTGATCTCGGCGCCTGCCGACTTCGCCCGCTCGAAATGTGCGTCGGCGTCATCGACCGCGACGTAGATTCCTTGCGAGCTGGGGTCGCCCTGGCCAAACATGATCGTGCCAGGGCCAAGCGACATCTCGGCATGACGAATCACTCCCTGGTCGTCGCGATGGGCAGCGCGCTCTTTGAACCCGAACGCCCGCGACAACCACTCCAGCGCGGCGTCGGGATCGGCGAAGCGCATCGCCGGGAAGATGTTAGGAGTTTGGTCTGCCATATCGTCCTCCGAGGTCTTGTTGAGCGGAGGCTACGAGCGGGCGATTCTGACGTCTTGGACAAACGTAACCCGCTCGGAGAGGAAGGCCGTCGGAGTGCTCCCCGCGAAGTCGCGAAAGTCGCGGTCGAGATGCGCCTGATCGTAATAACCGCAGACGGCAGCAATCTCGGCGATGCTCGTACCGCTGCCGATCAGATCACTCGCCCGACGGAAGCGCAGCATGCGCGCGAACAGCTTTGGCGGAAGGCCGACGTGCTCGCGGAAACGGGCGGCCAGGTGCTTACGGCTACAGCCCAGCTCGGTTGATAGCTCGGCTACGCGCAGCCGTCCGTGGCTCGCAACCAGGCGCCGCCAGGCCCAGTCCACATCAGCTGGCGGCGGCTCCGCCATCTCGAGCTTGGCGCCGAGCATGGCCTCGACCAGGTCAAAGCGCTCGCTCCAGGTCCGGGCCTCCACCAACCGCTCTTCGAGCAGCCGCGCCTCAGGGCCCAGCAGGTCATCCAGAGCGACCACCTCTCGTGCCAGCGTGTACATCGGCACTCGGAAGATCATGCGTGTGGCGATTGGGCTGAGGTCGACCTGCACCCCGCGCATCTCGCCGTGATGCTCGATCACCGGGCAGCGATCATCCAGACCACCAACGAACGACCGAAACCACGTGGCCTGCTCGTCCGGCCTATGAGGATCCACGATCCCCAACGGCAAGCCGAGTCCGAAGATCAGCACGACTCCGGTGGAGAGCGGCTCGCGCTGGCGGGCCGCAGCCCCTGCGCGATGCGCGTAGCCCCAGTAGCGATCCACGTAGGGCTGGAGCCGCCGATTCGAGCTCCGCGCGACCAGCTCGTCAGTCACGCCCGAACTGTAACCGCCACAAGAAACCGCCCCCTGCGCACCGGCGCAGGCGAAGAACACGCTGAAGGGTCTTGGACCCGTACCGACGCATGCCAAGAAGCGAGGGCGCAGCTCCTAGAGGTTCGCGGGGTGGCGGGCCACGTATCCGCCGCCGCCGCGCAGGTCGTTCTGCCAGCGCGAGCCGGTCTTCTTCGCCCCGGAGGTGTCGAAGCGGATGCCCGCGACCTCCATGAACACGTGCCCGGAGTTCGCGTAGACCGTGACCCACTTCCCGCGGCCGGGCTTGCCCCAGGACTCGAGCCCGCTCGAGGCGCGCGGGCCGTCGAGCAGCCCCGCGAAGTACAGGGCGAAGGAGACCGAGCCGGAACAGTCATAGCCGGTGTCGCGCCAGCGGCCGTGGCCGCCGCCCCACTTGTAGGGCGTGCGGGCGATCGCGTTGCCGGCTTCGATGATCTTCTGGACCGGCGCCGGCGCTTCGAGCGGTGCGAGCGCGACGCCGTTGTCAAGCGCCGTCGCCCTCGTGGTGCCGCCGCCGACCGCGGAGGGCGTGTCGGACTTGCGCAGCGTTCCCGACGCCTGCCCGGTCGGCTTCGGCGCGGGGTCCTGGCGCGCGACGGCGGGGGCGGGGGCCGCGTCGGGAGTTGCGGCCGCCTCGGCGTTGCCCGCGACGGGCTCGACGAGCTTGGGCCGGGGCTTGGGCAGCGGCGGCAGCTCGGACGAGTGCGCGGCGTGGACCCCGGAGCGCGCCGGCGCCGCGGCGTGGGCGCGCATCCCGAGTGTGACGGCGCCCGCGGTGGCAGCGCTCGCGACCACGAGGAAGGCGATCAGGGTGGCGCGCAGGCTCACGGGGCGGGATGGTGGCAGAGTGGCGGCGAGGGGCGCACCAGACCTGCATCGGCGCCTGCGCCGCCGGCTTGAGCTGGCATCCTCACCCGATGGCGGCCTGGCACGACTTCGAGGCGGCGGCGCCCGAGCTCGCGAGCGCCGCTCGTACGCTCCTCGACGCCCACAAGCACAAGACCATCGCCACGCTGCGCAAGGACGGCTCGCCGCGGATCAGCGGCATCGAGGCCCACGTCATCGAGGGCGAGCTGTGGTTCGGCAGCATGCCGAAGGCCCGCAAGGCGCTCGACCTGCTGCGCGACCCGCGCTTCGCGCTGCATTCGGGGTCGGAGGACCCGCCGGCGTGGACGGGCGACGCGAAGGTCTCGGGCCGGGCCGAGGAGGTCACCGACCGCGCGCGGGTCGAGGCGATCGTGGCCGCCATGGGCGGCGCGCCGCCGGGGCCGCTGCACTTGTTCCGCGCGGAGCTGACGGAGGTCTCGACGGTCTGCCTCGGCGACCCCGCCGACCATCTCGACATCGAGGTCTGGCGCGAGGGCGAGCCGGTCAGGCAGATGCGCCGGTAGTCAGGCGCGCGCCTCGATCGGGGCCGCCGGTTCGACGCGCACGCCGATCGCCTGCGCGAGGTCGGCGATCAGATCCTCGCCGGCCTCGACCCCGCAGCTCAGGCGCACGAGGTCGGCGGGCACCGCGGCGCTGGACCCCTCGACGGACTGGTGGGTCATCGCCTGCGGCACCTCGATCAGCGACTCCACGCCGCCGAGCGACTCGGCGAGCGAGAACAGCCTCGTGGAGGAGGCGATCCGCACCGCGTCGGGATGGCGGAAGCAGACCATGCCGCCGAAGCCCGGCCAGCGCACGTCATAGACGCCGGGCAGCGTCGTCAGGAACGAGGAGACGGCGAGCCCGTTGGCGTCGTGCGCGGCGACGCGCAGGTGCAGCGTGCGCAGCCCCCGGTGCACGAGGAAGCAGTCGAACGGCCCGGGCACGGCGCCGACCGCGTTCTGGACGAAGCGCACCTCCTCGTGCAGCTCCGGGTCGCGCACGATGACCGCGCCGCCTACGGTGTCGGAGTGCCCGCCGAGGTACTTGGTCGTCGAGTGCACGACGGCGTCGGCCCCGAGCTCGAGCGGGCGCTGGTGCACGGGCGTGGCGAACGTGTTGTCGACCACCACGAGGGCGTTGCGCTTGCGCTCGATCACGCTCGGGAGGTCGATCACGTTCAGCGACGGGTTGGTCGGCGTCTCGACCCACACGAGCACCGTGTCCGGGCGCACCGCGCGCTCGAGCGCGTCGAGATCCTGCTGGTCAACCATGTCGTACTGAAGGCCCCAGCGCGCGAGCACCTTGTCGACCAGGCGGTAGGTGCCGCCGTAGAGGTCGCCCGGCAACACGACGTGCGCGCCCGCGCGCGCGACGGCGGTCAGCAGCCCGTGCTCGGCGGCCATCCCGGAGGCGAAGGCGGTCGCCAGCCCGCCCTCGAGCTCACCCAGCGCGCGCTCGAGCGCGGCGCGCGTCGGGTTCGCCGAGCGCGCGTAGTCATAGCCCTCCTTGAAGGCCGCGCCCGGTGCGTGCTGCACGAACGTCGAGCTCTGGTGGATCGGCGGCACGATCGAGCCGTAGCTGGGGTCGGGGTCGAGCCCGGCGTGCACCGCGCGGGTGGCAAAGCGCGCGTCCTCGGGCACCTTGCTCACGAGACCAGCGACTCCAGCAGGTCCGCACGCGTGACGATCCCGATCGGGCGCCCGTTCTCGTTGACGGTCAGCGCCTGGCGGTCGCCGGAGAGCAGCTCGACCGCCTCGCGCACCGGGTCGCCCATCGAGACCGCGCCGAACGGCGGCTCCATCACCTCGACGAGCTCGGTGGACATCAGCGACGGGTTGTCGATCGCGCGCTTGAGCAGCCCGCGCTCGCCGACCGAGCCGACCACCGCGTCGGGGTCGTGGCTGGAGACGACCGGCAGCTGGGAGACGCGGTGCTCGTGCAGCAGCGCGATCGCGTCCTTGACCGTCTGGTGGGTGTGCACGACCACGAAGGGCGGGATCTGCCCAGCCGCGGTCTTCGCGCGCAGCACGTCGGAGACCGTCTTGTCGGCCGGGCGGTCGAGGAAGCCGTAGGAGCTCATCCACGCGTCGTTGAAGATCTTCGAGAGGTACGCGCGCCCTCCGTCGGGGAGTACGACCGCGACCAGCGCGTTCGGGTCGGAGATGTCCTTGGCGACCTGCAGCGCGGCGTGGACGGCGAGCCCGCAGGAGCCGCCGACCAACATCCCCTCGAGCTCGGCGAGCCGGCGCGTGGTCAGGAACGCGTCGCGGTCTGACACGCGTACGTAGCGGTCCACGACGCTCGGGTCATAGGTGCTCGGCCAGAAGTCCTCCCCCACGCCCTCCACCAGGTACGGGTGGACGTCGGGCCCGGAGTAGATCGAGCCTTCGGGGTCGGCGCCGATGATCTCGATCTGCGGGCTCTGCTCCTTGAGGTAGCGCGCCATCCCGGTGATCGTCCCGCCCGTGCCGACCCCGACGACGAGGTGGGTGAGCCGCCCACCGGTCTGGCTCCACAGCTCGGGCCCGGTCGTCTCGTAGTGGGTCTGCGGGTTGGCGGGGTTGGCGTACTGGTTGGGCTGGAAGGCGCCGGGGATCTCCTCGGTCAGGCGGTCGGCGACGCGGTAGTAGGACTGCGGCGAGTCGGGCGCGACGTCGGTCGGCGCGACGACCACCTCGGCGCCGTAGGCGCGCAGCAGGTCGATCTTCTCGCGGCTCATCTTGTCGGGCATCACCGCGATCACGCGGTAGCCCTTCAACCGCGCGACGATCGCCAGGCCGGTGCCGGTGTTCCCGCTCGTCGGCTCGATGATCGTCCCGCCGGGCTTGAGCAGCCCGTCGCGCTCGGCCGCATCGATCAGGCGGACCGCGACGCGGTCCTTGATCGAGCCGCCGGGATTGAAGGACTCGAGCTTGCCGACCAGCTCCGGGATCAGGCCGTTGCCGATGCGGCTCAGGCGGACCAGCGGGGTGTCCCCGATCGTGTCGAGGATCGAGTCGCGGATCTCCGTCCCGGCGACCGTGGTGCGCGCGGTCATGCCAGACAGGTTAGGCGCCCGGCCAATCGAGTCCTGCTTGCGATGGCCGCGCTCGGGCAACACACTGAACGACGTCATGGCGAAGATCCACGGCGAGGACGGCAGGGGTCAGGTGACTCTCGAGCGTGACTTCACCTTCGGCGTGCGTGCGTTCGGAGGCGCGGGCGCAGGCGGAGGCTTCCTGGCGGGCCCTGCGGCGGCAGGACCGGGCAGTCCATGATCCGCTACCGCGATGAGTGGCCGCCGGTGTCCGAGGCCGAGCTCAAACAGGCGGAGCGGGACCTGGAGGAGCGGGGTCATCCGCTGCTTCCGAGCTACCGCGCGTATCTGCGCGAGCGCGACGGTGGCCAGCCACTCGAAGACGAGTTCCACTTCGCTGACGGGACCGATGAGGGCGGCGCCAGTCTCGTCAACGTGTTCCTGGGCGTCCGGTCGTCCAACACGAGCAACGTGATCAACACGCTCGATCTTCTGGGCGACCGAATGCGGGCCGGGATCCTGCCGATCGCCTACGACACCGGCGGGAACCTTGTCTGCATCGACGGTCGCGATGGGCGCGACGGCCCAATCCTCTTCTGGGACCACGAAGAGGAGACCGAGCCGCCCAGCGAGGAGAACCTCCGCTGGGTCGCCCCCGACCTCACGACGTTCCTCGACATGCTCGTCCCCAACGACCCGCCGCCGCTCATCCCACCAGCATCCGGGTGGCGGCGCCTGTTCGGCCGCGACGATCGCGGTCCGTGATCCGCCACCGCGAGCGCCCGCCCGTGTCCGAGGGCGAGTTAGACCAGGCGGCGCGGGAGCTGGAGCAGCTCGGTCACCCCTCCGCCCGAGCTATCACCGGTCTGATGTGGCCCGTCCGTGCCCTCCTGCGAGCTGGCGCTCTCGGGATCCGCCTCGGGCTTGTCGTCTTCGTTCGTCCCGACGTGAGCCTGACCGCCGCGAGACCGCCGCCGTGTACCGGGAGCTCGCGGCCGCGTAGCGCGCGGTCAGCGCCGCCGCGGCCGCCTGCACCACGATCGCGCCGAGCGCGGCGGCGGCGAAGCCCACCGCGACCCCGGCGGGCTCCACGAGCGCCGCGACCAGCGCGCAGAACACGACGAACGCCGCCATCCCGGCGACCATCCCCCGCAGCAGCTGGGTGAGCGCGGCAGGCCCGTGCTCGGCGTGGGTGAACGCCGCGAGGATCGAGGCCAGCACCGGCAGCGCGGTGAGGACGCCGCCGACGTAGGGCCCGAGCTCGGCCGCCGCCGCGGCGAGCACCACGACCAGCAGCGCGGTGGCGCCCATCCGCACCGGCAGCTCCCAGCGCGCGGCGGCCGGGAGGGTGACGCCCGGCTCGGGGGGCGGCAGCGCGAGCGACGCGGCGAGCAGCGACAGCGCGGCGATCGCCAGGCTGCCGAGCAGGCCAGTCGAGAGCGCGCTCAGCCCGGTCGCGACGGCGGCCACCGCCGCCCATCCGGCGGCGAGGCTCGTGCGCCAGCCGGCGCGCTGCGCGACCCGCGCGTAGACGACGACGAACACGCTCAGCGTCACCAGCCCGGCCAGCGTCGCGCTCGCCGCGCGCGATGCGAACGCGGCGCCGCGCTCGTGCGCGTCAATCAGCAGCACCGAGCCGGCGATCACCGGGAACGCGCTGACCAGCCCACCGAGGCGCTGGCCCCATCGGCGCGCCGCCAGTGTGGCGGCGCCCACGAGCGCGGGCGCGACGACGAGCTCGAGGAGCGGCTTGAGCATGCTCGGAGGCTAATGCGGCTCGAACGGAGCAACGCTTTCCCCGCTCTTTGCACAGTTTCGTTCACCAACCGGGGCGAGTAGCCACGCGCATCCACTACACCGCTCCGGTGAGCCCAGCGGCTCGCGGACGACCAGCATTCGAGGAGGCAGCGGCCCCACGTGGCGACACGGACGTTCGATCGACGGCCAGCAGCAGAAGCGCGCGATCCCCAGCGGCGGATCGCCGAGCTCGTCGCACGCCACGAGCCGGTGCTCATGCGCATCGCCCGTCAGTGGTCGCTCTGCTCCGACGACGCCCAGGATGCCTACCAGCGGGCGCTCGAGATCTACCTGCGCCGCGTCGACTCGCTCGATCCGACGACCGAGGCCGCCTGGCTGAAGGTGGTGGTCAAGCACGAGGCGATGGCCGTGCGGCGCTCCCGGCAGGAGTCGGTCACTCCGGAGGAGGTCGACTTCGACACACACATACCGACAGCGCAACGTTCGACCGAGGACCGCTTCGAGAGCAGCGAGCGCGTCGCCCGCTCGGCCGAGGTGATCCGCCGGCTCAAGCCTGACGAGGCACGGGCTCTGATGCTCAAGGCCGAGGGCCTCTCCTACGAGGAGATCGGCACGAGGCTGCACTGGAGCTACACGAAGGTGAACCGTTGCATCACGGAAGGCCGGCGGCGCTTCCTGGCCCTCTACGAGCAGCTCGAGACCGGCGCCGAGTGCGAACGGATTGCTCCCATGCTCGCCGCCCTGGTGCGGGGAGGCGCAACCAGTCAGGGAATGCTCGAGCTCCGGCCCCACCTTCGCAACTGCGTCGCCTGTCGCGCGACGGTCCGAAAGCTTCATGCCTCACGCTGGCAGCGACTGGCGGGCTTCCTGCCCTTCCCGGCGATCGCCGCCCCGATCCGAACATGGCTCGAACGCACTCGTGACGGCGGCGTCAAGCGCCCGGCACCGGCGCCCGACCGGCTCCATCCGCTTGAGCGGGCCCAGGATCTGGACGACGCTTTCCGGCGGATGAACGCCGGCGAGACCGCGTTGCCGATCGCCGTCGAGCACGCAGGACGGCTGGCGCAGCAGCGCAGCGGGCTCCGTGCCTACCTCGAGGCCGCGCTGCAGCGGTTGCAGAGCTCCGACCTCGCGGTGAGTCTCCACGTGACCACTGCCGGCGGGGGTCGAGCGGCGAGCATCGCGGCGCTGCTCGGCGTGTGCGTGAGCGGCGTGGGTGCAGGCACCTACTGCGTGGCCACGGCGCTGCTGCCAGAGCCCAAGCCGCTCATCCACCACGCACACGTCCCGCCGCCCGCCCCGGCGATCCAGCGGGCCAAGCTCGTCCGCCTCGAACCAGCCGCGGCCGCGGTTGTCGCGACCGCGACGCCTCACCCCACCCGCGTGAGGAAGCGCTCGGTGGCACGTCCCACGCCGGTCAGCCCGAGTCCGAAGGTGACCCAGGTCAGCCACGAGCAGGCTCCGGTCTCGCCCGCACCCGCCGGAGCAAGGGACTTCAGCTTCGAGCAGTCCGCAGCGCCCGCACCCACCCAGCCCGCAGCTGCTCCCGCGACCGGCGGAGGGGAGTTCACCCCGTGATCGCCAACCGCGCCCGCCATTCGCTCGTCGCCGCCGCAGTCGTGGCGCTCACGCTTCTTGCTCTGCCATCCGGCGCCAGGGCGGGCACGTACGTGGTGACGGCCTGCCAGGGCGACTTCGTCAACAACTCCTGGCAGCCGTTCAAGAGCAACGAGCACGTCGAGGCCTTCACCAGTTGCTCCGGCGAGGGCCTGACCGCGCGCAACAGCGGCGGTTACCTCAGCGTGCCGCCGTGGAGCCGCGGAATGGTCTACTTCGACGCCCCACCCGGCGCGCGAATCGTCCGCGTGAGCGGCGAGGCCAACCAGAACAGCACCGGCCGATGGCTGGCCGGCATCCACGACGAGGGCCTCAACCAGTGGCTCTGGTGCGGTCCGGGATGCGTGAGCACGTTCGACACGTGGGCGCAGTTCGACATCGGCAACCTCTCCACGGGCCGGATCGCCGCAGTCGTGGAGTGCGGAGACTCGCCTTGCGAGCGCCAGAACCAGGTGCGGGGCCGGATCACGATCCGGAACGTCAGCGTCGTCGTCGCCGACGAGCGCCCACCCGACGTGGGAATCAGCGGCGGCTCGCTCGTGTCCGGCGGGTGGAAGCGAGGGGTGCAGTCGGTCGAGGTGGCGGCGTCGGACGCGGTCGGGGTTCGGGAGACCAGCGCACGACTCGGCTCATCCGAGGAGACCCGGGACAAACACAGCTGCGACTACAGCCATACGGCGCCATGTCCGAACGGCATGGACTCGCTCGAACTCGACACGCGCACCGTCGCCGATGGCCACCGAACCCTGACGGCGTCGGCGCGGGATACGCCAAACAATCTCGCCGAAGTCGTACGAGACATCGCGATCGACAACACGGCTCCGCTCTCCCCCCAAGGCCTCTCGGTCGCCAGCGGGGAAGCCTGGCGAAATGAAAACCGCTTCCACCTGACGTGGTCGTCGCCGGACCAGCACGGCATGTCGCCGGTGACAGGCTCAAAGTTCAACGTCTGTCCGGCATCCACCCCGTCTGACGGAGACGCCAACTGCCAGCCTGGAAGCCGCAACGGCGATCGCGGCGCCGACATCGAAGCACCAGGGCCGGGCACGTGGACGGCTCGCCTCTGGCTTCGAGACGAGCCCGGGAACGACGATGTCCGAACCGCCCGAGAGGTCACGCTGCGGTTTGACCCGGACGCGCCGTCGGTCAGTCTCGTCAACGGCGACGACGCGGACCCAACGCGGATACGGGTACGCGCGACGGACACTGTCTCCGGCCTCGCCGAAGGGACAGTCGAGGCGCGTCGGCAGGGGGAGGACGTCTGGCGCTCGCTTCCAACCGAGTTCTCGCCGGACGGATTCTCGGCCGTCATCGATGACGAAGCGCTGCCGGAGGGCGAGTACGCGCTGCGAGCCCGAGCCGTCGATCGGGCAACGAACGCACGACGACCTTGCTGGACAGCGGTAAAGCCGCCATGGTCACGCTGCCGCTGCGACTGACGTCCCAGCTCGAGGTGGGCAAGGTGAAGCGCCTGCGAGCGAAGGGATCTCGCGGACATCGCCGGCGAGTTCTGGTTGTCCGGCCGCGTGCCAACTTCGGGCGAGTCATCCCGCTCACCGGGCGGCTGGCGAGTCCCGGCGGCAATCCCCTCGTTGATCGGGAGGTGGAGGTGCTCGAACGCGTCGACCAGCCTCTTGCCGAGTGGCGACGGATCGCTGCCCTTCGCACCTCCCGCACCGGGCACTTCGTCTTCCGAGCTCTTCGCGGTCCGACGCGGACGCTGAGGTTCCGGTACCCCGGCACGGCGATCACCCGCGGGGCGACGACAGACGTCGAATTGCACGTGCGGGCAACGAGCACCTTGCGAGTGAGCCGGCATTCCGTCGTGAACGGCGAGGGGGTGACGTTCCGAGGCCGTGTGCTGGGTTGGGAGCACATGACCGGAAGCAAACTCGTGCAACTACAGGCGTACGCGCGCGGAGCATGGTTGACCTTCGCGACGCCGCGCGCCAGCGCGCGGTCAGGGCTGTGGACGCTGCCCTACCGTTTCGCGGCCACGCGCGGTCACGTCCGTTACCGCTTCCGCGTCCGGGTGCCCAAGGAGGCGAGCTTCCCGTTCGACACCGGCACCTCTCGACGGATCAGCGTGCGAGTCAATGGCCTGTAGCACCGCAACTTCGGGACCCGGCCGCATATCGTGTTCTCGAGCGACGACGGGAACGAGGTAGCCGCATGAGAACGCTGAGAGCCAAGCTGACGTATGGGAACGTCGTGTCAACGCTTGCGTTGTTCGTGGCGTTGGGGGGCACCTCGTACGCGGCCTTCAGCCTGCCGCGCAACTCCGTCGGCGCTACCCAGATCCGGACGCATGCGGTGAGTGGGTCCAAGCTCCGCGCGAGCGCCGTGACGAGCCGATCGATTCGCAACCGCTCCATTGAACTCGTCGACATATCCCCGTTTACACGAGACCTCCTTCGAAGCCAGTCCGGGCCGGGGCCCGCTGGCCCCGCGGGTCCCCCGGGGCAGAGCGCCTTGACCTACCGTGCGGCCGTGAACTCGGGCGGCGGCACGCCGCGCGGCAACGCTGAGGGTGCCAGCCACAACGGCGCTAGCAATGAGTACACCATCTTCTTCGAGCGCTCCGTCGACGCTTGCGTGGCCACCGCAACGCTCGCCGCGGTCCAAAACGGCCCGAACCTTGAAGAGCCCCCACCCGGGCGCATCACCGTGGCGCATCTCGACGGCAAGATTCGCGTCCGCACCTACGACGCGGCCGGCAATCCGGCCGCTCTCCCCTTCAACGTCATCGTCGCCTGCTGAGCCGCTCGCCTACAGGCTGACGCCCTGCTCCTCCAGCCAGTTCGCCACGTTCGCCGGCGGCTGGCCGTCGAACTCGGCGCGAGCCGCGAGGCGCAGCAGCTCCTCGGGCTCCTCGTGCAGCTCGTCGCGGCGGTGACCGAGGTAGGTCGCGACGGCGGCGGCCATCTGCAGGGAGGGGATGTCGCCGTCGGGGTCGAGAGCTCCCGCGGCTTCGGCCATGCGCTGCTCGAGGCCGTCGAGGACCGCCGAGACGGGCTCGTCGGCGTCCTCGAAGCGCAGCAGGAGGTCGGCGAGGTCGGGGTCGTCGCCGGTCACGTCGCAGACATCGACTGCGCGGTGGACGACCTGGGCGACGGTGACGGCATCGGGTTCGGTCGGCATGCGCTTTGGCTACCCCGGCCTCGCGCGGGCAATCCGCCGGAGCGGGTGTGTGGAGTTAAGCATCGTATGGGTGCTTAACCCCGCACACCCGCGCCGCTCGCGTGCTCGTCGGCGCCGCGACGGCCGTGTCGCGGCCTTCCCGCCCACTCCCTCTACCTCAACCGCCGCACGTCCCGGTCCAGGCCATCGAGCTGCCGGCTCAACGGCGCGTCGGGCTTCGAGGCCGGCGTGCGCGGCGCCGTCTTGTCGCCGCCGGTGCTCAGCAGGATCACGCCGCCGATGGCGAGCAGGATGAAGAGGAGGATCGCCCCGCCGCGCTTGCCGAAGCGGATCTCGTACTCGCGCCCGCCGTCGGCCAGCTCGCGCACCGGCAGCGGGTTGCGCGGGCGCGGCAGGACATCGCGGATGACCTCGCGGGCGCTCGGCATGATCCGCCCCGTCGTCGCGGTCGGCTCGGGCTCGGCGACGCGGCTCTCGAGCAGGTCCAGGCCGCGGCCGGCCGACTCGGGGCGATCGGCCGGGTCGTCGGCGGTCAGGCGCTCGATCAGGGTCGCGAGGCGCCCGCGCGGCACCTCGCCCGCGCACTCGCGCAGCAGCACGCCAAGCGAGTAGAGGTCCGAGGAGGGCGTCGCCGGCGCGCCGTGGAGCACCTCGGGCGCCAGGTAGCGCATCGTGCCGAGCACGCCGCCGGTCTGGGTCAGGCGGGAGGCGTCCTCGGGCTGGGCGATCCCGAAGTCGGTGAGGCGCGGATGGTTCTCGCGGTCGAGCAGCACGTTGCCGGGCTTGACGTCGCGGTGCACGATGCGCCCGGCGTGGACGTGGGCGAGCGCCTCGAGCAGCGTGCGCGCGAGCGCCTCGGGGTCCTTGATCGGGCCGTGGTCGCGCAGGTGCTCGGCCAGCGTCCCGCACGGGAGGTACTCCATGACCAGGTAGGGCCGCGGGACGTCGCCGAAGTCGAAGACGCGAACGAGCGCAGGGTGTGAGAGGCCGGCGGCGACGCGCGCCTCGCGCTGGAAGCGCCGGACGTAGTCGGGGTCATCGGCCAGGAGATCCGACAGCGCCTTGATCGCCACCGGCCGGCCGAGCCGCTCATCGCGCGCCAGCCACACCGAGGCCATGCCGCCCGCGCCGAGCCGGCGCTCGAGGCGGTAGCGATCGCCGTTCAGCGTCGCGCCGGCGGCGAACTCAGTCGCCGCCATTGCCCTTGTCGCCCTTCTTGCCGTGGTCGCCCTTGTTGCCCTTCGCCTTGCCCTGTGGCGCCGGCGTGACCGGAACCGCGGTGGGCGGTGGCGTCGGGGTGACGGTCGGGGCCTGCGTTCCGGCCGCGGGCGTAGGGGTCAGCTCGACGCGGGCGCGGCGGGCGGTCTGGATCGCCTCGGCGCGCAGGCGCACCGCGTCGTCGGCGCTGATCTTGCCCTGGGCCTGCAGGCGGCGCACGCTGCTGCGCAGCCGCGTCATGGCGTTGGCCACACCGTCGGGGTCGTTCGCGCCCGCCGCCTCGCGCGCGTCGGTCAGCCGTGAGCTCAGCGCGGCGCGTTCGTCACCGGTCAGCTGGGGCCCGGCGCCGCAGCCCGCGAGGGCGAGCGCGAGCCCCGCGATGGCCGCGGAGCACCTCAATCGAGCAGCGTCGAGAGGCGCCGGTCGAGCGCGCCGGCGAGCACCTCGCGCACCGGTCCCTCCTCGAAGCGCTCGATCAGCTCGGCCATGAAGCCCTCGATCACCAGGCGCTTGGCGACCGGCTCGCCGAGCCCGCGCGTGCGCAGGTAGAACAGCTGCTCCTTGTCGATCTGCGCGATCGCGGCCGCGTGGGTACAGCGCACGTCATTGGCGAGGATTTCCAGGCCCGGGATCGCGTCGGCGTGCGCGCGCTTTGAGAGCAGCAGGTTGCGGCACTCCTGGAAGGCGTCGGTCTGCTGGGCGCCGGGATCGACCTTGATCATCCCGCGCCAGACCGCGCTCGAGCGGTCGGCGAGGATGCCGCGGAAGGCGAGGTCCGAGCTCGTGTTGGCCGCCGCGTGCTCCTGCGTGGTGTCGAAGTTCACGTGCTGGCGCGCGTGCGGCGCGTAGGCGCCGGTGACCTTGCCCTCGGCGCCCTCGCCGGCGAGCTTGGTCTCCATCCGCAGGCGCCCGCGGCCCGAGCCGAAGCCGACCGCGACCCAGTCCAGGCGGCCGTCGCGGGCGACCTCCGCGCGCTGGGCGCCGAAGATCCACGACTTCTCGTTGAGGTCCTGCCCGCAGACGTAGCGCAGCTTGGCGTTCTGGCCGACCACGAGCTCGACGACGGTGTTGAGCATCGCCTCGGCGTCGGGCGAGCCCGACAGGTACTGCTCCCACACCTCGGCCTCGGCGCCCTCCTCGAGCACGATCAGCACGCGGCGGTGCAGCGCGCCGCCGGCGGCGTCGGCGATCGCGGTGAGCAGGACGGGAGCCTCGATGCGCTGCCCGCGCGGGACGTGGACGAAGGCGCCGCCCGTCCACTCCGCGGCGTTTGACTGGGTGAACGCGTCGTCCTCGGCGGAGACGATCGAGCCGAGGTGGGGCTCGACGAGCTCGGGGTGGCGCTCGAGCGCGAGCGTCAGCGGCATCACGAGCGGTTGCCCGGGGGTGTCGAGCGGCTCCTCGATCACGCGGCCGTCCACCTGGCCGAGCGTGATCGAGCCCTCGGGGGCGTCGAGCAGCGTTTGCACGCGGTCGACCGCGCTCGCGTCACCCTCGCCGGCGACGACGGGCGTGAACGCCTCCAGCGCGAAGGAGCCGAGGTCGGTGAACTCCCAGCCGGGGCGGCCCTTGAAGCTGGGGAGCTCGAGCGCCGCCGGGGCGAGATCAGCCAATGGAGCCTTCCATCTGCAGCTCGATCAGGCGGTTCATCTCCACGGCGTACTCCATGGGGAGCTCCTTGACGATCGGCTCGATGAAGCCGTTGACGATCAGCTTGCCCGCCTCCTCCTCGGAGAGGCCGCGGCTCATCAGGTAGAAGAGCTGCTCCTCGCCGATCTTGGAGACCGACGCCTCGTGGCCGACGTCGACGTCGTCCTCACCGATGCGGATCGTCGGGTAGGTGTCCGAGCGCGAGTCCTCGTCGAGCAGGAGCGCGTCGCAGACGACCTTGGACTTCGAGCCGTGCGCGCCCTTGGCGACCTCGAGCAGGCCGCGATACGACGAGCGCCCGCCGTCCTTGGAGATCGACTTGGCGAAGATGTTCGATGTCGTGTTCGGCGCCGCGTGGATGATCTTCGCGCCGGCGTCCTGGTGCTGGCCCTTGCCCGCGAAGGCGATCGAGAGCACCTCGCCGTGGGCGCGCTCGCCCATCAGGTAGACCGACGGGTACTTCATCGTCAGCTTCGAGCCGAGATTGCAGTCGACCCACTCCACCGTCGCGTCGGTCTCGGCGATCGCGCGCTTGGTGACGAGGTTGTAGACGTTCTGCGACCAGTTCTGCACGGTCGTGTAGCGGATCCGCGCGCCCGGCTTGGCGATCAACTCGACGACCGCGGAGTGCAGCGAGTCCGACGACCAGATCGGCGCCGTGCAGCCCTCGACGTAGTGCACGTAGGAGCCCTCGTCGGCGATGATCAGCGTCCGCTCGAACTGGCCCATGTTCTCGGTGTTGATGCGGAAGTAGGCCTGCAGCGGCATCTCGACGTGGACGCCCGGCGGGACGTAGACGAACGAGCCGCCCGACCAGACCGCGGAGTTCAGCGCCGCGAGCTTGTTGTCGTTGGAGGGGATGATCGTCGCGAAGTACTCGCGGACGAGGTCCTCGTGCTCGCGCAGGCCGGAGTCCATGTCCATGAACACGACGCCCTGCTTCTCGAGGTCCTCGCGGACCTGGTGGTAGACGACCTCGGACTCGTACTGGGCGCCGACGCCGGAGAGGAACTTGCGCTCGGCTTCCGGGATGCCCAGCTTGTCGAAGGTGTTCTTGATGTCCTCGGGGACGTCGTCCCAGGTGGTCGAGGACTTCTCCGAGGCGCGGACGAAGTAGTGGATGTTGTCGTAGTCGACGTCGGCCAGATACGGCGAGCCCCACGTCGGCTGGGGGCGCGAGATGAAGTGCTCGTAGGCCTTGAGGCGGAAGTCGAGCATCCACTGCGGCTCGTTCTTGAAGTCCGAGATCTGCTTGACGAGCTCGGGCGTGAGCCCCTTGGGAGCCTTGAAGGCGTAGCCGGTCTCGGAGTCGTGGAAGCCGAACTTCTCCTTGTAATCAGCGTTGATGCCGGTCAGCGCCTGCTGCTCGGCGATCGTTTCAGGCGTCGCCATAGGTCAGTCGACCTCCAGTCGGATCACGCCGCCCTCGACCGACACCGGGAAGGTGTCGACGGGGACGTACGCGGGCAAGTTCACGGGCTTTCCGGTGCGCAGCTCGAAGATGGAGCCGTGGCGCGGGCACTCGACGGTGCAGGTCTCCAGGTCGACCTCGCCCTCGAGCAGGCTGCCGTCGTCGTGAGAGCAGCGGTCCTCGATCGCCAGCAGCTCGCCGGCGCAGTTGAAGATCCCGATCTCGAG
>JBBRYA010000036.1:0-35086 GCA_038238015.1 Solirubrobacterales bacterium
GACGACTGAACAGAACTCTCAGGCCTACAGACCTGAGCCCCGGCCCGGCTTCGCCGGCCCGGCATCCATCTCCAGATCATCAAACCGGGGGGTCACTTTTCAACCGGCGCAGGTGGTCCACATTTCAACCGGCCTTGACACCTCACCGGGCATTTCACCAGGCGGGTCTTACGGGACACCCGCCGATCACGCAGCTTCGAAGCCGTTCGTGCGGGCACCGCGTATCCCGGTAAAGGGTTTCCCTCAGCGGGACGCTCGAGAGACTGCCGCAGGCACTCGCTCGAGGCGGTCGTTTAGGACGCGCGCCCCGCGCCAGCGTCCGACGACGACGCCGCGCAATCTCAGCTTTCCGGGGGGCAGCGACCGGCCCGCGGCGAGACCCACCATCAACCGGCGCCGAGGACGTGGATTGCGAGGCCGCCGACGATCCCGCGTCTCGACGATTCAAGGAGAGCTCGGGGTGTATCGCGCCTCAGACCGGTGTGCTCACGCCGCTGTCTGTCATGGTCTTGACGAGATGGAGCGCGGCGGCGTTGAAGCGATCGACGTCCCCGTACGGTCGGGCGATCAGCATTGCCCCCTCCAGGCCGCTGACGATCGCCTGCGCGACCTCGCGCGGCGACCCGGCTAGCCGAAGCTGGCCGCGCTTGGCGCCCTGCTCGAGGACGTTGGCAAGCCATGCTTCGTTCGCTTCGAAGAAGCCGACTACCGCCTCCTGCATCGGCTTTGGCAGCGTCTCGTAGTCGGATGCCAGCATCCCGCACAGGCACATTCGGTGCTCGCCGAGGACGCTGGCGTAGATGGCCGCGTAGGCGGCGAGCTTGGCGCGGGCGTCGCCGCCGCTTTGGTCGATGCGAGCGAGAGCTGTCGCGAACCGTTCCGAGTAGCGCGCGATCAGCGCGGCCCCGAGCTCTGCCTTGCCCGCGAAGTGGTAGTGCAGGCTCGCCTTGGTGACGTTGACCTCCGCCGCCACGTCGGCGTAGCTAAAGCCGTTGAAGCCGCGCATCTGCAACAGCCGCTCAGCGACGTCGAGGATGCGCGCCGGAGTGTCGTTTGGACTCTCGCTTCGGCTGCGCGCCATCAGATCCTTTCGCAAACTCCTCTTGCCACCTGACCTACTAGTAGGTTAGGGTAGCGCTGGAACCGCGCCCGACAAGGCCAAGGAGGATCCGATGACGGACAGGCATGAGACGGAGCACAAGCGCTTCGAGGCGCCGGACGAGACCCGGGAGTTTCCGAACGGTCGCGCGGAGATCCTCAAGGTCGGCGGCGGTGAGGTCGGGCGACTCGTCCTCGAGCCGGGCTGGCGGTGGTCCAACGACGTTAAGCCGATCGCGAAGACCGAGAGCTGCGAGGCGCCCCACTTCCAGTACCACGTGAGCGGCCGGCTCGCGATCCGCATGGACGACGGCACCGAGTTCATCGCCGGCCCAGGCGACGTCACGTCGCTGCCCAGCGGACACGACGCCTGGGTCGTCGGCGACGAGCCCGCCGTGGTCGTCGACTGGTACGGCGCCAGCAACTACGCGAAGAGCGCCTAGCAGCCGAAGGGCGACGAAGCCATGACCAACGGAGACGGATTCACGATCGCCCACCGCGACGAGCTCGAGCGCAGCGGCGGCTGGTCGCTGGCGCGCCGCACGCTCGGCTTGGCCTCGTTCGGGATCAACCTCGTCGAAGTCGAGCCCGGCGGACAGATCCCTGAGCACGACGAAAGCGAACGCGATCAGGAGGAGGTGTTTCTCGTGCTGGAGGGAGACACGGCGATGGTGATCGACGGCAAAGAGCACCGCGCGCCGGTCGGCACGCTCGCCCGCCTTGATCCCGAGCGTCGGCGCACGGTGCGGAACACCGGCACCGAGCCGGCAACGGTGCTAATCGCCTCTGCGCCCCGCACGAGCGGCTACGAGCCAATGGAGTGGGCATGAGCGACGCGCTGCGGGAGGCGATCGAGCGCTACAACGCTGCCTGGAACGCCCACGACCTCGACACGATTATGGCCATGCACGCCCCCGACATGGTGTTCGAGAACCACACTGCCGGCGAGGCGGCCCAGGGCGCGGCCGTGCGCGACCACATCGCCGCAATCTTCGAGACCTGGCCCGACATCGCCTTCGAGGGCCGCCGGCTCTACGTGCGCGACGATCTGGTCGTGCAGGAGTGGACCGCCCGCGCCACGCATGCGAACACCATGCGGCGGGGCGAGCTCGTGGTGCAGCCCACCGGCCGGCGCATCGAGTGGCAGGGGGTCGACGTGATCCCCTTCGAGCATGGTCTCGTCAAGCGCAAGGACGTCTACTCCGACTCGATCACGATCCTGCGCCAAGTCGGGCTGCTCGCGTAGAGACGGCCAGAGTCGACGGCGACCACCCCGTCGCGGTGACCGATCCCCTAACGGGACACCGCTCCCGCTGTCGGGCGGATGCAGGCGTCCCGAGTGGCTCCTGGCTAGCTCTCGCAGCGGACGACACGCAGGCGTCTCCGTCGGCACCGAGCTCGCGTTCTTAAGGAGCGAGCGTATCCGCCCAGCCAATACGTGCGCGAAGCTCCGAGCCAGACCACTAAGGAATAAGGGACGGCCGCGGGTCGGTGGGCGTGTCGTCGAGCGGATCCGAAGCGTGTTGCTCGCCGACAGCCTGCCAACCCGTGCCGTTCCGGTGCCATCGCCAAGGCTCTGCTCTCGAACCGCAGCGTCGGGCAGTCCGCTCAGCTCACCCTGGCCGCGGCTGGCATCCGAAAGACGACCGCTCCCTCCAAGGAGGCCAGCCGTCGCTTCCGCCTCGCAGCGGCAGCGAGCGATGGGCAACGCCGAAGCGGCGCGACGCCCTTGGCGATTGAATAGCGACCGTGACTCTGGTAGTCGGACGTAATTTCGGGGACGGTCCTCGGCTGATCTCTCAGACACGCAAGTCACGATCGACGAACGCCGGTCGAGTAGCGGGCCACGGAGCTTTGAGCCCTACACGCAGGGCGTGCGCTAGACCGCGGTGCGCCGCTCGTTCGTCTTGGGCATCGACGTCGCCGGACCATGAACGCCTTCTGCGCCTCGCCGTCGCGCACCATCGAGCCGATTACGAACAGCGCTGGTGCGTCTCCATGCCGGCGGGCATGGCGCCCATCTCCTCCCCGGGCGTCCGCTCAGCGCGGCCAGACCCGGCCCCGGGTTCCGCGCGAGGGTCACGCCCTCACGACGAGCTGTCCTGGAGCGCCGCGAAGGCCAGCCCGGTGGCGATTGCGTAGACCGAGTGGTGGAAGGCGTCGATCAGGATCTCCTGCGGGGGCGACTTCCAGGGCGGCGGGGCGACGTCGAGCACGGGGAGCATCACCTGCGCGCCGCCCCAGATGGCGCCGAAGTGCAGCGCCGTGGCCTTGGCGCCGTCGACCCCAGCCGCGTGCAGCAGCCCGCGCACCGCGCCCCACGATGTGCCGTAGCTCCAGTGCACGATGTTCGAGAAGCGCGCCTTGCCCGCCTCATCGCGGGGCTCGACGCCCAGGACCTTCCCGGCCGCGTCGGCGGGAGCCGTGCTCGAGCCGCGGGCTCGTCCCTTGGCCTCGAGCGTGCTCGAGACGGTCATCGCGACCGTGCCGGCCGCGCCGGCGAACAGTCCTCTGCCGACCGCCGCAGCGGTGTCTCCGATCGTCATCTGACGAGTCTGTCCTTTCGCGCGAGTTTCCGCTACACCCGCACCTCGGTGTTCACCAACTCGTCAGATCGAGCAGCGGCCGGCGACGCGTTCGCGTCGCCGGCCGGCGGACTCGTCGTTGCGCTACTTCGCCGCCAACCCGATGGCTCCGGGGGGGAGCGCCCGTGGGAGCGCCTGGATCGGGACGAGGGTCCCGTCCGTCTGCACCGAGAAGGCGAACACGTCGCCGTCGCGGACGTTGTGGGCATAGAGGTACTGGCTGTTGCCGCTGAGGCTCAGGTCAGCAGGGATCGCGAACGGTGCGGGCGCATCGTCGGCGGGACCCGCGATCGATTGCAGGAGGGTCATCGAGCCGTCGGGGCGCACCCTGTAGCTCGAGATGTTGTTGCTCATGGCGTTGGTGACGTAGGCGTATTTGCCGTTGTCCGTGAGCACGATCCAGCAGGTGTCCGAGCGCATGTTGCGCACGTTGAGGGTGACCGGTGTCAGCGTGGAGTCCTTCTCGATCTCATACGAGGATGCGGCGCCTTGCCCGGGGGCTCCGCCGAAGTTGTTGGCGGTGAGCAGCTTGCCGGTCTGGGTGAAGGTGAAGCCGAACGGGCCGTTGCTCCCGGTCTCGTTGACGATCGGGCCGCTGGCCAGGCCATCCTTGCCGACGCGGTAGGTGTCGATCGCGTTCTGCTGCTTCTCGGTGACCACGAGGGTGTCACCCGAGGGGTTGAACGAGATCTGCGAGCAGCCGGAGTTCGGTCCGCCGCTGACCGGTCGGGTGGAACCGGGGATGGGCACGAGCGTCCCGTCGGATTCGAGCGTGAAGCCGGTGATGGTCGGGAGCCCGCCGAGGCAGTTGCTCCGGCCGCCGTTGAGCACATAGACGATGCCCGCGTGGATCGTCACGCTCAGCGGATGGTCGAGCCCGGCCGACTGCACGCTGAGGAGCTCGAGGCCGTCGCCCGTCGTGCGGAACACCGACACGCTGCTGCTGCCGGTGTTCGTCGCCAGAAGGAGGTTCGGGCTGCCGGTCAGGTTGTTCGCAGATGACTCGCCGCCGCGGCTCGCTAGGACGACGCCGTTGGCCGAGCCCTCGAAGCCACCGCTGCCCATCCCGCCGGTCGGCACGGCCGCGCCGGGGGTGAGGGTGCCGTCCTGGGCCCGCGAGAACGTCTGGATCCGATTACCGGATGGCTCGTTGGTGGCCGCGTACAGCGCGGCGTGCTGCTCGGCATGGCCACCGGGCTCGCGTTCGGGATCTCAGACGTCGCGATCAAGGCGCTCTCGGGCGACCTCGAGCGCGGGCTGGTCGGCCTTCTCAGGCCCCTGGAGCGCGATCATCCTCACGGCGGCCGTCTTCTCGTTCTTCGCCTCCGCCCGCAGCCTCCAGATCGGCGACGGCGTTCGCAGTGATCGCCGTCACCTCGGTCGCCGCGAACCTCTCCACCATCCTCGCCGGCCTCGCGGTCTTCGAAGACCGACTCGGCGACGACGCGCTCGTGATCGGCATCCGCATCACCGCGTTCGCCTGATCCTCATCGGGGCAGCGCTCATCCCGGCGCCCGTCCGCGTCGGCGAGTCGCTCGAGCTGCCAGGCATGGAGCCTGAGCACCACTAATGGAGCAGCCGGCAGCAGCGCGCTCGTTCGGGGCGCTGCCGACAGCCGCGCCCGCGCGTCCCAAACATGCGTTTGGTCATACGAGGTCAGGGAAATGAACACTAAGTGCAAATGTACGACGTGGCCAGGCACGACATGGAGCGAATCGCGCAGCTCCAGACGCTCGCCCTACACCTCGAGCGCCTTCCTCAGTCTCGCGGGCGCGACCGAGTGCTACGCGAAGCTCATCACCGCATCGTGATGCTGGACACCGGCGTACCGGCTAGCTCCTCCTGGCGAGACCGACCGCAGAATGACCCGGTCGCGCTCTTTGAGCACATGACACTCCCGGCCTTTCCCCGGTTCCGCTAGTCGTTTCGCTAGGCCCTACTGGCGTGAGAGATCAGCCTTGAAAGCTCGCTGACGAACAGCGGCTCAGACGCGGTGGCGCGGCGTCAGCTACCTCCCCCGCGCGGCGCGGACCTAGTCTCGCGTGCCGCGGCGCGTCCCCGACAGCACCAAGCCGTAGAGCAGGTGGTCGGCGGCGAGCGCCAACCGGTCGACCAAGCGCACGCGCTTGGCCTGGCTGAGGCCCAGCAGGGGCGCGATTCCCAGTTCAAAGCCCAGCCACACCACCAGCCCATACGCCGGGCCCGCCCAAGTTCGGCCACGCATCGCGCCAGGCAGCGCTCCGAAGGCCGCGCCCCCGCCGGCGCCGAAGGCCCAGTGTGCGGCCTCGACCAGCCCTCGCCGCTGCTTGCGCGGCGCCCGCCGCAACAGCGCCCGCATGCCGCGCGCGCGCTGGCGGCCGACGGCTTGCGGTGGAGTCTGTTCCACAAGCCCAAGCTCGGTTGTGAGTACCCGCATACCCGTCATCGCCATCGCGCCCACCGCCCCACGAGCGGCGCCGTGGAGCATGTCGCCCAGGCGCGAACCCTCGTCCTGCCCTGCCACGCCCGCGGCATCCTCGCCGATCGTCTCGCCCATCAGGCCAGCTTACCCGCGGTCTTCGGCGTCGGCCGACGCGGGCAGCCTGGCCCCTTGTGAGCGCACTGCCGACTCGCTGCTCCCCTTCGACAAGGAGCAGTCTGTACAGCGCCTCGTCGAGCCCCGCTCGGTACCGAATCGAAGAGCAGCAGGAGCTGCGACGTCGGTCAGCAAGCGCGGTGGGGGCCTTTCGTGTCGATCGGGGAGACAGGATTTGAACCTGCGATCGCCCGGCCCCCAGCCGGCTGATCACAACGATCCGTGACGACACTCGTGAGCCCTCCCGGCTGGTGCCCTGGCCAAAGCTGTCTTCTCGAAGGACACGACGAGCTCCCCCGGCGCCGGGCCGGACGGTCCTGCGCCGCGGAGCACGAGCCCCAGCGCCGCGACGACCGCCACGGCACCAAGGGCGCCGAGCGCCACGATCCGCGGCCGCCCGCCGAGCCCGCGCAGGCCCGGCGGGCGCCGCCGCCAGACCGTGCGCGCCCCCAGCGCGAGGGCGGCGGCAGCGGCGTAGACGGCGGCGAGGCCCACCGCCCCGGGAACCCGGGCGTGGACGACCGCGCCCGCCGGCGCAGCCGCAACGTGCGCGACCCACTCCACGTAGGCGACCGCGCTCGCATCGATCGCGTTCAGCGGGCCGCAGAGCGCCGGTGAGAGCTGGCCGAGCGCGGCGCTGAGCATGCCCAGCCACATGACCGGAGCGACGGCGGGCGCGGCGATCAGGTTCGCGGGCAGCGAGGCGAGCGAGACCTGGCCGAAGTGCAGCGCCATCAACGGCGCGGTCACGAGCGTGGCCGCCAGCGTCACCGCCGCCACGTCGGCGACCGCGCCCGGAAACCGTGCCCGCCTGGCCGCCTCGCGAAGCGGCGTCACCAGCGTCAGCAGGCCCGCGACCGCCGCGAAGGAGAGCTGCCACCCGGGCTCGCCGGCGGCCCGTGGGTTGAGCGCGAGCGTCGCGACGACCGCCAGGGCAAGCGCGTACCAGCGCGAGGCCGGCCGGCCCGCCAGCGCGGCAACCAGCCCCGCGGCGCCCATCACGCCCGCCCGCTGGATCGACGGGCCGCCGCCCGCGAGCGGGACGTAAAGCGCGATCAGCGCGAGCGCCCCGCCGAGCCGCATCCGCAGGGGAACGCCGGCCACTGCACCGAGGGCGAGTACCAGCGTCGCGAGCAGGACGACGTTCTGGCCCGAGACCGCGAGCAGGTGCGCAAGCCCGGAGCGTTGGAAGTCCGTGCGGACGCCGTCGCTCAGGCGCTCGTCCTGGCCGAGGACCATGCCGCGCAGCAGCGCGGCCTCGGGCCTCGGCACGCCGTGCTCGAGGCCGCGCTCGGCGCGGCGCCGGATAGCGTCCAGCGCGCCGCTCACGCCGCCGCGGCGCTGCCCGGTCGGCTCGAAGCGCTCGAGGTCGAGTGCCGCATGCGCGCCGCGCCGGCGCTGGTAGGCGTCAAAGCGCCCGAGCGGCCCGACGCGACCCGCGAGCGCGACCACCTCCCCCACCTCCGGCCACGAGCCGGGATGCAGGTCGCCGGGGACGCGGGCCACCGCGCTCTCGCCGAGGCCGAGCAGTTGCACGCGCGCCACCGCCGGGCCGGCCGCGCGCTCGCGGACCGGCTCGAGCAGCACCGCGCGCCCCTCCCAGCGCTCGCCGTGCATCGCCTCCAGGCGCCCCGCGTCGAGCGCCGCCAGGCGGGCGTCAGCGGTCAGCGCCCCCGCGAGGACCGCCGCCGCCGCGAGCAGTGCAACCCCCGGGCGCCCGGCCACCGATGCGGCCGCCAGCGCGGCGACCAGCACCCCCGGCGGCCACAGCGGCCCCAGCGTCAGCCCGGCGGCGAGCGCGAACAGGACCAGGTGGCGCGGATGGCCACGCAGGCGCTCGAGCCACAGCTGCCTCACACGCGTACCTGCTCGCGCAGCGACGCCATCCGCTTCTCGCCGATCCCCGGTACCTGACCGAGCTCGTCCACTCGGCCGAAGCCGCCGTGCTCCTCCCGCTACTTGACGATCGTCTTCGCCGTAGCCGGCCCGACCCCGTCGAGCCCATCGAGCTGCTCAGGGGTGGCTGTGTTGAGGTTCAACGGGACACCGGGAGCGGCAGCCGTGGCCGAGCCCGGCGTCGCCGCCGCGGCAGAGCCGCCGCCCGCCGGCGCGCGCAGCGGCACGATGATCTGGCGGCCGTCCTCGAGCTTGGCGGCGAGGTTGACGCCGGTGAGGTCCGCGCCCCGCCGCGCCCCGCCCGCGCGGCGAACCGCATCGTTCACGCGCGCGCTCGCCCCCAGGCGGTAGACGCCCGGCCGGCGCACCGCGCCCGCCACGTGCACCGTCACCCGGCCGCCCGTGGCGGCGTCGCTCACCTGCAGCGCGGGCGCCGCGCGACTCGCCGCGGCGGGCGCTGCGCTCGGGCGGCTCAGGAAGCGCGCTCCCAGCAGCAGCACGACGATCGCGCCCGCGGCGTAAAGCACGAGCAGGTGGCGCGGGGTGTCGAGCATGGCGCCGCACGCTAGGCGGGCTCACGTCACGGATCTGCTCCGCGCGGTGCCGGTTGTGTCAGGCCTTCGCCTCGAAAGGCGCGACGCGCCCTATCGCACGACGAAGTTGACGAGCTTGCCCGGCACGACGACCACCTTGACCACCTGCATGCCGTCCACGTGCGCCTCCACCTTCGGCGTAAGGGCGAGCCCCTCGAGCTCCTCGCGCGACGCGTTCGCGGGGGCCTGCACGCGGTCGCGCAGCTTGCCGTTGACCTGCACCGCCACCTCGATGGTGTCGCGCTCGAGCATCGTCAGGTCGGGCTCGGGCCAGGGCTGCTCCCACACGCGCGCGCCCGTGAGCAGCTCGTAGACCTCCGCGCCGGTGTGCGGCGCGAACGGGAAGATCAGCGAGGCCGCGGTCGCCGCCGCGAACTGCAGCGTCCCGACCTGCACGCCCTCGCGGCGGCGATAGCACTCGTTGACCAGCTCCATCACCGCGGCGATCGCCGTGTTGAAGGCGAAGCGCCCGGCCATGTCGTTGGTGACCTTCTCGATCGCCCAGTGCGCCTTGCGCATCAGCTCGAGGTCCTCGCCCTCGGGCGGATCCAGCGGGCCGAGCGCCGGCCCGGGCTCGATCCGCTCGCCCACCTCCACACCTAGGCGCCACAGGCGCGCGAGGAAGCGGTGCACACCCTCGACGCCCTCGTCGGACCAGTCCGCGTCCTGGTCGGGCGGGCCGATGAACAGGATGTAGCAGCGGGCGGTGTCGGCTCCGTAGCGCTCGACGTAGCCGACCGGGCTGATGACGTTGCCGCGGGACTTGGACATCTTCGCGCCGTCGCGGGTGATCATGCCCTGGGTGAACAGGCGCTTGAAGGGCTCCTGGGTCCCGACCAGCCCCATGTCGGCGAGCGCCTTGGTGAAG
This sequence comes from Solirubrobacterales bacterium, assembly GCA_038238015.1. Taxonomy (GTDB): domain Bacteria; phylum Actinomycetota; class Thermoleophilia; order Solirubrobacterales; family Solirubrobacteraceae; genus DASQFQ01. The sequence goes on from JBBRYA010000036.1 coordinate 9,616, forward strand.
AAGCGCGCGTAGAGCAGGTGCAGGATCGCGTGCTCGACGCCGCCGATGTACTGGTCGACCGGCGCCCAGCGGGCCAGCGCCGCGGGGTCCCACGGCGCGTGGTCGTTGTGCGCGTCGGTGTAGCGCATGTAGTACCAGGAGGAGTCGACGAAGGTGTCCATCGTGTCGGTCTCGCGCCGCCCCTCGCCGCCGCAGCTCGGGCACTCCGTGCGCACCCAGTCCTCGGCGGCCGCAAGCGGCGAGCGGCCCTTGGGCGCGTAGTCGCGCACATCGGGCAGCAGCACCGGGAGCTGGTCGTCGGGGACCGGCACCATCCCGCAGCGCTCGCAGTACACGATCGGGATCGGGCAGCCCCAGTAGCGCTGGCGCGAGAGCAGCCAGTCGCGCAGGCGGTAGTTGATCGACTGGTGGCCGCGGCCCTGGGCGTCCAGCCAGTCGACGATGCGCTCCAGCGCCTCGCGGTTGGGGAGGCCGTCGAAGTCCGGGTGGGAGTCCACCAGCGCGCCGTCGCCGGTGTAGGGCAGATCCTCGCCGCCCTCGATCACGCGGCGGATCGGAAGCCCGAAGGTCGTGGCGAAGCCGAAGTCGCGTGCGTCGTGGGCCGGGACCGCCATGATCGCGCCGGTGCCGTAGTCCATCAGGACGTAGTCGGCCACCCACATCGGGATGCGCTCGCCGTTGACCGGGTTGATCACGCTGCGCCCCAGCGGCACGCCGGTCTTCTCGCGCTCGGCGTCGCCGCGGTCCTCGTGCTCCTCGGTGAGCGAGCGGTTGACGTACTCGCGGACGGTCTGCTCGTGCTCGGTTCCCTCGGCGAGGCGAAGCACGTCGGGATGCTCGGGCGCCATCACGAAGAAGGTCGCGCCGAACAGCGTGTCCGGGCGGGTGGTGAAGACTGGGTAGTCGGTGCCGATCTCCGGGCAGGCGAACGTGACCTCGGCGCCCTCGGAGCGTCCGATCCAGTTGCGCTGCATGGCCACGACGTGGCTGGGCCACTCGATCGTGTCGAGGTCCTCGAGCAGGCGGTCGGCGTAGTCGGTGATGCGAAAGAACCACTGCTCGAGCTGGCGGGCCTCGACGAGCGTGCCGCAGCGCTCGCAGCGGCCGTCGATGACCTGCTCGTTGGCGAGCACGGTCGCGTCCTTCGGGCACCAGTTGACCGCGGCGTCCTTGCGGTAGGCCAGGCCGCGGTCGTAGAGCTTGAGGAACAGCCACTGCGTCCAGCGGTAATAGCTGGGCTCATGCGTGCCGAACTCGCGCGACCAGTCCATCGACAGGCCCCACGAGCGGAACTCGCGCTGGAAGGCGGCGATCGACTTGGCCGTCGAGTCGCGCGGGTGCTCGCCGCTGCGGATCGCGTGGTTCTCGGCCGGCAGGCCGAACGCGTCGTAGCCGATCGGGTGCAGGACCCTGTAGCCGCTGCGCCGGTGGAAGTGGGCGACCGCGTCGCCGACCGAGTAGTTCTTCAGGTGGCCCATGTGGGGCTCGCCCGAGGGGTAGGGCAGCATCTCCAGGACGTAGTACTTCGCCGCGCCGCCCGCGTCGTCGTTGGAGACCTCCCACGTGCGCTCGCGCTCCCAGACCGCCTGCCATCGAGGCTCGATGGCCTTGGGATCGAAGCGGCGCTCGGTGCTCATCGGGCGCGGAGGTTAGCGGCCGTGCGGCCGAGCCAGGTGGGTACTATGGGCGGCGGATTTCACGCCTGGGGCTGTAGCTCAGCTGGGAGAGCGTCTGGCTGGCAGCCAGAAGGTCAGGGGTTCGAGCCCCCTCAGCTCCACTCTCGTCGAGGCCGCTCAAGCAGCGGCCTCGCCTCGGTTCAGGTGCTAGGCCTCCACGGCCCGCTTCGGCGCCTCGCCCCACAGCTGCTCGAGGCGGTAGAAGTCGCGCGCCTCGGGGATGAAGATGTGGACGATCACATCGAGGTAGTCCATCAGGATCCAGCGCGACTCCGTCAGGCCCTCGACGCGGCGCGGGAGCAGCCCGTGCTCGTCCTTGCAGCCGAGGTGGATGCCGTCGTGGATCGCCTTTGCCTGGCGCTCGGTGTTGCCTGAGCAGACGACGAAGTAGTCCGTGTAGCCGATCACGCCGCGCAGGTCGAGCACGGCGATGTCGATCGCCTTCTTGTCGGCGGCGTAGTCGGCGATCCAGTCGGCGAGCCGGGAGCCGCCGGGGACGGGCGCGCCGGGGGCGCCGGAGAGGCTGGGCTGGCTCATCGAGGCGCCCCCGCCTGCGCGCGGGCGCCGCGGTAGAGGCCGGCCTCCTCGATGTAGGCGGCCACCGCATCGGGCACCAGCCAGCGGATCGGGCGGCCCTCGGCCACGCGCCGGCGGATCAGCGAGGAGGACACGTCGATGCGCGGCATGTCGAAGAAGCGCAGGCGCTCGCGGCCGCCGCGCAGCCCCGCCAGGCGCTCGGCCACGTCCGCGCGGCCGACGCCGTCGCGCTCGGCGACCGCCAGCTCGGCCAGCTCGAGGATCGCCTCGGGCTCGCGCCAGCCGGGCAGCCCGTTGGCCTGGTCGCCTCCGACGATGAAGGTCAGCTCGTCACCTGGGTTCGTGCGGTCATGCAGCTCGGAGAGGGTATCGACCGTGTAGGAGGCGCCCGGCCGGTCGGCCTCGGCGCGCGAGACCTCGAGCCACGGCGTCGTGCCGGCGGCGCGCCGGCAGAGCTCCACGCGGTGCTCGACCCCCGGGTCCTCGTCAGCCGGCTTGTGAGGGGGCGTGTGGACGGGCATCAGCAGGACGCGGTCGAGCTCGAGCCCCGCCCGCGCCTCCTGGGCGCAGACCATGTGCCCGACGTGCGGCGGGTTGAAGGTCCCGCCGAGGATCCCGATCCGCGCCACCGCGCGGTCAGGCGCGCACGTGGCCGGTGCCCTCGACCAGGTACTTGAAGGTGCACAGCTCGCGCAGGCCGATCGGGCCGCGAGCGTGGAGCTTCTGCGTCGAGTTACCGATCTCCGCGCCCATCCCGAACTCGCCGCCGTCGGTGAATCGGGTGGAGGCGTTGACGTAGACGCAGGCGGCGTCGACGCCGAGCTGGAAGGCCCGCGCCGCCGCCGTGTCGGCGGTGACGATGGCCTCGGAATGCCCCGACCCGTAGCGGTTGACGTGCTCGACGGCCTCCTCGACGGATTCGACGACCTTGACCGCGAGCACGAGCGCGAGGAACTCCTCGGCGAAGTCCTGCTCGGTCGCCGCCGCCGCGTCAGGGAGCCACGCGCCGGCGCGCTCGTCCACGCGCAGCTCGACGCCCGCCTCGCGCAGCGCAGCGGCCGCCCGCGGCAGGAACGCCCCCGCGACGCCGGCGTGTACCAGCAGCGTCTCGGCGGCGTTGCAGACGCCCGGCCGCTGGACCTTGGCGTTGACGATGATGGCCTCGGCGGCGTCGAGGTCGGCGCTCGCGTCGACGTAGACGTGGCAGTTGCCCGACGCCGCGTAGATGACCGGCACCTTCGCGACCGCGCTGAGCGCCTTCTTCAGGCCCTCGCCGCCGCGCGGGATGATCAGGTCCACGACGCCCTCCTGGCCGGCCAGCTCGGCCAGCTCCTCGCGCCCGCCGCCCGCGACGAGCGCGAGCGCGCCCGCCGGGAGCCCGGCGCCCTCCGCGGCCTCCCGCGCGACGCCCGCCAGCACGGCGTTCGAGTGCGCCGCAGAGCTCGAGCCGCGCAGCACGACGGCGTTGCCGGACTTCAGGCACAGCGCGGCGGCGTCGATCGTCACGTTCGGCCGTGCCTCGTAGACCACCGCGACGACGCCGAGCGGAACGCGCACCTTGCGCACGTCGAGCCCGTTGGGCAGCCGCGAGCCGCCGATGACCTCGCCGACGGGATCGGGGAGCGCGGCGATCGCGCGTACGCCGTCGGCCATCGCCGCGACGCGGCCCGCGTCGAGCGCCAGGCGGTCCATCAGCGCGGCCGAGAGCCCGGACTCGCGCCCGGCCTCGAGGTCGCGCGCGTTGGCCTCGAGGATCTCCTCCGTCCGCGCCTCGAGCGCGTCCGCGACAGCCTGCAGCGCCGCGTCCTTGACGCCGGAGCCGACCTGCGCGAGCGCCCGCGACGCGGCCTTGGCGGCAGCGCAGACGTCGGTGACGGACGTGGTGAGGACGGCCACGCGAAAAGTCTAGGCCAGCACGAAGTAGTCCCGGTGGACCGCTTCCTCGGTCGCGCGCGGCAGCACCTCGCGCACCTGCGCGGACTTGCGCCCCTTCACCCGCGTCAGCTCGGCCGCCGAGTAGTTGCAGATCCCCTTGCCCAGCACGCCCGCGCCCTGCTCGCGCACCTCGACGGCGTCGCCCGCGTCGAAGACGCCCGTGACCTCCACGATGCCCACGGGCAGCAGCGAGGTCCCGCCCTCGCGCAGGGCCCGCGCCGCGCCCGCGTCCACGGTGACCGTCCCGTGCGCGGGCTTGGCGTACTTGAGCCAGAGCTTGAAGCTCGAATGGCGCGTGGCCTGGCGCGGGAAGCGCGTGCCGACCGGCTCGCCCGCCCACGCGCGGCCGATCGCGCCCGGCTCGAGGCCGCTGGCGATCACCGTGGCGATCCCCGCCGCGGTGGCCATCTCCGCGGCGACTACCTTGGAGCGCATCCCGCCCGAGCCCAGCGGCCCGGCGGCGTGGCCGATGTCCAGCCGGCCGAGCGCCTCGTAGTCGGTGACCTCCTCGACCAGCCGCGCGGCCGGGTCCACGCGCGGGTCGGCGGTGTGCAGCCCGCCGGTGTCGGTCAGCAGCACCAGCAGCTGCGCTCCGACCAGCACCGCCACCTGCGCGGCGAGGAAGTCGTTGTCGCCGAAGGAGATCTCGTCGGTCGTCGTGGTGTCGTTCTCGTTGATCACCGGCACGATCCGCCAGTCGAGCAGCTTCTGCAGCGTGCGGCGGGCGTTGAGGTAGTGCGTGCGCGCGCTCATGTCGAAGAAGGTCAGCAGCACCTGGGCGGAGGTCAGCCCGCGGTCGCGCAGCAGCTCGTCGTAGACGCGGTAGAGCTTGCCCTGCCCCACCGCGCTGGCGGCCTGGAGCTCCTCGATCGCGCGCGGGCGCACCGTCAGCTCGAGCAGCCGCATCCCGCGCGCGATCGCGCCCGAGGTGACGATCACCACGTCCACCCCGGTCGCGTGCAGCGACGCGACCTCGTCGGCCACCCGCTCGAGCAGCCCGGGCCGCAGATCCCCGGAGGGATCGGCGACCACGGAGGAGCCCAGCTTGATCACGGCGATCGGCATCGCGCGGCCAGCCTAGAACGACGCGCCGGGGTCGAGCTCGAAGACGATGCCGCCGATCTCGACGTCGTCGCCGGGCTCGAAGCCGGCCGTGCGCAGGGCCTCGAGCACGCCCATCCGGCGCAGGCGCTGCTCGACGTGGGCCTGGGCCTCCTCGTTGTCCATGTCGTGACGCGCGATCAGGCGCTCGACCGCGTCGCCGCTGACCCGGAACTCGCCGGCGCCGGTCTTCTCGACCTCGTAGGCCTGGCCCGCCGAGGGCCGGAAGACGCGGTACTCGGCCTGCTCGCTCTCGCCCGCCCCCTCGCGCGGAGCGTCGGCCATCGGGACGCGGCGCAGCAGCTCGCGGCCGAGCTCCTCCAGGCCCTCCCCCGTCGCGCTGGAGGTCACGATCACCGCGACGTCGGCGACCGGCTCGTCCCACTCGTCGCGCTCGGCCAGCACTCCCGGGTTCAGCCGCTCGTACCACTTGCGCGCGGCCTCCTGCGCCGCCTCGGGCGCCACGAGGTCGGCCTTGGAGAGCACGAGGAGCCGCGGCAGCGTGGCCAGCCGCGGGTCGTGCGCGGCCAGCTCGTGCTCGATCGTCGCGTGGTTGGCCGCGGGCTCGGAGCCGTCGAGCGGCGCGAGGTCGAGCACGTGCACGAGCAGCCGCGTGCGCTCGACGTGGGCGAGGAAGTCGTGGCCGAGGCCCGCGCCCTCGCTGGCGCCCTCGATCAGCCCCGGGATGTCGGCGACGACGAGCTGGCGATCGGCGGCCTCGAGCGTGCCCAGCGCCGGCTCGAGCGTCGTGAACGGGTAGCCGGCCACCTTGGGCCGCGCGCGGGTCAGCCGGGCCAGCAGCGAGGACTTGCCGGCGTTGGGCACCCCGACGAGCCCGACGTCGGCGAGCAGCTTGAGGTGCAGCTCGAGCTCGCCCTCCTCGCCCTCGAGGCCCCGCTCGGCCATCCGCGGCGCCTGGCGCACGGCGCTCGTGAACTGGCGGTTGCCTCGGCCGCCCGAGCCGCCGCGGGCGATCGTGACCTCCTGGCCGGGAGCCACGAGGTCGTAGCGCGTGCCGTCCCAGCGCGTGACCTGGGTCCCGGGCGGCACCGCGATGCGCAGCGGCTCGCCGGAGGCGCCGTGGCGCTGGGCGCCCTGGCCGTGACGGCCGCGGTCGGCGCGGAAGTGCGCGCGGCGGCGGAAGGCCTGCAGGTCGCGCAGCGAGTCGTCGACGCGCAGCGTCACGTCGCCCCCACGGCCGCCGTCGCCGCCGTCGGGGCCGCCCTTGGGGACATGGGCCTCGCGCCGGAAGGAGACGACGCCGTCGCCGCCCTTGCCGGCCCGGACCTCGATCTTGGCGCGGTCTGAGAGCAAAGCCGGGTAACCGTAGCCGCATGGATCCCGTCTTCCTCATCACGGGCGCGTCGACCGGCATCGGCGCCGCGACCGCCCGCCAGGCCTCCGAGGCCGGCTATCGCCTCGTCCTCTCCGCTCGCTCGGAGGACAAGCTCGCCGCCCTGGCCGAGGAGCTGGGCGGCGACGAGCGCGCCGTCGCCGTGGCCTGCGACGTCACCGAGTGGTCAGACCAGGAGGCGCTGGTCAAGCGCGCGCTGGACGCCTTCGGCCGGCTCGACGTCGCGTTCGCCAACGCCGGCTTCGGCGGCCCGCGCGGCTTTCAGGCCGGCAGCCCCGAGGAGTGGAAGCAGATGGTGCTCACCAACGTCTACGGCGCCGCGCTGACCATCCGCGCCACCATGGACCCGCTCAAGCAGTCGCGCGGGCACCTGCTGCTCACGGGCTCGGTCGCCGGGCGCCGCGCGCTCAAGGGCTCGCTGTACTCCGCGACCAAGTGGGCGGTCACAGGCATGGCCGAGTCCGCGCGCCAGGACTTCAACGACACCGGAGTGCGGGTCACGCTGATCGAGCCCGGGATGACCGACACCCCGTTCTTCGACTCACCGCCCGAGATCGAGGCCCTCCAGCCCGAGGACATCGCCCGGGCCGTGCTCTACGCCGTGCGGCAACCGCCGCACGTCGACGTCAACGAGATCCTCATCCGGCCGACGGCGCAGCCGAACTGACTATTCGGCGGGGGCGCCCTCGACAGAGATCACGCGGCCGCGGCGGCTCGCGCGGAACTGCACGGTCCCCGCCGCCGTGGCGTAGATCGTGTCGTCCTTGCCGATGCCGACGCCGGCGCCGGGATGGAACTTCGTCCCGCGCTGGCGCACGATGATCTCGCCGCCGGTGACCGTCTGGCCGGCGAAGACCTTGACGCCGAGGCGCTTGGCGTTCGAGTCGCGGCCGTTGCGGCTGGAGCCGAGGCCCTTCTTATGCGCCATTCTCGGCGGTCTCCTTCTTGGTCTTCGACGACTTGCGAGCGCCGGCGGAGATGCCCGTGACCTGCAGGCGGGTCAGCTCCTGGCGGTGGCCGGTGCGGCGCTTGTAGCCGCGCTTGGGCTTGAACTTGAACACGCGCAGCTTCGGGCCGCGCTCGTGGCCGACGACGGTCGCGGACACCTTGACCTTGCCGAGGTCGTCGGCGGAGAAGAAGGTGTCCTCCCCGCCGCTGTAGAGCAGCGGCTCGAGGTCGACGGTGGCGCCCTCGTCGGCGGTCAGGCGCTCGACGAGGAACGTGTAGCCCTCGTGGACTCGGTACTGCTTGCCGCCGGTGCGGATCACGGCGTAGGTGGACTCGGGCATCGTCTCAGGTCACTCGCTGGTTTCGGCCTTGGCACGCGAACGGCGCCGTCCGCCCCTGCGGCCGCGGCGCCGAGGCTTCGATTCTAGCTCAGCGCCCTCCTCCTCGCGCTCGGGCTCCGGCGCCGCCTCCTCGGCGGCCGCAGGCTGCGCGACCTTGACCGGCGCCTTGCGGGCCGGCGCCCGCGGCTTGCGCCGGGCGCGCGCGCTTGCCGCCTTGGCCCGGTCGACGGCGGCCGCCGCCGCCTGCTCGGCCTCCTCGCCGACCAGGACCGCGCGGGCGGCGGTGCGCCCCGCCTCCTCGATCAGCACCATCTTCTTCTCGCCGACGAACGGGATCGCGTTGACGACCTCGATCATGTAGCCGTCGACCTTGGCGACGGCGTCGTCGTCGTTGTACATGTGCGGCTCGACGATGTGGACGTGCACCTCGTCGCCGACGGAGAACGGCACCGCCTGGGTCTCGATCTCCTCGCGGGAGCCCTCCTGGGTGACCGCGAAGTGCTCGAGCGGGAGCCCCTCGGAGCCCTCGAAGAAGTAGCGCCGCCCGGTCTCGGCCTCGAGCGCATGCAGCGTGCGCGCGTTGTCGGCGGTGAAGTAGCCGGTCACGCGCGGGTTCAGGCGCACGAGATAGGCCTCGGGGCCGTCCGCGCCCGCCGCGGTGACGAGCCGGCGCAGCTCGCGCTCGACCTCGATGGCGATCGTCTCCTCGGACTTCACCACGCCCTCGCCGTCGCAGGTCGGGCACGCCTTGGTCATGATCTCGCGCACGCCGTCGGTGACGTTCTGGCGCGTCATCTCGACCAGGCCGAGCGGAGAGATCTCGACCACGAAGGTCTTCGTGCGGTCCTCGTCGAGCGCCTTGCGCAGGACCTTCAGCACCGCCTCGCGGTTGCGCGCGCGGGCCATGTCGATGAAGTCGATGACGATGATCCCGCCGATGTCGCGCAGCCGCAGCTGGTTGACGACCTCCTCGGCGGCCTCGAGGTTGGTCTTGGTGATCACGTCCTCCAGCCGCGCGCCCTTGCCGCGCCCGGTGTAGGAGCCGGAGTTGACGTCGATGACGGTCAGCGCCTCGGCGTAGTCGATCACCAGGTAGCCGCCGCTGGGCAGGTTCACGCGGCGCTCGAGCATCCCCTCGATCACCGGCTCGACGCCGAAGGCCTCAAACAGCGGCAGCGGCTCGGACTCCGTGTCCCACAGCTCCACGCGGTCCACCAGCTCCGGGGCGGTGCGGGAGAAGAACGAGAGCAGCCGCTGATGCTGCTTCTCGTCGTCGACCACCGCCTTCTCGAAGTGCGCCGAGAAGATGTCGCGCACGACGCGGATCGAGAGGTCGGCCTCCTGGAAGACCATGTCGGGCGCGACCGTCTCCTCCACGCGCTTCTGCAGGACCTCGTTGAGCTTGAACAGGTACTGCAGCTCGCGCTCGAAGTCCTCGCGCTTGGCGCCCTGGGCGGCCGTGCGAACGATCGCGCCGCCGCCGCCGAGGTCGAGCTGCTTGGACTCCTTGCGCAGGCGCTCGCGCTCGGCGTCCTCTAGGCGCCGCGACACGCCGACGCCCTCGCCGGTGGGCGCGTAGACCATGTAGCGACCCGCGATCGTGAGCTCCATCGACAGGCGCGCGCCCTTGGTCTTCAGCGGGTCCTTGATGACCTGCACGACGATCTCCTGCCCGGGGCTCAGCAGGTCGGTGATGCGCGGCCCGGCCTGCCCGCGCCCGCGCTTCACCTTCTCCACGCCCGGGATGACGATCTCGTCGACGTGCAGGAAGCCGTTCTTGTCGAGGCCGATGTCCACGAAGGCCGCCTCGAGGCCGGGCAGGACGTTGTCGACCTTGCCCTTGTAGATGTTGCCGACGATCGAGCGCGAGCCGCGCCGCTCGAAGTAGACCTCGGCGACGCGATAGCCCGCCGGGATCTCACCCTTCTTGGGGGCGCGGCCCTTCCTGGCGGTTGACGGCGCGGGATCCCCCGCTGCCTCCAGCATGGCGACGCGGGTCTCCCCACGATCGACCGTGACCAGCACTTGCTTCTTCAAGGTAATTCCTCATCTCTTACTGAAAGACGGTGGCCCGGCCCTTCCGGAAGGCGGTCTCGCGCGCTTGCGCGTGGACCGACTGCAGGAACCCGACGGCCATGAATGTGACGAGCATCGACGAGCCGCCGAAGCTCAAGAGGGGTGCGGGGACGCCCGTGATGGGCATGATCCCGACCGTCATCCCGACGTTGACGAAGATCTGGAACAGCAGCATCACCGTGATGCCGCCGGCGATCAGGGCGCCGTAGAGGTTCTTCGCAACCGTGAGGATGTGCAGCCCGCGCCAGACCAGCAGCGCGTACAACGACAGGACGAGCGCGGCGCCGGCGAACCCGAAGGTCTCGCCGACCACCGCGAAGATGAAATCCGTGTGGTGCTCGGGCAGGAAGTTCAGCCCGGTCTGCGTCGCGTTCTTCACGCCGCGCCCGGTCTTCTCACCCGAGCCGATCGCGATCCGCGACTGCTGCTGTTGATACCCGGCGGTTCCTGGGTCGCCGGAAGGATTGAGGAACGCCGTCAGGCGCTGCACCTGGTAGGGCTTGAGCACGTCGACCCCGAGCCTCGGGGCGACGGCCAGCACGAGCGCGATCGAGACCGCGGCCAGCGCGAACAGCGCGACGAAGTGCCGCCATGGCGCGCCGGCCACGAAGAGCAGGGCGAGCACGCCGACGAGGTAGACCAGCGAGGTCCCCAGGTCGGGCTGGGCCATGACCAGCATGGCCGGGAGCAGCGCGAGCAGCATGACCCGCGCGGTCGTGTCGCGGCCCATGCGGCGCATGCGGTCGACGATGAAGGACGACAGGGCAAGGATCAGCAGCAGCTTGCCGAGCTCTGAGGGCTGGAAGCGGAAGAACGGCAGCTCGATCCAGCGCTTGGAGCCGCGCGTGGCGGTCGCCACGGCGAAGACGAGCACGATCGAGCCGATCAGCAGGCCGTAGGTGACGTACTTGAGCTCGCGCATCCGTGTGTAGTCGAAGCGCGAGATGCCGTACATGAGCACCAGGCCGACGACCGCGTACAGGGCCTGTCGTTCGACGTAGTAGTAGGGCTGCCCTGCAACGTCGTCGGCGGTCGAGCCCTTGATCGCGACCAGCGAGCAGGCCACGAGGCCGAGCGTCGCGCAGACCAGCAGCGGGTCCAGGCGCAGGTGCCACACGCGCGGGACGAGCGACGCGGGCGGCTCGGAGGCCGGCTGGATGGTGTGGCCGGCGCTGCTCATCGCGTCTTGGAGGTCCCGACCTTGAACTTGTCCTTGCCCAGGTCGAACCAGTTGGAGAGGATCAGGCGCGCCGCGGGGGCGGCCGTCTCGGCGCCGAAGCCGCCCTTCTCCACGGTGACGACGACGACGATGGGGCGGCTGGGATGAGGCACGTAGCAGGCATACCAGGCCTGGTCGGGCTGGCCCGGTCGCTCCACGGTACCGGTCTTGCCGTAGACCGGCAGCTTGCCACCGGCGAAGCCCTGGAAGACGTCGGCGGAGGTGCCGCCCGTCTGGCTGGTCGCCCGGTGCAGCCCGTCGAGGATCGTCTGCTGGTTGAGCTTTGAGAACTGCACGTGGCGCCGCGCAGGGGTGCGGAAGTCCTGCACCGCGCGCCCGAGGCCGTCCTCCACGGCCTGGGCGAGGTGCGGGCGTACGACCTTGCCCCCGTTGACGATCGTGGAATACGCGGTGGCCATCTGCAGCGGCGTGGCCTGCAGGTCGCCCTGGCCCACCGCGAGGTTGACGTTGTCGCCCGTCGACCAAGGCCGCTCGATGCCGCCGCACTTCTGCAGCGCCGCGAAGGTCTGGGCGGGCACCTTCTCGCGCTTGACGCAGCGCTGGTAGCGCGCAAAGCCCGCGTCGCGCCAGTGCCGGTCGGGCACCAGGCCGGCGTACTCGCCCGGCAGGTCGATCCCCGTCGGGCGCCCGAGCCCCAGGCGCCTGGCCCAGCGCTGGATGATCGGGCCGCGCGAGTTCGCGCGCTCGCCCAGCGTGTAGAAGAACACGTCGGAGGAGACCTGCAGCGCGCGCGGCAGCGACAGCAGCCCGAAGCGGGCGTCCCTGGCGTTCTTGAAGGTCTGGGGGCCGAGCTTGAAGGCGCCGTTGTCGAAGATCGTCTGGGTCGGGGTGAGGATGCCCTCCTGCAGCGAGGCCAGCGCGGTGATCGGCTTGAACGTCGAGCCGGTCGGATAGGCCGCGGCGATCGCGCGGTTGAACAGCGGCGCCCCGCGCGCCTCGGAGTTCAGCTTGTCGAAGCTGCCCTGCGACAGCGGCTTGGCGAACACGTTGGCGTCGAAGCTCGGGTAGGAGCCGAGCGCGAGCACCGACCCGTCGGTCGGGTCCATCGCGACGTAGGCGCCCGCCTTGGCCGGGTTGAAGTTGCGGTTGGCGGCGGCGATGGCCTGCTTGAGCGCGTTGTTGGCGGCGCGCTCAAGCCCGAGGTCGAGCGTCAGGCGCAGGCGCTGGCCCTGCTGGGGCTCGCGGCGCGAGACCGCGCGGCGGTCGTCGCGGTTGCCCAGCGAGTTGATGATCACCCGCGTGTAGCCGTCCTGGCCGCGCAGGTAGCGGTCGTAGGTCTCCTCGATGCCGTCCTTGCCGATGCGCGTACCGGGGTCGACCCCGCGGTACTTCTTCAGCTTGAGCTCGTCAGGGGAGATCTCGCGCAGCGTGCCGAACAGCTGGGCCCCGAGCGTCTTGTGCGGATAGGAGCGCAGATAGAGCTTCTCGACGGCCACGCCGGGGAACTCGTCCTTGCGCTCCTTGAGGTAGTTGAAGGCCGGGCGCGCGACGTCGGTCTTGATCGTCACGTTGGAGTAGGGCGCCTCGGCGATGCCCTCGATCACGCGCCGGTGGATCCCCTGGGCCGAGAGCCCCAGCACGCTGCCAAGGCGCCGGTAGGTGCTGTTCAAGCGCGCCTCGCCGGCGGGCACCGGGGGCACGGCGACGTGGACCGAGGACGCGGCGCGGCGGAGCCGCGCGCGCTCGCGCTGCCGGCGCGCCACCGCCCGGCGGCCCTTCGCGCGGCGCGTGCGCTCGAGCGCGCGCAGCTGGTCGTCGGCGGCGAGGCGGCGCGTCTCGGCCTTGGAGCGGGCGACGCGGTAGGCGTCGGCCGCCTTGAGCTCGGCGTCGGGGACGCCGCCGGGCACGATCTGCACGACCGGGGCCACGCGCGTGCGCACCAGGCGCTCGCCGTTGCGATCCACGATGTCGCCGCGGGGCGCCTCGATCTTGACCTTGCGCACGCGGTTCTCGCGCGCCTGGGTCACGTAGTCCTCGCCCGAGAGCACCTGCAGGAACCACAGGCGGAAGAACACGATCGCGAACAGCACGAACGCGACGCCGCCGAGCACGGCCACGCGCAGCGCGAGCTGCGGCGTGATCGCGGGGCGGCGCTCCTCCAGGCTCGGCGGCATCAGGCGCGCGAGAGCGGGCTCAGCCCGCCCGTGGTGTAGGCGCGGCGGCGGCGGCGGCGCGGGTCGTCGGGCAGGTAGGGGCGCAGGACTCGCCGCACCAGCGCGAAGACCGGCAGCGCGAGCACCGTGTTGAGCATGATCACGAGGGCGATCTGGCGGAGCAGCAGCAGCGAGACCGGGGCGTCGACGCCGATCAGGAACTGCATCAGCGAGAAGCCGACGGCGGCGACCGCCGTCCCGACGGCGCCGACGACGAGCGGCACGAGGCCGTGCGAGGGGTCGCGCAGCTCGCGCAGACGCCCCGCGCCGTAGCCCACGCCGGTCAGCACCAGCGAGGTGATCCCCAGCGTCTGCATCAGCGCCATGTCCATGAAGAGGCCCATCGCGAAGCCGAACAGCGCGCCCGCCACCGACCCCCCCAGCAATCCGACCGCCACCACGAGCAGCGGCGTGAGATCGGCGGGCACGCCGAAGATCGTGACCTGCGCGACGGCGGAGAGCTGGAGCACGCCGCCGATCAGCGCGAGCGCGGCCAGCCGGGCGAAGGTGCCTGAGGTCCAGGTCACGGCGTCGAGGACGCCGAGGCGCGCAGGTTGGTGGCGGGCTTGGTCAGGACCTCGACGTTCTCCAGGCGGCGCAGGTCGGCTGCCGGGGTGACGTGGATCCGGCGGTCGAGCTCGCCGGAGCCCTCGTCGACGCGGTTGACCATCCCGATCAGGATCCCCGGCGGGAACAGCGAGTTCAGCCGGCTCGAGACGGTGCCGGCGGTGACGATCCGCGCGCCCTTCTTGACCAGCTTGCCGTGCGGCACGAGCTCGAGGCGCAGCTCGCCGGGCGCGCCGACGGCCGGGTCGATCGAGCCCGGCTCGCCGGAGCCGGCCGCCTTGGCCGAGACGCCGAAGTCCTGGTCGGTGAGCAGCATCACCACGGCGTTGCCGTCGGACACCGACTTGACCTTGCCGACCAGGCCCTCGCCGTTGACGACCGGCTGCTCGGCGCGCACGCCGTCGCTTGAGCCCTTGTTGATCTCCACCGTCGAGTACCACGTGGTCGGGGAGCGTGCGAACACGGTCGCGATCACCGGCTGGTAGGCCTTGATGCCGCCGGCTGAGTTGATGTCGAGTAGGCCCCGCAGCTGCGCGTTCTCTGCGCCGTTGACCTGCAGGCGGGCGACCTCCTGGCGCAGCGCGTCGCGCTCGCGCTTGAGCTTGTCGCGCTGGCCCTTGGCGTGGAGCGTCGACCCGAACCACCCGAAGGCGTCGCGGAAGGGCTTGAGCACCCGGCTGGCGCCCTCCTGGATCGGCGCAAGGGCCTCCATCGCGCCGCGCTGCACCGAGTGCAGGCCGCCGCCCGAGGACTCGCCGAAGTAGGCGGTCAGGAGGACCAGTGAGAGGGCGACGAGCGCAACGAGTACCGCTCGCCTGCGTCGCACCGCTTTGTCATACATCCGGGAAGTGTCTCCCAAGTTCGTGTGGTTCTCATCGCCTGGGCCGCCGGTTGCGGGAGTTGTTGTTGCGGTTCGAGCGGTGGATCGCCTCGAACTCCTCCAGCGAGCGGCCCGAGCCCACCGCCACGCACGTCAGCGGGGACTCGGCACGGTGGGCGGGCATCTGCGTCTCCTCGCGGAGGCGCTCGTCGATGCCCTGGAGCAGCGACCCCCCGCCCGCGAGCATGATGCCACGGTCCATGATGTCCGACGCCAGCTCGGGCGGCGTGCGGTCCAGCGTCTCCTTGATGGCGTCGATGATCTGCACCAGTGGCTCCTCGAGCGCGGCGCGCACCTCCTCGGAGGTGAGCACGACGGTCTTGGGGAGGCCCGAGACGAGGTCGCGTCCGCGGATCTCGGCCTGCACCTCCTCCTCCAGAGGGTAGGCCGACCCGATCTCGAGCTTGACCTCTTCGGCCGTCTGCTGGCCGATCAGGAGCTTGTACTCCTTCTTGACGTAGTTGATGATCGCCTCGTCGAGCTCGTCCCCGCCGACGCGGATCGACTGCGAGACGACGATCCCTCCCAGCGAGATCACGGCGACCTCGGAGGTGCCGCCGCCGATGTCGACGACCATGTTGCCGGTCGGCTCGCCCACCGGCAGCCCGGCGCCGATCGCGGCCGCCATCGGCTCCTCGATCAGGTAGGCCTGGCGGGCTCCGGCGCTCAGGCAGGCCTCCTCCACCGCGCGCTTCTCCACCCCGGTGACGCCGGAGGGGACGCAGACCACCACGCGCGGATGCGCCCAGCGGTTCTGGTGCACCTTCTGGATGAAGTGGCGGAGCATCTCCTCGGTCACGTCGAAGTCGGCGATCACGCCGTCCTTGAGCGGGCGGATCGCCGAGATCGTCCCCGGCGTGCGCCCGAGCATGCGCTTGGCCTCGATCCCGACCGCGTGGACCTCGCCGGTGCGGGAGTCGATCGCGACCACCGACGGCTCGGAGAGCACGATGCCGCGCCCCCGTACGTAGACGAGGGTGTTGGCCGTGCCGAGGTCGACTGCCATGTCACGGCCGCCGAAACCGGTGAGGTACGAGAAGAAGCCCATGAGGAAGCGGCGGGACCGGTTTCGAGCAGCCAGACGGTGGTCCGCGCCGACGCCCGCAGTCTACCGAACCGCCCGGCCTGCAAAGCCGCTGCAAATCAGCTCAGCGGCAGCAGCTCGGGGCGCAGGTCGAGCAGGCGCGCGAGCGGAAGCCCCACCACGTTGAGGTAGTCGCCCTGGACGCGGTCGACCAGCGCCGCGCCCCGCCCCTGGATGGCGTAGCCCCCGGCGCGCCCCTCCCATTCCCCGGAGGCGGCGTACCACTGGAGCGCGCGGCGATCCAGGCTGCGAAAGCGCACCGCGGTCCGCTCCACCGCCTCCTGCACGATCGCGCCCAGCTCCGCGATCGCGATCGCGCCGACGACCTCGTGCTCGCGCCCGGCGAGCAGCGCGAGGTACTCGAGCGCCTGGGCCTCGTCGCGCGGCTTGCCGAGGATCGCGCCGTCGACGCTGACCAGGGTGTCGGCGCCGAGGACCAGCGCGCCGTCCACGGCGAGCGCCTTGCGGCGGGCGTTCTCCGCCGCCACCGCTCCCGGCTCGCCCTCCGTCTCCTCCTCCACCCCGGTGACGACCGCGTCGAAGGCGATCCCGACCTGCGTCAGGATCGCCCGCCGCTGCGGGGAGGCGGAGGCGAGGACCAGCGGGCGGCTCAGCCCAGGTCGGGGAAGAACAGCTGCGCCTCGCGCTGCGCGGACTCGGGCGAATCCGAGCCGTGGACCATGTTCTGGCCGACCTCGACGGCGAAGTCGCCGCGAATCGAGCCGGGCGCGGCCTCGAGCGGGTTGGTGGCGCCGATCACCTGGCGCGCGGCGGGCACCGCCTGCTCGCCCTCGAGCACCATCGCGACCAGCGGCCCCGAGGTGATGAACGAGACGAGCTCGCCGAAGAACGGCTTGCCCTCGTGCTCGGCGTAGTGCTGCTCGGCCAGCTGGACGTCCATGGTCATGTGCCGCAGCGCGGCCAGACGCAGGCCCTTGCGCTCGAAGCGCGTGATGATCTCGCCGGTCAGGTTGCGGGCGAAGGCGTCCGGCTTGACCAGGATCAAGGTTTGGTCCATATCTAGGTGGGGGGCTCTGCCGCCGTCGCCGCCACCGACTCGGTCGTCCCGCCTCGCCGGCGGCGCCTGGCGGTGGCCGGCGGCGCGGAGCCGGTCTCGGCCTCGCAGTAGGGGCACAGCTTCCAGGCCGGGTCGATAGGCTTGCCGCAGGAGTAGCAGCGCTCCTTGAGGCGGCGCATGCAGCTCGGGCAGCGCAGGTAGTCGGCCTTGACCTCGTAGTCGCAGTACGGGCACAGGTGGTAGTCGAGGTTGTTCAGCCGCGCCTCTGCGGCCTGCATCTCGAGCTCGCGCAGCCGCACGTCCTCCAGGAACTCCGGCGGGCGCACAATCAGGTAGATGATCGTGCCCACGAACGGGAACAGCGAGGCGACCGTCGCGCAGGCGACGAGCATCGGGTCGTCGATCCGCCGCCGGGCGTCGGCGAACGTCCAGAAGACCAGTGCCGCCCAGAGGACGAAGAGGACGAGGATCAGCACGTTGACGGCCGTGTTGAGGCCGTTGTTGTTGATCCCGAAGACGCCGAGGGTCAGCATGCGCACGTGCAAGGGTACCGGCGGCCGGTCATGGCAGTCGGGTTCCCGTTCGCCGGGTCACAGGAACATCCTGCCGAACAGGTAGCCCAGCGCGAAGAACACGAGGATCACGACAGCGACGACCGCCGCCACCAGCGCGACCATCTGCAGGACGCCCGGGCCGCGCTCGTTCACAGCGCCGACGCCACCCGGCGCCCGGGGTCTGAGAGCAGGTCGGCGATGAGGTAGATCGAGCCGGTGGCGACCACCGCACCATCCGGTCCGGCGAGCTCGCGTGCCCGCGCCACGGCACGCTCGGGCGAGGGCTCGATCTCGCTCGGCGGCCCGTCGAGCTGCTCGGCGAGCGAGGCGAGCGTGGCCGGCGACAGCGCCCGCGGGTTGCGCGAGGCGGTGAAGACGACGCCCGCGCAGAGCGGGAGCAGCGCGCGGAGCATCCCGGCAGCATCCTTGTCGTCCAGGACGGACAGCACGGCGACCAGCGGGCGCGCGCCGAGCTCCTCCGCCAGCGAGGCGGCCAGGGCCGCGGCGCCGCTGGGGTTGTGGGCTCCGTCGAAGATCGTCAGCGGATCCTGGCCGACGACCTGCAGGCGCCCCGGGACCGCCACCTCGGCCGCGACGCGCGCCACCACGGCCTTGTCGAGCGGGCCGGCCAGCCCCTCGGCGGCCGCGCGCGCGACCGCGAAGTTGGCGCGCTGATAGCCGCGCGGCGACAGCCCGCCGGCGTCGCGCGGCGCGGTGCGCACCACGCGGCCCGCGTCGACGCCGGCCAGCACCGCCTCGGCCTCCGCGTCGAGCTCGCCGGTCACCAGCGTCGCGCCCGGCCGGACCACCGCGAGCTTCTCGCGCGCGATGTCGGTCACCGTCGGGCCCAGCCAGCGGGTGTGCTCCAGGCCGACGTTGGTGAGCGCGACCACCGGCGCGTCGAGCACGTTGGTGGCGTCGTGGCGGCCGCCCAGCCCGGCCTCGATGACGGCGACCTCGACCCCGGCCTCCGCCAAGGCCGCGAAGGCCGCCGCGGTCATCAGCTCGAATTGCGTGACGCGCTCGCCGCCCGACAGCGTGCGGTCGACCTTCGCGGCGGCACCGGCCGCGCGCTGCACCGCGGCCGCGAAGGCTCCCGGGGCGAGGTCGGCGTCGCCGATGCGCACGCGCTCGGCGAACGAGCTCAGGTGCGGCGAGAGGTAGGCGCCCGCGCGGACGTCGTGCGCCTCGAGCAGCGCGGCGGCCATGCGCACCGTCGAGCTCTTGCCGTTGGTGCCGATGACGTGGATCGAGCGAAACGCGCGCTGCGGGCTGTCCAGGGCGGTGAGCAGGCGGCGCATGCGCTCGAGGCCGAACTTCATCCCGAACAGCTCGAGTGAGAGCAGGTGCGCCTCGGCCTGCTCGAGGCTCCAGGCGTCGATCATCCGAGTGCCTCGAGCTCGGCGCGCAGGCGCTCGAGCTTGTCACGCTCGGTCTGCACCACCGCCGGCGGGGCCTTGGCGACGAAGCCCTGGTTTGCGAGCTTGCCCTCGGCGCGCGCGATCTCGCCCTCGAGGCCTGCGCGGCGCTCGGCGCTGCGGCGGGCCTCGGCCTGCGGGTCGACGGCCTCGGAGGCCAGCACGGCGACCGTCCCGCCGGGGATCGCCACGCTGGCGACCGGCTCGCCGCCGTCCTCGCTCCAGCGCACCCGCGCCAGGCGGCCGACCGCCTCGGCCGTGTGCTCGTAGCCCTCGGCCTCCAGGCGCCCGGGGACCGCCTGTCCCGCGGCGGCGCCGACGCGGTCGCGCCAGCCGCGCAGCTCCTGCACCGCGGCGATCGCGCGGCCGACGTCGGCCTCGGCCTGCTCGTCGTGCAGCCCGGCGTCAGGCTCGGGGTAGGCGCGGGCCATCAGCAGCCCCTCGGCTCCGGGGATCAGCTCCCACAGCGCCTCGGTGACGAACGGGATCACCGGGTGGGCCAGCGCGAGCGTCTCGGCGAGCACGTAGAGCGCGACCTCGCTCGCCTCGCCCGGGTCCTCCGCGTATAGGCGGGGCTTGACCAGCTCCAGGTACCAGTCGCAGAGCTCCCCGTGGACGAAGTCGTAGAGGCCGAGCGCGGCGTGGTGGAACTCGAAGGCGTCGGCGGCGCGCGCCATCGCGGCCTTGGCCCGCTGCAGGCGCGAGAGGATCCAGCGGTCCTCGACGGCGGCCGGCGCCGGCGCGCGGGAGGGCAGCTCGACGCCCTCGGGGACGCGCAGCAGCACCAGCCGCGAGGCGTTGAAGAGCTTGTTGGTGAGCTGGCGGCCCTGGGCGACCTTGTCCTCGTTGAAGCGCACGTCCTGGCTGGAGGACATGGCCAGCAGGCCCCAGCGCAGGGCGTCGGCGCCGTAGGCGGGGAAGTCGCCGCCCGCTTCGAACACCGGCGGCCGCGGGCCGCCGTCGATCAGGTGCAGCGGATCGATGCCCGTCCCCAGCGACTTGGACATCCGGCGACCGTCCGGCGCCTGGATGATCGGGTGGACGTAGACGTCGGCGAAGGGCACGGCGCCGGGGAACTCGAGGCCCATCATGATCATCCGCGCGACCCAGAGGAAGAGGATGTCGCGCGCGGTCATCAGGAAGTCCGTGGGGTAGAAGGCCCGCAGCTCCGGGGTGTCCCGCGGCCAGCCGAGCGTCGCGAACGGCCACAGCGCCGAGGAGAACCAGGTGTCCAGGACGTCTGAGTCCTGCGTCCAGCCCTCCCCCTCGGGCGGCTCGAGCCCGACGTAGGTCTCCTCGCCCCGGTAGTAGACCGGGAGGCGGTGGCCCCACCAGAGCTGGCGCGAGATGCACCACGGGCGGATGTTCTCCATCCACTGGAAGTAGCGGCGCAGCTGGCCCTCGGGGTGGATGCGGACCCGGCCGTCGCGCACCGCGTCGATCGCCGGGGCGGCCAGCGGCTCCATGCGCATGAACCACTGCAGCGAGATCAGCGGCTCGATGCGCTCGCCGGAGCGCTGGGAGAACGGGACGTCGTGCACCTGGGGGACCGCCCGGGCGAGCCGGCCCTCCTCGCGCAGCACGCCGACGACCGCCTCGCGCGCCTCCAGCGCGGTCAGACCAGCGAAGCGCTCGCCGGCCGCCGCGGTCATGCGGCCGTCCTCGCCGATGACCGAGATCTCCTCGAGCCCGTGCGCCCGGCCGATCTCGAAGTCGTTGGGGTCGTGCGCCGGGGTGATCTTCAGCGCGCCGGTGCCGAACTCCGGCCTGACGTAGGGGTCGGCGATGATCGGCAGGCGCCGGCCGACGATCGGCAGCAGCGCCGTCTCCCCCACGAGGCGCGTGTAGCGCTCGTCGTCGGGATGCACCGCGATGGCGGTGTCCCCGAGCATCGTCTCGGGCCGCACCGTGGCCACCGTGACCGTCCCGCTGGCCCCGGCCAGCGGGTAGTCGACGTAGTAGAGGGTGTCGGCGACCTCGCGCTCCTCGACTTCGAGGTCGGAGATCGCCGAGCGCGAGCCCGGGTCCCAGTTGACCATGTAGTTGTCGCGATAGATGAGGCCCTTGCCGTAGAGGTCGACGAAGACCTTCATGACCGCCTCGACGTAGGCGGGGTCGAGCGTGAAGCGCTCCTGCTCGTAGTCGCAGGAGGCGCCGAGGCGCTTGTACTGCTCGATGATCGTCGAGCCGTACTGCTCGCGCCACTGCCACACGCGCTCGACGAACGCCTCGCGGCCTATCTGCTCGCGCGTCGTCCCCTCGCGCAGCAGCTGGCGCTCGACCTGCATCTGAGTCCCGATCCCCGCGTGGTCGGTGCCGAGGATCCACTTCGCGCGCACGCCGCGCATCCGTGCGGTGCGGATGAGCAGATCCTGGATCGCGCCGTTGAGCGCGTGGCCCATGTGCAGCGCGCCGGTGACGTTCGGCGGCGGGATGGCGATCGAGAAGTTCTCCTCCGGCGCCCCCTCGGGCTCGGGGTGGAAGAGGCCGGAGTCCAGCCAGCGCGCGAACACGCGCGGCTCCGCGTCGACGGGGTCATAGCGGGTGCGCTGCTCGAGCTCAGATGCCATCTGCGGCCTGAGGATAGGCGCGCTGGGCTTCGTCGCGATGACGCGACCGTTTCCCGGCTGCCGACCGTGGGAAGCTTCCGGAAGTCGTGTCCGCTCCCCCCGACGTCCTCGAGACGCTGGCCGCGCGCTTTGAGCCCGAGGCCTTCGACGCCCCCACGGGCCGTGCGCGGCTGCGCCTCGAGGTGGTGGGCGAGGGCCGCTGGGACGCGCTGATGGACGGCGGCATGGAGCTGCTCGAGGCCGACGAGCAGCGCCGCCCGGACGCGCGGATCACCGCCGACGCCGACACGTGGCGGCTGCTGAGCCGCGACGTGCGCGGCGGCATGGACGCCTTCCGGGCCGGGCGCCTGGCGATCCGCGACGACCTGCACCTGGGCATCGGCTTCCTCGCCGCCACCTCGGGGAGCACCGACCCCAAGCGGCTCGAGGTGGGCCGCGTGCGCACCAAGCTCGGCGACATCGCGCTGCTGCGGGCAGGCGCAGGCGACCCGGTCGTGCTGATCCACGGGCTGGGCGCCAGCAAGGTCTCTTTCGTGCCCACCGTCGTGGCGCTGGCCGACCGCTACCGCGTGCTGGCCATCGACCTGCCGGGCTTCGGCGACTCGGCTAAGCCGCTCGGCGCGGCCTATGACCCGCGCTTCTTCGCCAACGCCGTCGCCGGATTCCTCGACGCCTGCGAGATCGACCGCGCGCACCTGGTCGGCAACTCGATGGGCGGGCGCGTCGCGCTCGAGTTCGGCTTCCGCCATCCGGACCGGACCAACCGCATCGCGCTGCTGGCGCCGTCGCTGGCCTGGCGCCGGGACCGCGCGTGGGCGCCGCTGGTGCGCGTCCTGCGCCCCGAGCTCGGGTTGATCCAGCCCGCCCCGCGCCCGATCGTCGATCAGCTCGTGCGCCGCCTCGTGCCGGGCGCCCACGATGGCGGGCCGGCCGTCGGGGTGGACGAGTTCCTGCGCTCCTACGCCTCGCCGCGCGGCCGCGCGGCCTTCTATGCGGCGCTGCGCAACATCTACCTCGACGAGCCCGAGGGGCCCGAGGGGTTCTGGACGCGGCTGTGCGAGCTCGAGAGCGACTCGCTGTTCGTCTGGGGCCGACACGACATGCTCGTGCCGATCGCGTTCGCTCGCCACGTTCGCGAGGCCCTGCCGGCGGCCGAGCACCTCGAGCTCAGCTGCGGGCACGTACCCCAGCTCGAGCGCCCGCAGGAGACCCACGAGGCGGTCAGGCGCTTCTTCGGCGCCCGCCCCCGCGCCGCGCGGCGGCGATCCGCCGCGCGCGCGTGACGCTCCGGCCGTCGAGCAGGAGCACGCGGGCGCGCAGCCTGACCCGGCCGCGCCCGACGCGGACGGTCCTGGCGAACGGCCGCTGCGAGTCGCGCGCCAGCCGGTGCCGGCCGCGGTAGAGCTCGACGCGGCGCACCAGCCGCGTCCCGCCGCCGAGCAGCCGCACCCGCGCCCGGCCGTGGCGCAGCCGCCGGACGTGCAGGCGCAGCCGCCGCTGCGAGCCCGAGCGGGCGCCGCTCGAGCCGCCAGTGGGCGCCTGTGCTCCGGGCGGCGGGGTGCGGTCGCGCAGCGCGACGAGGCCGCCCAGTGCCCCCACGTAGGCGGTGCCGTCGGGGCCGAGCGTGACCGGGGCGTAGTTGTTGTTGTGGCCGAGGCCCTCGCCCGACAGGCGCTTGTAGACCGTCTGGCCCGTCCGGAAGTCCAGCGCGGTGAGGTACCAGGCATCGGCCTGGGGATCTGAGGGCTGCGGGTCCTTGGTGTAGGTGTAGACGATGCCGTTGGCCGCGGAGAGCTTGGGGACGACGGAGGGCGCGCGCTCCTGCGAGCGCCACGCCGAGTGGCAGCCGCCGCCGGCGTCGAGGTCGACACGCTCGAGCCCGGGGCTCGTGGTGCGGCCGTTCTGGGTCGCGGCCGGCCCCGAGTAGCCGTAGTTGTTCTCGACCACCATCGAGCGCTCGGTGCCGATCAGCGACTGGTCGGTGGCGCTCGCGCCCTTCTCGAACACCGGCTGGGCGCAGACCGCACGGCTTCCCGCTACGACGCGCGCGCGCCGGAACACCAGCACGTGCATCGGATCGGCGTTGTCGGTGATCGAGACCAGGTCGCGGCCCATCAGCGTCGGCGTCGTCCCGGAGCCGGCGCTCGACTGGCCCGGCTTCTGGACCCCGGAGTTGGCGTAGGGCTCGCGCCAGGAGACCACGGGCTCACCGCCGGGCGCGGCGTCGAGGCGGTACAGCGCGCGGTCGGTCACCGCGAACACCCCGCCGGTCTCGTCGACCGCGAAGGAGTTGGCGATCGGCTCAACCAGGGGCAGCGTGCGCACCGCGCCGCTCGCGGGGTCGATCGTGCCCATGACGCCCGCGGTCGAGGCGAACCACAGCCGGCCGCTCCAGTCCGGCAGCGCCGAGATGATCTTGTCGGTCGGGGCGAGCGCCGTCGAGAGGTCATAGTCGCGCTCGCGTTCGAAGCCGGTGCCGCCGCCGGTCTGGCGGACGACGTAGACATGGCGGGTCGTGGTCGGGATGACCGCTCGGTCGCGCTCGTCGAGGTAGAAGTAGCCGCCGCCCGCGAAGTCCGTGAACACGGCGCCCGCCCCGGGCAGGCGCGGCGGCAGCGCCATCACCGCCAGCGTCTCCAGCGTGAGCGGGTCCAGCAGCAGCAGCTTCGGGCCCTCGGCGCCGACGCAGACCGTCTCGACGCGCCCGGCGGAGTCGAAGGTCACCGACGCGCAGACACCTTCGAGGAAGGTCGAGCGCACGTCGATCTGGCGCCCCAGCGGCCCTGGGCCCTGATGGACGTCGGTCTGATAGCCGTCGACGTGGAGGTTCGAGCGCCCGTTGGCGGCCATGAACGGATGGCGCGGCGGATCCGGGACCGCGACGGGGTCCGGCGCGGCGGTCGCGCCGGAGAACGCGGGCAGGCGCGAGGCGCCCGGCCCCTCGGGGATCGGCGAGGGCGGCACGGCGCTCGCCGGCGCCGCCAGCGCGAACGCGAGCAGCAACCCCGGCAGGAGACGTGCGCCCTTCCTCATGACCCGCGATGCGGGTACCCGGGAGGGTCGGCTACCGAACGGCGCGCAGGCCGCCGCGGCGGCGCTCGCCGCTGAGGCCCGGGGTCTCCGCCACCCGCTCGTTCTCGGCCTCGAACGCGCCGAGCGCGGCGAGCAGCGCGTGCTCGCCGCCCTGCAGGCCCTGTGCGGCCGCGGCCGCCTCGTGGCGCAGGTCCTCGAGCCGGCGGACGCGACTGGGCTTATCGGCCACCCGGGCCGGCCCCTGCAGCCCTACGCCGACTTCGCGTCGGGGGCGGCGCCCTTCTCCTCCTCGGGCGCCACGGTGACCAGCGTCGGCTTGACGCCGCGCTCGATCGTGTCCTTGGTCACGACGCACTTCTTGACGTCGCGCCGAGAGGGCAGCTCGAACTGAACCTCGAGCAGCACCTCCTCGATGATCGAGCGCAGCCCGCGCGCGCCGGTCTCGCGCTCCAGCGCCCGGTCGGCGACGGCCTTCAGCGCGTCGACGGAGAACACGAGCTCGATGCCGTCGAAGCCGAAGAAGCGCTGGAACTGCTTGACGATCGCGTTGCGCGGCTCGGTCAGGATCGTGATCAGGTCATCGCGCGAGAGCTGGTGCACGGCGGAGGTCACCGGCAGGCGGCCGATGAACTCGGGGATCAGCCCGTACTGCATGAGATCCTCGGGCAGGCACTGCTCGAAGACCTCGCCGGTGTCCTTGTTGAACTTCGAGGAGATGGCGGCGCCGAAGCCCACGCCCTTGTGGCCGATCCGCCGCTCGATGACCTTGTCGAGGTTCGCGAAGGCGCCACCGCACACGAACAGGATGTTCGTCGTGTCGATGGTCAGGAACTCCTGGTGGGGATGCTTGCGCCCGCCCTGCGGGGGCACCGACGCGCTCGAGCCCTCGAGGATCTTCAGCAGCGCCTGCTGGACGCCCTCGCCGGAGACGTCGCGCGTGATCGACGGGTTGTCGGCCTTGCGCGCGATCTTGTCGACCTCGTCGA
>JBBRYA010000037.1:0-35085 GCA_038238015.1 Solirubrobacterales bacterium
ACCCGGCAGACTCCGCCTCGGTCCCGCTGAAATACAGCACCGCGACGATTACCGCCCACTTCAAGGCCGCGCTCGGAGTCGTTCCTGAGGCCGGCCCTCGCTGCGCAGACGGCTGGAGAGCACGATCACGATCCCCCCGAGCCGACCGATCGGGGTCCGACCCCGCTTCCACGCTCATACGACACGCATCGTAGGAGCGCTTGAAGCTACGAGCGCTGTAGAGGACCGGTTCCGTTGAACGCGCGATCGGCCAGAGCCGCGTAGCCGGGGAGCAGCGTTGAACACCACTGGAGGCGCGCGTGACGCGTGCGCGGCTCACCTGCGCCAAGGGGTCCACGGGACCCTCAGCCCCGTGACGCAGCATAATCCTGGAGTGTCGCTCGAGTGGAACGAGTCTCTTCGTTTCGTCTCCGCCGGCTTCTCGACCGTGCTTGTTTTCGCCGGTCTACTGGCCGTCGGAACAACCATCGCTGGCCGCCGACGTCGCGGCGCGAGCAGCCAGGGGAAGCCGTGGGCTCCCTCAGCGGAGACGTTGGCTGCTGCTGACGGCGGCGGGACGTTGGTGAGCTGATGTCGTCGGCTGTCGGGCTGCTGGCGCTGGTCGTCGGGGTGGTGTTGGTCGTCGGTGCGGCAGATGTCTTCGTCGACGGGCTGCTGGGGGTGGGACGCAGGCTCGGTGTCGCGCCGTTCGTCTTGACCGTGGCCCTTTCGGGGTTTGAGACCGAGAACCTGGCGGCGGGGATCGCCACCAACGCGAAAGGCCTCCCGGGAGCCGCCGCCGGCACGTTCCTCGGCGGTGTGACGTTCCTTGCCCTCGGCATCGCGGGCCTGGGCGGGCTGATCGCCCCGATGCACGTCACGCTGCCCCGGCGCTTTGTCGCCTGGACCGCGCTGGCGCCGGTGCCGCTGCTGGCCTTCGCGCTCGACGGCCACCTCTCGCGGGTGGAGGGCGGCCTGCTCGTGCTGTGGTTCGTCGTCGCGCTGGTCGGCGCCGCGCGCTCAGGTCGCGGACTGCTCGCCGGTGAGGCCGAGCAGCCAGCACGCCATCCCGTCGCCCGGCTGGTGATCGGGTTGGCCGTGCTGACCGGCGGTGGCTGGCTGCTCGGCGAGGGACTTCGCACGGTCGTGCGCCACCTCGGGATTCCTGCGACGCTGTTGGGCAACACGGCGCTGGCGGCGACAGTCGAGGCGGAGGAGCTTGCGCGCGTGGCCGTACCCGCCCGCCGCGGTCGCCCCGAGCTCGCGCTGGGCAACATCGCCGGGACGATCATCCACTTCGCCGCCTTCAACGCGGGCGTCATCGCTCTCGTCAAGCCGCTCACGCTCGATCACGACACCACCAGCTTCTACCTGCCGGCGGCCGTCGCGAGCCCCGCCATCCTCGCCGTCGTTCTGCTCGGTCGCGGCCAGCTAGGCCGGCCCGAAGGAGCCCTGCTGGTCATGATCTACGTCGCCTACCTCGCAGCCGCGATCACGACCTCCGCATGAGCGACGCCTCCGGCTACCCCATTTGACGACGCGTGGGTTTGCGGCATTCGGAGCCTCGGCCGCCGGCGCGCCAGGTGCTTCGCCTGCCCTGATGGCGTCGCGCCGCGAAGAGGGTCCCGAAGATCACGCTGGTCCTTCCGCTCGCGCGGCGCGGTTCCGGAGCACGCGACGTTCACGACGTTGCTGATGAGCACGGCGTTGACGTTCGGGACGATCAGCTCTCTCTACACACATCCTCGATCGCACGCAGTTCTCGCTGCGGGGCTGCTGTTCGCCGCGGTGCTCAAGACTCCACGCCACAGACACCAAACAAGCTCCACAAGAGCGACCGACAGCCACCTCGACCGACAAATTGGTGCCGAATTGGTGCCTAGCGATTCGAGACGCCCCCGCCCCGTTAACAGCAAAAGCCGCCTGGCGAGAGGCGGCTTCTGCATAGCGGGGGCGGGATTCGAACCCGCGACCTTCGGGTTATGAGCCCGACGAGCTACCTGACTGCTCCACCCCGCGTCGCGATCGAGAACTTTACCAATCGGCGACCAGCCCCCGCAATCGCAGGGCGTTGGGCGGGGCGAAGGTCTCCCAGTCGTTGTTGAAGTAGGCGAACACCTCGGCCTGCTCGCTCAGGCCGGCCACCGTCTGTGCCCATTCGCGCAGCTCGGCCTCGGAGTAGTTGCCGCGGCGCCCGCGCCGGCCGTAGTGGAAGCGCAGGTAGGTCCAGTCCGCGGTCAGCACCTCGGGGGTGGGCCGTCGGCGCTTGTCGTCGTGGATGACGAACGCCGCGCCGTGGGCGCGCAGCAGCTCCCATACCGGCTCGGCGAACCAGCTCGGGTTGCGCAGCTCGAATGCGTGGCGGCCGGGCGGCAGGTGCTCGAGCGCGTGGAGGAGGCGGTCGTCGTCGCGCCTGAAGTTGTCGGGCAGCTGCCACAGAACCGGGCCGAGCTTGGGCGACTCGGCGAGTGGCGCGATCGACTCGTAGTAGCGCCGCACGCCCTGGTCCATGTCGGCGAGGCGCTTCATGTGCGTGAGGTAGCGGCTGGACTTCGCCGCGAACACGAAGTCGTCGGGCACCTGGTGGACCCAGCGCTCGACCGAGCCGGGCTTGGCCAGGCGGTAGAAGGTGGTGTTGATCTCAACCGTGTCGAACACGGTCGCGTAGTGCTCGAGCCAGCCCCGCGCGGGGCAGCCGCGGGGGTAGAAGCTCTCGCGCCAGGAGGCGTAGTTCCAGCCCGAGCACCCGATGTGCACGGGCCGGCGGCTCATGGCTCGACGGCGCCGATGCGCCTCGCGCGCCCGCTCGCTTCGGTGCCGCACACGACGCCGCCGCTCCGCCTCTCGGCCGACCTGCACACGTGCACCCAGACCTGACCGCTGCCCCGGACCTTCATGCGGAAGGTCGGCGCTTTGCCCGAGGCGATCAGCGAATCGGTCGTGGGAGCGATCGGGGTGATCCCGTGCGCGGTCGCGGTGAGCAGGACGAGCGGCGCGAGTGCGAGGCGAAGGAGCACGCGGGACAAGTTAACGGCAAGAATGCGTCGCCGCCATGGCCCGCTGCTTCGTCACCCGCCGCATTCCCGGCCCCGCGCTGGAGCGCCTCCTCGACGCCCACGAGGTCGAGGTCTGGCCCCACAGCCTGCCGCCGACGCCCGAGGAGCTGCTCGAGCACGCCGCGCGCGCTGAAGGGCTGCTGACGCTGCTCACCGACCGAGTCGACCGCGCGCTGCTCGTCGCCGCGCCGCAGCTGCGGGCGATCTCCAACTACGCGGTCGGCACCGACAACGTCGACCTCGACGCCGCGCGCGAGCGCGGCATCCCCGTCGGCAACACGCCCGACGTGCTCACCGACGCGACCGCCGACCTCGCCTTCGCGCTGCTGCTGGCGCTCGCGCGGCGGCTGGCCGAGGGCGCGCGCGACGTGCGCGAGGGCCGGTGGGTGACCTTCGAGCCCGATCGCAACCTGGGCGCCGAGGTGACCGGCGCGACGCTCGGGATCGTCGGCTTCGGCCGCATCGGCCAGGCCGTCGCGCGGCGCGCGGAGGGCTTTGACATGCACGTGCTGCACAGCGGCCGCGACGGCGGCGTGGCGCTCGAAGTACTGCTCGAGCGCTCGGACTTCGTGACTCTGCACTGCCCGCTGAGCCCGGAGACCCACCACCTGATCGACGCCGCGGCGCTCGAGCGCATGAAGCCGACCGCGCTGTTGGTCAACACGGCGCGCGGCCCGATCGTCGACACCGACGCGCTGCTGCGCGCGCTGCACGCCCGCGGGATCGGCGGCGCGGCGCTCGACGTCACCGACCCCGAGCCGCTCCCGGCCGAGCACCCGCTGCTCGAAGCGCCGAACCTCCTCGTCGTCCCGCACGTCGGCTCGGCGACGGTCCGCACGCGCCACCGGATGACCGAGCTCGCGGTCGAGAACCTCCTCGCGGGGCTGGCCGGCGAGCCGATGCCCCATCCGGTGAGCTAGCTGGTGCGCGTCGCCGTCGTCGACCTCGGCTCGAACTCGTCGCGGCTGCTGGTCGCCGACGTCGGGGCGAGCGGCGAGCTCGCCGAGCTCGACCGGCGCTCCACCGTCACGCGCCTCGGCGAGGGCGTCGACGCCACCGGGGAGCTCGGCGAGCAGCCGCAGCAGCGGGTGTTCGCCGCTCTCGACGAGTACGCCGGGGTGATCGACGACCTCGGCGCGCAGGTGCGCACCGCGGTGATGACCTCGGCGGTGCGCGACGCCGCCAACGGCCCGCAGTTCGCAGCGGTCATCCGCGACCGATACGGGCTCGAGGGCCGCACGCTGAGCGGCGACGAAGAGGCGCGGCTGACCTTCCGCGGCGCGACCGCCGCACGCGACGGCGCGAGCGGCGAGCGGCTGCTGGTGATTGACATCGGCGGCGGCTCGACCGAGCTGGTGGTCGGGGCCCGCGGCGCGGTCGCCTTCCACGTCTCCACCCAGAACGGCGTGGTCCGCCACTCCGAGCGCCACCTGCACT
The DNA here is from genome assembly GCA_038238015.1 of Solirubrobacterales bacterium. Lineage (GTDB taxonomy): Bacteria > Actinomycetota > Thermoleophilia > Solirubrobacterales > Solirubrobacteraceae > DASQFQ01. Next base: position 4,473 of record JBBRYA010000037.1, read on the forward strand.
CCGATCCCCCGTCGCCCGCCGAGCTCGAGGCGCTCGCCGCCGACCTGCGCCCGAGCCTGGCCGGAGCGGTGCCGGCGGAGCATCGCGAGGGCGTCGCCGCGGCCGTGGCGGTCGCCGGCACCGCCACGTCCTGCGCGGCGATCGACCTGGGCATCGAGCCCTACGACCCGTCGAAGGTCGAGGGCCACGTGCTCAGCACCGCCACGCTGGAAGGCATGCTCGAGCGGCTCGCGTCGATGACCGAGCAGGCGCGGCGCGACGTGCCGGGGCTGCACCCCGACCGCGCGCCGACGATCGTCGCCGGCGTGGTCATCCTGCTCGAGATCCTCGGTGTGTTCGGCCTCGACGGCGTCGAGGCCTCTGATCGCGACATCCTCTGGGGCGTGGCGCTCGAAGCCGCAACCTCCGCAGAGTGAGCCGTTGAGCGTACCCCCCAAATGGGGGGTTTCTGGACGTTTGTTCGATTGTTGCCGACATCGTGTCCGATAGATACTCGCCAAGCTGGCATGGGCGGTCGCGCCTCCCGCCGCTGTCCCGCCGGCGCATAGGTCCGGGCGATGCCGCGTCGTCGGCGCCTCCCGCTGCCCGGTCCGACATAGGCCCCCAACAGGCGTACCCTGCCCGTCCGGACGGGGCCGATCGTGAAGCCGCCCGCTCCCGCCGCGGGCGGCTTCTCGCTTTTAAGCCCTAGGCCAGGTTGGACGAGCGGGGGTAGGCGACACTCGGGTCGGTGAGCACGTTGACGAGCGCCGGCCGGCCGGCGCTGAAGGCACGCTCGAGCGCCGGGCGGAGCTCCTCGGGTGAGCGCACGAGCGAGCCGTGCCCGCCCAGCGCCTCGACCATCTGGTCATAGCGCGTCTCCGGCCGCAGCTCCGCGGCGACGGAGTAGCCGTAGATCGCTTCCATCGGGTGCTTCTCGAGCGCCCAGATGCCGTTGTTGCCCATGACCGCCACGACGTCCACCCCGTGGCGCGCGAGCGTGTCGAACTCCATCCCGGAGAAGCCGAAGGCGCCGTCGCCGATCAGCAGCACGACCTGGCGGTCGGGCCGCGCGAGCTTGGCGGCCAGCGCGTAGCCGGGGCCTGAGCCGAGGCATCCGTAGGGACCGGGGTCAAGCCAGCAGCCGGGCGCGTAGGTGTCGATGACCTTTCCCGCGTAGGACACGAAGTCGCCGCCGTCGCCGATCACGATCGCGTCGCGGTCGATCACCGCAGCGAGCTCCGCGTAGAGCCGCAGCGGATGAAGCGGCGCTCGCGCGTCCTCGCGCTGCTCTCGCTCCGCGGCGCGCTTCTCGTCCTCGACGCGCCGGATCTCCTCGAGCCAGGCCGAGGTGTCGGGCCCGCGGCCGGCGGCAAGGCCGCGCAGGATCCCCGAGAGCTCGCCGTAGAGCTCCTGCGCCGGGGGCCGGGGATGCTCGCGCTCGGGCTCGGCGACGTCGATCGCCACGATCTCGGTGTCCTCGCCGAAGGACGCGCCGAAGCCCAGCCGGAAGTCCATCGGCACGCCGATCACCAGGGCGAGGTCGGCACCCTTGAGCGCGGTGCCTCGCGCGCGCGAGAAGAAGAGGTCGTGGTCGGCCGGGATGCAGCCGCGCGCGAGCCCGTTGAGGAACACGGGGATCCCGCGGGCCTCGATCAACTCGCGCAGCGCGTCCTCTCCGCGGCCCCAGTAGAGATCGGTGCCGGCCATCACGACGGGGCGCTCGGCCTGCGCGAGCAGGGCGAGCGTGCGTGCGAGATCCGGCGTCGGCGCGGGCGCCGGCGCGACCGGGTCGGCCGGCGGGGGCTCCTCGGCCTCCATGAACACGTGGTCGAGCGGGAAGTCGATGAACGCCGGCCCCGAGTGCGGCCGCAGCGCCGCGGCCCACGCCTCGTCGACCAGCCCGGGGATCTCCGCAGTCGAGCCAGCCGTGGCGGCGAAGCGCGTGAGCGGGCGCACGAACGGCACGTGGTCGATCTCCTGCAGCGAGCCCTGCCCCCAGCGCATGGCGGGCGCCCGGCCGCCGAGCGCCAGCAGCGGCGAGTGGTTCTGCAGCGCGGAGCCCATGGCGCTCATCCCGTTGGTGACGCCCGGCCCGGCCGTGAGGGCGCACACCCCGGGCTCGCGGGTGACCTTCGCCCAGCCCTCGGCGGCGAACGCGGCGGCCGACTCGTGGCGGACGTCGACGATGTCGATGCCCTCCTCGCGGCAGCCGTCATAGATCGAGAACAGGTGCCCGCCGGAGAGCGTGAACAGCTTCGTCACGCCGTGAGCGGCGAGCCGGCGGGCGACCAGGCGCCCGCCGTGCAGGGTCGTGGTCTGCTCGGTGGTCATCGCCGCAATCTACCCCCCGGTCGGGGGGTCAGTTGGTGCCAGGGGTGGAAGCCCGGCGGCGCAGCGCTCTACGGTCGGTGGCATGCAGACACTGACGATCATCCCCGGCAGCCACACCCCCGACGCTGAGCTCGACCTCCTGCTCAACGACTCCGACCTTGCCTTCACGGGCATGGCGACGGTGGCCGACGACGAGGAGCGGCCCGAGGCGATCGACGCGATGAACGCGCAGATCCTCGCCGGGCTGGTCTGCCCGTAACAGCGTCAGGCCCGCGCGAACGCCGCGGTGCCCGTCCGCGCGGCGGCCGCCGCCGCGACGCGCGCCTCGCCCCAGACGAGCGAGCGCCCCACGCGGAGCACCGGCAGCCGATCCGCTCCGGCCGCCAGCAGCCGCCGCCCGGCGGCCTCCATCGCCCCGTCGCGGCCCCGCTCGCGCGCGGCGCGCAGGCATGCCTCGAGGGGGACGCCCGCCGCCGCCGCGGCCTCGGCGAGCACCTCGGGGTCGTCGAGATCGAAGCCGCCGCAGAAGGCCAGGCGCCCGGCGGCGAGCACGAAGGCTCCGCCGCGACCCTGCTCGGCGGCGTAGGCAGCGGCCCGCATCGCGGCGCGCACGTCGGCCGGGAAGCGCTCCGGCCAGACGAGCGGCAGGCGCAGCTCCGCCGCTCGCTCCTCCGCGGCGGCGCGCAGCCGCTCCCGGCCCTCCACGTCGGCGGCGGGCGTGCCCTGCTGCAGCGCCTCCAGGCACGCCGGGGTCCAAGTGATCTGATCGAAGGAGCGCTCGACGCGCTCGCTGGCCAGATACGTGAACGGGCACCCCAGGTCGAAGTACAGCTGCGCGCGCGAAGGCTCGCGCCGGCCGGTTCGCTGGCGCAGCGCTTCCCGGCGCGCGGTCAGATCGATCAGTTCACCCATCATCAACAAGAACGTCGGCGTACACGAAAACTGGCGGCCACATCGGTGTCTGCCCCGGCCGCATGAGCGGGTATGCTGGCTGATGGGCCGCACACCAACGAAAACGAGGGTTCTCCCATTCCCACAGCGCCTCCGCCCAAGCGTCATCCATACGACCAATGGTCACCCGACGCGCGCGCGCTCGACCTCGTCGGCGATAAGTGGACGCTGCTCATCATCCGTGACCTCGCCGCGGGGCCCCGGCGCTTCGTCGAGCTCCAGCGCGTGCTACCGGGGATCTCCACCGAGCAGCTGCGCTCGCGGCTGAACCGCATGGTGGCCGACGGCCTGCTCACGCGCCAGCGCTATCGCGAGGTGCCGCCGCGCGTCGACTACGAGCTGACCGAGCGCTCGCGCGATCTCATGCCGGTCCTCGGGGCCCTGGCCCAGTGGGGCTACGACTGGACCTGGACGGCTCCGCGCCCGGGCGAGGAGATCAACGTGGGCGCGATCTTCCGGCTCGCGCCCGGTCTGCTGGAGCCGCCGCGGACGGTGACCGGGACCGTAGAGCTGGTCGTGGAGGCCGACGAGCCCGCGCCCGAGCGCCGCTACGCCCTCACGATGGCCGGCGGCCGCGTCGAGATCTCCGAGCGCGACCGCGACGGCGAGCCCGACGCTCGCGTGAGCGGCCAGGTCCGCGCCTGGGTCAGCGCGCTCGGCCCCGAGGGGGCGACCGAGGACCTCGACTTCTCAGGCGACCGTTCGCTGGCCGAGAGCCTGCTGACCGGCTTCGCCCAGGCCGCGCGCCGCACCGCGGCCGCAGCCTAGCCGCGGCGCCCTACTTCTTGTTGCCGTAGTCCGCGGCGTCGACGTGCGGGAAGCTGCCCTGGAGGCGGCCGCCGAACGTCTGCGGCTTGGCGAGCAGGCAGCCCGGGGTGTCGCCTTCGGGCTTGCGCTCGCCCCCAGAGGGCTTGCAGTCGAAGTTGCGGAAGATCTGGAACGGCGCGCCCTCCGCGCTGGGGGTCAGCGCGAGCGGCGGCAGGTAGGAGTTGCCGCGGTTCTTGGCGAGCCGCTGCCGGTACATGGCGACGCTCTCGGCGCCGATCGGGCCGAACTGGCGCAGGTAGTGGCCGGTGCCGCCGCCGGGGGAGGCGGTCGTGTTCGCCAGGGCCGCGGCACCGTTGGAGATGAAGTCCGAGACGTTTGACTGGTTGAGCTCGAGGTACTGGAGAATCGGGTTGAGCTGGCTCAGGAACGGCGTCAGCTCGGCGAGGGTGGGCTTGAGGCCGCGGAGCATCTCCGACGCCGCCGGCAGCCCGGTCTTGCTCGCGGTGATCAGCGGATCGAGGTTCTTGAAGAACGCGCGGAGGTCGGGCGCCAGCGCGCGCACGTCCTGCAGGGTGGGCTTGAGGTCTCGCGCCACCGGGCGCAGGTCCCGGATCAGGGGGTCCGTGTCGTTGGAGAAGCGCTTCAGGCGCGCCAGCGTGAGCTTTGACTCGTCGAGGAAGGTCGGGAAGATCTTGATGGTCTCGGCGAGCGCATCCTGCTGAGAAGCCGTCGCGTCGAACACGCGACCGGCTCCGGTCACGAGGTTGCGCAGCTGCGCCTCGTTCTGGTTGAGCGCGCCGAAGGTGACGCCCGTGTTCTTGACCAGCCGGTGCAACGCACCCTCCTGAGAGTCCAGGACGGCAAGCACGTCCGCGCCGTCGTGGGCGAACCCGGGGAGCGTGCCCAGCGCGTCGTTGAGGTCCTGGCCGCGGCCCTGGATACCCTTGGCGAGCTCCTGCTGCCAGGTGCGGAACGCCGCCCGCGTCTTGGGATCGAGCGCTTGGAAGATCTCGTCGAGCTGGACGGTCTGGACGACCTGTCCGTCCTTGAGCCGGCCACCCTCGGGGATCGTCTTCTTGCTCGACCCGGGCGTGAGCTCGATGAACGTCTCGCCGAGCAGCGTCTTCTGGCGGAGGATGGCGTGCGCGTCGGAGCGCAACGGCGCGTAGCGGCGGTCGAGCTCGAGGTCGGCGACGGTGCGGTTCTTGCCGCCGCTGTCGAGATCCTTCTTGCGCACCTTGCCCACCGACACGCCAGCGACCCGCACATCTGCCTCGAGTCCGAGCTGCACCGCCTCCGGGAAGGCGACCTGGACGCGGTAGCCCTTGGGCTTGAGCGGGATCGGCCCGCCGAAGGACAGCCACAGGAAGAGCAGCAGGCCGAAGCACGACAGGGCGAAGACCACCATCGTGAGGATCCGGGCGGCGGAGGGCGCGTCCTTGTTCATCAGCCCTTCTTCCCATGCTTGACGGGCAGGTTCGGCAGCCCGGGGATCTGGACCGGCAGATCGGGCAGCAGCGGCTTGTCCGCGGTCGCGCACGCCGCCGAGTCGGTGAGGATCGGTGTCAAGCCGGAGAGGAACTCGAGCTGGGGCTGCTGGGTGATGATCTGCGTTATCGCCGAGCACGGGGAGGCGATCGTGGTCGGGCGCAGCACGCCGTGGGCGTCAGAGCTCGAGAACAGCTCGACCCCGACATGGTTCAGCCACGCGAGGTAGAACAGGTAGCCCTCCTGGCGGGCGGCGTTCTCGGGCCCCTCCGGACCGTTCTGGTTATAGCCCAGCAGGTTGAGGAAGTGGTTGAAGTGCGTCACGACCTGCGTGACGTTCGGGCTCGCGTCGGCCAGGCGGGTCGCGGCGGGCAGGAGATCGCGGACCAGCGGGCGCGATTCGCGCACGAACGGGCGGATGTGATTGGCGATCTCCGGCGTGGCCTCCTTGGCGAACGGCCGCACGGCCCTGTTCGCGGGGGCGAGCGCGCGCACCGCGGGGCGCAGCTTCTGGGTGGTCGAGCCCAGCAGGTCGGCGAAGGTCTGCACGCGCCCGAGCGTGTCGGTGGTGGTGCGGAGCGTGCTCGGCAGCTCGTGCACAGCGGCGGACACGTTTGACTCCTCGGAGGCGAACGCGCGGAAGACCGCAGCCGAGGAGTCCACGAGGCGCGAGACGTCCTGGCCGTGCGCCGCGAGCGCGGTGTTGATCTGGTTCAGGGAGGTGATCAGGCGGCGCAGGTTCTCACGGCGCGTCGCGACCGCCCCGCTGACGCGGGCGAGGTCGCGGTGGGTCGGCTCGAAGCGGGCGAAGACGTCGCGCAGGTCGCCGCCGCGGCCCTTGAGCCCGTGGCCGAGGCCGTTGAGCAGCAGCTTGAGGTAGTCGCGCGTGTCGGAGTCCAGCACGGAGAAGATCTGGTCCGGGTTGACGTCGGGCTGGGTGGCCCGGATCGGGATCGTCCACCCCTCCTTGACCTTCGGCGCCGGGCCGCTGCCGGGCTCGAGGTCGATGAACATGTCCTTCAGGCCGGTCTTGGGGCGCAGCAGCGCGCTCGCGTTGGTGTGGACCAGCTTCGCGTACTTCGGATCGACGTCCATGGCGATCACGGCCCGGCCGTCCTTGAGCGTGACGCCGCCGATGTCGCCGATGCGCACCCCCGAGACGCGCACGGTCTGGCCCTGGCCGGCGACGACGGCCTGTGCGGTGGAGAACTCGGCCTTGAGCTTGAACGGCTTGGGCTGGATGAACGGGAAGCGCATCCGCTCGTTGTGCAGGATGAACAGCGAGACACCCCCCGCGATCACGAACAGCGCGATGATCGCGGCGAAGTTGCCGAGGTTCTTGCGGATCGCGGTCACGGCTTGGCGATCCCCGCCGGCCCGGCGGCCTGCTCGATGAGGCTCTTGGTGGCGTCCTGGGTGCCGACCTTGAGCTGGTTGTCCAGGCCCTCGGTCTTGAGCTGCTGGGTCAGCCACTTCATCGCGTACGTTCGCGCCTCGGCGTAGCGCGCCTGGTAGGCCGGGGAGCTCGTATCGATCTGATGCTGCTCGGGCGGCGCGCCGACGTTGGTGCGCAGGTCGGGCGGCTGCTGGGTCTCGCAGGGGACGTCGCTGCGCAGCGGCGGCCGGCCCTGCTGCTTGGGCGGGTTGGCGCCGCCGATCGGGAGCGCGGAGGTCGCGAACAGGCCGGGGCGCAGCGTGATCAGGTTCGTGCCGCCCGTGGCCAGGATGCGGAACCACTGGCCGTTGGAGTCACCGGAGCGACTCTCGCCCGAGAGGCCCGGGAAAGGCTTGGGCGCCTCCTGGAAGACCTGGCCCTGGGCCGGGAACTTCGGGTCCTGGATCTTGTCGTGGGTGAAGGGCAGCACGACCTCGTTCTGGCAGCTGGAGGTCAGGCGCAGCTCCTTGTTGAGCGGCACGCTCTCCTGCGTGAAGCGCGCCAGCGCGGGCACCGTCGGGCGCAGGTCGCGGGCGAGCCCGCGCAGCTCGTTCTCGGAGACCAGACCGCGCAGCTGCTTGATGAGCGGCAGCGACACGTCGATCGTCGGCCCGCTCGAGCGCACGCCGGGACGCAAGTCCATCGCGAACGCGCGCACGCTCGGGAACGCGTTGTTGAGCGCCGCCAGCGCAGGCTGCGCCGCGCGCAGCGTGCGCGGCAGCTCGGCGATGGCGGCCTCGAGGTTGGTGTTCTCGCGCGCGAATGCCGCAGCGGTGGTGTTGAAGTCGGTCACCAGCGCCTTGAGCTGGCCGGGGTTGCGATCCAGCGCGGCCGCGACGGCGCCCGACTTGTCGATGTAGCCCGACAGGTCGTGCTCGTTCTGCCCGAGCATCGCCTCGTTGACGATCGCGGAGTCGCGATAGGCCGGCTTCATGTAGGGGATCGAGGCGTTGTAGCCCTTGGCCCCGCGGCCCTTGAGCGCGCTCGAGTACTCCTGAAGAAGCGTCTGCAGGTCCTGGCGGGAGTCGGACTGCAATGCGGTGAGGATCTGGTCGAGCTGGACGGGAGTCGCGGTCTGGTTGACCGGGAAGACGTGGCCGTCGGCGGCCTCCTTGCCTCCCGCGCTGCCGGGTGACACGTCGACGAAGAAGTTCCCTTCGAGGAAGATGCGCGGGCGGATCTTGAAGGTCGCGTCGTCGTGCAGCGGGCGCCCCTGGTCCTTGATCTGCATCGTGACGAGCGCTCCCGCGTCGCCCTTCTTCGCCCGCTCGACGCTCATGACCTTGCCGACCTCGACGCCCGCGATGCGCACCGGCGACTTGGGCTTGATGTTGTTGGCGCTCAGGAACGCGGCCTTGATCTCGTAGTGGTGCACGAACGGGATCGACTTGGTGAAGCCGAGGTAGACCGCGATCATCGCGACGACGGCGGCGATGAGGCCGAGCTTGACCACGCTGATCCCTGAGCCGCGGCGCCTCATGGTGTCGTCTCCCCCTGAGACAGCGGGAACGGCGAGAAGCCGCCGGTCTCGGGCACGCGGGTGAACGTCTCGCCCTTGGGGACGCTGGGGCGGCCGGTGTAGGTCGGGCCCTGCGCGCCGGGGGTGTGCGGGTCCTGGTTGGTCTTGAAGTGCGTGTCCTGGTTGCGCGAGTTGCGTTCCAGGTAGCCGCGCTGGCCCGCCTCGCAGTCGGCCTGCCCGCCGTTGGTGACCGCCGCGCCGTAGGCCTGGCCCTGGAGGTTCTGCGCGTTCCCCGACTTCACGTCCTCGCCGTTGGCGGGCTCGCTGGCGCCCATCGCGCCGAGCGAGTTCTTCTGCGCACCGGCGGTATTGGCCAGCGCGCGCTGGGCGGAGCCCGTCGAGTCGGGCTCGGAGAAGTGCTCGGCCAGGTAGGTGAAGAAGTAGTTGAAGTCGTTGCAGACCGTCACGTAGGGGCCGTAGAAGCGCAGCTGCGGGTTGAGCGTCTGCACCGTGGCACCCAGCGCGCGCAGGGCGGCGTTGGTGCTCGGGGCCGAGGTGAGGTCCTGCAGGGCCGAGAAGGTCCCCGCAAGCTCGCGGTTGAGCTGGGGCGCGCGGCGCTGTACCCGCGTGCCGGTCTCGAGCGCCGGGTTGATGTCCGGCAATGCGGCGCGCAGCTCGCGCGTGGCGCCGGCGAAGTCCTTGTTGAACGCCGTCGTGTCGCGAAGGAACGGGCGCTGCACGCGGAAGGAGTCGATCGCGACGTCGAACGTCGGCGGCTGCTTGGCGATGAAGTCGCGCAGCGCCTGCTCGTCTCGCGCGAAGGCCTCCCAGGTGTCGGCCATCGTCGTGAACAGGTGTGCCTGGGTCTTCGACACGGGCTTGAGGACCCGCACGGTGTCCCCCAGCTCCTTGAAGAAGCCGGCCAGGTCGGTCGAGGGGTCGGCGAGGTTGCTCGCGACGGGCTGCAGGTGGCCGAACAGCCGCGGCAGCTCCTCGACGGTGCGCCCGAGCGCGGTGCCGCGGCCGGCGAAGGCGTCACCGAAGCCGCGGAGGTTTGACTGGTTGGCCAGGCGCGTCTTCTCGTCGAACAGCTTGTAGACCTCGTCGAGGTCGACCGGGATCTTCGTCTCCGACGATTGCACGGTGTCGCCGTCGCGGAAGGTCTGCTTGGAGTTCCCCTCGTTGAGCTCGAGGTACTTCAGGCCGAGCGCGGAGCGCGAGCGGATAACCCACTGCGAGTCACGGGGGACGGCGCCGACGCGCTTGTCGAGCTTGAGCTTGAGCTCGGCCCCGGTCTTGCCGCCTCCGATCGGGACCGGCTTCATGTCCTCGACCACGCCGATGCGGAAGCCGCCCGAGCGGATCTCGTTGCCGGGCACGAGGTTGGACCCGTTGGTGAAGCGCACCTTCAGCGAGGTCGTGGGGACGAACGGCAGGCCTAGGTTGGCGTTGTAGGAGAGGAAGACCGCCACGATGACCACGAGCACGGTCACCGCGCCGACGAGCACGGGGTTTGCGAACACGCCTGCGCCCTTGGTGTTCATGGCGCCAGGAGGTAGTCGAGGAGGGGCGTGGGATCACTCGAGCCGCCGGCTGAGCGGTTCGGCGCGGAGGGCGCGCTGGGCGCGTTCCCGGCGGCGGGGGCCTTTTGGCCGAGCAGCCGTTGGATGCCCTGCTGGATCGGCGAGGCCGTCGAGCCCGAGCTGCCCCGGGAGGCCTTCGTGTCAGCGGCGGCGCCGCGCTTGGCGCTGCTGCTCGAGGAGACCTTGCGGGCGCTGGCGCTCGTCGCGGTCTGGCTCGACCCCGTCTTGGTCGGGTCGGGAGAGGTGATGCCGGGCTGGTTCGGGCCGAGGTAGGCCCCGCAGCGCTTGATGAACCCCGGGGTCTTCTGCTCCTGCGCCTTGAGCGAATCCGCGTTCTGGTAGTTGCCGCAGTCCGACGCGAACAGGTCCACCTTCAGGATGTGGCCGTTGTCGTCGAAGAGGTTGATCGCCATCGTCTGGTCGAAGACGTAGGAGACCAATGCCTCAAAGCCGGTGTAGCCCTTGCCCTGCGGCGAGCGCTTGTCGGGCTCGACCGCGCGGCTGCGATCGTCGAGGTCCTTGAAGACGAAGTTCAGGTTGTTGGCGAGCTCTGGCAGGTTCTGAGTCGTCTGGGTCAGCTGCCGGACGACCGGCGTGGCCGAGCGCACGGCGGGCCGGCCCACGTCGGCGGTCTTGGCGAGCGAGCGGATGTTCACGCGGCTGGACTCGGCGAAGGGACCGAGGTTCTCGAAGAAGCGCTGGAGCTGGCCGGCAGACGCGTCGAGGTTGCGCAGGTAGGGGGCCGAGGTGTCGGCTGTGCGGCCGAGCTCGGCCATCGTGGGCCTGAGCTCGCGCAAGAACGTCGGCAGGCGGTGCAGGCCGGCAGCGATGTCGCGTCGGCGCTGCGCCGAGGTCGTGGCGGCGTCCTCGGTCTCCTTGACCCAGCGACCGACGTCCCTGCGGTTGCCCGCGAGGTCGCCGACCACGACGTCCGCATCGGTCACGAGGTTCTTGATTACCTGGTTCTGGCGGGCGAGGATGGCGAGCACGCGGTCTGTCTCGCGCAGCGCCGGGCTGGCGCGGCGGATCGTCGCGTTGACGTCCTCGGCGCGACCTCCGACGCCGGCGCCGATCTCGTTGAGGATGATCCGCAGCCGCTCGCCATAGGGGCGGCGGAGCACATTGTTGACGAGGTCGACCGGGATCGTGGTCGACGTGTGCGTGACGGGGATGCGCCCCTTGTTGGGCAGCTTGTGCGGGGAGCGCCCGGGTGTGCAGTCGATGAAGTACTCGCCGATCAGCGACTGCGGCCGCGTCTCACACGTCGTGTCCGTGCGCAGCGAGCCGAACCCCTGCTTGTTGAGCTTGAAGTCGATGAGCGCGTGGAGGGTCTTCGGGTCGACGTCGAGCTTGGAGATCTTGCCCGCGCGCACGCCGGCCACCTTCACGTCGCCGCCCTGGACGAGCCCGAAGGCGTTGTCGAGCTCGACGGTGAACTCGGTGCCGGAGTCCTGCTTGGCCGCGGACTCGGCCAGGACGAACGCCGCGGCCGAGACGAGCACGAGGGTGACGAGCAGGACGCGCTTCACGGGCCGGGGAGCTGCTGAGAGGGATCGCAGTTGAAGTCGCCGGGCGGCACGAACGGGTTCGACTTGTCGTCGGCGAGGTGCTCGGCGCTGCCCGGGCAGCGGTTGCGCTGGTTGTTCTCCGTGCCGGCCTTGAAGGCCTCGTTGCGCAGCTCCGGCGGGACCGGTGAAAGCACGCCGTTGACCTGCGTGAACGCGCTCGCGTGCACGCCCGCCCGCGACGCGCCACCCAGCGCGTCGTAGATCCCCGTGTGGCTGAAGTCGTCGAACCAGCCGAGCAGATCGGTCGTGTAGGGGCGGAAGAACGCGAACTCCGGGGTGGCGCCTCGCAGCGCGTTCTGCCCGGACACGAAGGCGCCGTCGCGCGTCTTGCCGTTGACGTTGACCTTGCGCGTCGTGACGTCGCGCAGCGAGGGCTGCAGGCGTGTGAGCTCGATCAGGTCGTTGTTGGCGCCGGGCTGGCTGACGATCTTCGACAGGTCGCGCAGCGTCGGACGGGCATCACGCGCGAACGGGCGCAGCTCGGCCAGGAACGGCCGCAGCTTCTTGACCACCGGCTTTGACTCGGCGACCAGCGGGTCGAGGTCGTCGAGCGTGGCGCGCAGGTTCACGAAGGTGGTGTCCGCGCGCCGCTCGAAGGCGGGCAGGCGCCCGATCGCGTCGGCGAGCGCGACCTTCTGGTTGCCGATCGCGGTCGTCGTCGTCGCGAGGTGGTCGACCAGGCCCGCGAGGTCGTCGTGACGGTCGGCGAGGTCTGTGACCAGCTGGGAAGAGGAGACCACGAAGCGCGTCAGCAGGCCCGAGTCGCGGTTGAGCTCGTTGAAGAGCCGGCTCGACGCCGCGAGCGACGGGTTGAGATAGGCCAGGCCGGCGTTGAACTCCGCTCCGCGCTTGCCGTACTGGGCGGCAGACCCGCGCAACACGCCCGTCAGCGCCTTGCGGGTCGGTGGGTCGAACGTGTTGAACACCTGGTCGAGGTCGACCGCTGTCGTGGTCGAGTTGTCGTCGATCACCCCGCCGCTGGGGATCTTGGGGGCGCGCTGCGGGGCCATGCGAAGGTCGACGTAGCGGCTGGCGACGCCGGAGAGCGAAGCCTGGCGGACGGTCGCGAGGGTGCCGGTGCGCAGCGGGGCGTAGTCGCCGTCGATCTGCATCGACACCTCGGCCTCACCGTTCTTGGTCAGGGTGATGTCCTTGACCTTGCCGATCGACGCGCCGCCGGTCTGCACGAGGTTGCCCTTGACCAGCTGGGCCGCGTTCTGGAAGCGCGCCTTCACCTCGTAGGAGCCACCGGCGCCGAGCAGCAGGACCGCCACCACGATGATCGTGGCGACGACCGCGACGACGGCCGCAATGCGGACTACTTGATCCCCCGTGACTCGCAAATTCCCCCAGTTCCACCGAACGGAGCTGAACGAGACCCTTGCGGTCATCCGTGACGCACGTCACACACGAGGACCCGTCAGACACTCCGGAAGGGATCATTACCCTTCCACCGGAATGTTGTCACCCCCCAGGCGCGGGGCGCGGAACCTTAACCTCGCCGCAACGCCAGGCGAGTCAGCCGGCGAGCGGCGCGCGGCGCCCGCGGAGCCCGCCCGGACCCTCCGCGCGGCGCTCCAAGGGCAGGGTGCGCGGACCCGCTCCCGGGCGCCGGCGCTCGAGCTCGACGACACCGCCGCAAAGGCTGCAGCCACGCTCAGCGCCTGCTCCACGCCCGAGAACAGCGTCCAGCGCGTCTCCCCGCAGTGGGTGCAGCGGACGGCCTGGAGCCTCAGGGAGCGATTTACGTCCATGTTCTGCGCCTACCCTCGCCAATCCGCGCGACAAACGCAACGCAATCGGGCGCCAAAGGACCGCACACTGCGAAGTCTGGTTTCGAACAAACCCGCGCCGTACGATGGCCCGCGGCCCGGGTAGACGAACTGGCACAGTCGGCCCTCTTAAAAAGGGCTGCCCCGAGCGGGCATTGTGGGTTCGAGTCCCACCCCGGGCATCGAGCTACCCTGGTTGCAGCAACTTCTCCGCCTCCCAGCGGTTTCAACGGGCGGATCTAAGCCTCACCACGTGGAAGCCTCAGCCCTACAGCACGCCGCGACAGTCGGCCAACACGGGCGCTCGCCGTTGCTGCGCCTGCAGTCCGACGAGCGCCTGGTGGCGCTCGTGCGCCGTGGCAACCAGCACGCCTTTGAGGCGCTGGTCTCGCGCTACCAGGCGCGCCTGCTGGCGTTCTGCCGCCATATGCTCGCTTCGCGCGAGGACGCAGAGGACGTGTTGCAGGAGGTCTTCGCCGCCGCGTTCAACGCGATGCTCGCCGACGAGCGCGACATCAACGTGCGCCCCTGGCTCTACCGCATCGCGCGCAACCGGTCGCTGAACCACCTGCGGCGCACCCAGGCCGTCGGCGTGGACTCGATGGACGTGCATCTCGCGGAGGGCGGGCTGACCACCGCCGACAAGGTGCACAAGCGCGAGGAGTTCCGCCAGCTGATGGCCGACGTGCAGGAGCTCGCCGAGACGCAGAAGACCGCGCTGCTGCTGCGCGAGCTCGACGCCCTCTCCTACGACCAGATCGCCGAGGCGATGGAGACGACGGTGCCCGCGGTCAAGTCGCTGCTCGTGCGCGCGCGGGTTTCGCTCGCCGAGGCCGCCGAAGCGCGTCTGCTGACCTGCGAGGAGGTGCGCATCGAGCTGGGCGAGGTGGCGGAGGGACTGAGCCGCACCAGCGCTCCGGTGCGCCGGCACCTGCGCACCTGTGACCGCTGCGCCGGCTTCCGCAAGCAGCTGCGCGAGACCAACAAGGCGCTCGCTGCGGTGTTCCCGGTCGGGCCGCTGCTGCTGCTCAAGAAGATGCTGCTCGCCCACCTCGGCACGAGCGCGGCGGCCGGCGGAGGCGGAGCCGCCGCCACGGGTGGCGGAGCCGTCGCCGCGGGCGGCGCGCTGCAGGCCGGCGCCGGCGCGCTCGTGACCAAGGCCGCGGCGGGCCTCGCGGCTGCCGCGATCGTCACCGCCGGCGCGGTCGAGGTCAAGCACGTCGCCGTCGACAAGACGCCGCGCGCGGCGCACACCGTCGTCGTCGCCTCCGCGCCGGCGGTCGCGCCCGCCGCCGCCGCGCCGGTGGCGGTGCACTCCGAGCCCCAGCCGGTGGTTACCAAGGCCGTTGCCCCGCCGGCGCGCGAGAAGACCGTCGCCAAGCCACGCGCGACGGCGACGGCGAGCCCGACCCCGGTCCCGGCGGCGACCCCCGCCGCCACACCGGCCCCGGCTCCCGTGCGCGAGCAGCACGACGGCGATACGACCGTGCTCCCCACCGAGACGGCGGGCTCGATCGAGCAGACTGACGGGGCGCTCCCGCCCTCCGCGCAGCCCCAGCCCCAGCCCTCCGCAGAGCCGTCGCCGCAGCCCAGCCCGTCGCCGCAGCCCAGCCCGTCGCCGGAGCCGAGCCCGTCGCCCGAGCCGGGGGCCACGCCGGCGCCTTCGCTGCCCTAGTGGGCTCGGCCGTGAGTTCTGGGCATCACCCGGCGCAGTCCGGGTCGTGTCTGCTGGTCAACGGCATCCGGAAGCATGCTGGTGGCACGTGACCGGATGCCGGGTGCCAGCAGGCGCGGGCCGGGCCAGTCGGAATGCTCAGAACTTGCGGACGAGTCCGCTAACTCAGTGGATGCGCGCCCCGAGCGGCACGTCCGCCTCGGGGCCGAGCAGGATGATCTGCCCGTGCTCGTCGGTGGCGCCCAGGGTCAGCACCTCGGAGCGCACCGGCCCGATCTGGCGCGGCGGGAAGTTAACGACCGCGACGACGAGCCGGCCTTCGAGCTGCTCGCGCGAGTAGTTGACGATCTGCGCCGAGGAGCGCTTGACCCCGAGCTCAGGGCCGAAGTCGATGCGCAGCTTCCACGCGGGCTTGCGCGCCTCCGGGAAGTCCTCGACCTCCACGATCCTTCCCACGCGCATGTCGACCGCCTCGAAGGCGCCGAGGTCGATCGTCTCGCTCACGGCGCCTGCGTCCCGAAGCGAAAGGTGCGGAAGGGCCGCTTGATCACTCCGCGCACCCCCGTGTCCTCCGCCCGGTTGACGCCGGCGCTGGGCGTGGCCAGCAGCAGCAGGCGCACGCCGCGCCGCGAACCCGGGACGGGCGCGGGCAGCAGGATCTCGCGGCCGAACAGCCGTCGCGCGCCCAGCCGCGCGCGGAACACGATCGCGTAGCCCGACACCTGGTTGAGGCTCGTCTTGCCCTCCTGGACGAGCTCGAACGAGCGGAAGCGACGGGCGAGCGCGGCCTGCTCGGCGACCGAGACCACCGGCAGCAGCCCGCCGATCTGACCGCGGTAGGCGGGCAGCGCGAGCGGCTCGACCGCGAAGGACTGCACGAACAGCCCGCCCGGGCGGCGTTGCTCGAGGCGCACGATCTCGGCCCCTTGGCTGCGCAGCCGCGCAAGGTCGCGGGTGTAGCGGAAGTTGAAGGTCAGCCCGGAGCGCTGGACGTACTCGTCGACCGGGTCCGCTGAGCGCAGCAGCAATACGGCGGCGGCGACCAGCGCCACGAGCACGGCAACGGCGATCGCCACGCGCCTGCCGACCAGGTCGGGCAGCGTGGGGCGGTGGCGCTCGAGGACCAGGCCGGACACGGCGGCCGAGTCTAGGCGCCTCAGAAGAGGCCGATCACCTTGAGCCGGCGCTCCAGCGCCTTCATGGCGAACGCGCGCGTCTCGGCGACCGAGACGCCGAACAGCGTCTGCTCGTCGTCGTCGCCCTCCATCCAGGGCGGGCGGAGCACGGCGTCGGCGATCGGCGCGACCTCGGCGAGCGCGCGCTGGATCGCGGCCGTGTGACGCGGATCCGAGCGGGCCATGTCGCGCAGGAAGCGCGCGCCGAAGGCGACGTGGCGGTGCTCGTCGCGCGCGACCTTGGTGAAGCCGTCGACGAAGCCGGGCAGCGTGCCCACGCGCTCGTTGTAGTCGGTGATGAAGTGCTGGCCGGTGAGGGCGAGCATGCCCTCGATGACCATGTGGTAGATCGTCACCGCCTCGACCAGCGTCTCGAGGTCCTCGGGCTCAGCCGCCAGGCGATCCACGCGCGAGTGCAGCATCTCGTCGAAGAGGACGCCGAACTCCCGGTTGATGTACTGGACGTTCTCCTCCAGGCGGTCCTGGAGGTTGTCGGACTCGAGCACGCCGACCTCGGCGTAGAAGCGGTCGAAGAACGCGACGTGCCGGGCCTCGTCGGCGATCTGCGTGCACAGGAACAGCCGCATGTCCTCCTGCGGCGCGGCGCGCATCATCGGCCCGAGCTCGGCCGCGACGCGCTGCTCGCCGATGAAGAACGAGGACAGCGAGTACATGCGCTGGAAGCGCTCCTCGGCATCGATGCGCTCGTGCCAGTCGATGCGGTCCTGGGTGAAGTCGAGATCCTGCGTCGCCCAGTGCTGGCGCTCCCAGAGCTCGTAGAGCCGGCGGTAGTCGAGCAGCTGGGATTCGCCGCGATCCGAGGATGCGTGCAGCGCGGGATCGCTCGTCTGGAG
The DNA here is from genome assembly GCA_038238015.1 of Solirubrobacterales bacterium. Taxonomy (GTDB): domain Bacteria; phylum Actinomycetota; class Thermoleophilia; order Solirubrobacterales; family Solirubrobacteraceae; genus DASQFQ01. The sequence continues at coordinate 21,514 of JBBRYA010000037.1, forward strand.
GAAGTCGCTGCGCTCGCCGCGCGGCGTCGTCGTGTCGGCCATCCCGAGAGCCTACCGATCTCCTGGCTGGCTGGCCAGTTTAAGGGCTCGTGGCGGAGGAGCCACTAGGGCGTCGCCGGGGCGGCGATGACCTCGACGCCGCCCGCGGGGCCCGCGTCGAGCCGGTGGCTGCCGGGCCGGACGCCGGCGGCGAGCAGGCGGCGGACGCCGGACGGCGGGACGCTGACGCCCTCGCCGCCGAAGCGCACCCGGCGGGTGTGCGCGGTGTCGTTGCGGACCGCGAACTCGAGCGCCAGGAACGCGGGCACGGCGACCTGCGGCGGCGTGATGCCCGCGGCGTCGATGACCAGCGAGACGCGCGTGCGCGCCGCCGTCTCGTCACCGGCTCCCCCCGGCGCGTCCTCCGGGGGCGCGGGCGCGCTCGGCGCCGTGGCGGTGGGGGGCGTCGCGACGGCGGTGGGCGTCGAGGTCGCGGCCGGCGTCGCGCTCGGCGTCGCGCTCGCCGTCGGCTTCGAGACCGGCTGTGGGGACGGCGTCGAGCTCGCGCGCGGCCCGCTTCCGCCGCAGCCCGCGGCGAGCAGGCTCAACGCAAGTACGAGACCTCTTCTCCGCCCGCCCGTTCTGGCCGATATCGCCAGTACACCATGCACGTCGCCCTGATCCACTACGACCCGACAGTCCGCCGCCTCTGGCTGCACGGCCAGCGCTGCCACCACGGCGCCACCGGCGTATTGCTCGCGGGCACCGGGCTGGCCGGCGTGCTCGCCCTGCGCTCGCGCACGCTCGCCACGCTGCTGGCCGCCGGCACGGTGCTCATGGCGCACGACTGGCGCGATCGCGCCGTCTGGTTCGCGCGCGGCTGGCAGGACTAGTTGCCGATCGAGAACATCGCCTCGAGGTCGTGCTCTGAGAAGACCTCGAAGGCGACCATCGTGTGGGTGCGGGTGATGCCTTCGAGCTGCGCGAGGCGCCCGGTGATGAGCGGAGCGAGCTCCTCCTGGGTGCGCACGCGCACGATCGCGACGTAGTCCCACTCGCCGGTGACGGAGTAGGCCTCCGCCACCCCCTCGACGCCGGCGAGCGCGCCGCCGAGCGTGGGCATCGCCGCACGCTCGGCTTCGATCAGCACGATCGCGTGGGTCACGCGGAGTGCGTCTCCCCCGGGGCGAGCACGACGCACTTCGCGCTCGTCTGGGACTCGACGTCGGCCTTGAAGGCCTCGGCGTCGGTCTCGATCGGCGGGAACGTGCCGTAGTGGACGGGGATCACCGTGCCGGGGTCGATGAACTCCACGGCGGTGACGGCGTCGTGGCGGTCCATCGTGTAGTGGCCGCCGATCGGCACGAGCGCGACGTCGACCTTGTCGCCGCGGCGCGAGATCAACTGCAGGTCGGAGAACAGCGCGGTGTCGCCGACGTGGTAGACGAGCGTCCCGCCGATGTGGATGAGCAGCCCCGCAGGCGTGCTCACCTGGCCCTTGGGGGTGGTCGAGGTGTGCCATGCGGGGACGAGCTTGACCCAGCCCCAGTCGAAGGTGACGGTGCCGCCGAGGTTGGGGTCGAAGACCTTCTCGACGCCCTCCTCGCCGATCTCGCCGGCGACCTCGGTGATCGCGACCACGGTCGCGCCCGTGCGCTTGGCGATCTCCACCGTGTCGCCGTAGTGGTCCTGGTGGCCGTGCGTGAGCAGGATGTGGGTCGGCTCGAGCTCGGAGGCCTCGACCGCCGCCTTCGGGTTGCCGGTGATGAAGGGGTCCACGAGCACCGTCGTGTCCCCTGACGTGAGCTCGACGGCCGCGTGGCCCAAGTACCTGATCTCCACTGCCATTTGGTCAGTCTCCTTCTGTCGGTTCGGTCAAGACCTTCGCCAGTTCGTACCCCACCGCGACGCCGATCAGCATGCTCACCCGCGTCTCCTCGGCGATCAGCGTGCGCACGGCGGCCATCCGCTCGTCGGGGTCGGCGGTGCCGGCGGCGCGCAGGACCTCGGCCTGGTGGGCGGAGCCGAACCAGTCGGCCGACTCGAGCGCCTCATCGAGGATGCGCTGAAGCGCGGGCGCGCTGCTCGCGACGACCCGCTGGGCTGCCTCCAGCCTGCCGGGCTCGCTGAGCGCCTGAACCGCGGCCTCCAGCTGCGCGTCGGTGTACGCCGGGCGGTCGGGCACGAGTGGGCCATCATACGAGCGCAGATGCCGCTCGCCCTCACCTCTCTCTCCCATGGCGCGGGCTGTGGCTGCAAGCTCTCCGCCGCCGACCTGCGCCCGATCGTCGCCGGGCTCCCGCAGCCGACCGACCCGCGCGTGCTGGTCGCCACCGACACCGCCGACGACGCCGGCGTCGTGCGCCTGACCGACGAGCTGGCGATCGTGCAAACCGCCGACTTCTTCACCCCGATCGTCGACGACCCCTACGCGTTCGGGCGCATCGCCGCCACCAACGCGCTGTCGGACATCTACGCGATGGGCGGCGTGCCGGTGAGCGCGCTGAACCTGGTCGCCTATCCGCTTGAGACGCTCGGGCCCGAGATCCTCGGGGAGATCCTGCGCGGTGGAGGCGACGCGGTGACGGCAGCCGGGGCGAGCATCGTCGGCGGGCACTCGATCGACGATCCGGAGCCCAAGTACGGGCTGGCGGTCACGGGGGTGGTGCATCCAGACGCGGTGCTGCGCAACTCCGGTGGCGCGCCCGGCGACGCGCTCGTGCTGACCAAGCCGCTCGGCGCCGGCGCGGTCGCGACGGCGATCAAGCGCGGGCTGGCCGGCGCCGAGCTCGTGCGGCGCGCGATCGAGGTGATGACCACCCTGAACGACCGCGGGGCGGAGCAGGCCCGCGCCGCCGGGGCGCACGCGCTGACTGACGTGACGGGCTTCGGGCTGCTCGGCCACCTGCACGAGCTCGCGCAGGCGAGCGGGCTCGCGGCCGTCCTCGACGCCGAGGCGGTGCCGGCGATCGCCGGCGTGCTCGACCTGCTCGCCGGCGAGGAGGCGCTGGCCGGCGGCTCAAGGCGCAACCGCGCCGACGCCGAGCACTTCACGGACTGGGCGCCGACCGTGCCCGAGCCGCTGCGGCGCCTGCTCTGCGACGCCATGACCAGCGGCGGCCTGCTCGCCGCCCTACCGCCCGGCGCGGAGATGGACGGCGTGGTCATCGGGCGGCTGGTCGAGGGCCCCGCCGGGACGATCCGCGTGCTGTGAGTCGCTAGCGGACCCGTCCGCAAGTTCTGAGCATTCCGACGGGCCCGGCCCGCGTCTGCCGGCACCCGGCATCCGGTCACGTGCCACCAGCATGCTTCAGGATGCCGTTCACCAGCAGACACGACCCGGACTACGCCGGGTGATGCCCAGAACTTACGGCCGAGCCCACTAGCGCTCGCGCACGCGCGCCAGCACCAGCCCCATCAGCAGGCCCGCGACCCCACCGCCGAGCCCCGCCAGCGAGTGCGCGGCGGGGGTCGCGAGCGGGAGCAGGACGAGCACGACGGCGAAGGCCAGCACGCCGAGCAGGTCGGCGTCGTCGTCCTCCCCGCGGCGCCGCGCGAGGACGTCCCGGACGACCCATGCCGCCAGCAGCGCCAGCGCGGCGGAGTTCGCGCCCCACGCCACGCCCGTGTCGTCGAGCGCGACCACCAGGGCGGAGCCGGCGGCGCCTCCGAGCAGGAACACGAGCAGCGTCGCCGACGGGCCGTGGCGGCGCTCGAGCAGCCATCCGAACAAGAACACGGCACCGAGCGCGACGAGCCCGTAGCCGTTTGAGACGTAGAGGAACAGGGTCGTGACCAGGCGCCACCACTCGCCGCCGAGCGGACCGCCGAGCCCGACGTCGACGACGTTCCAGGCACCGACCTGGTACCCGAGCGACACCACCACGGAGGCGAGGACGAGCCCGATCGTCGCGTAGGGCCGGCGGTCGCCGCGGACGCCGGGGATCTCGCCGGGCTTCAGGCGCGAGAGCTTCGGGCGCTCGCGCCGCCGCGCCTGGCGCGAGGCCTTGGGCACGCCGCCCTTCTCGAGCTTCGGGGCGCGCTTGCGCAGCCGCGTGCCGCAGTACGGGCACTCCGTGATGTACGGGGAGACCTCGGAGTTGCAGTTCTTGCAGACGACGAAGAGTTCGGGACCGCTGGCCATCGCCGAAGCGATTCTACGCCGCCCGCCGCATCGGGCCCGCGGGTTCGTTCAGGCCGGCACGGTGGCCGCCACGATCTCGGACAGCACCTCGCCGAGATCGTGGTTGGCCCCGTAGACGACCTTTTGCCGGGAGGCGCCGTTGCCGCCCTCGAGCAGGTCGAGGATCCCCTCGAGCTCGTCGCCGGAGCCGAGGTCGACGGCGTGGTCGCGCAGGCGGTCATAGAGCCGGCGCACGAGCTCCTTGGCCGCGACCCGCTCGAAGGCCGGCAGATCGACGAGCTCGCCGTCGAGCCCATGACGCGCGGCGATCCAGCGGTTCTCGTCGAGCATCTCGTGCGGGTACTCCGACAGCGTCTTGCCGGCCTCGAAGTGCTCGGCGAGCTCGCGCACCATGGCCTGGATCAGCGCCGCGATCCCCAGCGTGTGCTCGATGCGCGTCTGCGCGTCCATCGCGCGGATCTCGACGGTGCCGAAGGTCGGGTGAGGACGCACGTCGTACCAGAGGAAGGTGTGGTCCTCGATCACCTTCGCGTCGACCATGAACCCGATGCGCCGCTCGAAGTCCGCCCAGTCGTCGTAGGCGGGCGGCATCCCAACCCGCGGGAAGGCGCGGAAGATCGGCATCCGCGCGGAGTCCAGGCCGGTCGCCTGCCCGCGCCAGAAGGGCGAGTTCGCCGACAGGGCGAGCAGCACCGGGACGTGGACGCGCATGCCGTTGGCGACATGGATGGCCTTGTCGGCGTCGTCGAGGCCGACGTGCACGTGCAGCCCGAAGATGATCTCCTGGCGCGCGACGAAGCGAAGGGTGTCGACCAGGACGCGGTAGCGCTCGCGGCCCGAGATCCGCTGGTCCTCCCACAGTGCCGTGGGATGGGTTCCGGCCGAGCCGATCTTGAGCTCGCGCCGCGCCGCCAGCTCGGCGACGTGCCGGCGCAGGCCGCGCAGCTGGGCGCCGGCCTCGCGCGTGTTCCGGCAGGGCGTGGTGGCGATCTCCAGCACCGACTCGTGCAGCTCGGGCTTGATCTCGCCGCTGTCGCCGTCCTGCGGCGCGTCCGCGAGCAGGTCCTCGATCGCGTTGGCGAGCGACAGCGAGGAGCCGTCGAGGATCATCAGCTCCTCCTCGATGCCGATCGTGTAGTTGGGACCGCTGAAGTTCGGCTCCACGCCGCGGCAGGGTAGCCTGTGGCCGAGGCGCTCAGTCCCCGACAAAGGTAGGTCCCCATGGCCCTTGGCTACGACGGAAAGCTCTACATCCTCGCCTTCGACCATCGCGGGTCCTTCCAGAAGAAGATGTTCGGGATCGAGGGCGACCCGACGCCGGAGCAGACCGACACGATCAGCGATGCCAAGAAGCTGATCTTCGAGGGCATGGAGCTCGCCGTCGAGCGCGGCGTGGACGCCGAGGCGACGGGTGTCCTCGTCGACGAGCAGTTCGGCTCGGACATCCCGAAGCTTGCCAGGGAGCACGGCCTCAAGCTCGCCCAGCCGGTCGAGAAGAGCGGCCAGAACGAGTTCGACTTCCAGTACGACGAGGACTTCGGCAAGCACATCGAGGACAACGACCCGGACTTCTCCAAGGTCCTCGTCCGCCTCAACCCCGACGGCGGCGACGAGATGAACCAGCGTCAGCTCGGCCGCCTGAAGGAGCTCGCCGACTGGCTGCACGAGCACGATCGCCTCTTCCTCTTCGAGCTGCTGGTCCCGGCCGAGGACGCCCAGCTCGAGTCCGTGGGCGGCGACACCGACCGCTACGACAGCGAGCTGCGGCCCGAGCTGATGCGCCGCGCGATCGCGCAGATCCAGGACTACGGCATCGAGGTCGACGTCTGGAAGATCGAGGGCGTCGACGCGCAGGAGGACGCCGAGATGCTGATCGCGCAGACCCGCTCCGGCGAGGGGCGCGAAGGCGTGACCTCGGTGCTGCTGGGGCGCGGCGCCAGCGACGAGAAGGTCGACCACTGGCTCGAGCAGGCGGCGCCCGTCGAGGGCTTCATCGGCTTCGCGATCGGCCGCTCGATCTGGTGGGACGCGCTCAAGGGCTTCATCGACGGCGACCTCGAGCGCGACAAGGCCGCCGGGCAGATCGCGGACAACTACCTACGTTTCGTACAGATCTACAACGACGCTGAAGCGGGAGCGCACGTCTAGCGCTGCACCGCCGGGGGCCCGGCTACGGTCGGGCGCCCATGCGCAGCCTCGCCTTCCTGCTCCTCCTGCCCCTGCTCCTCGCCGGCTGCCTGGCGGGGGCGAGCGGCGCGCCGGATGAGGGCCGCGTCTTGCGCGTGGTCGACGGCGACACCATCCACGTCAGCGTCGGCGGCCATCGCGAAAAGGTGCGCTACATCGGCGTCGACACGCCCGAGTCGGTCAAGCCCGGCACGCCCGTCCAGTGCTTCGCCAAGCGAGCGAGCAAGTTCAACGCGAGGCTCGTGCGAGGACAGCGCGTGCGCCTGGTCACCGACCTCGAGCGCCGGGACCGCTACGGGCGCCTGCTCGCCTACGTCTATCGGGTGAGCGACGGGCTGTTCGTCAACGCCGAGCTCGTGCGCAGGGGCTACGCCCAGCCGCTGACGATCCCGCCCAACGTCGCCCACGCCTCGGGCTTCCGGCGCCTCGCCGCCGCCGCTCGGCGCGCGGGCCGCGGGCTCTGGTCTGCCTGCCCGGGGTCATAGTCATAAGATGGTCCGCTGCCCATGAGGATGCACCAGCGCATAGCCGACATCGAAGCTGCCTTCGTCCAGGAGATCGAGACCGACCGCGAGCGCCGCGAGCGCCTGCAGGCCACGGCGATCCGCCGGACCCAGGTCCGCCACCGAGACCGCCTCCACAAGCGCGGCTCGCTGCGCTTCTGGGCCGTGCTGCTCGTCCTCATCTCGACCGCGGTCATCGTCACGATCGCGATGTTCGAGACGCTGTACTACGTGATGGGCTAAGTAACGTCGCCGAAATCGAGTTCGCGAAGCGAACTCGATTGGCAGGCGAAACCGTAATCCGAAAACGAGTGTGCGGAGCACACTCGTTTGGCAGGCGAAATCCCAATCAGGGGTTCGCCAGGGCCCTAATCCGGCTTCGCCGAAAGCTTATTGAGCGCGTCATCCACCTCGGCCCGCGCCGACGCGCCGGCGGCGACGTTCTCCTGCTGGATCTCGAGGTAGACCTCCTTGCGGAACACCGGGATGTCCCGCGGCGCCTGGATGCCGATCCGGACCTTTTCGCCCATGATCGAGAGCACCGAGACCTCGATGTCGTCGCCGATCATGATCGATTGGTTTGACTTGCGAGTCAGGACCAGCATCGCGCCGTCTCCCTGCCGTGTCGCGCCTTCAGCTGTGGGTACCCCACGACTTCCTCCCCCACCCGGGAAATCCTTCGTATTCAGGCGAGGTTAGACACTTATGCGCCAATGGGGAATGGGGCCTGCACCCGAGCAGGGCAGCCTGCTTGCGCTAGTCTCCCGGCCGCTCATGAGTCGCCGCTCGCTGCGCCCGCAGCTCAACCAGATCCGGGGCTGGGTGCGCCAGGGGCGCACGGACGCGTGGATCGCCCACCAGCTCGAGGTCACCGTCCAGCAGATCCAGTCCTTCAAGCGCGAGCAGGAGCTCGAGGCCGAGGGCGAGCCGTCCGAGGGCGGCGTCGAGGAGATCGACCTCCGCGCCGAGGACGACGCCGCCATCGCGGCCGAGCTCGAGGCTGAGGCCGCCCGGCGCGCCGAGGAGGAGGCCCAGCAGGCCGAGGAGGCCGCCCGCCGCGCCGCCGAGAAGGAGGCAGCGGGCGACTCGGCCGAGGACGGCGACGAGGCCGCCAAGCCCAAGCGCCGGGCCCCCGCGCGCGCCGGCGGCCCCCCGCGCCGCCGCCGGGCAGGCTCCGCGCAGCCGCTCGAGGGCTCCTTCGACCACGGCGAGGAGGGCTACGGGCTCTGGCTCGACCCCGCGGTCGCCGACAACCCCGTCTACGCGGAGCACTGGGCCGGTCACCGCCCGGTCGAGGTCACGATCGAGGAGGACCAGATCGTGATCCGGCGCGCCGGCGGCGAGCAGGACGACGACAACGGCTGAGCTCGACCGGCTGCGGGCCTACCGCAGGGCGCGCCTCGCGCGTGCCTGCACCCGCGCCGAGCCGTTCGCACACGGCACCGCCTTCTTCACTCCCGAGCATCCCATCAAGTGGGAGCTCAACCTGCTGCTGGTCGACGACGCGTCCGGGCTTCAAGCCGAGGCGCTGGCGGATGAGGCCGAGCGCCTGCAGGGCGCGGCGGGCCTCACGCATCGCAAGCTCGAGGTGACCGCGGGCGGCGAGCACGTCCGCGAGGGCCTTGTCGCCGCGGGCTGGACCGGCGAGAGGCTGCTCTGGATGGTGCTGCGCCCGGACGGCGACCGGCGCGGGGCCACGTACCCCGCGCAGACGCGCGAGGGCGGCCTCGAGGACATCCGGCCGCTCGCCGAGCGCTGGCACGGCGGCTGGAACTCGCGCGAGGCCGCGCGGGCCGTGGTCGACGCGGACGCCCGCAGCGCCGCGAAGTTCGGCCTGCGCGGCTTCGTCGCCGAGCGCGAGGGCGAGCTCGGCGCGTACGCGACGCTGCTCCTGCACGAGGGCATCGGCGAGATCGACCAGGTCTACACGGCTCCCGAGCACCGCGGGCACGGGCTCGCGTCCGTCGTGGTGCGGGCCGCGATCGCGGCAGCCATCGAGCGCGGCGACGATCTCGTGGTGATCGGTGCCGACGCCGACGACTGGCCCCAGCAGCTCTACGAGCGCCTGGGCTTCGAGACCGTCGGCAGCCGCCACGGATTCGTCCGGCCCAGCGTCTAGATCAGCCGGCGGCCGCCCGCGAAGTCGGTGGCCCCGCGCAGGTAGCGCGCGAAGGCCGCGTCGGCGACCACCCGCAGGTCCCAGGCCGCGGGCTCCTCGGGCGCGACGGCGTAGGCCACGTCCGAGCACCACGAGGTGCCCTCGTCGTAGAGCGCGGCCAGCTCCTCGGAGCTGAACGGGCCACCGAGCCGCCGTCGCAGCCCGGCCTCGATCTGCGCGGTCACCCGTTCCAGCGTGGCCCGCTGCTCCGGCGGCGCCTGCTCGAGGAGGCGCAGGCCGGCGGCCCACTGGTCGGCGGCGGTGTCGAACGGCACCGCCCGCAGGCTAGCGCCGGCCGGGAAGCCCCTGGATCACGTACTCGCGCTCGCCGGCCTTGACCATGCCGAGGCGCCGCGCCTCGCGTTCGAGCGCGAAGGGGCTGCGCAGCTCGGCGCGGCGAGCGCGCAGCAGCCGGTTCTGCGTCTGCAGGGCGGCGACCTCGCCACGCTTCTGCGCGGCCTCCGCGTGGGTCGAGATCCAGGTCATCGTGGGGCTGACGTACAGGTAGACGATCAGACCCAGCACGCCGAGCAGTGCCCAGCGACCCAGGCGGTCCCAGCGGATGCGCGTTGAAGCGGCGGCCATCCTTGGTGGCTTCGTTCGCCGCCGGCTGCGACCTTCCTGTGCAACGTTACGTGCGGAGCGCGGATCGTCCGGGAAACTCCGCATCGCCGCCCAGCGCCTCCTCGATGCGCAGCAGCTGGTTGTACTTGGCGGTGCGGTCTGACCGCGAGGGTGCGCCGGTCTTGATCTGGCCGCAGCCGGTGGCGACGGCGAGGTCGGCGATCGTCGTGTCCTCGGTCTCGCCGGAGCGGTGGGACATGACCGCGGTGTAGCCGGCCTCGCGCGCCATCGCGATCGCCTTCAGCGTCTCGGTCAGCGTCCCGATCTGGTTGACCTTGACGAGGATCGAGTTGGCGACGCCGGTGTCGATGCCGCGCTGCAGGCGCTCGGTATTGGTCACGAAGAGGTCGTCGCCGACGAGCTGGAGCCGATCGCCGAGCAACTGGGTCAGCCCTTTCCAGCCGTCCCAGTCCTCCTCGTCCATGCCGTCCTCGATCGAGACGATCGGGTAGCGCGAGCTGACGTCCCCCCAGTAGCCGGCCATCTCGTCGGAGGACAGCTCGCGGCCCTCGTGCTCCAGGCGGTAGCGGCCCTGGTCGTAGAGCTCGCTGGTCGCCGGGTCGAGCGCGATCACGACGTCCTCGCCCGGGGTGTAGCCCGCGGCCTCGATGCCCTCGACCAGGAACTCGAGCGCCTGCTCGTTGGAGGCGAGATTCGGGGCGAAGCCGCCCTCGTCGCCGACGCCGCCGCCGAGGCCGCGGTCGTGGAGCAGGGTCTTGAGCTGGTGGAAGACCTCGGTGCCCATGCGCAGGCATTCCGAGAAGCTCGCCGCCCCCGCGGGCATGACCATGAACTCCTGGAAGTCGATGGAGTTGTCGGCGTGGGCGCCGCCGTTGAGGACGTTCATCATCGGCACGGGCAGGATGCGCGCCGCGTCTCCCCCCAGGTAGCGCCACAGCGGCAGCCGCTCCTCGGCCGCGGCGGCGCGCGCGCCGGCCAGCGAGACGCCGAGGATCGCGTTCGCCCCGAGGCGGCCCTTGTTGGGGCTGCCGTCGAGGGCGATCAGCGCGCCGTCGAGCCCGCTCTGGTCGAGTGCGTCGAACCCGTTGACCGCCTCGGCGATCTCGCCGTTGACGTTGGCGACCGCCCTGCCGACCCCCTTGCCCATCCAGGCGTCGCCCCCGTCGCGCAGCTCGGTCGCCTCGAACTCGCCCGTCGAGGCTCCGGAGGGCACCGAGGCGCGGCCCTGGGCGCCGGAGCGCAGGACGACGTCGACCTCGACGGTCGGGTTACCGCGCGAGTCGAGGATCTGGCGTGCGTGGACGGAATCGATCTGGCTCATCTGTCTCCTCCTTGGCCTTCGGCGAGGCGGGCGCGGGCGTAGTAGCCGAGCTGCGCGTCGGGACCGAGATCGTGCCAGTCGGCGCCGTCGCGCGCGGCCAGGCCCGCGGCGCTCTCGACGCGGCCGCGGAAGCGGTCGCTGGCCGCGCGCAGCGCGAGCTCGGGGTCGACCTTGAGCTTGCGGGCGACGTTGACGGCCGCGAACAGCACGTCGCCGGCCTCGTGAAACGAGGCGTCACGATCACCCTCGGCGTCACGCAGCTCCTCGAGCTCGCCCTCCACGGCGTCGTAGGGGACGTGCGCGAAGTCAAAGCCGCTCGAGGCCGCGCGGCGCTGGACCTTGCGGGCGTAGAGCGGCCCCGGCAGGTTCTCGGGCACCTCGCCGAACAGCCCAGGCTCGCGCCCCGCCTCGGTGCGCTTGATCGCGTCCCAGTTGCCGAGCACCTCCCCCGCGGTCGAGGCTTTGAGGGAAGACCTCCGTGGGTCATCCGGACCCACGTCCTGATCAAGGGGAAGGGCTTCCGGCCCTTCTACGGGGAACACGTGCGGATGGCGGCGGATCAGCTTCTGGCGGCAGTGCTCGGCGACCTCGGCGAAGGAGCCGGCCCCTCGCTCCTCGAGCAGCAGAGCGAGGAAGTGGACCTGGAAGAGCACGTCGCCGAGCTCGTCGAGCAGCCTGGCGTCGTCGCCGGTCTGCGCGGCGTGGGCCAGCTCGTAGGCCTCCTCGACCGTGTGGGGCACGATCGAGCGCTCGTCCTGCTCACGGTCCCACGGGCACTCGCGCCGCAGCCGGCGGGTGAGCGCGTCGAGGCGCTCAGCCGCCGCGGCGGACTCCGCGGGCTCGCTCGGCGGGCTTACGGCGTCGGGGCGGGCTGGGTGGGCGCGGTCGCGCCGCCGGCGGCCGGGGTCGGCGTCGGGGTCTCCTTCGGCCCGTTCTTGCAGTCCGGCGTCGCGTAGACCTTGCGGCAGTCCGTCTTGGCCTTCCAGCGCTTGCGGAAGCCCTTGACGAACGCGTCGAGCGCCTTCTGCTGGTTCTGGGAGGCGAGCGTCTGCTTGATCGTCACCTTGGCCTGGTCGAAGGTCTGCTGCGAGGCGGGGGTGATCTTGGAGACGCTGAAGACGTACCAGCCGAACTGGGTTTTGACCGGACCGACGATCGCGCCCTTCTTGGCCTTGAAGATCGCCGCGTCGAGCGGCTTCTCCTGCTGGCCCTTGGCGACGGCGGGAAGCTTGCCGCCCTGGGCCTTGGAGGCCTGGTCGATCGAGTACTTCTTGGCGACCGTGGCGAAGGACTGGCCGCTGTCGAGCGCCTTCTTGGCCTGCGCGGCCTTGGCCTTGTCCTTGAGGCTGGTCAGCACGATCCGCAGGTCGCGGCGCTCGGGCTGGGCGAAGCGCGCCTTGTTCTTGTTGTAGAACGCCTGGGCCTGCGGGTCGGTCACCTTGTCCTTGCCCTTGGTGACCTTGTCGCGGATCTTGTTCGAGAGCGCGTCGAGGCGGACGCGCATCAGGATGTCGTCCTGCGTCTGGCCCGAGGTCTTGAGGAACTTCTGGAAGTCCGCGTCCTTCGGGAACGCCTGCTTGCGCTGGGTGTCGAAGGACTTCTTGATCTCGGCGTCGGTGACCGAGACCTTCTGCGCCTTGGCCTCGCCCTCGATCCACTTGAACGAGACGAGCAGCTGGAGCACCTGGTTGCGCAGGCCGTCGTACTCGGTCTTGCACTGGGTCTTGAGCTGCGCGTCGGTGACCTTCGGCTGGCCCTTGGCGGGCGCCGGGGTGGTCTTGCGCTTCTGCGCGACGCACGCGGTGAAGTCCGGTGGCTGGGGGACGGTCGCGTTGGGCTGCCCACCGGCCTTGGAGGCGACGGTGAGCCAGTGGTCGAAGGAGGTCTTCTCGATCGACTGGCCGTCGACGGTCGCCACGGCGTTGCCGGGGACCCCGCCACAGCCCGCCACGAGCACGACGGGCACAAAAAAGGCGCACAGCGCCAGGAGAACCAACTTCGTCTTGTTCATAGGGGAACCGAGGGTAGCGAACGGGTTCTCAACGTCACTTAAGCGATCTACGCCGCCTCGGCCTGCACCGCGAGCAGGGCATCTGCCGCACGCACGACCGCCGGGAAGCGCTCCGCGGGGTCGTCCGGGACCCGCATCGAGAGCTGCGACTTGCCCGACTCGTACAGCGCGCCGGGGATCGCAGCGCGCAGCTTCTTCGCGCGCACGGAGTCGAGCTCGATCGGGGTGACGGCGAGCCGCCCCTGCCGGAAGGTCACGTTGCGCGCCCCGGCCTGGCCGAGCTTGATGCGCGCCTGCTGCAGCGAGATCAGGTTCTGCACCGGCTCGGGGGCATCGCCGAAGCGGTCGCGAAGCTCGACTCGCAGCTCTTCGAGCTCGCCGACCTCGCGCGCCCCCGCGATCCGCCGGTGCACCTCCACCTTGGCCTGCTCGTAGGGGATGTAGTCGGCGGGGATGTAGGCGTCGACGCTGACGTCGAGGCGCACCGGCTCGGGCAGCTCCTCGTCGTAGCCCTCCTCGCCGAGCTCGCGCACCGCTTCGTCGAGCATCTGCATGTAGAGCTCGAAGCCGAGCGCCGCGACGTGGCCGGACTGCTCGTCGCCGAGCAGGCTGTCGGCGCCGCGCAGCTCGAGGTCGCGCATCGCGACCTTGAAGCCGGCGCCGAGTTCGGTGTAGTCCGAAAGC
>JBBRYA010000038.1:0-34079 GCA_038238015.1 Solirubrobacterales bacterium
ATGAATCGCACCCAGTCGTGCCGGAGGGCCGGCACGAGGGTGCGCTCGGACGCGTGCCGGGGCGCTTCGCCGTGAGCGCGCTGCCGCTTGCCGGCATCCGCGTGCTCGACCTCTCGCGGCTCCTGCCGGGCGGCTTCTGCTCGATGCTGCTCGCGGACTTCGGCGCCGAGGTGCTGAAGGTCGAGGACACCGGGATGGGCGACTACATCCGCTGGGCGCCGCCGTACTACGAGGGCGCCGACGACTCGGCCAAGTCGGCGATGTACCTGTCGCTGAACCGCGGCAAGCGATCGATCCGGCTGAACCTGAAGGAGGAGGCCGGTCGCGAGGTGCTGCTGCGGCTGGTGCGCGAGTACGACGTGGTGCTCGAGTCGTTTCGCCCGGGCGTGCTCGACCCCCCGGGCGGGGGCTACGAGCGCCTGCGCGAGGAGAACCCCGGCGTCATCGTCTGCGCCATCAGCGGCTACGGCCAGGACGGCCCGCTGCGCGACCGCGCCGGGCACGACATGAACTACCTCGGCCTGATCGGCCTGCTCGGCCTGACGGGCGAGCGCGACGGGCCGCCGGTCCAGGCCTCTGGGCAGATCGCCGACATCGGCGGCGGCGCGCTGATGGCCGCGTTCGGGATCATGGCCGCGCTGCACGAGCGCGAGCGCTCGGGGGAGGGCCAGCTCGTCGACGCGTCGATGGCCGACGGCGCGCTCTCGTGGCTGGCCATGGTGGCCGCGCGGGCGCTGGCCGAGGACGCGCCGCCGCGGCGCGGCGGCCTGGAGCTGGCGGGGGCGCTGGCGTGCTACCGGCCCTACGCGTGCGCGGACGGCTGGGTGACGCTCGGGGCGCTCGAGCCGAAGTTCTGGCAGGCGTTCTGCCTCGGGGCCGGGCGCGAGGACCTCGTCGAGCGCCACCTCGACCGCACCGGCTCTGACACCCATCGCGCCCTCGAGGCGATCTTCCGCGAGCGCACGCGCGAGCAGTGGCAGGTCTTCGCCTCCGAGCACGACTGCTGCCTGGAGCCGGTGCTCGACCTCGACGAGGCGCTGCAGTCCGAGCTCGTGCGCGCGCGGGAGATGGTCGTCGAGATCGACCAGCCCGGAGCGCAGCGCCCGGTCCGGCTGCTCGGCGTGCCGGTCAAGCTCTCCCGCACGCCGGGCGATCCCGCCCGGGCGCCGGGGCCCGCGCTCGGCCAGGACACCGACGCCGTTCTCGCCGATCTCGGCTACGACGCGGAGGCGATCGCGCGGCTCAAGCAGTCGGGCGCGGTGGCCGGGCCCGCGGGCGAGGACGTGCGCGGGTCCTTCCTGGGCTGAGCGCTCACCAGCGCACGTCGTGGCGCTCCATCACGCCGCGGCCCTCGCGCAGCGGGCCGGCGACGGGCAGCTCGCCGGCGAAGGTGCCGAACGGCTGCTCGTAGTCGGAGGCGAAGACGCCGAGGCGCTCGCGCCGGGAGCGCACCGCCAGAGCGGTGAAGGCCAGGCCCCCGACGCCCGCGAGGCCGGGCGCGAAGGCCTGCGGGCCGACCTCGTGGGGCACGCCGTCGACCCACACGGTGCGCTCCGAGGCCGACGGCGCGTCGTGGACGCCGTCGACGAGGTTCCACGCCACCGCCGCGCCCGACTCCGCCACGCCGACCCCGGCCGACCAGCGCCAGGCGGTGGCGCGCGCGTGGTATCCGGCGCTGTCGTCGATCACCGCCCGCCCGGCGAACGGGCGGCCGAGCACCGTCCCGGTCGCCTCGACGCCGCCCTGCTTGCGCGTGGCGATGTACTGGCGCCCATGCGGGGAGACCGTCTCCACGCCCGCGCCCTCGGCGAGCGCCAACTCGATTCCGGGCGCGACGGCGCGGCCCGGCGTCAGACGGACCGGACCGGCGCGGCGGTAGGTGCGCTCGTGCAGCTCGCGCCCGTCCCAGATCGCCCACCACGACAGCGGGACGCCGCCGACGCGCGCGCTGGCGACGCACAGCATCGCGTCTGCCGAGAACGCGCCGACCCAGCGCCAGCGCTTGAGCGGCCGGCCGCCACGCAGCAGCGGCATCGGGCCCGGCGGCAGCGGCAGGCTCGGGCGCCCCGGCCCGGGCCCGCGCCACGGAATGGCGGATGCTGTCGACATCCCCGCACGATATTCTCGCCCGGGGATTGACTGACGGGTCAGTCCACTCCGGGAGGGAGACGCCGTGCAACTCCGGGCTGCCGTCGTACAGCTCAACTCGACCGCCGACCGGCAGCGCAACCTCGCTGCCGCCGACCGGCTGACCCGCGCCGCCGCCGCCGGCGGGGCGCAGCTCGTCGTGCTGCCCGAGAAATGGGCGGTGCTCGGCACCCCCGAGCAGACCGCGGACGGCGCCGAGCCGCTCGACGGCCCCGCGCTCACGTGGGCGGCCGCGATCGCGCGGGAGCTCGAGATCGACCTGCTGGCCGGCTCGATCGCCGAGCGCGGCGAGGACGGCGCAAAGGGTCACAACACCTCCGTGCACTTCGGCCCCGACGGGGAGGCCCGCGCGACCTACCGCAAGATCCACATGTTCGACGTCGAGGTCGGCGGCCGCGCCTACCGCGAGTCCGAGCACGAGGACCCGGGCGAGGAGATCGTGGTCTCGAGCACCGCCGGCGGCGTCGAGCTGGGCCTGAGCGTCTGTTACGACCTGCGCTTCCCCGAGCTCTATCGCGCGCTCGCCGTGCGCGGGGCGCGCGTCCTGCTCGTCCCGTCCGCGTTCACGCTCGCGACCACGCGCGAGCACTGGGAGGTGCTGCTGCGCGCCCGCGCGATCGAGGAGCAGGCCTTCGTGGTCGCCGCCAACCAGGTCGGCGAGCACGCACCGGGCTACCGCTCGGGCGGGCGCTCCATGATCGTGGACCCCTGGGGCCTCGTCCTCGCGCAGGCCCCGGACTCCGAGACGTTCGCGATCGCCGACCTCGACCTCGATCGCCAGGCCGAGATCCGCCGCACGCTGCCCTCGCTGGCCAATCGCCGCCTCGACACCGGGGTCCACGCGTAGTGGCGCGGATCGGCGCCGTGGACAAGCGCAGGATCATCCTCGACGCCGCGGTGCGGGTGTTCGCGCGCCAGGGCTTCAACAAGTGCCGCGTATCGGACATCGCCGACGAAGCGGGGGTCGCCTACGGTCTCGTCTACCACTACTTCCAGTCCAAGGACGAGGTGCTCGACACGCTGTTCCTCGAGCGCTGGGACGTGATGCTCGAGGCGATCCGCGACATCGACGCCGAGGGGATCCCCGCGCGCGCCAAGCTCGACGCGATCGCGTCGTTCATCGTGGACTCCTACCGCCACGACCCCGAGCTGATGAAGGTGATCATCGTCGAGGTCACGCGCGCGGCCAACTCCTTCGGCCAGACCCACCTGGCCAAGATCGGCGAGGCCTACAGCCAGATCGCTGACATCGTCCGCAAGGCCCAGGCCGACGGCTCCTTCCGCGACACGGTCACCCCGGAATTCGCCGCGATGGCCTTTTACGGGGCGATCGAGCAGGTGCTGACCGGATGGATCTTCGGCCTGCTCGAAGAGGACGAGGACAGCTACGAGCGCGCCAAGCGCTTCATCGTGGGGACGATCTGCGACGGCCTCGAGGAGCATGCCGGGGCCCCGACCGGGGCACAGGGCCCTAAGATGCCGACCCCATGACCGACAACGACCTCGTCAAGCGCCTGATGTGGTCCGGCCTGCTTGCTGCGCTGGGCTCGATCGCCACCATCGCGACCTCGAAGGCCGCCCACCTGATTTGGGTTCGCGCATTCGGGGAAGATCCGCCGGAATGAGCGACCGAGACGACGAAGTCACCGAGCCGGCCGACGCCGGCTCCGAGCCCGCCGCGGTGGTCGCGCCGGGCGATACCGCCGAGACGGCGGAGGTCGCGTCCGGCGCCCAGTCCGGTGACGCGCTGAGCCTCGCCGACGAGACCGAGGCACAGGCGCAGGCCGAGCGCGCCGAGCACCGCGCCCGCGACGCCGAGCGCCATCGCGACACGGCGCAGGCCGACGCGCGCCGCGCCGAAGAGGAGACCGGCGAGGCCCAGGAGGAGGCCGAGACGCTCTCGCGCAAGGACCGCAAGGCGCGCGAGAAGGCCGAGCACCAGGCCGCGGAGGCCGAGCGCGCGCGCCACGAGGCCGAGGACGCCGAGCGCTTCCGTCGCGAGGCCGCCGAGCAGGCGCCCGACACCGCGCCCGCCCGCGTCTCGCCCGCTGCCCTGACCGGCCCGGGGGTCGGCTCGGGGTCGGCGCCGCGCGCGGTCGCCAGCGCGTCCGCCGGCTCCATGGCGTCGCGGCCGCAGCCGGCCGCTCAGGCCGAGGTGCCGGTGTCCCAGCGGCCCGAGGTGCAGGTCGGCGCCGCCTTCGCCGGCGCGTTCCTCGCCGCCCGCATCCTCAAGACGATCACGAGCCGCAATGACTGACGGCACGCCCTCAGAGCTCGGCCAGGCCATTCAGGAGGTCACCGCGCAGTTGCAGCTGCTGGTGCGCGAGGAGATCGCGCTCGCACAGGCCGAGATGACCGAGAAGCTCAACAAGCTGGTCCGCGGCCTCGTGGCCGGCGCGCTCGCCGCGGTCTTCGCCCTGTTCGGCCTGATCTACCTGCTCGACGCGGCGTCCTGGGGGGTCTGGAACATCCTGGACTCCAACGGCAACCAATACTGGCTCGGCTTCCTGATCGTGGCGTTCGTCCTGTTCGCGCTCGGCGCGGTCGGGGCGCTGCTCGCACTGCGCTTCATCAAGAAGGGGACGCCGCCCACCCCGGCCATGGCCATCGCGGAGGCCCAGCTGATCAAGGAGACCGTGACCTCGGCCCGCCCGAGGAGCCCGCACGAGCAGCCGGCCACGGCGGAGGTCAAGGGATAGTGGCTCCTCCGCCAAGTCCCCACCCGCTTGGACGGGCGCAGCCGGCGCCCGGCGGCGTCCTCGGTCGGGGCAAGGGCTCTGCCCTTGCACCCTCGCTGCGTCCTTGCCAGGCATCCGCCTGCCTCCCGCCCAAGCACGCGCGGACTTACCGGAGGAACCACTAGATGGCCGCGAGCCGCACTCCCGAGGAGATCCGCCAGTCGATCGAAGCCCACCGCGTAGAGCTCGGCGTGTCGGTGGAGAAGCTGCGCGCCGAGGTGGCCGTCGCCACCGACTGGCGCGCCAAGCTGAACGCCAACCGCCAGAACGTCATGATCGGCGCCGCCGTCGCGGGCTTCGTGCTCGGTGGCGGCATCGCAGCCCTCGGCGGGCTGCTGCGCAAGCGTTAGTGGCTCCTCCGCCAAGTCCCCACCCGCTTGGACGGGCGCAGCCGGCGCCTGGCGGCGTCCTCGGTCGGGGCAGGGGCTCTGCCCTTGCACCCTCCCTGCGTCCTTGCCAGGCATCCGCCTGCATCCCGCCCAAGCACGCGCGGACTTACCGGAGAAACCACTAGCCGCCGCCGCGGATACGCTGCGCGCCACCGTGCCAGGCCAGGCCCAGCTCTCTACCCGGACCATCGCCCGGGTCTTCTTCACGCTGATCGGGCTGGGGGTCCTGCTCTACGTCCTCTACCTGATCCGCTCGACGATCGGGCTGCTGTTCATCGCCGTCTTCCTGGCCGTGGCGCTCGGGCCGGGGGTCGACCGGGCGCGCCGCCTGCGCCTGCCGCGCCCGGCCGCGATCCTGGCCGTCTTCCTCGCGCTGTTCCTGGCGATCTTCATCGTCGGGCTGCTCGTCGTGCCGCCTGTTGTCTCGGAGGTCAAGGCGCTCGCCACCGACGCGCCCACCTACATCCAGGACGTGCGCAAGAACACGACCCTGCGCGAGTACGACGACAAGTACGACATCACCGCGAAGCTCCAGCAGCAGGCGGCGGCGCTGCCGAGCCGCCTCGGTGACGCGGCGGGCGCGCTGCAGTCGGTCACCGTCGGCGTGTTCTCCACGATCTTCCAGCTCGTGACCGTGCTCACGATCACCTTCTTCCTGCTGCTCGACGGTGGCCGGCTGGTGAACTTCGGCCTGGCCCAGATGCGCCCGGACCACCAGGAGCGCTTCCGCACCATGGCCGGCGACGTCTACCGCGCCACCGGCGGCTACGTGGCCGGTGCGCTGACGCTGGCCACCTGCTGCGGGATCACGACCTACATCGTGCTGAGCCTGCTCGGGGTGCCCTTCGCGGTGCCGCTCGCGGTGCTGATGGCGTTCCTGGACCTGATCCCGCTCGTCGGCTCCACCATCGGCGGCGTGCTCGTGGCCGTGGTCACGCTGTTCTCGGACTTCCCGACCGACACGATCATCTGGGTCGTGTTCACGCTCGTCTACCAGCAGTTCGAGAACAGCGTCCTGCAGCCGCTGGTCTACCGGCGCGCCGTCAACCTGCACCCGCTCGCGGTGATCCTCGCCATCCTCGTCGGCTCGACCCTGCTCGGGGTGCTCGGCGCGCTCGTGGCGATCCCGATCGCCGCCGCGGTGCAGATCCTCCTGAGGGACATCTGGTCCAACCGCCGCTCCTCGCTGGTCGACTCCTCGGGGACGCCGCTGGCCCCGACCGGCGCTTCGGAGATGCCGTCGCGAAGCGTGATCGTCGAAGCACCGCCCGCGCCGCAGGCGAACGCCTAGCTCAGGAGGCGCCCGTCGCGGCCTGGAGCGCGGAGGCGTCCGGCATCCCCGGCTTCGGCCAGAGGCGGCGTAGCCGCGGGTGCACCAGCGCGATCAGCACGAACAGCGACAGCCCGCCAGCGACGAACATGGTCCGGAGCCCGAGCCCCGCGATCAGCGCGCCGGCGGCCACGAAGGCGACCGCGAACGCGGCGGACGTGCACGCCTTGTGCAGTGCGAAGAGCCTGCCGTGCAGAGCCTCCGGCACGGCGTCGGAGAGCAGCAGCCGGTCGTTGACGAGCGCAAGGCCGTTGCCGAAGCCGCCGAGCACGAAGGTGGCCAGGACGAGCGGGAAGATCGGCACGAGCCCGCAGACGACGAGATCGGCGGCCATGCAGCAGAGGCCCAGCTGGTAGGCCCGGCGCCAGCCCCAGGTCGTGTGCCTGCGCGACCCGCCGAGCGACCCCGCGACGGTTCCGATGCCCGACGCCGTCACCATCGCCGCCAGGCCCGAGCCGCCCACGCCGAGCAGGTCGCGGGCCAGAACGACCTCGCCGACGTTGACCATGCCGACGCACAGCACCGCGAAGGCGGAGGAGGCGAGCAGCGTACGGACCCCCGGCCGGGCGGCGATCTCACGGCTCCCGGCCACCATGTGCGAGAGCAGCGAGACAGGGTCGCGCGGTGCCCGCTGCGCAGCTAGCAGCGGCAGCGAGGAGAGCATGAGCGCGGAGGCCAGGAACGTGGCGGCGTTGATCGCCATCAGGACGTGGGTGTCCACGCTGAGCAGCAGCAGCCCGGCCAGCGCCGGCCCCACCGTCAGCCCCAGGTCGTCGAGCACCGAGAACAGGCTCATCCCGGCGGGTCGGCGGCGGCGCCCTGGCGCGATCGCGGGGAGCGAGGCCAGCGCCGCGGGGTTGAACAGCGCCGAGCCGATGCCCGCCGCCAGCGCGCAGGCGATCATCAGCGGCAGGGAATGGACGACGGCAAGCGCGGCGAAGGCCAGGAAGCGCAGCGCGTCGGCAGCGACCAGGCAGGTGCGGCGCGGCAGCCGGTCGGCGACCGCGCCGAGCAGCGGGCCGAGCACCACTGCCGGCAGCAACTCGGGCAGCAGCACGCCGGTCAGCGCCCACGGCGAATGGAACTGCTCGTAGGCGAGCAGCGGCAGCCCGACAAGGGCGATGCCGCTGCCGATCGAGGACTGCGCATGGGCGAGGAAAAACCGTCGTGCCCCGGGACCCTGCAGCGCGACGGCGAGCCGCCTCACGGGCTGGGGAGGGAGACGACGCCGATCTCGAGCGCGGCACCTATCAGCATTACCCGCGATATCGACGTCACGGGAGGGCGACTTGAACCCCAGCCCCCGTGCGGCATCCGACATGCGTCCAATCGGTCTGCTCGGGCTCTAGGCCGCTGCCGAAAAGCACTCCATGAAGGTGGAAAGCAGCTCGAACGTGGGGCACGGCCGCAAGTGGTGACCGCGCTCGGTGCCGGGGCCCGCCGGGTCCGGGCAGCCGTCGCGGAGCCCCTGTCTCGCTATGTCGCCGTCGTGGTGCTGGGCGGCATCGTCACCCTTGCGGCGACGTTCGCCGCGAGCGGATTCGACCTCGTCACCGCTGGGCGCCCGGAGGTGCTGTTCCTGCTGGTTGCGTGCGCGGTCGCGGCCGAGTTGACCCCGCTGAAGGTCGTGCTGCGCCGGGCCGAGGGGGAGATCACCGCCTCGAACACCTTCGCCTTCGCGCTGCTCATCTGCTACGGCGTGCTGCCGGCTGCGCTGGCCTTCGCGCTCGCCACGACCCTCGCCGACACGCTCCTCGGCAAGTCGCTCTCGCGCGTCGCCTTCAACGCCGCCCAGTATGCGCTCACGGTCGCCGGCGCCGGGTTCGTCCTGTCGCTGCTGACGGCGCTGCCGCACACGGAGGCACCGACGCGCCTCGTGCCCAGCGACCTGCTCGGGATCGCCGCCGCCGCGCTCGTCTTCCACGCGCTGAACTCCACTTTCGTCGCCGGCGCGATCGCGCTCTCGGAGCGCATCGGCTTCTGGCGCTACCTCGCACACGACCTCTTCACCCAGGCCTCGACCGCCGGCATGCTGCTCGGGCTCTCGCCCGTGCTCGTCATCGCCTCCGACTTCTCGCTGACGGTCCTCCCGCTGCTCTTCCTGCCGCTGCTGGCGATCCATCGCGGCGGCCGCCAGGCGATCGCCAAGGAGCACCAGGCGCTCCACGACGCGCTGACCGGACTGCCCAACCGCGTGCTGTTCCGCGACCGCGTGCAGCAGGCGGTGCGCGCGGCCGAACGGCGCTCGGGCGGCTGCGCGGTGATGATCATGGACCTCAACCACTTCAAGGAGGTCAACGACACCCTGGGCCACCACCACGGCGACGTCCTGCTCCGGGAGGTGGCCGTGCGGCTGACGCGGACCTTGCGCAGCGCCGACACCGTCGCCCGCCTGGGGGGCGACGAGTTCGGCGTGCTGCTGCCCGACGCCGAGTCTGCGGCCGACGCGCTCGCGCTCGCGCAGGTGGTCCAGACCGCCCTGCGCGAGCCGTTCGTGGTCGACGGGCTCACGCTCGAGATCGGCGCCAGCATCGGCATCGCCAGCCATCCCGAGCACGGCGGCCACGTCGAGGTGCTGATCCAGCGGGCGGACATCGCGATGTACTCGGCCAAGGGCGGCGGCCGCGGCTGCGCCCTCTATGAGTCCGACCAGGACAACTACTCGCCGCGCCGGCTCGCGCTCGCCGGTGAGCTGCGCTCGGCGCTTGAGAGCGGCCAGCTCGTCCTGCACTACCAGCCCAAGGCCGACGTCGTGACCGGGCGCATCGTCGGGGTCGAGGCGCTGGTGCGCTGGAACCACCCGCGCCACGGCCTGCTCGGGCCCGAGGAGTTCGTGCCGATTGCCGAGCAGACGGGGCTGATCGTGCCGCTCACGCACTGGGTCCTGGACGCCGCGATCGGCCAGTGCCGCGTCTGGAAGGACCAGGGCTTCGAGCTCAGCGTGGCCGTCAACCTCTCTGCCCGCTCGTTCCTGGACGCGCAGCTGGCCGTCAACATCCCGCGGCTGCTGGCCGAGCACGGCGTCGGGCCGACGCTGCTCGAGCTCGAGGTCACCGAGAGCACGATCATGCTCGACCCGGCGCGAGCGACCACGACGCTCGAGCGCCTGTCGGAGATCGGCCTCACGCTCTCGATCGACGACTTCGGGACCGGCTACTCCTCGCTGGCCAACCTCAAGCGGCTGCCGGTGGACATGATCAAGATCGACAAGTCCTTCGTGCTGGAGATGACGACCGAGCACTCCGACGCCGCGATCGTGCGCTCGACCATCGAGCTGGCCCACAACCTCGGGCTGCGCGTGATCGCCGAGGGCGTCGAGGACCGCCAGAGCCGGGAGGAGCTCGGCCGGCTCGGCTGCGACTTCGCGCAGGGCTTCTACCTGAGCCGGCCGATGGCCGCCGACAAGCTCACGCGCAAGCTCGCGAGCGCGCCGGCGCCCGACGATGGCGTCGACGAGCGCCCACCGCTGCGGCTCGTCGCGGGTTAGCCGCCCTCGCCACGGAGCAGGGCCGAGGAGACGCCCGCCACCCCGATCATCCCCGGCCCCGCGTGCGCGCCCAGCACCGGGCCCAGCTCCGAGACGTAGTCGGGCTCGGTGCCGAAGATCTCGCGCCCCCGCTCGACCATCTGCTCCGCCCGCTCGGGAGCCAGGATGTGCTGGACCACCCACGCGTCGCAGCCCTCGTCCTTGCGGGCGCGCAGGTAGCCGACCATGTGCTCGAAGGCCCGGTTCCAGGTCCGGATGCGCTCCACGGGCAGGACCTCGGATTCGATCGAGAGGATCGGCTTGAGCTTGAGGGCCGAGCCGAGGAGCGCCTGGGCGGAGCCCAGCCGGCCGCTGCGCCGCAGATATTCGAGCGTCTCCAGCGCGAACCAGATCTTCAGCCCCGCGCGCGCCGCGAGGGCGGCGGCCGCGGCCTCGGCGGCCGAGGCTCCTCGGTCGGCCGCGCCCGCCGCCGCCGTGGCGACGATGCCGAGGCCGGCGCACGTGGTCGCGGAGTCCACGACCTCGATCCGCGCCGGATCCACGCCGCGCTCCACGAGCGCGGCGCGCGCCTGCTCGGCGGCCTGGCACGTGCCCGACAGCCCGGCCGACAGGTGGGCGGAGACGATGTCCGAGCCCTCGGCCAGCAGCGGCTCGTAGACCTCCAGGAAGTCGCCGACGGAGGGCTGGGAGGTGGTCGGCATCGCGCCGGAGTCGCGCAGGCGGGCGTAGAAGTCGCTGTCGTCGTCCATGTCGATCTCGCGTTCGGTGCGGCCGTCGAGCGTCACGTAGAGCGACACCTGGTGCAACCCCCGCCGGTCGGCGAGCTCGCGCGGCATGTAGTGCGTCGTGTCGGTTACGACGGCGACCTTCGGCATGGGCCGGGAGCATAGGGCGGCAGACCATCTAGCCTCAGCTGATGGCCAAGACGCTCGTCACCGGCGCGACCGGCTTCATCGGCTCGCACGTCGCCCGCGCGCTGCTCGAGCGCGGCGACGACGTCCGCGCGGCGGTGCGCGCGACGTCCAAGCTCGATGCGCTGGCCGGCCTCGACGTGGAGACCGTCGTCGCCGAGGCGACCGACCGGCGAGCGCTGCGCCGCGCGCTGCGCGGCGTGGAGCGCGTCTTCCACGTCGCCGGCTCGACCGACCTGCGGATGAGCGGCGAGGACCTCTTCCGCATCAACGTGCACGGCACCCGGGCGGTGCTCGAGGAGGCGCTGCGGGCGGGCGTGGAGCGGGTGGTGCACACGTCCTCGGTGGCGGCGGTCGGGCCCGCGCCGGAGGGCGGGACGGTCGACGAGCGCGCGCTCTGGCGGGCCGGCGACCTCGGCATTCCCTACGTCGAGTCCAAGCACGAGGCCGAGGTCGAGGCGCTGCGCATCGCCGCGCGCGGGCTCGCGGTCGTGGTCGTCAACCCCGCGCACGTGCTCGGGCCGGGAGACCCGCACCGGTCCTCGACCAACGTGGTGCGGCGCTTCATGCTGCGCCGCATCCCCGCCTACGTCGACGGGGCGATCAACATCGTCGACGTTCGCGACGTCGCCGCCGGCCACCTGCTCGCCGACGAGCGCGGCGTGCCCGGGGAGCGCTACATCCTCGGCAACCGCAACTACACCTGGGACCGGCTGTTCGCCGACCTCGCCCGCCTGTCAGGGATCGAGGCGCCCGCGGTCAAGCTGCCCGTCACCGCTGCCCTGGCGCTCGCCGAGGCCGCGGCGCGCCTGCCCGGCAGGGCGCCGGTGACCGCGGTGGAGATCCGCAGCGCCTCGCACTGGTGGACCTATCGCTCCACCAAGGCGCGGCGCGACCTCGGCTTCGTCACGCGCCCGCACGAGGAGACCGTGGAGGCGACGGTGGCCGACTACCGCGAGCGCGAGGGCGCGCGCCTGCAGCGCTCCGGGACGCGCCAGCCCGTCGCGTGGCGGCTCGCGGGCTTCACCGCGCGGCGCCTGTCCGAGCTCGTGCCGTGAGCGAGGCCACGCTCTACCGCTGCCGGACCCGCAGCGACTGGCTGTGCCCGTGTGGCCGCGTCGCGCGAGAGCTGCGCTCGCGCGGGGTCGCGGTCGAGCAGGTGCGCGTGTCGCCGCGGGGCCGCGAGGCGATCGACGAGCTCACCGGCCAGCGCCGCGTGCCGGTGCTCGTGCTCGGCCGCGAGGTGATCTGCGACTCCAGGCGGATCGTCGAGCACCTGCAGTGGCGCGACGAGCAGCCCCCCGGGTAACCCGGGCGGGGTGCGCGGGCACCAACGGGCATGACCTTGTCCGACTCCGAGCTTGTGGGCGCGGCGAAGGCCGGCGACGCGAGCGCGTTCGCCGCCCTCGTGGAGCGCCACTACCCGGTGCTGCTCGCGACCTGCCGCCGCGCGCTCGCCGGCGCAGAGGCGGCGCCGGACGCGGCCCAGGAGGCGGTGCTCACCGCGATGCTCGGCCTGCGGCGCCTGCACAGCGACGAGCGCTTCGGCTCATGGCTGATCGGCATCGGCCTGAACGTCTGCCGTCACCTGGCGCGCGGCGAGCGCCGCCGCCCGGCCGCCTCGCTCGACGCCGTGCTCGCCACGCGCGAGCCGGCCTCGCCGGCCCGAGGCCCCGACGAGGCGGCCGAGGCCTCGCACGCGGCCGAGCGCGTCCGCCGGGCGATTGCGTCGCTGCCGCTGGGCCAGCGGGAGGCGGTGCGCCTCTTCTATCTGGGCGGGCTCACCCACGCCGAGACCGCCGAGGAGCTCGGCACGCCCGTCACCGCGATCAAGACGCGCCTGCACAAGGCACGCGGCTCGCTTCAGGATCAACTCCACGACCTCCGAGAGGAGCACCCCACGATGCCCTGTCAGACCGTTCCCGTCCGCGTCGCCGACCTCCGCCGCACCGCCGGCGAGCCGGTCCGTCATGTCGTCTTCCTCGAGGCCGAGGGCGGCCGCAGGCTGCCGATCTGGATCGGGCCCGCCGAGGCGACGGCGCTCGCCTGCCTGCTCGAGGACGTCGCGCTGCCGCGCCCCGGGTCCCACCAGCTCACCGCCGCGCTGCTGGCGGCTGCGGGCGGGCGCCTGCGGGCGGTACACATCAACCGGCTGACCGACGCGGTGTTCTACGCGCAGATCCTGCTCGAGGACGGCGCCGCGGTCGATGCGCGCCCGAGTGACGCGCTCACGCTCGCGCTCGTCGCGGGGGTGCCGGTGTCCGTCGAGGCGGCGGTGCTCGACCAGGCCGAGCGCAACGAGCGGCTGCTGCGCGAGGACCTCGACGCGGCGCTCGGCGCCGGCGACGACGCGCGGACGCTCGCGGACGAGACGCGCGCCCGGCTCGCGGTGAGCGCCGCGGAGACGGCCGAGCTGGCCGCGCGGGCCAGATGATCAGGGCGTGACGACCCACTTGCGCGGCGGCCCGCCGCGCTGCGCCAGCGCGCCCGCGAGCTCATCGAGCCCGATCGGACCGGCCGCGAGCGCGCGCCACGGGACCGCGCCCTCAGCGAGCAGTGCGAGCGCGCGGTCGACCTCGGCCGGCGAGTGATGGAAGGCCCCGCGGAGGTCGAGCTCGTCGTAGTGCAGCGGGCGGGTGGGGACCGCCGCGTCACTGCCGGCCGGGCAGCCGCCGACGAACACCACGGTGCCGCCGGGCGCGGCGGCCTGCACCGCGGCGCGCCAGGCGTCGGGACGGCCGACGGCCTCGAAGACCACGTCGCAATCGGCCAGGCGCTGCGTGCTCATGGCCCCGAGCGCCTCGGCCTGCTCGCGGCGCTCGGGGTGCGGGTCGGCGAGCGTGACCGTGCGGCCCTCGTGGACGAGCAGCGCGGCGAGCATCTGTCCCATCGGGCCGCCGCCCAGCACGCCGGCGTCGGGCGCGAGCTCGCGGGCGGGCGCGCGGTCGAGCGCGTGCACAGCGGCGGCGAGCGGCTCGGCCATCGCGGCGCCCGCGGCGTCGAGGCCGTCGGGCAGCGGGTGCAGCGCCGTCGCCGGCGCGGCCAGCCGCTCGGCGAAGCCGCCGAGGACCCAGTGCGGGTCGCGGCAGATCTGCGGGCGGCCGGCCGCGCACGGCGCGCAGGCTCCGCATGCGACGGAGTCGCCGACCAGAACGCGCTCGCCCGTGTCCTCGCGCACCCCGGCCGTCTCGTGGCCGAACGGCGCCGGATATGGGCCGAGGACGGGGTGGCCGTGCTCCCACATCTTCACGTCGGTGCCGCAGGTCGTGGCGGCCTGGACGCGCACGAGCACCTCGCCCGCGGTGGGCTCGGGCGCCGCGCGCTCCTCGACGCGCAGGTCGCCGGGCCCGTGCAGGACCGCGGCTCTCACGGCAGCACGACCGCCTTGAGCGCCGCGCCGCTTCGCTGCGCCGCGAGCGCGGCGCCCGTTCCGTCGAGGTCGAAGCGCGCGGTGATCAGCTCGGACGCGCGCGCTGCGCCGCCGCGCAGCAGGGCGAGCGCGGCGCGCATGTCGACGGGCCCGGCCGACCAGCTCGCGCAGACGTCGAGCTCGCGCTCGAACACGAGGTTGCCGTCGATGCCGAGCGGGCTGCCCGGCGCGGGCGGCGCGTAGAGGCACAGCGCCCCGCCCGGGGCCACCGCGGCCGCGGCGTCGAGGATCGCCTCTGGGCGCGGCGTGCAGACCATCGCGACGTCGACGGGCTCGTTGCCGTGCGCGGTTGCGCCCCAGGCCTCGGCGCGGGCGAGCCGCCCGCGGTCGGGCTCGCGCACCCAGATCGCCTCGACGCCGAGCGCGTGCGCGGCGGCGACGTTCAGCAGCCCGCTCGCGCCCGCCCCGACCACCAGCAGCGAGTCGCCGGGAGCGAGGCCGGCGCGGCGCTGGGCGCGCAGCGCGCAGGCGAGCGGCTCGGTCAGCGTCGCGAGGACGGGGTCGAGCCCGTCGAGCGGGAGCAGCTCGCCCACCAGCTCGGCGGGCACGCGCACGTACTCGGCGAAGCCTCCGGGGTCCAGGCGCGTCGAGCGGAAGCGCTCGCACAGGGTCTCGTGCCCGCGCCGGCAGCGCCGGCACTCGCCGCACGGCGCGTGGTGGTGGATGGCCACGCGGTCGCCGGGGCGCACCCCGCGGACCTCCGCGCCCACGGCGACGACCTCGCCCGCGGGCTCGTGGCCGAGCACCGCCGGGAGCTTGCGCTGGACGTAGAAGTCCTGGACGTCGGAGCCGCAGGTGGCGCAGGCGAGCACGCGGCAGACGACGTCGCCCGGGCCGCACACCGGGTCCGGAGCCTGCTCGACGCGGGTCTCTGACAGCGAGACGGTGCGCGCGACCCTCATGCCACGCCGGCGACGCTGTCCGGCGTCACGGGGCGCGCGACGCCGCGCTCGGTCACCAGCGCCCACACGAGCGCGGCCGGGGTGACGTCGAAGGCGGGGTTGCGGCACGGCGTGCCGGGGATGGTCACCGAGCTCCCGAGCACGCTGCGGACCTCGTCGGCGTCGCGCTCCTCGATCTCGATCGCGTCGCCAGAGCTCAGCGACAGGTCGATCGAGGAGGACGGGCCGGCGACCACGAACGGGATCCCCGCGGCGTGCGCGGCGAGCGCCAGCCCGTAGGTCCCGAGCTTGTTGGCGACGTCGCCGTTGGCGGCCACCCGGTCCATGCCCGTCACCACCGCGTCGACCTCACCGGTGCGGATCAGGCCCGGTGCGGCGGCGTCGACCGCCAGCTCGTGCGCGATGCCCAGCCGCGCGAGCTCCCACACGGTCAGGCGCGCGCCCTGCAGCAGCGGGCGCGCCTCGCAGACGAGCACGCGCACCGGCCGGCGGTCGGCCAGCTCGGCGATCACGCCGAGCCCGGTCCCGCGACCGCTCGCCGCGAGGGCGCCGGCGTTGCAGTGGGTCATGACCCGGCCCTCGCCGATCAGGTCCTCGAGCAGGTCGGCGCCGTGGCGCGAGAGCGCGGCGCTGGCGGCCTCATCCTCGCGATGGATGGCCTCGGCCTCGGCGCGTGCGGCGCCGGCCAGCCGCGCAGGGCCGGCCGCGAGGGCGGCGGCGCTCACGCGCTCGACGGCCCAGCCGAGGTTGCGCGCTGTCGGTCGCGCGCCCGCAAGCTGCTGCGCGGCGCGCTCGAGCGCGCCGAGGGACGGCTCCCGCGCGAGCTCCATCGCGAGCCCGTAGGCGGCGGCGACGCCGATCAGCGGCGCGCCCCGGACGGCGAGGCGGGCGATGGCCGCGGCGGTGTCGGCGGCGCCGGTCAGGACCAGCACCTGCTCGCGCGCGGGCAGCGCCGTCTGGTCGAGCACGTGCAGGCGCTCGCCGTCCCAGCGCAGCGGTGCGGGCGCGATCGTCGCCTCCATCCGCCACGATGGTATGAGCCCGATGCCCGCCGCGCTCTCCGTCTCCGGTCTCGAGAAGGCCTACGGCTCGATCCGGGCGCTGGGAGGCGTGGACCTCGAGGTCGGCCAGGGCGAGCTGCTCGGGCTGCTCGGCCCCAACGGCGCCGGCAAGTCGACGCTGGTCAAGATCGCCTGCGGGCTCGTCCGCCCCACCGCCGGGACGGCGCTGGTGTGCGGAGCGCCGGCCGGCTCGCCCGCCGCCCAGCGCGCGCTCGGCTACCTCGCCGAGCTGTTCCGCTTCCCCGACTGGCTGAGCGCCGACGAGCTGCTCGAGCTCCACCAGCGCCTGGCGCACTCGGACGCTGGGGCCGCCGAGCGCGCCGAGCTGCTCGAGCTGGTCGGGCTGGAGGAGGCCGCGCAGCGGCGCGTGGGGACGATGTCGAAGGGGATGTAGCAGCGCCTCGGGATCGCCCAGGCGCTCGTGGGCTCGCCGCGGCTGCTGCTGCTCGACGAGCCCACCAGCGCGCTGGACCCGGTCGGCCGGCGGACGGTGCGCACGCTGCTGGAGGAGCTGCGCTCGCGCGGGGTGGCGGTGCTGCTGAACTCGCACCTGCTCTCCGAGGTCGAGCTGGTCTGCGACCGCGTGGCGATCATCGCCCGCGGCGAGCTGGTCGCGGCCGGCACGCCCGCGCAGCTCAGCCACGCCGGAGGCGTCGAGGTCGAGACCGGCTCCGGGCGTCGCGTGTTCGCCGAGGCCGGGCGCGAGGACGCCCCGCGGATCGTCGCCGAGCTGGTCGCCGCCGGCGAGGCGGTCTATGAGGTGCGCGTGCTCACCTCCACGCTCGAGGACGCCTACCTCGAGGCGGTCGGCGGGCGATGAGCGGCCTGCGGATCGTCGCGGGCTTCGCGCTGCGCGAGAGCGTTCGCCGGCGCGTGTTCATCGTCGTCGCCGTGCTCTCCGTCGGCTACCTCGCGCTCTACGCGCTGGGCGCGTGGCAGGCCTCGAAGAGCATCAACGGCCCGGGAGCCACGGGCGTGGCGGGCATCGACGCGACGATCGTCGGCGGCGCGACGCTGCTCGGCCTGGCGATGTTCGGCACCGTCTTCCTCGGGACCGTGCTCGCCGTCTTTCTCACGCTGGGCGCGGTGCGCGGGGACGCCGAGCGCGGGCTGCTGCAGCCGGTGATCGTCCGGCCGCTGAGTCGCGCGACGCTGCTGGCCGGGCGCTTCGCGGCGGCGGCGAGCGTGTGCGCGGCCTACGTCGTGGTCATGTTCCTGGCCGAGGCGGCGATCACCGGGGCGTTCGTCGGCTGGTGGCCCGACCGGGTGATCGTGCCCGCGCTGTCGCTCGGGCTGGCGGTCGCGATCCTCGCCGGGATGTCGCTCGCGGGCTCAGTGTTCCTGGCCAGCACCGCCAACGGCATCGCCGTCTTCATGGTCTTCGGCGCGGGTCTGGTCGCCGGGCTGCTCGGGCAGATCGCCCAGGCGCTGGGCTCGCACACCCTCGGCCAGGTGGCGACGGTCTCGAGCTGGGCGCTGCCCTTCGAGGCGCTCTACCAGGTCTCGCTGTCGGAGATCACCGCCGACACGATCGGCTTGAGCCGCCTCGCGATCGACCTGGGGCCGTTCGGCGGCGCGGCGTCCTTCGGGCCGCTGCTGTGGCCGTGGGCGCTGCTGTATCTGGGTGTCGTGGGGGCGGTCGCGCTGCGGGGGTTCGCCCGGCGCGATCTGTAGGCCGCTACACCAGCCGGTTGTCGATCTGCAGCGGCGGGGCCCCGGGCTCGGCCGCCGCGGGGGCCTCGTCGGGGGCGCCGGCCGGGGCCTCGACCCCGAGCGCCTGCGCGAGCTCGCCGCTCTCGTACATCTCCGACACGATGTCGCAGCCGCCGACGAGCTCGCCCTTCACGAAGAGCTGCGGGATCGTCGGCCAGTTGGAGATCGAGGAGAGCTCCTGGCGGATGCGCGGGTCGGGCAGGACGTCGACGGCCGCGAAGGGCTTGCCCAGCGCCTCGATGGCCGCGACCGTGCGCGCGGAGAAGCCGCACGCGGGGGCCTCGGGCGTCCCCTTCATGAAGAGGAGGACATCGTGCTCGGCGATCGCGCCCTGGATGGCCTCGCGGATGGGGTTCTCGGTGGTGCTCATGGTGTCGTTACTCCGCTCTCGTCTCGAGGGAAAGGGCATGGATGGGGCCGCCGATGTCTGCGCCGAAGACCCCGTAGACGCGCCGGTGCTGCTCGATCCGGCTCAGCTGCGAGAACTCTGGCGCCACCACGGTGGCCCTGAAGTGGTCGCCCCCGCCGGTGAGGTCGATGACGTCCGCACGCGCACCGGGAATCTCGGCTTCGATGCGCTGCTTGAGCTCCTCCGTCCGGGGCATGAGATTCAGGTTAGCGACCGCTACACTTCGTGAAGCATTGGACCAGGCCGTAGGACTCAGGAGGAAGTGACCCCGTGATCAGCTTCACCGACAGAGGCGCCGAGAAGGTCAAGGAGTTCCTGGACGGCCAGAACGCCGACGTGGCCACCTCCGGCCTGCGCGTCGGGGTTCGCGGCGGCGGGTGCTCCGGCTTCCAGTACGCGCTCGCGTTCGACACCCAGCGTGACGGCGACGAGGTCTTCGAGGACCACGGGCTGCGCCTGCTGGTCGACGGCCCGAGCCTGCCCTACGTGCGCGGCGCGATGGTCGACTACGTCGAGAGCCTGCAGGGCGCTGGCTTCAAGGTCGAGAACCCCAACGTCGTCGCGGCCTGCGGCTGCGGCTCCTCCTTCCGCGTCGCGGAAGAGGAAGAGGTCTCGGCGGTCTGACCCTGCGGGGCCTGGTTCGAGGGGCGGCCCCCGCGGCCGCCCTCTGCGTCGCTCTGCTCGCGGGCTGCGGGAGCGGAGGCAACGCCGCAAAGCCGTCGCCCACCCCCGCCGAGACGCGCTCGCCCGCGGTCGCGCAGGGTAAGGCCAGGGGCGATCTCGCGATCGGCCTGACCGAGCAGAACCCGAACCTGCTCTTCGCCCCCGGCGCCAAGAAGGACGTCCCGGCGCCGTTCGCCCGCTGGCAGGACGACGTCGGCAGGCTCAAGCCGGCCTTCTACCGGCTGGTGCTCGACTGGCCCTCGCTCCAGCCCGACCAGAGCAAGCCCGCCAACCTCGACCATCCCTACGACGGCTGCCTGCGCGGCACGCCGCCGTGTGCCGGCTGGGGCGGGGTGCGCGACCAGCTGCGCGCGCTGGCCTCGCGCCAGAAGCAGCACAAGGGCGGCTGGGAGGTGCTGGTGGTGATCACCGGGACGCCGGAGTGGGCGGCGCGCCCGGCCTCGGGCTGCGAGCGGCCGAGCACGCAGCCTCGCTCGCGGGCGCCGAAGCCCGAGGCGATGGGCGGCTACCGCAAGCTCGTCTCCGACGTGATCGCGCTGGGCGGCAAGGAGGGCGTCGACCTGCGCTACTGGAGCGCCTGGAACGAGCCCAACCACCCGTTCTTCATCTCCCCGCAGCGCGGGCGCTGCTCGCCCTCGGCGCAGTCGGAGGGCGCGGCGCGCTACACCGAGCTCACCCGCGAGCTCAAGCGCGCGCTCGACGAGGCGCCGGGCGACCAGCAGTACGTGCTCGGCGAGCTTGCGGGCCTGGACAAGCGCAAGGCCAAGAGCACGGGGGTCGGCGAGTTCATCCGCGACCTGCCCAAGGCGGTCGTGTGCGGGACGACGATCGTCTCCCAGCACGGCTACGTCGGCGGCGTGAACCCGGTCGGCGCGGTCGCGAAGGCGGCCGACAGCTTCGGCTGCCCGAAGAAGCACGTCATCTGGATCACCGAGACGGGAGTCGGCGCCCCGCGCGCCGGGGAGACGCGCCGCGACACGCCGGCCGCGCACCGCCAGGCGTGCCGCAGCCTGCACCGGCGCCTGATCAAGTGGTACGACGACCCGCGCGTCACCGCCGCCTTCCAGTACACCTTCCGCGAGGACGACATCTTCCCCACCGGCCTG
The DNA here is from genome assembly GCA_038238015.1 of Solirubrobacterales bacterium. Taxonomy (GTDB): domain Bacteria; phylum Actinomycetota; class Thermoleophilia; order Solirubrobacterales; family Solirubrobacteraceae; genus DASQFQ01. The sequence continues at coordinate 20,309 of JBBRYA010000038.1, forward strand.
GTCACCACCTCGCTGAACAAGGCCTATCCCGTCCTGAGCGAGTGGCAGGCGTGGGGAGGCGCGGCCCGCCCCAGCCCCGAGGCACCGCCGCCGCCCCAGCCGCAGTGCGGTGCCTAGATGCGCCGCCCGTTCGCGCAGGTCGACGTCTTCACCACCACGCCCTACGCGGGCAACCCGGTGGCGGTGGTGCTCGACGGCGCCGGCCTCGGCACCGAGGAGATGCAGGGCTTCGCGCGCTGGACGAACCTGTCCGAGACCACATTTGTGCTCGCCCCCAACGCGCCGGGCGCGCACTACCGCGTGCGCATCTTCACGCCGGTCAGCGAGCTCCCGTTCGCCGGGCACCCGACGCTCGGGACCTGCCACGCGTGGCTGCAGGGCCGCACTGAGCGCCCCGAGGTCGTGGTGCAGGAGTGCGGCGCCGGGCTGGTCCGGGTGCGCAGCACCGACGACGGGCTCGCCTTCGCCGCGCCGCCGCTGCTGCGCTCGGGCCCGGTCGAGGAGGCGCACGTGCAGCGCATCGCCGCGGCGCTCGGCATCGACCGCGCGGAGATCGTGGACGCCGAATGGGCCGACAACGGGCCGGGCTGGATCGCGGTCCTGCTGGAGAGCGCCGAGGCGGTGCTCGCCCTGCGCCCGGACTTCATCGACCAGGACGTCGGCGTGGCCGGGCCCTATCCCGAGGGCTCCCCGCAGGCCTTCGAGGTGCGCGCGTTCTTCCCCAAGGACGGCGGCCTCGTCGAGGACCCGGTGACCGGCAGCCTCAACGCCTCGCTCGCGCAGTGGCTGCTGCGCACGGGGCGAGCCCGCGCGCCCTACGTCGCGAGCCAGGGCACGGCGCTCGGCCGCGCCGGGCGCGTCCACGTCACTCAGGAGCCCGACGGGACCGTCTGGGTCGGCGGCGGCACCGTCACTTGCGTGGCCGGCGAGGTCGAGCTCTAGGAACCCGCAACGGGGAGCACGCGCGACTCGCCACGGCGCAGCAGGCGCACGCCGAGCGCGAGCGAGGCCAGCAGCGCGATCGTCGCGAAGGAGACCTGGAGGCTGAGCACCCCCTCCTCCGACCAGTAGACGTCCTCCATCTCCAGCAGCAGCGCGGCCTCGTCGAAGACGAGCGCCGCCCCGGCGCCGAACGGCACCGCCAGCCAGCGGTCCAGGCCCTCGTCCCGCGCGGCGATCGAGGCGCCCCCGGCCGCGAAGCCGAGCACGAACCCGGGGACGAAGTGGTGGATGTGGCGGTCGCCGACCACGAGGTCGCCCAGCAGCCTCGTCGCCCGCCCCGAGCGGATCAGCGCGGTCGCCGCGCGCGCGGCCCCGAACGTCGTCGCGAAGGCGGCCAGCATGTTGAAGAGCGCGTTCTCGCGGTTGGGGCTCTCGCGGTAGCCCTCCCGGAAGACCTCGAGCGTCTCGCGGCCGGCGGTGGCGCCCGCGGCCAGCACCGGGTGAGCTGCGCCGGGCGGCGGCGCAGACCCGCGACGCCACACGCGCGCCCACTCGACGAAGACGGTCGTCCCCGTGGCGGTTGCGGCGACCGCGGCAAGGGCTCGCGTGCCGCGGCCCATGGTCAGGCTCGGACTAGCCATCGCCGACGGGCTCCTGGTAGAGGCCGAGCACGTTGCCCGCGGGGTCGCGGAAGCGCGCGGTGATCTCGGGCGCGTCCACGCCGATCGGCTGCACGATCTCGCCGCCGTGCGCGAGGACCGCGTCGACGGCCGCCTCGCAGTCGTCGACCATGACGTAGACCAGCAGACCGGGCTCCGGCGACGGCGGCCGACCGGTCATCCAGGCCCCGCTGACCTCTCGGGTGCTGTCGTCGAACGCGGTCACGCCGTCGCCGCGCGTGCGGATCTCCCACCCGAAGACCTCCGAGTAGAAGGCCGCCGAACGCTCGACGTCGGTGGCGGGGATCTCCACGTAACAGACCTTGCTGTTCTTGGTCGTGGGTGCCATTCGCGCTTCCTTTCGACGTCGGAGTTCGCGCTCAGGCCCCGGCCTGCGCGAGCAGCCACAATGCCAGCAGCGTGAAGCCGACCATGATCCCGAGCATCCAGTACTGCGAGCGGACGGCGATCCGGGCCCGGCCGTAGAGCGCAAGCGCGCGGTCGTGGGCGAGGGTGAGCGCCGCCACGTGGCCGGTCGCGACGAAGCCGACCTGCAGGTACCAGGTCGCGTTCTGGCTCAGCAGCGAGTAGTCGATCGCCGAGGACGCGGTCCCGAAGAGGTCCCAGCCGCGGCCGAGCGGGTCGGAGGCGAGGTAGCCGATGGACTGGCCCTCGAACACCAGGAAGGTCAGGTAGTGCGCGGCGACGTAGACCATCGCGATGGGGACCAGCGTGTGGGCGAAGCTCTCGCGCAGGCGCTCCGCGTCATAGTCGCCGCCGACCGAGCGCACGCCGGCGATGCCGGCGGCGTAGAAGCTCGCCACGAGCGTCACGCCGAGCAGCAGCCCGAGCGTGTTGACGATCGCCGGCGCGGTCTGCGCCGAGATGCCCAGCGACGTCACGCCGTCGTTGAGGCGCACAGCGAGGTCCTTCCAGATGCGGCCCTGGCTGAACCCGTCGAAGGTCACCGTGCCGATCATCACCGCGATCAGCGCGACCGTTCCCGCCTCCCCGCCGATCCGCGGCAGCCCCGACAGCGGCGGCCGCATCCCGATCTCGCCGTCGCGGCGCTCGAACACCGACAGCCGCGAGAAGAGGTTGAAGTAGACCGAGAAGGCCTCGCCGCAGCGCGTCCACGCCTCGACGCCGAACACCGCCATCGCGGCGAGCGTCAGCGCCGTGTAGACCAGCGCCGCCGTGGTCAGCGTCGGCGGCGTCTCGCCCCAGCGGGACGCGAGCTCGATCCAGGTGAACACGAGCAGCCCGGCGGCCGCGGGCCAGCGCCCGAGCCACGGCGGGTAGGGCCGTCGCGCGCGCCGGAACAGCACGCGCCCGATCGCGCGCCAGGGACTGAAGGCCGCGAAGACGTCGCCGAACAGGACGGACGCGAACACGGTCCCGACCCAGAACACGATCAGGATGAAGGTGGGGGCGAGGTTGTCCAGCGGCGTCGCCGGGCCGCTGTAGCCCGCGATCACGACGAGCACGAGCGTCACCACGCCGGCCAGCCCGCACACGACCTCGACCGCGCGGGCCGTGAGCATCCGCCCGGCCCCGCCCGGCAGCGGGCGCCAGCCGGGCCGCTGCAGCCGCGGATTGGGCCACAGCGCGGCGAGCGCGAGGAAGGAGACGACCAGCACGATCGCCGACCCCCAGGCGAAGAACACCTGCGGGATCGGCAGGCTCGAGCGCTGCACGAGCCCGTGGGCGAAGAGGATCACAGGGCGGTCTTGAGCGCCCGCTCCATGGCCGCGAGCCCGAACGAGCCCTCCAGCCTGGCGGTGATGCGCCCGTCACGCCCCACCACGAAGAGCCAGGGCTCCGTGGCGAGGTTGAAGCGCTGCAGCGGCTTGCGGTAGCCCTTCTCGGGCTTGTTGTCGACGTAGACCTCCTGGTGGATGAACTCGATCCGGTCCCCGTAGCGCGCCTTCAGCTGCTGCGCGACGTCGACCACCGGCCCGCAGACCTGCGACTGGCAGAGCTGCGGGGTCGCGAACAGGAGCGCGACCGGCCTCTTGCCCTCCACGTCGGCGAAGGAGCGCCGGTGCATATCGCTTGGGGGCGTCCGCGTGTCGATCGCCGAGATGTCGCCCTTGGCCGAGGCCAGCGTGTCGGTCTGCACGCGCGGCGCGCGGTCGCCGACCTCCGGGATGCGGTCCGCGGAGGGTGCGATCACCTTCAGGCGCCCCGTGGTGGCCACCTGGCGGCTGCCGTTCTGGGTGACCGCCAGCACGTAGTAGGCGCCCGGGCGCCGGAACGGCACCTGGGCGGCGTAGATGGCGGCGAACGGGCTGTCCTCGGTCGCGGCCTGCTTGGAGCGGTAGCGGCCCTCGGTGACGAGGACGTCGGCGGGCGCCGGGTAGGGGCCCCTGGCAGGATCGCCCGGCGTCTTGGCGACGTAGACCGCGGTCTTGCCGTAGACGAAGCCCGAGCGGTTGTCGATGATCCCGAAGGCGAGGCGGTCGCGCCCGACCGTGAACACCGAGGAGGCCAGCCCGAGCTGCGGGCCGGTGGCGCCGACCACGTCGGCGACCTGCTGGAGGGTGCGGCCGGCGGCGGGCGGGAAGTCCTTCGCGGTCACCTGCGTGGCGGCGCGGACCTTCGCGCGCATCCCGCCCTTGGCGGGTACCTGGGAGACCGGGTCCTTGGAGCCCTGGGATCCGCATCCGGCGAGAACGACGAGAGCTGCCACGAGCGCGAGCGGAAGCCTGGGCATCGCCGTGCAGCTTAGGCGGGGGCGTTGTCGAGGCTGCGCCAGAGGTACAGGCAGGCGCGTGTGCGCTGGGGCCGCCAGAGCTCGGCGAGCGCGGTGAGCTCGGCCGGCGAGGGCGCCTTCTCGAGCTCGTAGGCCCGCATCGCGGCGTTGCGGACGCCGAGGTCGCCGACCGGCAGGACGTCCGGCCTGTGCAGGGTGAACATCAGGAACATGTGCGCCGTCCATTCGCCGATCCCCTTGACCGCCGTCAGCTCGCGGATGACCTCGTCGTCGGGGAGTACGGACAGCGCCTCGAGCTCGAGCTCACCTGCGACAACGTGCTCGGCCAGCGAGCGCAGGTAGCGGACCTTCGCGCGCGAGAAGCCGCACGCCGCCCGCAGCTCCTCCGGATCGTCGGCGAGGATCTCCTCGGGGGTCGGTGTCCGCCCGTCGAAGCGCGCCGTCAGCTTGCGCCAGATCGCCCGCGCGGCCAGCACCGAGAGCTGCTGGCCGGCGATCGAGCGCACGAGCGCGCCGTAGAGGTCCTCGGGGCGCCCGCGCGCGTCGCGCTCGGCCGGCAGCGGGCCGCCGTGGTCATCGATCAGCCGCGCCATCACCGGATCGGCGGCGCGCAGCCGGGCGTCGTCTGCGTTCAGACCTGGCCCTCGGCGACCGCGGGGACGTCGGGAGGGTGCACGTAGCTGGGGGTGACGTCCTCCGGGGTCGAGCTCGGCACGCCGGTGTTGGTCGAGTACGCGGGCTGGAGCTTCATGTCGGGCCGGATCTCGTGCACCGCCTGCGCGACGGCGATCGCCGACTCCGCGAACCCGGTGGCGATCAGCTTGAGCTTGCCGTCGAAGGTCGTGATGTCCCCGCACGCCCAGACCTTCTGCAGGCTCGTGCGCATCAGCGGGTCGACGACGATCGCGCCCTTTGAGAGCTCGAAGCCCCACTGCTTGAGCGGGCCGAGCTTGGTCGAGAAGCCGAGCTGGAGCAGCACCGCGTCGCAGTCCAGGCGCTCCACGCCCTCGCCGTCGGCGTGGTGCAGCTCGACCGTCTCGACGCTGCCGTTGCCCTCCACTCCCTTGATGACGTAGGGGACCTTGAGCTCGACGCGGCCGGCCTCGACGTGGCTCATGACCTCCGAGACCGTCGCCTCATGGGCTCGGAAGCCGTCGCGGCGGTGCACCAGCGTGATCTCGGCTGCGGTGTCGAGCAGGTTGACCACCCAGTCGAAGGCCGAGTCGCCGCCACCGACGATCAGCACGCGCTTGCCCTCGAAGTCCTTCTTCTCGCCCACCAGGTAGGTGGCGCCGCGGCCCTCCCACGGCGTCATGTCGACGTCGGAGACTGGCAGCTTCTTGGGCTCGAAGGCGCCGTGGCCGCCCGCGACGATCACCGTGCGCGAGCGCAGGTCGCCGCGGTCGGTGCGCAGCACGACGAGGTCGTCCTCGTAGACGAGCTCGTGCGCGGTGGTCTCGAGGTGCACCGGGACGTCGAACTGCCCGAGCGCCTGCTCGCGGAGCGAGGCGACGAGGTCCTTGGCCAGCACGCGCGGGTGGCCGGGGACGTCGAAGATCCACTTCTCGGGATACAGCGTCGTGAGCTGGCCGCCGAGCTCGGGCAGGGAGTCGATGATGCGGCTGGAGGCCTCGCGCATCCCCGCCCAGAAGGCGGTGGAGAGCCCCACCGGGCCCGCACCGATGATCGTGATGTCGCGGACCGCGTCGAAGTCGGGGTGACGGCTCATGTGAGCGAGAGCGCGTCGGGGAGCGGGGCGCCGTCCAGCGCGCTGAGGGCACGCTCGACCGACGTGGAGATGCACGTGAAGGTCGGGGTGTCGCGCTTGGTGTAGGCCGAGGCCTCGGTGGTGCGCAGGCGCTGCACGAGGTCGAGGAACGCGGCCGGCTCGTCGGTCTCGAACGCGACGACGAACTCCTGGTCGTCGAGGCCGAAGGAGTAGCTCGTGTTGAGGTCGATCTGCGGGTACTCGCGGCCGATCTTGATGTGCTCCTGCATCACCCCGTAGCGCTCCTGGGGCGAGAGCCGGTACCACTCGCGGGTCTTCACGAAGGGGTAGACGAACAGGTAGGAGGAGTGCTGGGGGCGGACCTCCAGGCGCGATTCGTCGGAGTACTCCGAAGGCTTGGTCATGGCGAGGAAGGAGTGGGGGGTGGAGCACCACTGCATCAGCCCGCTCTGCGCGAGCACGACGTGGAACTCGTGGATCCGCTGAAGGTTCGTGGCCTGGGTGAGCAGCATCAGGTCGGTGTCTCCGCGGGTTCCGACCGTCGAGAACGCCCGCAGCAGCCGCTCGGCCCCGAAGTCCTCGCAGGCCGCCAGGAACTCGCGCTTGTCGGCGGCGCGGCGATCGGCGTCCAGCCGGCGCCACGCGGGGTCCACCTTCAGGAACGTGTACTTGATGAAATGCCGTGTGGGCATGCGCCGTCCAGTCTAGGAGGGCCGAAGCCGCCCACCGCCTCATCTACCATCGAGCGATGCGAGTCGCCCTCGTCTCCCCGTACTCGTGGTCCTACCCCGGCGGGGTCACCCGGCACATCGAGGCGCTCGCCGGTGAGCTGAGCGCCGGTGGGCACGACGTGCGGGTGCTGGCGCCGTTTGACCCCGATAGCCGCACCACGGCGCTGCTGCATCGGGGCGCGCGGCCGCAGCCGCGGCCCGTGCCCGAGTGGCTGATCCCGCTGGGCCCCACGCTCGGCTGGCCCTCCAACGGCGCCGTCTCCAACCTCTCGCACACGCCGACCGCCGTGTCGAGGCTCCGGCGCGAGCTGCGGGCCGGCGCCTTCGACGTCGTCCACGTCCACGAGCCGGTCGCGCCCGCGATCGGCTGGGACGCGCTGACCAGCGCCGACGCGCCGGTCGTGGGCACGTTTCACTGCTACTCGGAGAACGCGCTGCCCCACTTCGTGGCGAACGTCGCTGGCGCGCGGCGCAAGCTCAACCACCTCACGGCGCGCGTCGCGGTCTCCGAGGCCGCTGCCTGGACCGGGCGGCGCTTCTACGGCGGCGAGTACCGCATCGTCCCCAACGGCGTGAGCCTGCCGGAGACGGGCGTCTCCGCCCCGCGCCACCGGGAGCCGGAGGAGCCGCTGCGGATCGTCTTCGTCGGCCAGGCGGTCGAGCGCAAGGGCCTGCCGATCCTGCTGCGCGCCTACGAGGCGCTGCGCGCACACGTCCCGGCCACGCTCACGCTGATCGGGGTCGACAACGCCGAGCTCGCGCCGCTGCTGACCGAGCGCGAGGGCGTCACGGCGCTCGGCCGCGCGTCGGACGCCGAGCGCCAGGCGGCGCTCGTGGATGCCGACGTGCTGTGCGCCCCGTCGCTCGGCGGCGAGTCCTTCGGCATGGTGCTGACCGAGGCCTTCGCGGCCGGCACACCCGTGATCGCCTCGGACATACCGGGCTATCGCGACGTCGTGACGCACGAGCACGACGGGCTGCTCGTCGCGCCCGGTGACGCCATCGCGCTCGGCGAAGCGCTGCACGACCTCGCGCTGGACCCCGCGCACGCCCGGCGCCTGGGTACCGCGGCGGTCCGCAGCGCGGAGCGCTACGCGTGGCCGCAGGTGGCCGCGGAGCTGACCGGCGTCTACGAGGACGCCGCGCGCGTGGGCGCGCCGCAGGGCGCCGCGGCGCGGGCGGCGGTGCGGATCGGCCTGGCGAGCGCCGGCCTCGGCCCGCGGCGCCCCGCCCAGCGGCTGCCGTCGCTGCTGCCGCCCCCCAGCCGCATACAGCGCACGATCCGGATCGCCGGCCGCGCCGCCTTCGCCCTCGGCATCGCGGGCACCGGGGCCGGCGGCTTCATCGCGCTGCAGCAGATCGGCCTGCATTCGGTGGCGGCGGCGCTGGTGGCCTCGAGCCCCGCGCTGGTCCTCGGCGCGGTGGCGCTCATGTGCGCCTCGATGGTCTTGCGCGCGATCTCCTGGCACTCGATCCTCCGGGCCGCGCTGCCCGACGCCCGCCTGCGTCTGGCCGACGCGCTCCAGGGCACCTCGATCGGCGTGCTGATGTCCGCCACCCTGCCGGCGCGCCTCGGGGAGCCATCGCGCGCCCTGATCGTCGCGCGGCGGCTCGGCCGCCCGCGCGAGGTGCTGCCCGCCGTGCTCGGCACGCTTGTCTCCCAGACGCTGCTCAACCTGGTCGCCCTGGCCGTACTCGGCGGCGTCATGTTCGGGACCGTGGGCCTGTTCGCCGGCCGCCAGCAGGCGCTGGTCTGGTACGCGCTGGCGCCGTTCGCGGTCCTGCTCGCGGTCCTGGGCGCCCCGGCGCTCCTGCGCTCGGGCCTGCCCTCGCGCTCACAGCGGGTCGCGCGCTGGGTCGCCGGTGCGCGCGCAGAGCTGACGCGGGTGCGCTCCGGCCTCGCCGTCTTCCGGCGCCCGCGCCTGGGCGCGCAGGCCACTTCCGCGCAGCTCGCCGCCTGGGCGCTGCAGTGGCTGGCCTGCTGGGTGCTGCTCGACGCGCTCGGCATCGAGTCGGGCGGCGCCTCCGCCGCGGCGGCGGTGCTCTTCGCGGTCAACGTCACCGCCGTGCTCCCGCTCACGCCGTCGAACCTCGGCGTCTTCCAAGCCGCCTGCCTGGCGGTGCTGACCGGCGCTTACGGCGTCGGGCCGGCCCACGCGCTCGGCTACGGGATCGTCCTGCAGGCCGTCGAGGTGGCCACCGCCGTCGTGATGGGGGCTCCCGCGCTGGTCAAGGAGGGGCTGTCCTGGCGCGAGGTGCGCCTGCGCGCGCTGCACACCACCCCGGTGTCGCTGTCACCGCGCGAACCCGCGCCGAGCGACGTCTAGCCCGCGAGCTTCTCGCAGAGGGCCTCGATGTCGGCGGTGCGCTCGGCGATCAGGCGCTCGGCATCGCCGCGCAGGCGCCCGAGGTTGCCCTCGCTGGCATCGTCGAGGCTGTCGGAGGCATAGCGCAGCTCGACCTGCAGGCGCACGTAGCGCGGGCCCGCAAGGGTGGCGAGCTCGAAGTCGACGGTGTCGGCCACGCCGTCGAAGACCATCTCCAGGACGGGTCGCGCCCAGCCGATCAGGCCCCACGAGCGGACGTCGTCGAACTCGTAGGCGCGAGTGTGCGAGCCCGTCCCCAGCGACGCGAGCACCTCGACCTGACGGCCTCCGGCGACGGCCTCGGCGTACGCGCACATGGCCGGGTTGACCGCGAAGACGCCGCCGTCGATCAGCGGGTAGGTGCGCGCGCCCGCCGCGTCGGTGACCTCGATCGGCTCGAAGTAGGTCGGGGCCGCGGAGGTCGCGCGGGCGACCTCGGTGAGCGCGAAGTCGTGGCTGGGGTCGTTGCGAGCCCGTGAGGAGCGGAAGAAGAACGCGAAGCGGTCGTGGATCTCGTAGGCCGTCACGAACACGTCGGCGAGCGAATCGCGCAGCCGCGCCGCCCCGAAGTACTGCTCGAGCGCGGCGTTGAGGCCGGCGTCGTCGTAGCGCTCGTCGGCGATGCCCTCCAGCGAGGTCACGCGCTTGAGCAGCGACCGGTGGAAGATCTTCGGCCCCTGCTGCAGGTAGAGCTCGGAGAGCTCCTCGGCACTGAAGGCCGGCCGGCCGTCCTCCCCCCGCCGGGTCAGACCGCAGGCGAGGATGCCACCGGTCGACGTGCCGGCCACGAGGTCGAAGAGCTCGGCCGTGCGCCGGCCGGTGCGGCGCTCGATCTCCGCGAGCACCAGGGCGGGGATCAGCCCCCGGATCCCACCGCCGTCGATGGACAGCACCTTCACGCGGCGAAGGCTACGGATAACCGTCGGTCCGCGCCCCCGCGGGCCCCGGCCGACGGGCGTCGTAGCGCCAGAAGAACGGCAGCGCGGCCGCCAGCCCGACCGTGCCCAGGACGCACAGGACGCCGCCCGAGACGACGGAGGCACGCACCCCCGCCAACGAGGCGACGGCGCCGGCCTCGAAGCTGCCCAGCGACGGGCCGGAGGCGTAGGAGATCATCTCCACGCCCGCCAGCCGGCCGCGGAGACGGTCCGGGATGGTCTCGTTCCAGATCACCGAGCGAAACAGCCCGCTGACAGCGTCCATCGCTCCGGCGATGCTCAGGCACAGCAGCGCAAGCCAGAGCGCGTCGGCGAAGCCGAAGCCGACGATCGCCAGCCCCCAGCCCGCGGCGGCGAGCGCCACCGCCGGCCATGGCGGTGCACGCGCGCGGTCCAGCCGCTGAGCAGCGCGGCGAGCAGGGCGCCGGCGGCGGGGGCCGCGAACAGCAGCCCGAGCACGGCCGCGCCGCCGTAGCCCGCCGCGAGCGCCGGGAACAGCGCCCGCGGCATACCGAAGAACATCGCGTTCATGTCGATCAGGTAGGTCCCCATGAGCTCGGGCCGGCCGCGCGCGTAGCGCAGCCCCTCGGCGATCGTGCGCAGGCTCGCGCGCTCGGCGTCCGAGGGCGGAGGCGAGGCGCGAAGGGCCAGCAGCAGCCCCAGCGAGACGAGGAAGCTCGCGACGTCGACGGCGTAGGTGACGGGCAGTCCGAACGTGGCGATCAGCACGCCGCCCAGCGCCGGCCCGCCGATCATCGAGAGGTTGCCGCGGACCCATTCGAGCGCCATCGCCGCCTTGAACTGCTCGCGCGGCACCAGGCGCGGCACGAGCGAGTCCACGGGCGGACGCAGGAGCGCGTAGAAGCCCGCCAGCAGCGTGGCGCAGGCGAACAGGACGACGGTGCTCGGCCTGGCGAGCAGCGCGTTGCCCACGAGCGCGGCGGCCGCCAGCGCCGCCCCGCCCTCGGCGAGCAGCACCAGCCGGCGGCGATCGACGGCGTCGGCGAGCGCGCCGCTTACGAGCGCGATCGCGAGGATCGGCACGAACTCGCAGACCCCGAGGGCGCCGACGGCCAGCGAGGACCCGGTCAGCGCGTACATCTGGAACGGCAGCGCGACGAAGGTGATCTGCGAGCCCCCGAACGACACCAGCTGGGCGAGGAACAGCAGCCGGAAGTCACGCGCCTCGCGGAGGGGCGTCAGGTCCAGCAGCAGCCCCCGCACGGCGTATTAGGCCGTGGCGGGTGCCGACTCGGCGTCGACCGCGTCGCCGGCCGGGTCGGCGTCGTCGATCTCCTCGCCGAACAGCGAAGGGTCGCGGCGCGAGCCCTTGATGATGTCGTCGGGCGAGCCCACCGGGAGGATGCGGCCGTTGCCCATGCCGAAGTAGCCGGCCTGTTGGTGGTGGGCGATCAGCGCGAGCGTGGACTGCTCGGGCTCGACGGCGTGGCCGCCGGAGAGCCGCAGGCCGATCGACTCGGCGCCGAGCAGGCGGAAGACCTTCTCGTGCTCGGACTGGTCGGGCACCGCCGGGTAGCCCCACGAGTAGCGGCGCCCCTGGGTCACCGGGATGTCGAGCTCCTCGCGCACGCGGTAGTGCATCCACTCGGCCATGCCCTCGGCGGTCTGGACGCCGAGGCCGTGCGTGAACAGCTGCTCGGCGAACTCGCCGTCGGCCTCCAGCGAAGCCATCAGCTTCGTGACCTGGTCGCCGGCGGTGACCGCCTGCAGCGCGATCACGTCGAGCTCGCCGCTGTCCTTCGGGCGGAAGAAGTCGGCGAGGGAGATGCGGTCGTTCTTGGGCTGACGCGGGCAGGAGAGGCGCTCGAGCACCGTCTCGCGGTCCTCAGGGTCGAGCACGACGATCTCGTTGCCCTCGGAGTAGCAGGGGAAGTAGCCCACCAGGGCGCGCGGGTGCAGGTAGTCCTGCTCGCGCCACATGCGCTCCAGCCGGGGGCGGAAGTCACCCTCGACGAGCTCGCGCCAGGCCTCGCCCTTGACGCCGCGCCCGCCCCAGTGCAGCTTGAACAACACGTGCGTGTCCAGGTGCGGGTAGACGTCGTCGAGCTCGACGGGGATCTCGCGCGCGCCCCAGAACGGCGGCTTCGGCACGGGGACGTCGGTGCGCGCGCGCGAGCGCACGGAGTCGTCGGAGGTGTCGAGGACCTCCTCCTCCTCGCCGGTCTCGCGCAGGCGCTCGGCGGCCTCGCGGACCTGCTCGACCAGGCGCTCGTGCGCCTCGCCGTCGACCAGTTGGTCCATCACGCCGAGGCCCTCGAAGGCGTCCTTGCAGTAGAAGACGCCCGGCTCGTAGCGCTCGTCGGACTCGCGGCCCTTGGGGTAGTTGGCGCGCAGGCCGAACTTGCGGTTGATCGCCGCGCCGCCGACCAGCAGCGGGTAGTTCAGGCCGCGCTCGTGCAGCTCGGCGACGCACAGCGGCATCTGCTTGGAGGTCGAGACCAGCAGCGCCGACAGGCCGATCGCGGTCGCGTCGTGCTCCTGCGCGGCGTCGAGGATCGTGCCGATCGGGACCTGCTTGCCGAGGTCGACGACCGTGTAGCCGTTGTTGGTCAGGATCGTGTTGACCAGCGACTTGCCGATGTCGTGGACGTCGCCGAACACGGTCGCGAGCACGACGGTGCCCTTCGTGTAGCCCTCGAGCTTGTCGAGGTAGTTCTCCAGCCGCGCGACGGCGCGCTTCATGACCTCGGCGGACTGCAGCACGAAGGGCAGGATCAGCTCGCCGGCGCCGAACTTGTCGCCGACCTCCTTCATCGCCGGCAGCAGCACGTCGTTGAGCGTCGGCACGGCGCCGATGCCCTCCACGGACGCGTCGATCTGATCCTCGACCCCGTCGCGCTTGCGGCGCAGGATGTGCCAGTGCAGCGCCTCCTGGGGGGTCATGCCGGCGGTGGGATCGGCGACCTCGGCCTCGGCCTCGCCGGACTTCGTCTCGAAGTGGGCGATGAAGCGCTCGAGCGCGTCCTCGCGCTCGTTGAACACGAGGTCGTCGGCGAGCTTGCGCTCCTCCTCGCCGATCTCCCCGTAGGGGGTGATGTGATTCGGGTTGACCATCGCGAGGTCCAGGCCGGCCTCGACGCAGTGGTGCAGGAACACGGAGTTCAGGACCGAGCGGGCGGGCACGCCGATCCCGAAGGAGACGTTGGAGACGCCGAGCGAGGTCTTGACGTCGGGGATCTCGGCCTTGATCAGCCGGATGCCCTCGATCGTCTCGACGGCGGAGGGCTTCCATTCGTCATCGCCAGTGGTCAGCGTGAAGGTCAGCGCGTCGAAGATCAGCGCGTCGGCGTCCATGCCGTGGTCCTCGCAGACAAGCTCGTGGATGCGCTTGGCCACCTCGAGCTTGCGCTCGCGGGTCTTGGCCATCCCCACCTCGTCGATGGTCAGCGCGATCAACGCGGCGCCGTGCGCCTTCGCGATCGGGACGACCCGATCGAGCTTGTCCTGGCCCGCTTCGAGGTTGACCGAGTTGACGATCGCGCGGCCGGGGATCTGGTCGAGCGCGGTCTCGATGACCTCGGGCTCGGTGGAGTCGACCTGGATAGGCGCGGGCTGGGTCAGCGAGACCTTCTTGGCCACGAGGCGCATCTGCTCGTCCTCGTCGTCGCGCTCCGTGAGCGCGACGCACAGGTCCAGTACGTGCGCGCCGCCCTCCACCTGATCCTCGGC